>DASXDW010000220.1:0-36787 GCA_036490435.1 Solirubrobacteraceae bacterium
AGTTGGCCGCATCGAACGGCGATGAGCCGAACGTGGGATCGCCGCCTCCGCGCAGGTACAGGGTTCCGGTGAAGGTGGCGCCGGCCTGTGTTCCGTGGCCCAGCAGCGAGGTGGTCAGCGTCGCGCCAGGCCCGAACCGCCTCAGCGCGGTCGTCGTGGTGTAGAGCTTCTCCACCGATGCCGGGAGCCGGCGGGTGTTGGCGTTCTTGGAGTACAGGATCCGGTTGGCGGTCAGGTCGATGACGTAGGTGCCGCTGAACCGGCCTGCTTGGCGCATGCCGAGGTTGAGGCTTTCGTCCAAGGATCGGTTGGCCTTTGTCGTGGCCGGGGAAGGCGGGCTCGGCGTCGTGCCCGTCGGGGTGGTCGTGCCGATGGTGGGCGTCGTAGTGGTGGTGGTACCGCCCCCCAGGCCTGCCCCGCCGCCGCCGCCGGCGCCGGATGCGATCGACGCGGCGCCCAGCCCGATGGCCAGGGCCGCGGCGAGCGAGGGAAGGGCGGACCGCATTGCACATGTGTAACCCATGGCGCGGCGCAAAGCTGCGGTTGTGGTCGGCCGTGTGACTAGAATCCGGCGGCGCATGGGCAAGGTTGTCAAGCTGGCGACGGATCGCGCAGCCGGGGCCTCACGAGCAGGCCAGTCGGCCGGGCGGCGGCGCTCCAAGACCGCGCTGGTCCTCGGCGGGGGTGGCTTCACCGGCGGGGTCTATGAGATCGGGGCACTGCGGGCGCTCGACCTGCTCTCGGTCAACAGGACCGTCAACCAGTTCGATGTCTACGTGGGCACGAGCGCGGGGTCGTTCGTCGCCTCTGCCGTGGCCAACGGGGTCACGCCCGAGGAGATGATGCGGGTCATCGTCTCGCAGGTTCCCACGCCGTTTCCCGACGCTCGGGTCGGCGCTCTGCTCAAGCCCAACTACCGCGAGTTCGTCACGCGGGGCGTGATGTTCCCGCTGCGGGTGGCCAACCTGCTGCGCACCCTTGGCCGGGATCTGCGCCAGGTCTCGGCGGTCGACATCGTCCTGGCGCTGGCCGAGGCGCTCCCCACCGGGCTGTACTCCGGCGAGGGCATCGAGCGCTATGTGCGCCGAATCCTCTCCGACCCCGATCGGACCAACGACTTCCGCGAGCTGGCGTGCGAGCTGTATCTGGCCGCCACCGACCTGGACACCTGCGAGCGGGTGGTGTTCGGGTCAGAGGGCTGGCAGGACGTGCCGATCTCGCAGGCCGTCAGCGCCTCCAGCGCGCTGCCCATGGTCTACCGGCCGGTGAAGATCGGCGACCACGAGTACGTCGACGGCGGGATCATCTCCACCACCAACCTCGACATCGCTGTCGAGGCCGGGGCGAGGCTGATCGTCGTCGTCAATCCCCTGGTGCCCTACGCCAATGACTTCGAGACCCGGATCCCCACGCTGACGGGCTTGCGCCCGCGCCGGGTGTCGGACATGGGCTTTCCCCACATCGGCTACCAGGCGTTCAAGCTGCTCGCGCACCAGCGCCTGCACGAGTTGGCACGCCGGTGGGAGGAGCGCTACCCCGGGGTCGACATCATCCTCATCGAGCCCGACCCGAGCGACGAGCTCATGTTCCAGACGAGCATCATGAACTACACGTCCCGGGTCGAGATCGCCCGTCACGGCTTCCAGTCGGTCACGCTGAAGCTCGCCAACGACTATCCGCGCTTCAAGCGCATCTGTGCCCGGCACGGCATCGACATCTCCGCGACCCGCGTGCGCACGGTGGTCAAGCACTTTGCCGCTGAGCGCGAATCAACGCGCGCGTGGCGAAAGATCTTGGAGCAGACGACCTCGACGCTGCTGCGCCAGTCGGCTCAGTAAGGGGAAAACGCCCGGCGCGGCACAGCACAGACCCGAGCGGCTCGGAGCCCCCGGGCCATGGTCCGGGTCAGAGGATGGCTACGCGCGGGCGGCCGTTGCCTGCGACTGCGTGGACATCGTCATCTCGCGCAGGCTAGAGAGGAAAAGAGTCTTGTCGATCCGACCGTTGAAGATCGGGACGCCCAATTCGCAGCATTTGGCGATGACATCGCGCCGGTCCAACCCGGCTTCATGCGCGAGCTCGGTGGGCGTCAGGTGATTGGCCATCGGTCTTCTCCTTTTTGCCGTTCACTACATGTCCACAAGTATGCAGCGTCATGCGGACGCTGACAATCCCGATGGACGAAAATACGTGCGCTCGGTCCGCGAAATTCCCCCGCAATTGCAGTGGTTTATGAAGTTTTACTTCGGGGCACTATTGAGATATCCACCCGAAATGCTGTTGAATGAACGCGGAAGTTCAGTCGAGCACGATGGTGGATCCCCGTCCAGCCCCCCAATAGCGAGCAAGGGCCGTCCATGCCGCTGACGATGAGCAAGACCTCCAGGCTCCCCGCGCACAGCGAGCAGGAGCTCGTTGCCGCCCTCCGTGCGGGCGACGACCGTGCCTTCGAGGAGCTCTACTCCCAGTACCGCGAGCGCATCTTCGCGTTCATCCTCAGCAAGGTTCACGACCACGGCCGCGCCGAGGACATCGCCCAGGAGGTCTTCATGTCGGCGCTGCGCCGGTTGCGCAGCGCGGACCAGAGCATTGCCTTCAAGCCGTGGCTCTACGAGATCGCCAAGAACGCCTGCATCGACGAGTTCCGTCGTGGCAGCCGGGCGCGAGAGGTGCCCCTGGAATCCGACGGGGAATGCGTAGTCGATCGGGAGAAATCGTCGGTGTCGGCGGTCCCGACGCCGGCTGCCGCGGTCGAGTCAAAGCAACGGCTCGACGATCTCCGCGGCGCCTTCGGCGGCCTGTCGGCGACGCACCACCAGCTGCTGGTCATGCGCGAGTTCGAGGGCATGTCCTACGACGAGATCGGCCAGCGGCTTGACATGACTCGGCAAATGGTGGAGAGCAGCCTGTTCCGGGCCCGCCGCAAGCTCAACGAGGAGTACGAGGAACTGGCCAGTGGCAAGCGCTGCCAGCAGATCCAGACGGCGATCGAGAGCGGTCGGCTGCGCGCCGTGAGCACGCTGGGGATCCGCGACCGGCGGCGCTGCGCTCGCCACCTCGCCCATTGCCAGCCCTGCCGCCACGTCGCGCTGATGGCCGGCGTGGACGAAGCGCTGCTGCGCCCGCGCAGCATCGCCGAGAAGATCGCCGCGCTGCTGCCGTTCCCGGTCTGGCGCCTGGCTTGGCGTGGCAAGGGCGCCAAGGCGGCCTCCGCCACCGGCTCTCACAACCTCGCCGCCGGTTCGGCCGGCCTCGTCTCGTCCGCCGGCTCGGCGCTCACTCTCGGCCAAGCGGCGGCGACCGTCGCCGCCATCCTCGCCGCTGCGGGTGGTGGGCTGGCGGTGCACGGCGTCTCCAGCGGCCACCACGCCGCCGCCGCGTCCTCGGCGCGTCGCGTGTCCTCGAACACCGGCGGCTCCGGAGCCCCGTCGTCCGCCACGTCGGCGAGGGCGGTGCACCCCCGGGCCACGCTGACCAAGCGTCCCAGCGCCGTCACCTTCGCCGGGTCGCGCACCACGGCGGCGCAGCCCGGCAATACCCGCCGGCGCCAGAGCGGTTCGGCTCCCGGTGCCCCGGGGACGTCGGCCGGCGGTGGCGCTCCGACCGCATCGGCTCCCGCGCAGGGAACCGCCGCGTCGCGGCCGACAGCCTCCAGCACCGCCACCAAGGTCGCCAACGGCGTCACCAACACGGTCAATGGCGTGGGCAAGACCGTCAATGGCCTGGGGAAGACGGTCAACGGCCTCGGCCAGGGCCTAACCGGCACCGGTAAGACCCTCGGCAACGTCGCGAACGGGGCGGCCAATGGGGTGGACAACACGGTCCACCAGGTCACCGGAGGCGCTGGCCAGGCGGTGAACGGCGTCGCCAACACGGTCGGCAAGGTCACCAACGGCGCGGCCAACGCGGTGAGCGGCGCCACCGGCGGCGCCGTTGACCCCAGCCAAGCCGTCTCGGGCGTGAACAAGGTCGTGGGCGGCGTCGCCAACGGGGTGGCCAACACCGGCTCCAAGGTCATCAACGGTGCGGCCGACGGAGCCACCGGCGCGGTGAACAAGGTGGCCTCAGGGCTCAGCGGTGGGTCGTCCGGGAGCAACACGGCGCCCGGAACCCCGTCGGGCTCCAGCGTGCCCCCAGCCTCGACCGCCGGCGGCTCCGGCACCGCGACCTCGCCGATCGCCTCCGGGCTCAAGCAGGCCGGCGGCCTGCTGGGTCGCTAACCTCACTCGCCGGACTACGGCTCGCGGGCCGCGTGTCCGCCCGCGAGCGATGCGGGCTGTGGGATACTGGACGTCTTCGGGGCGTGGCGCAGCTTGGTAGCGCGCACCGTTCGGGTCGGTGAGGTCCCCGGTTCAAATCCGGGCGCCCCGATTGTCAGGTCCCCGCCGCGCGCGGGGCTTGTGCGTTGTGGACGGAGCGGGCTCGCGTGACCGCGATCACCGCCTCGCCTGGTCGACCCAGGGGCCGACGCCACCCACGCGCGCCACCTTGTAGCGCACAACGCGCGGGTCGCGGTCGATGTTGCGTAGCTTGGCGTACCACGCCATGTGGCCGCTGAGCAGGTCCTCTCCATCGAGGCCGATCCAGATGACGCTCACCTGCGGGCTGCCGTCGGTGTTGATGGTGGCGAGGTGGGCCATCGGCCCCGACTCGATGAGTTGACGTAGCTCGGGACTGAGGATCGGCATGCAGAGTCACAACCCCAGGTGGTCGGAGGGACGAGTTCCGGGCGAGCCTATCGGCCGACCCAAGCTTCGCCGCTGCGCGGTCAGCCGTGGGTGAGGACGGCCCCGCAGGCTGCGGGCACGCCGGCGGTGTCGGTCAGGCCGACATCGGTCAAGTGGCCATGCACGGACCGGGTCTTGAGCGTCAGGCCGCTGAGCTCAGCCTGGAGGGTGGCGAAGCACGCGCGCAAGCCGTCGGTCTCCTCGCGCGTGGCGTTCGTGCTGCCCTGCAGGCCGTGGATGGTTCGCCCCAGGCCGTGCATGTGGCGGCTGAGAATGCTGACGCTCCTGGTCAGACGCGATCCCTGCCGGGCGGTATGGACCGCCGTCTTGTGGAGCGCGGCGAGCTGGCTGTCGGCCGTGTACAGCCGGCTGCTGATCGCGCTGATGTCATTCTGCATCCGGGTCGCCGTCGGCGCGATGGCGAGCAGCAGCACGGCGGTCACGCAGCCCACGATGGCCAGCACCGCCAGCACCGAGGCGAAGACCCGGTGCGCGTCGCCGCGGCGACGCCGCGATGTCAGCCGGTAGGCGCCGTCGGCGGCCCGCGTCCCCGCCAGTCGCGCCCCCGTCGACGCGAGGTCGGCCTCGAGCCCGGCCCCCACCTCTTCTAGTGTGATCTGTGCTGGCACGCCTCGCCGAATCCTTTCGCGCAGCCGGTCCCACCAGATCAACGCACGTGCCGGGCCGAGATTGACGCGGATGTGACAACAGCCCCGTTTGCTCCGCCGACGGGCAGCCGGCGGTGGGGAGCTACTCGGCGTCCAGCCGGGCCGCGATGAGCATCGCGGCGCGCTCGTGGGCGGCGTAGGTCGCGCGCAACGTATCGTCCACGTCGGGTCCCTCGGTGGCCACCGGCGGGGGATTGGCCACGAGCAGCTGCCGGATCGTCTCGCCCAGGGGCTCGCCGCCTACCGCGTCAGCCAGCGCGGTCAGCGCGTCGGCTCGCACGCGGGCCCCCTCGACGAACGAGCCGATGACCGTTTCTCGGGCCAGCGGGGCGGCGCCGAACACGCGGGCGTGCAGCACCGCCGGATTGACGGCGTGCGGGCGGATGAGCTCCCGGCGCTCGTTCTCCGAGAGCCCGGCAGCGGTGGCCAGGTGGTCGATTGCCTGCGTCACGCCCTGGGCGTCGACCGGCAGCGAGGCCGCGATGTCGGCAGGTAGCTGCGACATGAGGCGGTCATGTTCTGCCGCCGCGTCCTCGAGGAGCGCCTCGACCCGCTGACGGTGGGTGAGATCCATCGGCGACAACGGTAGTCACCGGGTCGCGCCGGCGGCCACGACAGCTCGGAGGCCGACGCACGCCGGCCGTCGGACGGCTCGGGCGCCGGGGCGCGCCGGCCGTCGCGACGCCTGACGCTAGAGCTCGGCCGACGCGAGTTGAGCCCCCTCGACCAGCGACTCCAGCTTGAGCCAGGCCACCCCGGGGTCGACCTGCGAGAAGCGGATGAAGGTGTCAAACCCGCAGTCGGTCCCGGCGAGCAGCCGGTCCTTGCCGATGATCTTGCCCAGGCGGATCAGGCGATCGGCGATGACCAGCGGATGTTCCACGTGATTGGATTTCACGTCCACGACGCCGAGGATCACCGACCTGTCGTCAGGGAGCTTGGTGTCCTCGAAGACGCGCCACTCGTGCTCGTGACGCGGGTTGCCGCCCTCGACGTAGATGGTCCCGGCATGAACCTTGAGAACGTCGTCGATGATTTCGCTGAGGGGGACGTCCTTGTGGTGCGGACCGGCGTAGTTGCCCCAACAGACGTGCAGCCGTACCTGCTCGGGCGGGATCCCGTCCAGCGCGGCGTTGAGCGCCTCGACAGCCAGCGGCAGATGGGTGTGCCAGTCGCCGACGCTCGAACCCACCGAGCGGCAGTGGGCGGCCATAGCCATGTCCGGCGAGTCGATCTGCAGCATGAACCCAGCGTCGGTGATGGCCTTGTACTCGTAGGAGAGCGCGTCGGCGAGCGCGGCCAGGTAGGTCTCGTGCGATCCGTAGTGCTGGTCGGGATAGTTGAAGGCGATCTGCCCGGGGCTGATCGTGCCCATGAAGGCGGTCTTGGGGTCGGCGTCGCCGATGGCCTTCTGCAGCCGCGCGATGTCCTGGTGCACGGCGTCCTTGGCGGTGAGCTCCACCGGGCCCACGCAGTTCGAGAAGACGACGTGGGCCATCGAGGGGGTGTTGAACAGGCGCATGGCCAGGTCCGGGAAGTCAGCGACGTCGTCGGCCTGAAACTCCGAGCGGCCGTCGAAGCCTGAAAACCGCTCGTTGACGTAGGTGCTGAATCCGGTCTTGCTCATCTCCCCGTCGCTGACGACGTCCAGCCCGACGGCCTTCTGCTTGCTCACGACATCGGCCACGGCGGCCTCGACGCGCTCGTCGAGTGCCTTCGCGTCGACCTCCTTGCCGTCGAGTTGACCCCAGATCATGTCGACCACATCGGCGGGTCGCGGGAGGCTGCCCGCGTGCGTGGTACGGATCGCTTCGCCTGCCATCTCTCTCTACCTCCGGGTTGGCGTCTCGCGGCGTGTGTGCCGCGATCACGCCGCGTTCTACACCAAAGCGCGCCCCGAGGTCCACGGTTCAGTGCGCGGAGATATATGCATAGCTGTTCATGCAATAATGTGTGCATGGGACATGGCGTCGAGCCCGATCTGAGCCTCGTCACCGCCGAGACCGCGCGCTCGGTGGCTGGGACGATGCACGCCCTGGCCACGCCCAGCCGCGTGCGGATCCTCAGCCGGCTGGCCGCCGGTCGCTGCTCGGTGGGCGAGCTCGCGCGCCACGTCGCGATGGAGCAGTCCGCCGTCTCCCAGCAGCTCGGCGTCCTACGCCACCTCGGCCTCGTCGTGGGCGAGCGCGACGGCCGCCAGGTGATCTACGCGCTGCACGACGAGCACATCCGCGCGCTCCTGGAGGAGGCGGTGTCCCACACCGAACATCTCCGTCTCGGCCTGGCCGCGAGTCCGGCCGCCGATGCGCTGACCGCATGAGTGATGCGACCCCTGCTCTGTTCGCCGCGGCGGCCGGAGTCGGCTTCGGGCACGCGGTGCTCCCAGATCACTGGGTGCCGCTCGCCCTCCTAGGCCGCGCGCGCCGCTATCCGCTGGCGAAGATCGCCCGCCTGTCCGGCCTGGCCGGGGTGGCGCACGTGCTGCTCTCGATCGTGCTCGGCGCCGTGATCATTGGCGTCGGGCTGCAGTTCCGCTCTTCGGTCTCCCACGCGCAGGACACGATCATCGGGGGTCTGCTCATCGTCAGCGGCGTGGGCTTCGGCGTGCTTCAGGCCACGGGCCACGGCCATCGCCACGACCACGAGCACTCGCACCAAGGTCACTCCAACGGCCAGGGTCATGCGCATCCCCACGGCCACGGCCATGCCCACGGCCATGCCCACGGGAGTGGCCATGCCGATCCCGGCGCCGGGCGCGGGATCGGACGGCTGACGGCGGTCATGGTGCCCTTCGGGGCAGCCGCATCCCCTGACCTCACGATCCTGCCGGTGTTCCTGGCGGCGACCACCGCCGGCGTGGCCACCGCGGTCGGCTCGGTCGTGATCTTCGGCGCGGTGACGATCGGGACCATCGTCGGCCTGACCCTGGGGGCCGCCAAGGGCAGCTATCAGATCAAGGGCGACTGGCTTGATCGCTGGGGCAACGCCGTGACCGCCCTCGTCCTGGTTCTGATCGGCGCGCTGGTGCTCAGCGGAGCGATCTAGTGGAGCGTTTCAGGACACTAGGCGAAGCGCGCAGGCGTGCGCGCGTGGACGATCGCCGCCTCGAGCTCACTCGCGAGCGTGGGGAGGAGGCCGCCGTCGCCCATCCAGCGTTCGAGCCGGCGAGTGACTGCCTGGCGCGAGCGCTCGTCGCCGCGCAGTAGGTCCGAAAGGCCGAGGCTCCGCCACGTGGTGCGGCGCGCGCAGCGGTGGCGCACCGACTCGTAGCGCTCACCGAGAGCGCGGGCCCAGGCCTCCTCACTTTCGGCAAGCTCGCGGCAGAGCAGTTCGGCGAAGCGGGGGGCGGCGACGGCGCGCAGGCCGGCCTGGAAGCGCACCGGGTCCATCCGCATCGCCGGCGCGCAGGCACAGGCGAACACCATCCGCGCCGCGTCGCGCTCGGCGACCGTCCATGACGGTGCGGTCGAGCGCAGGCCCAGCGCCTGCCAGACGCCCACCGTGCCCGCGCAGACCACGCGCTCGGCCTCGCCCGCGGCGGCGGACAGGAGCTCGCCGAACTCCGGCAGCGTGTCGGCCAGGCGGCGCAACTGCTCGAGCTCGGGGCGGCCGTCAACGGAGGTCACCACCGCGCCGATCACCGCGCCCGCGGCGGGAAAGGCCCCGGAGAGCTCGGCCGGGGCGGCGCTGATGCGATAGCGCGCGAGCGCAGCGCGCAGCGCCAGAAGGTGGGGGACGGCCTCGGGCGGGAGCGCTGAGACCGGCAGCGGCGTCAGCTGGCCTCCCGTGGCCACGGGCTGATGACCCCCGGCCGGGGCAGCGTGCATCGGCTGTGTCTGGTCCTCGGAGAGCAGCATCCGTTACGCGTCCGTGGTAAGGAATGGGTGTACGGGCCCGGCATGTCCGCAGCCGCGGCAAGGATAGGGGACGGTTCGCGGTGTCGTCAACGGCAGCGGACGGATGGGCGATGCCCGCCGGGGTGATGTGTCCAGTGCCCGCGGACGGGATGCCGGCGGAGCTCAGTCGGCGGCGTGCCGGCGGCGCTCGAGACGACGCCGGCGGCGAACCTCGCGCGGCGGGCGCAGGGTGATGGGCTCGTGGCGAGTCCGACGCAGGATGATGAAGGCCACCGTCCCCCACATGGCCGGCACCCAGAGCGCGATGGCGTGATAGACGATCGTCGCCGCGGTGGCGATCGTCGCCGAGGTGCCGTAGATAGCGAACATGCCCACCAGGCTGCCGTCGAGCACGCCGATGTTGCCGGGGATCGGGATGATGTTGGAGAGGTAGCCGATCTGGTAGGCCAAGACGATCGTCGCCAGTGGCGGGACCGGACCGGCCGCGGCGAAGCACGCCGCCAGCACCCCGATGTCGCACCATAGAAACGCGATCGCCCCGATGATCCGCCAGTCCGGGGTGCGGAGCAGATCGCGGGTGGCGCGGATGGTCGAGGCGAATTCTGTGAGGAGCGTCCGCACCCGCCCGGGCGCTCGCCTGGCCACGAAGCGATCGGTGATCGCCGGCAGCGCGAGGAAGAGGACGATCACGGCGGTCCCCACTACAGCTGGGACGAGGCTGAGCAGCGGGTTGCGTGGGCCCGGCAGCAACCCGATCCACAACCCGAACCCGGCGAGGACGAGCGTGAGGACGTTGATGGCGCTGGTCAAGAGGAACAGCACCGCCGAGCGTTCGGCGATGCGCGCCGGGTTGCCACCCCGGTCGACGAGGAGCCACGCGCCGACCGCGATGCTGCCCGCGCCCCCGAGCGAGACGGCCGCGCCGAAGGCGAGCTCGGAGAGGGCGACACGTGCGCCGAAGCGAACGGGCGCGCGGTCGAACACCTGGAGAAAGGCGATGACGTAGCCGACGCAGGACAGGATCTCCAGCGCCACCGCCACCACGAGCCAGCCCACGTGCATATCGGCCACCTCGTCGCCCACCCCGTGTAGCCCGGGCACCGCCAGCAGCAGCGACACCACCAGCGCGAGGAGGATGACCAGCGAGATGAGGCCCCGCCACAGGCTCCGGCCGGGATCCTCGTCGTCGCGTCCGCGCCCGGCGCCCTCGAGGACGACAGGTCGCTCAGAATCCTCCCCGCGAGCTCGCGGCTCGTCGGCTCCCGCCGCCATGCTTGACAATTCAAGCAGTGACACGGCTGGACGTACCTGGGCATGACGTCGTGGGCTTGCGCGCTGACAACCCCGGCCCGTTCACGCTGACCGGCACCAACACCTGGATCGTCGGATCGAACCCCGCCTGGTTGGTCGATCCCGGGCCCGACCTGTACGGCCATGCGATGGCGGTCATCTCCGAGGTTCAGGCGCGAGGCGGCCTGGGCGGCATCGCCCTCACCCACGATCACAGTGACCACTCCGGGGCGGTGGCGATGGTGCGCCAACGGTTCCCGCATCCGCCGCTTGCGGCGGCGCGCGGCGACGTCGACCGGCTGCTGCGAGACGGCAGCCGGTTCGGTCCATTGGAGGTGGTGAGCACCCCGGGGCACGCCCCGGACCACCTGGCCTTCATCGTGGGCAGCGCCGGACTCACCGGCGACGCGGTGCTGGGCCAGGGCAGTGTCTTCATCGCGCCGGACCCCGGGGCCCTGACCCGCTACCTGGAGGGGCTGCGCACGCTGCGCCGGCGCGATCTGTCGGTGCTCCTGCCCGGTCATGGGCCGCCGGTGGACGATCCGGCGGCCAAGCTCGACGAGTACGTCGCCCATCGGCTGCAGCGCGAGCGACGCCTGGTGGAGGGGCTGGACGCCGGCGCGCGTACCGTGGACGAGATGCTCGATGCGGCGTGGGACGATGTGCCGGAGCAGCTGCGCCTGGCGGCGACGGTCACGCTGGCCGCCCATCTGGACAAGCTGCAGGCGGAGGGCCGGCTTCCCGAGGGCGTCGAGAGACCTGGGCCGGAGGCACGCAGTGCGTCGGAGCCGCGCCAGACGTCGCTGCCACAGCGGCCGACCGGACCGCGCGGCGCGCCGGGGCCGAGCTAGCTCACAGCGCCGTCGAGCGCCGCGGCCCGCTCGCGTCGCCGTCGAGAAGGGGCGGCCCGCTCGCGTCGCCGTCCAGGCGCCGCCGGGCCAGCTCCATCGCCGCCGCCAGCGGTGTCTCCCCGGTGTCCGCCGACCGGCCGAAGATCGTCTCGATGGTCGTGCCGATGCTCCGGACACGGTGGCGCGCGGCGGCGGGGTCGTAGCCGCCGGCCTCCTCGGCGATATTGATGATCCCGCCCGCGTTGGCAACGAAGTCGGGCGCCCATAGGATGCCGCGCTGCTGCAGGAGCGCAGCGATCCGGTCGTCGGCGAGCTGATTGTTGGCCGCGCCCGCAATCGTCCGGCACCGCAGCCGCGGCACTGCCTCGTCGTCGAACAGGCCGCCCAGGGCGCACGGCACGAGCACGTCGACCTCGGCGCGCCACGCCTCGGCGGCGGTCGACCACGTGGCGCCGAGTTGCTGGGCCAGCGCCTGCTTGCGGGGATCCACGTCAGCGACGATCAGCTGTGCGCCGGCCCGGGCACACCGCTTGGCGATGCGTGAACCGACATGACCGAGCCCCAGCACGCAGATGCTGCGGTCGCGCAGCGAGCTGTCTCCGAAGGCCCGCTGGCACGTGGCACGGATCGCGGACTCGACGCCCAGTGCTGTGAAGGGGCTGGGGTCGCCCGAACCGCCCCGGCGGCGCGCCAGCCCCGCGACGTGCCCGGTCTCCTGCGCGATCACGGCCATGTCCCGGCTCGAGGTCCCGACATCCTCGGCGGTGATGTATCGGCCCTGCGCCGACTGGACCAGATCGCCGAAGTCCAGGAGAGCGGCGCGCCGCCGGCGCGGCGTCAGCGCAGCGTCGGTGGGGGCCATGATCACGCCCTTGCCGCCGCCCAGCGGCAGGTCTGCCACTGCGGCCTTGAAGGTCATGGCTCGCGACAGACGCAGGACATCGCGCACCGCCAGCCGAGCGTCTCCGTAGCCCCACATGCGGCAACCGCCGAGGGAGGGGCCGCGCACCGTCGAGTGAATCGCGATCAGCGTGTAGAGCCCGGAGCGCGGACCGCGGCGCACGAGCAACTGCTCGTGGTCGAGCGTCTCCAGGTACCCGCTGGTCAGTTGCCCGTCATCGTGAACACGGCGATCGTACCGTGCCGATGAGACCGTGACGCCGCCGGGATCTTGGATGAGTCAATCGACCCCGTCGAGGCGGCGGGGGTTACCTTGGTGGACTTGCCGCTGCCCTCAGTGGACCTTTGAGAGCCGGTGCTGCCCTGAGAGCCGGTGGATGTTGACGAACTCGTGCTGCTCGGCCCCGAGGTCCCGGCGGCGGAGGTCGAACTGGGCGGGGTGCTGGTCTGACTGGTGCCGGCGGACCCGGTGCTGGTGACCGTTGTCGGGATGGTGCCCACCGGGGTCGACGACGACGTGCCGGCGGGCGAGAGGGGAGCGTTGGGATCCGTGGACGAGGTGCCGGACGTGCCGTCCGGGCTCGACATCGAGGTCGGAGTCGACGGAATGGGCGTGGCCGTCGGGTCGCTCGGATCCACCAGGCTGAGCGGGTTCCCCGGCCCGTACAGGGTGCTCAGGTGATCGGGATCGAGCCGTTGGGTCAGCGGAAGCGGGGCGGCCTTGGCGCCCGCGCGCGTGTGACGGCGCCCCGTCCGTGTCGAGGACTGGGTGGGGGTCAGCGGGTTGGCGGCCGAGGTGGTGGTGGGGGCGACGGAGCTGCTCGCCGGGACGTTGGAGGTCTGGCTCACGCTCGCGCTCGACGTCGAAGCGGGGGAGGCGGTGCTCCTGCCGGCGTGGGGTGTCCGCGCGGGGGCGCGGTTCGCGGCGTGGTGGTGGTGTGCGCGCTGCGGCGCCGGCGGCGACATGTGCTGGAGCTCGAGTGCGCCTCCGGCGGTGACGACCGCTGCCGCCAGGATCGTCACGACGTGACCGGTGCCGGCCAGCGCACCGAGCCCCACGACGGCGCCCGAGCCCGCCAGACCGCCCGCGGCGCTGGTGGCTGCGGCGGTCGCGCCGGCCCCGGCGCCACCGCCGGCGAGCGCTCCGGTCCCAGCCGCCGCGCCGCCTCCGCCCCCGATACCCAGGACCTTGGCGATGACGCCGATCGGGCCCAGTGCGGGCACGAACGCCGCCAGCTGGCGGCTGACGCCGCGGACCTCGCTGCGGAACTGCCGGCATTGGGCGCAGTCGCGCAGATGCCGCCGGGCTAGGCCGCTGGCGCGCACCCCCCGGTCGTGAGCCACGATCAGGTCCTCGCGGATCCGCCCGCAGGCGGTGTCGCGGGCCTCGTTGGCCTGGGCCAGCCCCACCCGCGCACGGACGAGCAGCGACTTGACCGCCGGCACTGACACGCCGAGCGCCCCGGCCACGTCCGCATAGGTCATGCCGGTCAGCTCGCGCATGAGCAGCGCCGACCGCTGCTGGTCGGGCAGCCGCTGCACGTCGGCGATGAGGCGGTTGAGCGCGTCACGCTGCTCGACCCGCGTCGCGGGATCGGCGCCGGTGTTGGGCACGGTGGCGGGGATGGCCTCGGTCGCCACCGACTGGGGGCGGCGCAGCTCATCGATGCAGCGGTTGTGGGCGATGCGGTACAGCCAGGCGCGCAGGGCCAACTCCCGGTCGCTGGAGCGCAGGCCCGAGTATGCGCGCACGAAGATCTCCTGGACCGCATCCTCCGCGTCGACCGCGGAGCCCGACAGCATTTGGCGCGTGTAGGCGAACATGCGCTGGCGGTAGCGGTCGTGGATGGCCCGGAAGGCCTCCTCGCTGCCTCCACGGAACAGAGACACCAGCTGTTGATCGGAGCGAAGGCGGAGAAGCGGAGCGCCGAGCGCCAGCCTCGTCCGAGCCAGTGCTACCGAAGGTGGGAGTGCGGAGGCTTCCACGTTGAACCCTGACTCATCCTAACGATTGGCACGGGGGAAAGTTTCAGCATTTGTCGTGCGATGAACAAAGTTTGACTAATTGCCGGTTGCTGCGGGAGATTCCGTGCGGCGCCGTGGTCGCCCGGGTGTCACATCGCGAGCCGCCACCTCATCTCCGCATGATCGGCAGCGGGTACCCTCGGGAGCTGACATGGTCGATGCTGCCTCGGGAATCGGACTGCCGGTGGCCTTCGGGGCGGGGCTCATCTCGTTCCTGTCGCCATGCGTCCTGCCGCTCGTGCCGGGCTACATCTCGGCCGTCGCCGGCGGCCAGCCCGGCGAGGTGGAGACCAGCCGGGTGCTCGGTCCCAGCCTGGCCTTCGTGGGCAGCTTCTCGTTCATCTTCATCGCCCTGGGACTGCTCGGCCAGAGGGCGCTGCACTCCGCGCTGACAGGGCCGACGGCGCTGAAGGTCTCCGGTGGCGTGATCATCGTGATGGGCGTCCTGTTCATCCTGGCCCCATTCGTCCCGGCCCTGTCGCGCCAGTGGCATGTCTCGGGTCTGATGCAGCGCGCCGGCCGTGGCGGGCCGGTGCTCACCGGGGCGGCCTTCGCTCTGGCCTGGACCCCGTGCACCGGTCCGACGCTCGGGGCGATCGTCACCGCCGCCGGTACCTCGGACTCGGCGTCGCACGGCGCGATCCTGCTCGCCGTGTACTGCGCCGGGCTCGGCGTCCCGTTCCTCATCACGGGGATGGCCTTCGGCACCGCCACCGCGGCGTTCGCGGTCATCAAACGCCACTACCCGGTCGTCATCGGCGTCGGCGGCGCGGTGCTGATCGCCATGGGCGTGCTCATCTGGACCGGCGAGTTCACGACGCTCAACATCACCGTCAGCAACTGGCTGCAGTCTGTGGGCCTGCCGAACCTCAACGCCGATACGTAGTCCGCGAGCCGAAGTGCGAGATTTTTATGCGGATCGCAGAAAAACATCGCGCACGCGAGCCAGGGGCGTCTCGCGGGTCGCCGCTCACACTGCGACCTCCCCTTCAAAAGCCGTCGTTGACGTTCGCCGCGCACCCCGCTACGACGCCCCACGGACCACCGGTCTACCGGATCAGCTGCTCTGACCGCGCGGCCTGCACCATCGCCCCGAGCGTCTCGCGCGCGTCATGCTGTGGCGCCCACCCGAGGATCGTGCGGGCCCGGGTGGTGTCCATGATCACCGGCCGGCGGAGGCTCTCGATCCACTGAGCCTCGCCGGGCACGAAGGGCAGGCGGGCGATGAGCTCGGCAGCGGCACCGACGGCCACGTCGGGCACCGGGACGCTGTACCAGCCGAGGGCATCGGCGAGGTCGGCCAGGGTGAGGGTGCCGTCGCCGGCCAGGTTGTAGACCCCCGGCTCGCCCGCACCCACGATCGCCGCTCCAAGCGCGGCGGCGACGTCGTCGTGGTGGACGAGCTGGAAGGGCACCCCGGGGTCGGGGATGACGGGCTTGAGCGCCGGCATGAGCTCGAGCACGCGCAGGACCGGCCCCGGCATCCGGTCTGAGAGCTGGACGTACGGGATGCTCTTCACGAGGGTCAGTGCGTCGGGCCCGGCGACGATGCAGGGACGGAACACATAGGCGGCGACGCCGGAGCCGTCGAGCAGGTCGCGCAGCGCGAGCTCCAGCTCCGCCTTCTGGGCTGAGTAGTAGTGGCGCGAGGTACCGCGGGGCTCGAGGTCCTCGGTGAGCACGGGCGGGTTCTCGGCACCGAAGCCGTAGGCGGCCACGGAGGAGGCGTAGACCAATCGGGTGACGCCGGCGTCGATCGCGGCGCTGAACACGTTGCGCGAACCGGTGAGGTTGATCTCCGTCGTCTCCCGCGTGCCGCCCATGATCATGAAGGCCAGGTGCACGACGACGTCGGCCCCCGCGAGCACCTCGCCTACGGCGTCGCCATCCAGCACGTCGGCGCGGCGGTACTCCACCTTGACCAGCCCCTCGGCGGCGGGATCAAACGGCCGCCGCGCCATGGCGGAGATGCGTCCCACCCGGTCGTCGCGGTCCAGGACTCGAAGCAGCGAGCGGCCGATGTCTCCAGTGGGGCCGGTGACGGCGACCGTCAGCGGCCGTGGCGCGTCCGGGTCACGGTCAGTCGTCATAGCCGGGCTCGCCGGGCAGGACGATCCTGGCCGTCTCGCCGGTGCCTATCACCCGAGGCTGGACGGGCTCCACGCTCTGCCTGCGCGCGTGGCTCACGAGCGCCTGGGCCGAGCGGAAGGCGGAGAGCTGCTCGAGGTGCTTGATCGTCGGGAAGACGAGCATGATCTCGCCGGTGCGATAGGCGCGCAGGGCGTCCTGCGGGGAGAACCAGCCCGCGTCGACCATCTCCTGGCCGTCGATCCGGGGTTGCGCTCCCTCGGGCGCCACCGCCAGGTAGAACCACGTGTCGTAACGGATCTTGGCCGCTGCCGGGGTGATCCACCGCGAGAAGGCCACCAGAGCGTCGGCGTCGGGCAGGCCGACGCCCGCCTCCTCGCGCAGCTCGCGAATCGCCGCCGCCTTGCGGCCCGGCTCTCCATCGCCGTCCTCCGTGTTGACGGCGCCACCCGGGAACACCCAGGCTCCGCCCATGAAGCGCGCCTGTGGGTTGCGCTGAGCCAGGAGCACCTCGAGCCCGTCGGTGCCGCCGCGCAGCAGGATCACCGTGGCGGCGAGTCGCGGGACCGTCTCCGTGCCGGTGTTGAGCTCCTCGCCAGGTGCGGGCCGCGGCATGTCCACCGCCTCGACCCTACCCCAACACCGCCGCCCAGCGCACAGCCGGGTCGATTGCGCTGACGCTACCCTTGCCCGCGATGAGATACATGTGCGAATCCTGCGGGTTCATCTATGACCCGGCCGAGGGTGACCCGGACGGGGGCATCCCGCCCGGAACCGAGTTCGAGGACATCCCTGACACGTGGTTCTGCCCGGTGTGCGGGGCGCGCAAGCGGGACTTCACGCCCTACGAGGACTGACGAGCCCCCGCGCGCGAGCGGCTAGGGCAGAGCGCCCACCAGCCACCGCTCCAGCGGAAGTTCGGCGCCGGCGGTGGCCAGGAGCTCCGGATCGGGGCGTGCCACCAGCGGCAGTGTCGCCACCTCCACGTCGCCGCGACGCGCGATCGTCTCGCGGTTGGAGCGCTCCATGATGCTGGGCTGATCCGGCCACGGGGTCAACACGACGCCGGCCACCGTCAGACCCGCCGAGCGAGCAGCCTCCAGGGTGAGCAGGGTGTGGCTGATCGTGCCCAGGCCGGGACGGGCGGCGATCACCAGCGGCAGGGCGAGCGCGCGCGCCAGGTCTCGCACATCGACGTCGGGACCGAGCGGCACGAGCAGCCCGCCCACCCCCTCCACGACCGTCACCCCGCCCACCCGCGCCAGAGCGCGCACGCCGCCGGCCAGCGCTTCCAGGGTCGGCGGGGTCGCCCCGGCCAGCTCGATCGCCAGGTGGGGTGACACCGGCGGGCCGAAGCCGGCCAGGATGACCTCGGCCGGCTGGGAGCCGGCCACCCGGGCCAGCAGCTCGTGATCGCGCGGCCAATCGGGATCGGGCGGATCATCGAGGCCAGTGATGAGCGGCTTGACGGCCCCGACGTCGGCGCCCAGGGCGCGCAGGCGCGCCACGATGGCTGCCGCCACCACGGTCTTGCCGACCCCGGTATCAGTGCCGGTGACAAAGCATCCGCGCAGCTCGGCGCTCATGGCACCACGGAGGGGCGCGTCGGGCTAGGCCGCGCGGCGGACCGGCTCGGGCGCCTCGAAGTCGAACACCCCGCGGGACGGGCGTGGTTCGGGCGGCGCTCCCGGCGAGGTCGGCTCGGCCATCCAGTCATTGGGGCCCACGGGCGCGAGCGCCGACTCGGCCTCGGCCACGGGCGGCGCGACGTGCCGGGGCGCGATCCCGAGGGAGCGCGAGACCGCCCCGAGGGTGCGCGCTGCCGCCACGAGCTCCTCCTCGCGGTGCGTCGCCATCACGGCCAGGCGCAGGCGCGCGGTCATGGCGGGGACGGTCGGCGGGCGGAGCGCCTGGGTGAAGACGCCGCGCCCCAAGGCGGCCTCGCACATGCGCACGGCGAGCTCGGCGTCGCCGACCAGGAGCGGCACGATCTGGGTGGTGGAGTCACCCACGTCAAAGCCCTCGCGCATCAGGCCCGCGCGCAGAGCCGCGGCGTTGGCGGCGAGCTTGGCCACCCGGCGCGGCTTCTCCTCGAGCAGATCAAGGGCGGCGAGAGCCCCGGCGACCGCGGGCGGCGCGGGTGCCGTCGAGAAGATGAACGGGCGCGCGGCGTTGAGCAGGTAGCGCGTCATCTGGTGATCACAGGCAGCGAATCCGCCGCAGGCACCGAGCGCCTGACCCAGCGACCCGACGATCACGTCAACCTGATCCTCCAGCCCCGCCTCGGCGAGGGCACCGCGGCCGCCCGGGCCGAGCGCGCCGGTGCCGTGGGTGTCATCGATGACGGTGCGCAGGTCATGGCGCTGCGCCACCTCCACGATCTCGTCAAGTGCCGCGACGTCGCCGTCCATCGAGAACACGCTCTCGGTGACGATCAGCGTGCCCCGGCCCTCAGCCTCGCGGATCCCCCACTCGAGATGCTCGATGTCGCCGTGGTCGTAGACGAACACATCCGCGCGCGAGAGCTGGCAGCCGTCGACGATCGAGGCATGGTTGAACTCATCGGAGAAGACGACGTCGCCGGGGCGGGCCAGCGCCGCGATCGTGCCGGTGTTGGCCAGATAGCCGGAGCCGAACAGCAGCGCGCTCTGGCGGCCCGTGAACGCGGCGAGGCGATCCTCAAGGCGGCGATGGATGGTCATCGTGCCTGACACCAGCCGCGACGCTCCCGTCCCCACGCCCCAGCGCATGGCGGCGTCGGCGGCGGCCTCCCGGACGCGCGGGTGATCGGCGAGTCCGAGGTAGTTATTGGAGCACAGCAGCAGGACGGGCTTGCCGTCGAGCAGGACGTGCGGCCCCTGAGGTCCGGAGACGAGACGGGTGCGACGATGCAACCCGAGGGCTTTCAGCTCATCAAGCCGGGCCTCGATCTCGATCACGGGTACGCAACATAAGACACGTACCGGACGACAGACCGATAACAGGGGCCAGGAGGCGGCGGCCGCCTCGCCGCGGCGGGTCCCGATGGGCGGGTCAGCCGGCCTGGGCCCGGCGCGCGGCGGCTTCCCGCGTCTCTCGGCCCTGACCGCTATTGGCCGCGCCGTCGGGCCGCGGCGGCACCGACCGCTTGGCGGCGAACTTCAGCTGCGTGGTGGGATCCCACAGTTGCACGTCCAGCGCCGGTGGATCGGCGTCGGACGGCGCGGCCGGCTGAAGGACGGCGGACAGGACGTCCGGGGTCTCGCCCTCCAGCCAGCCCGAGCGATTGTCGGGCCGCGGGTTGGCGCCGTTGTCGTCTTGGGCGGTGACGTTGAGACCCAGGCCGGTGAACATCGCCTTGTCCTCGTCGGGCGTGTTGCCCAGTGTGGTGAGGAAGTTGCCCATCATCACGCCGTTGAGCCCCGCCTTGACCGCGGTGGCCTGGAGCTCGCCGAGGTTCTCCACCCGGCCGCCGCAGAGGCGGAACAGGGCGTCGGGGAGGATGAGGCGGAAGATCGCGATCCACTTGACCACGTCCCACGGATCCATCAACTCCCGGTCGCCGAACTTCGTGCCGGGCCGGGGATTGAGCAGGTTGATGGGCACGCTGGTGGGGTTGATCTCGGCCAGCTGGAAGGCCATCTCGACTCGCTGCTCCTCGGTCTCGCCGAGGTTGAGGATCCCGCCCACGCACGTCTCCAGCCCCGCCTCGCGGACCGCGTCGATGGTGCGCAGGCGTCCCTGGTACCGGACGGTCGCCGAGACCTCGGGGTAGTAGGACTCGGCGGTCTCCACGTTGTGGTGCACCCGCTGGATGCCGGCCTTCTTCAGCGCCTTGGCTCTCTCGGCCGACATGTGGCCGATCGAGACGCAGCGCTTGAGGTTGGTGTGCTCGGCCACCAGCCGGGCACCGGCCAGCACCTTCTCGAAGTCGCGCTTGGACAGCCCCTGGCCCTGGGTGACCATGCAGAAGCGGTGAGCGCCGGCCGCCTGCGCGGCGCGCGCGTGCTCCAAGATCTGCTCGGGCTCCATCATCGCGTGCAGCGGTGTCTCGGCCTCGGCGTACTTGGACTGGGCGCAGAAGCCGCAGTCCTCGGCGCAGCCGCCGGACTTGGCGTTGACCAGCGAGCACATGTCGGTCGAGTCCCCGAAGCGGTCCACGCGCGCGTGCCAGGCGCGCTCGACAAGCGCCCCGATGGCGGCGTGGTCCTGCAGCTCGCCCAGGCCCAGCGCCTCGGCCGGTGTGATCAGCGGCGGCATCCGATCCTGGAGCCTAGAGATCCGTACAGACGCACGCGGCGTGCCCCTTCTAAGATCGCTTCACCATGCCTGATCGCCTCTACTTCACCGACTCCGACGAGGCGAATGCGCTCATTGCCTCTGATCCGATGGCGCTGCTCGTCGGCTTCGCGTTGGACCAGCAGGTCTCCGTCCAGAAGGCGTTCTCCGGCCCGCTGGCCCTCAAGGAGCGTCTGGGCTCGATCGACCCCGCCGCCCTTGCTGCCGCCGATCTGGAGCCGGTGTTCCGCGAGCGCCCCGCCATCCACCGCTTTCCCGGCTCGATGGCTCAGCGCGTCCACGACCTCGCCGTCCACGTCTGCGACGAGTACGACGGCGACGCCGCCCGTGTGTGGACCGGCGCCGCCGACACCGAGGCGCTGCGTGCCAACCTGGCCGGCCTGCCCGGGTTCGGCGAGATGAAGATCAAGGCTCTCGGGTCGGTGCTGGCCAAACGCTTCGGGGTCAGCGCCGCCGAGGGTCTGGTCCCATGGCACCCCACGCTCGGGGACGTGGACTCCTCCCAGGCGCTGGCCGACTACCAGGCCGCCAAACGGGTCCACAAACAGGAGTGGAGCAAAGCGCGCACGTCGGCCTAGCGCCTCGACCGTCAGCGCCCCTGCCACTCCGGGGGGCGCTTCTGACCGAACGCCTGCACGCCCTCGCGAAAGTCCTCGGAGGAGAAGCAGGCATGCCGCAGGGCCAGCAGCTCGCGCTCTACCTCAGGCGCGAGCGTGGCCGCCCCGTCGAGCACGGCCCCGATGACGCGCTTGTTGCCCTTCTGGGCCAAGGGCGCGTTGGCGGCGATCTCGCGGGCCAGTGAGAGCGCTCCGTCGGCCAGCTCGTCGACGCCGAGGACGTCGTTGACCAGCCCCCAGGTGTGGGCTTTGGCGGCGTTGATGCGGCCGCCAACGAGGAACAGCTCGCGGGTCCGCGGTGCTCCGATCGCCTCGATGAACTTGCGGATCCCGGTGTGGGAGTAGACGAGCCCGAGCTTGGCGGGCGGCATCCCGAGCTTGATCGGGTGCGCCGCCAGCCGCAGGTCGCACGACAGCGCCAGCTCCAGGCCGCCCCCGATGGCGTGGCCGTTGAGCGCGGCGATGGTGGGGTAGGGGTAGGCCTCGACGGCGTCGATGGCGGCGGTGAACGGGTGGGCGACGAGTCTCTCGGCATCGTCGGCGAAGCCGCCTCCGCGCAGGTCGCCGATGTCATACCCGGCCGAGAAGGTCCGCCCCTGCCCGGTGATGATCACGCACCGGGCCTCGAGCGCGGGCAGCGTGTGAGTGAGGCTGTCGAGGATGGCGTGGTCGAGCGCCCCGCGCTTGTCGGGGTTGGAGATCGTCAGCCGCGCGACGTGGGGCGCCGGCTCGTCGACCAGCAGCCGCCCCGCGGAGGGACTACTCGAGGACAACGAGCGTGTCGCCCTCGGAGACCGACTGGCCCTCACTGCATCGGATCTCGGCGACGACGCCGGGATCCTCGGCCTCGACCGGCATCTCCATCTTCATCGACTCCAGGATGACGACCGCGTCGCCCTCCTTGACCGTGTCGCCGACCTCGACCTCGATCTTCCAGACGGTGCCCGTGATGTGGGCCTCGATGTCGGTCACCTTCGGTCTCCTCCTATCCAGGTTGGGGGCGCTCGCAACGATATAGCGCCGTGTCGACGCAGCCGGTGTGCCGCGGCGGCGGCGTCCCGGGCACGGGCCGTGCGACGAAAAACCCCTCAGATTCCGGGATCTGTCCGCGCCCGACAGTTGACTACCGCTGTCCGCAGAGCTTGCATCCGGCGACGGAGGACCGCAGGTCACCTGAGACGATGCCCGAGTCCCGACTGTTCATGAGCTCGCTGTCGCGCCGTGAGCTCGCCCGCCGTCGCCCCGGCCGCGCACACGTGTGGCGCGTGCGTCTGCTGGGAGTGCTGCTCGTCGCAATGGTCGTCGTCGCGTTCATCCTCGAACGCGGCGGCGTGTAGCGCCCCTCGGCCGCCCGATTGCGGCCGGCCACCAGGGGCTGCCGCCGCGCCTGTGGCGGGCGCGGCGGCAGCTGAGTCCCTGAGGAGCCTGTGGGTGGGGTTCTACGAGACGCCGACGTTGACGCCCGCCTCGCGGGCGGCGTCGGGGCCGAGCGTCGCCGTCGCGTGGACGGTGGCGTTGGTCGCGGGCGTGTACTTGGGCGGCGTGACCTGGAACGATGCGGTGGGGGCCACAGAGGGCGCCACCTTCGCGAACGTGGCCTTGCCGATCGCCGTGGCCTTCCAGCCCTGCGGGAGCTGCAGCGCCAATGTCACGCCGTGCAGTGTGGCGTTGCCCGAGCGCGTCAGGGTCACGGTGACGACCGACGACTTGCCGGCCTGCATCGTCGCGGGACTCTGGATCTGGACCTGACGGGATGCCGCGGTGGCGTTCAGGTCGAAGCCTGAGCGCAGCGGCAGGTCAGACAGGGCCGAGGAGTCACCCACGAAGAGCCCGTAGTGGCCGGTGCTCTGGCTCCAGCCGTTGGCCGTCTCGTCCCACCACGACGTGTCCTGGGGGGTGATGGTGAACTGGACCTGGGTCGACTGGCCGGCGGGGAGACTCACCCGTTTGAAGTCGGCCAGCTGCCGCGGGGGCTCGCCGGCGCTCGACGGGTCGCCCACGTACAGCTGCGCCACGTCCGCGCCGGCGCGCTGCCCGACATTGGTCACGGTGGCGCTCACGTGCATGTCACTCACGCCGTTGCCCGGCGCGCCCGTCACCCTCAGGTTGCTGAACGCGAACTTCGTGTACGACAGCCCGAAGCCGAACGGGAACAGCGGCGTCAGGTTCTGGGAGTCATACCAGCGATAGCCCACGTCGAGCCCCTCGGAGTACTGGACCTTGCCGCCGACCCCGGGGAACTGAGCCGGGGTGGACGCCGGCACCTGCGAGAGCCCGGTGGGGAACGTCACCGGAAGGTGGCCGCTCGGATCCGCCTTGCCAAACAGGACACGGGCCAGCGAGGTGCCGCTGACCTGCCCCGGATACCAGTCGTCCAGCACGGCGCCGACCTGGCCCAGCCACGGCATCGTCACCGGCGCGCCCGCGTTGACCACGACCACGGTGTGCGGGTTGGCAGCGGCGACCTTCTCGATCAGCTCGTCCTGGGCTGAGGGGAGGCTGAGCGAGAGCCGGTCGGTGGCCTCTGACTCGGTGTCGTCGGAGGCGACCACCACGGCGGTGTCGGCCGACTTGGCCGCGGCGACCGCGTCATCGATGCCGGGCTGAAGCGCCGACGGCGTGCCCCACAGCAGCTTGTCCGAGTCGCCGCTGATGCTCAGCGAGTAGGTCTGACCCTGGACGAGGTCAACCGCCACCGAGTACACGCTCACCGGCGGCGTGCTGGGATTGTCGATGATCTGCTTGCCGTCAAGCGACAGGAACGTCGGCGTGTAGCACCCGCACGGGTTCTCGATGGCCAACACGAAGGTGCCGGTCTCGGGCGCGGTGAGGGTCCCGCTGTAGCTGCCCCCGAACGGCGTGGGGGCGTAGG
Source organism: Solirubrobacteraceae bacterium (assembly GCA_036490435.1). Lineage (GTDB taxonomy): Bacteria > Actinomycetota > Thermoleophilia > Solirubrobacterales > Solirubrobacteraceae > Palsa-465. The sequence goes on from DASXDW010000220.1 coordinate 24,174, forward strand.
CCGGCGAGAGCGCCGACGACGGGATCGCCGGCAGCGACTGGTCGGTGGGCAAGCCCTGCTGGTAGAGCAGATGCGTGCCGTGCCCGGCAGCGGCCTCCAGCCCTTGGAGGGGCGACACCGTGGAGGGCGGGATGACGAACGCGCTGCCGCCGCCTCCGTAGGTGGGTGACGCCGAGGCCGACGGCCCGATCACTGCCACCGTCCCGCCGTGGCCCGCCGACAGCGGCAGGGTCTCCCCGTCGTTCTTGAGCAGCGTGGCCGACTGGTCGGCGACGTTGGTGGCCACCGCGACGTGCGCCGGGGTCGTCACCGGGTCAGATGGGGTGCCGGTGGGTGGGTGGTCGATGATCCCGAAGCGGAACATCTCCGTGAGCATCCGCGACACCATGGTGTTCAGGACCGCGCGAGGGACGGTCCCGTTCTGCACCTCCTGTTCGAGTGTGGGTCCGAAGAAGTCGTTGAACGGCTGCTCCTGGTCGGTGCCGTCCACCGCGCCCGACGTGTCGTGCAGCGCCGCGTAGTCAGACGTGACGAAGCCCTGGAAGCCCCACATCTGCTTCAGCGTGGTGTTGAGCAGCGTGTTGTTCTGACAGGCGAAGTCGCCGTTGATCGACGAGTACGCGCACATCAGCGAGGCGACGTTGGCGTTCTCCACCGCGGCGTGGAACGCCGGGTCGTAGATCTCGTGCAGCACGCGCGAGGAGACGATCACGTCGTCCTGGGGCGTGTTGCGGTTGGTCTCCTGGTTGTAGGCGGCGAAGTGCTTGACCTGTGACATCTCGCCGGTGCTCTGGACGCCCTTGATCTCAGACACGGTGAGGGCGCTGTTGAGGAACGGGTCCTCGGTGAAGGTCTCGAAGGAGCGGCCCCAGCGAGGATCGCGGTCGATGTTGACGGTCGGGCCGAGGTTGACCGCGGCGCCCTTGCCGAACTCCTCTGAGCCGATCACCTGACCGTACTGGCGTGCCAGCGACGGGTTGAAGGTGGCGGCGAGCCCCACGCCGGCTGGCAGCTGGGTCACGTTGGTGAGCTGGTCGGCGACCCCGGCGGGGCCGTCCTCCTCGCCGAGCTGCGGAATGCAGAGGCTGGGAATGCCAGGCATGTAGAAGACGTACGGGTTGGGCGGTGCCGTCCCGTGGCCCTCGACCATCGTGATCTCGTCGTCGAGGCTCATGTGATCGATCACGTCGGCGACCTTCTGAGAGGTCCCCGCCTGCGAGTCGACCCACGGGCACGCCGCCGAGCTCGCGCTCGCCTTGGCGTGAGCTCGCGTGGTGGCGGCACGCGCTGCCGGGGGTCCGGCCAGTGCCAGTGCGACAGCCACCGCACAGGCCGCCGCCGCGGCTAGAAGGACGAAGGACAGCCGCGGCGTCGGCGACGGCCGCGAGGTGCGTGCGTGGAACATCCCTACCCTCCCTGCCTCGGAGCGGTCGCCTGCCGGCCGCTGCATCGGCGCGGTTACCCATGGCGCACGGCATGCAAACGCCGACTTCATATGGGTCAGCTAAAGAGGCCCCCGCGGACGCGCGGGGAAGCCGCAGACCAGGGGAGGCTGCCGCGGGCGAGGTGGCGTAGGCTGAGGGCCGCAGCCATGGCCGCCGACGACGCCGCACACACCGACCTCGACATCGATCTCGTCACCGCCTCGCTGCGCGCGGACACAAGCGACCTGCGGGCGTTCGTCGAGGCGCTCGCCACAAAGCTCGAGGACGCGGTGCCGGGCGCCGTCATCGTCGAGCGCCGCCGCGAGGGAATGTTCGGCCCCAAGCGTGTGCGCCGTATCTCCCTGGACGCGTCCAATCAACGTCTCGAGTTGCGCTCGGACGGGGCCTCGATCCAGACGCGGTGCGCGCGGCTCTCGGGCGGGATCGTCCTCAAGAACGAGGACATGGGCACTGATGATTGGCTGCAGACGCTCGGCGAGGCGCTGGCCGAGCAGGCGCGCAGCAGCCTGACAACGCGGCAGGCGCTCGAGCGCCTGCTCAACGGATAGGAGAGACGATGGGGTTCCTCAAACGCGACGACGACAACGCGCAGAACGCACCACCGGCCGGTCAGGACGTCGCCACCGCGGACGCCCCGCACGCGGCGCGATACGAGTCGGGATCGCTGGCCGGCATCCCGGAATCCGGACGGGACCGCATCGCGCGGATGAAGAAGGACGCCGAGCGCGGTTTCTTCACCTCCGATCTCTCCGTCAACGAGTTCCTGCTCGTCAAGGAGTCAGGGTTCGAGCCCGTGGGGCTGGTGCTGGGCAGCTCGATCTACCACATCGGCTTCCAGCAGGCCGGGTGGAACCAGAACCAGGAGATGGGCGTGCTCACGCAGGCCATGTACCACGCGCGTGAACTCGCCATGACGCGTATGGAGGAGGAGGCCGACCAGCTGGGCGCCGACGGAATCGTCGGCGTGCGCCTGGACATCGGCCGGTATGAGTGGGGCGCCGACCTCGCCGAGTTCATCGCCGTCGGCACCGCGGTCAAGCATCGCGGCGGGGAGCTGCATCGCGCGCCCAACGGGCGGCCCTTCACCTCGGACATGAGCGGTCAGGACTTCGCCACCCTGCTGCGCGCCGGTTACCGCCCGGCCGGCCTGGTCATGGGCAACTGCGTCTACCACGTCGCGCGGCAGGGGATGCTCGCCTCGCTCAAGCAGGTGGGCCGCAACGTCGAGATGCCCAACTTCACCCAGGCGCTCTACGAGGCGCGCGAGCTGGCGATGGAGCGGATGCAGACCGAGGCCGACGAGCTGCAGTCGGAGGGCATCGTGGGCGCGCGCATCATCGAGCGCAGCCACGGCTGGGGCTCGCACGTCATCGAGTTCTTCGCCATCGGCACCGCCGTGGTCTCCACCAGTGCCGAGCATCAGATCGAGAGGCCGGCGCTGGTCCTGCCGCTGCAGGGGTAGATCAGGCGCCCGAGTGGGCGCGAGCCGAGCTGCACGGAACCGGCCGCGCCCCGGTGAAACCGTGCACCGCGGCGACGTCGAAGGTGAGAAGGTCGATGTCCAGGCATGCGGTGCCCGAGCCGTAGAAGATGCGCGCCACCCAGTGGTACGGGCTTGGATTGGCGACGAGGCGGTACGAGCAGACGGCACGGGGGCAGCCGATCGACAACAGGATCGTCCTGGCGTCCTGGTTTGCCGCGACCCGCGGCGGCGGGAGCCAGCTGGAGGGATCCCGATCGCGCAGGTAGACGCCCCCCACGAGCGCCGCGCTCGCGCACAGCAGAGCCACGGTGGCGGCGAGCCATCTCATCGGCGCACGAGCCTGAACGCTTGAACCTCGCGTTGGCCGTCGCGGGCCCGCAGCATCGGTCCGACGGCGATCACGCGCGTACCCAGGGCGGGGGTGGCGGTGCGGCCGGGGAGTCGGACGATCGTGACGTGGAAGCCGCCGATCACCGCAACGTGCGTCTCGCCGGGGCCGGGGCCGTGCGTGGAGGCCAGGACCAGGCCGTCGACCCGTGCGCAGAACGCTAGGCGCCGTCGGTCTTCACGGACCTGCCCCGAGGTGCACCACCGCTCCCAGGACGACGACCTGGCGACCGGAGGCCTGGCGAGCACGTCCACCGAGCCCTGCGCCAAGACGGCGAGCAGAGCCAGGAGCAGAAGCGCGGCCAGGACCGTCGTGACGCGCCACAGTCGCGGCCGGTCAAGGAGGGTGCGCAGACGGTTCACATGCAACAACGCCGCGGGTGCAGGGGGCCTTGCGACGTGCACGGTCTTGACATCCGCTCGCCGGTAAGGCTAGGCTTACGGTAAGTGACCACTTACGTACGTGAGCGACCAGAGAACGTAGCTTCGATCTTCGTCGCGCTTGGCGACCCCACGCGCCGCGAGATCTTCGAGCGCGTGGCCGCACGGCCGCAGTCGGTCAGCGAGTTGGCGGGCGACCTGCCAGTGAGCCGGCCGGCGGTCTCCCAGCACCTCAGGGTGCTCAAGGATGCAGGCTTGGTCTCCGATCGCGCGGCGGGCAACCGCCGGATCTACAGCATGGACCGCTGCGGGCTTCAGGACCTGCGCGCGTATCTGGACTTCTTCTGGAATCAGGCTCTGGCGGCGTTCAAGACGGCCGTCGAACAACCACCCAAGGAGCAACGATGAGCACGCAGTCCACCGCCGCCCCGGTGCGCACCTCGATCGAGGTGGAGGCTCCGCGGCAGCGGGCCTTCGAGGTGTTCACCCAGGAGATGGCGTCCTGGTGGCCCGGGGACCATCACCTCCTCGACGGCGAGATCGTCGAGATGATCTTCGAGCCGCGCGCCGGCGGGCGGGTCTATGACCGCTCCGCGGACGGCCGCGAGTTGACGTGGGCGCGGGTGGTGGCCTACGAGCCGCCCGGTCGCGTCGTCTTCACCTGGGACATCAACCCGGCATGGGAGATCGAGACCGACCCCGAGCGCGCCAGCGAGGTGGAGGTGCGGTTCGTCGCGGAATCCGAGTCCCGCACGCGCGTCGAGCTCGAGCACCGTCACCTCGAGCGCCACGGCGACGGCTGGGAGGGTATGCACGGCGCGGTCTCCTCGCCCGGCGGGTGGCCCAAGACGCTCGCCGCCTACGGTGCCCGCGTCGCCTGACCCACCGGTCGGCCACGTCCGGCACGCTGCCGGGTGCCCCGAGGGGTATCTTCGGCGGCGATGCCGGACGTCGAGATCAAGCCTCAGCAGTACAAGGACGCGCGGCCGCCCGAGCACTTCGCTCCCTATCACGCACGCGTGCGCGCTGGGGAGCCCGAGGCTCACGTCTACGAGATCGTCCGGATCGTCACCGTGCTGAACGCGCTGATCACCTTCCGAGCCCGCGGGATCGGATCCGAGAACGTGCCGATCGGGCCGGTCATCTTCGCGCCCAACCACGCCTCGTTCATGGATCACTTCTTCACCGGGGCGTTCGTGCGCCGCCGGATCCAGTTCATGGCCAAGTCCCAGCTGTTCAGCTCCCCGATCCCGACCTACATCTTCAGCCATGGCGGCGTGTTCCCCGTGCGCCGCGGCGCTCACGACGACGAGGCGTTCATCAGCGCCTTCAAGATCCTCGAGCGCGGCGGGGCGATCGGCATGTACTGCGAGGGCGGCCGCTCGCGCACTGGGGAGGTGGGCACTGAGGCCCGGCCCGGTATCGGTCGTCTCGCGCTCGAGTCTGGGGCGCCGGTGGTGCCCGTGGGGATCCTCGGCTCCCACCAGGTGCGTAACTGGCGGCGGCTGCAGTTCCCGAAGGTGACGGTGAGCTACGGGACCCCGCTGCGCTTCGATGTGATCGCGTCGCCGACGCGCGAGCAGCAGCAGGAGGCGGCCGGCGTCATTCTCGAGCGCATCCGCACGCTCCATGACGACCTCGTTCGCCTCGGGCACCGGGGCTCGCGCCGCGCCGCGCGGGCCCAGGCCGTCGCGTGACGCTCGCCGCCGGCCTGCTCGACGGCGTCCGCGTGGCCGTTGCCGGCGCCGGTGGGGCTGTCACCGCGCCGCGCGCTCAACTGGAGGCGCTCGGAGCGGTGGTGCAGACGCTCGGATCTGACGTGCTCGCCGACGAGGACGACGCCGCGGGCTGGGCCCGCGACCGCGCGCCGCTGCACGCGTTGCTCTATGACGCCGGGGCGGGCTATGGCGCCGGTGGTGCTGAGGCGCTGCGCTCCGCGATGGAGCAGGCCTGGCGCGCTGTCCGGGCCGTCGCGACCGGAGCGCTCATCGAGGCCGAGACAGCAGGGCGCGTGCTGTTGGTGGCGCCGCGACCCGCTGCCGGCCCACACGCGCTCGCCGCCCGTGCGGCGCTCGAGAACCTCGCGCGGACGCTGTCAGTGGAGTGGGCGCGTCACGGGATCACCGCGGTGGCGCTGTGGCCGGGCCAGCACACCACCGACGCGGAGCTGGCGGAACTGGCGTGCTTTCTCATCTCCCCGGCCGGCGGGTATTTCAGCGGCTGCCGGTTCGAGCTGGGTGCCGTGCCGGTCGCCCCTCGCTGACCCGTTCGCCGGCGCTCCTACGCTCTTCTTACGCGGCTCACACGCCGTTGCTATGGCGCAACCCGAAGCTCTGAGCCATGACCAAGCAAGACGGACTCAGGCTGAGGGAGAAGCGACGGGCGCGTGTGCGCAGGATCCGCGCCCGGGTGATCGGTGGATCGATCGCGCTGTTCCTGGCGGTGTGGATGCTCATCACCGTGGTGCTCGTGACCGGGCATGACCCGGCGCTGGCGCGCAAGACGGCGACCCACGCGGCGACGCCCGCCACCACGACCTCGAGTTCGTCGAGCTCCACCGGCTCCGGTGCCACGAGCAGCTCCACCGGCTCCACCAGCTCTGGTGCCACGAGCAGCTCCACCGGCTCGGGCTCGGGCGGCGTGAGCTCAGTGACCTCGAGCCAGTCGTGACCGTCCGCACGTTCCCGCACACCGTCCGCTCCCGCTACCCCGAGCACCGTCACACGTTCGCCTGTTTCGGCGGCCGCTGCACGGTGATCGTGGCCGACGCCGGCCGGCCCGCGGATGCCGCAGCCGCGGCGGTGATGGCCCGCCGGGCGCTGCTGGCCTGGCACGAGCGCTTCTCGCGGTTCAGCGACTCCAGCGAGCTCAGCCGCCTCAACCGCGACCCGGCCGCCACCGTCGCCGTGAGCCCGCTGATGCGGCGCGTCATCGAGACGGCGTTGACCGCAGCGGGCGATACCGGCGGCCTGGTCGACGTCACGCTGGCCGACGAGATCGAGCTCGCGGGCTACGCGGGCGACTTCGACGGAGAGGGCGCCGACCTGCGGGCGGCGCTGGCGGCGGCGCCGCCCCGGGCGCCCGCCGCACCCCACCCCGACGAGCGCTGGCGCCGCGTCACCGTCGACCCGCGAGCCGGGACCGTGAACCGGCCGCCGGGCCTGCGCATCGACGTGGGGGGAATCGCCAAGGGGGTGTTCGCCGACGAACTGGCCACGATGCTCGAGGGCTTTGACGCCTTCGTCCTGGACTGTGCCGGGGACATCCGCGTGGGCGGCCGCGCCGGGCTGGCGCGCCCTGTCCACATCGCAGGTCCGGTCGGCGACTCGTCGCTGCTCACCTTCCTGCTGTCCAGCGGCGCCGTGGCCACCAGCGGTATCTCCCGACGCAGCTGGATCGGCGCCGACGGCCGTCCCGGCCACCATCTGCTGGACCCGTGCACAGGTGCCCCGGTGTTCAGCGGTGTCGTGCAGGCCAGCGCGTTGGCGCCCACCGCGGCGCAGGCCGAGGTCCTGGCCAAGGCCGCCGTTCTCAGCGGTCCGGCGCGCGCGCCTGAGTGGCTGTGCCACGGCGGCGCAATCGTCTTCGACGACGGCCGTTATGTGCGCGTGGATCAGGCTCTCGTCGCCGGCGTGCCCACGCGGGCGGCCAGCCAGCCGGTGAGGTCCTCGAGCACCGTTTCGCGCTCGGGTTCGTTGAGAATCTCGTGGAAGAGGCCGTCGTAGGCGGTGACGGTGATGTCGTCGGCGCCGATGCGCTCGGCCAGCATCACGCTGCCCGCGGGCGGGCACAGGCCGTCGGCAGTGCCGTAGAGGATGAGCGTCGGCACCGTGATGGCGGCCACGGCCGAGGGGAAGCCCTCGACGGCGTCGGCGAGCTGGACGGCGGTGCGCGCCGGCACCTTGCCGTGGTGCACCAGCGGGTCTGAGCGGTAGGCCTCCACGATGGCGGGGTCGCGGCTGGTCAGTGTGGGGTCGATGGCGATGAGCGGTGCCCGCGGCGCGATCACCGACAGGGCGCGGCCGACCAGCTCCAGCGGCTTGGGCACGGCATCGAGCTGGGCCAGCGCCGCCGAGAGGATCAGGCCGGCCAGCCGCTCCCGGTGCGCGAGCGCATAGCGCAGCGCGATGAGCCCGCCCATGCTGTGGCCCAGCATGAACACCGGCACGCTGGGTTCGTTGCCCGCCACGCGGTCGACGAGTGTGTCGACGTCGGCGACGACGTTGTCCATGTTCTCGATGAGGGCCCGCGGGCCGTCGGAGCGGCCGTGGCCGCGGTGGTCCAGCGCGTGGACGGCGTAGCCCTCCTCGACGAGCCGGGCGACGACGTGGTCGTAGCGGCCGCTGTGCTCGCCCAGGCCGTGCAGGAGGACGATCGCGGCGCGCGGCGGCGCGTCCTCGGGCGTCCAGGAGCGCCAGAAGATGTGGCGGTCAAGGACGCCGCTGAAGGACCCCGACGTCTCGACCGTCACGCCTGCTCCTCGGCCCAGGGGACGACGATGGCGTCCTCGTGGGGCGAGTCGCGGGCCACGACGTATTCGGCGGGGTGCGAGTCAGAGACGTTCTCGACCACGTGGGTGACGCGCGGAGGCACATAGAGCATGTCGCCGGGCTCCACCTCGAGCTGCTCCTCGAGATGGTCGCCCCACAGGATGCGCACGCTCCCGCTCAGCATGTAGAGGGTGCTCTCGCAATTCTCGTGGTAGTGGGGGCGCGACCGCGCCCCCGCGGGCACCCGGAAGCGCCCCATGTAGATGTTGTGTGCGCCCGCCGTCACCTGCGAGATCTCGGCGCCGCCGACGATGCCGCGCGGCGTCTCGTGATCGGGTCCGGGCTTGATGAGCCTCATTGCGGCCGAGTGTAGGACTCCGCCTGGTGCTCTGCACCGGGGGTCACCTCGATCTGCAGCGGGCCCTGCGTTGCCGCCTCGTGGTCGACCTGCAGCGTGGTGTGGCTGATGCCGAAGCGCTCGGAGACGACCCGCTGGAGGGTGCGCCGCCGCTCGTGGCAGTCGTCGCCCGCGCGTACCACGACGTGCGCTGACAGGGCGGGGAAGCCGGAGGTGACCTCCCACACGTGCAGGTCGTGAACCTCGACGACGCCGGGCTGTGACGCCAGCGCGCGGCCGATCTCGTCGGGGTCGATGCCCGAGGGTGCCGCCTCCAGGAACACGCGGCCGGACTCCTTGAGCAGGCCGTAGGCGGCGTACAGCAACAGTCCGGCGATGATCAGCGACGCGATCGGGTCCGCCCGGTCAAAGCCGGTCGCCAGGATCACTCCCGCCGCAACCGCCGTGGCGATGAAGCCGTAGGCGTCGGTGACGATGTGCTGGTAGGACCCCTCCAGGTTCAGGCTGCGCCGGCCGGAGGTGCCACGGGCCAGGATCGTGGCGGCCACGATGTTGACCACGATCCCCACGAGGGCGACGATCAGCACCGGAACGCCGTCGACGTGCAACGGGGACACGAGCCGTCTGAGCGCGTCGACCACGATGACCACCGAGAGGATGAGCAGGGTCACCCCGTTGACCTGGGCCGACAGGATCTCGACGCGGCCGAGCCCGTAGGTCATGGCACCGCCGGCGGGGCGGGCGGCCAGTCGCGCCGCCACCAGCGACAGGCCCAGCGCGGCGGCGTCGGTGAGCATGTGAGCCGCGTCGGAGAGCAGGGCCAGCGACGAGGCCAGCACGCCGACCGTGACCTCGGCCAGCATGAACACCACGATGAGCGCCAGCGCCGCTTTGAGCGCTCCGCGCTCGGTCTCACGGGATGGCCCGTGGTGGTGGGACTGCTCGTGGTGGGAGTGGGCGTGCGCCACTGGAGTGGTGATCGGGGTGGGGGTGGGAATCAGTTCACGGACGGATCGGCCGGCATGCGCGCCACCAGCGCGTAGCTGCCCCCCTTGCGCGTCAGCACCGCCGACCACAGGTCCAGGGGCGCGCCGGAGAAGGCGTCCTCGCGCTGAGCCGGATCGAGGATCCAGTCGCCGCGTTCGACCTCGTCGTCGAGCTGCCCGGGGCCCCAGCCGGCGTGGCCGACGAAGGCGCGGCCGCGACGAACGCTGATCGACGGGTCCTCCTCGACGCCGTTGGCGAGCACGCCCACGTCATCGAAGGCGATGAGCGCCGCCTCCGCGGGCTGGTTGAACTCGGCCAACACGATCAGCGCTGACGGCTGCACCGGGCCACCGACGTACAGCGGATCGTCGACATCGAGCAACTGCTCGAGCTCGGACACCGCCTCGCCGACAGTGGTCTCCGACGGGCGGTTGAGGACCAGGCCCAGCGCGCCCTCCTCGGAGTGCTCGACGATGAGGACGACGGTGCGCCAGAAGTTGGGGTCCAACAGGCCCGGGCCCGCTACCAGCAGCTGACCTCGTGCCGAGTCCATCAGTGTGCCCTGATTGCCGGACGGCGCACAGGTTGAGGCTAGACGATGGGGGCGCTGCGGCGCGGGCGTTCACAGCCCCATCGACCGGCCCAGGATCTCCCTCATGATCTCGTCGGTCCCGCCGCCGATCGGTCCCAGGCGGGCGTCGCGCAACGCGCGCTCCAACTCCGGCGGGGCGTCCAGGCCGTGGATCTGCACGCACGCGTCGATGACGTCGAACGCGGCACGCTGGGTGCGCAACTTGGCGATCGTCACCTCGCGCACCGCGTCCTCGCCGGCCAGGTGGCGCCGCAGTGCGGCGTAGGTGACGGCCCGCCCGGCCTCGAGTTCGACGGCGATCTCGGCCATGCCGTGGCGGATCGCCTGCTGGGAGCGCAGGTCCGCGCGACCACGGACGAAGTCGAGCGTCCTCTCGAAGCAGACCTGCATCGCCCCGACGGCGCCCAGGGCCATGAGGAGCCGCTCCCACTGGAAGTTGGCCATGATCAGGTAGAAGCCCTGGTGCTCGCCGCCCAGCAGGTTCTCCTGCGGCACGAAGACGTCGTCGAAGGCGATCTCCGCGGTGTCGGAGGCGTGCCAGCCCAGCTTGCGCAGCGCCGACGACCGGACCCCCGGGCCGCGTTCGATGATGAGGAAGGAGAGCCCGTGATGGCCGCCGTCCTGCGTCGTCTTCACCGCGGTGACGAGAATGTCGGCGCGCACCCCGCCGGTGATGAACGTCTTGGACCCGTTGACCACGTAGCCCCCGTCGACGCGGCGGGCGTGGGTGCGGATCGCGGCGACATCCGAGCCCGCGCCGGGCTCGGTGATGGCCAGCGCGGCGATCAGCTCGCCGCGCCGCCCCGGCTCGACGTAGCGCTCACGCTGCTGCGCGGTTCCGAACCTTGCGATGGGTGGGAGCGCGATCCCGGCGTGAGCGCCCAGGCCCGCGGCCAGGCCCCCCGAGCCACAGCGCGCGAGCTCCTCCACCCAAACCGCTGCGGCCAGCGGGTGCTCCAGGCCGAGGTCGAGGTAGCCGGCGTCGGCCACCCACCGAAAGACCTCGTTGTCAAACCACTGCGCCGCCTCCCACTCATCGGCATGCGGCCGCAGCCGCTCAGTGACGAACGACCGCATCTGCAGCCGTAGGCGCTCGTGCTCCTCTGTAAAGGGAGGAGCCGGGCGGGGATCAGAGGCCGTAGGAGCGCCCGATGACATCGAGCATGATCTCGTCGGTCCCAGCCCCGATGCGATTGAGGCGCATGTCGCGCCACACCCGCTCGACGCCGTACTCGACCATGTAGCCGGCGCCGCCATGGATCTGGATGCATTCGTCGGCGACCTCCACGGCGATCCGCGCCGCGTAGAGCTTGGCCATGGAGATCTCCCGCACCGGGTACTCGCCGTTCTGGAACCGCCAGGCGGTGGTGTAGACGAGCTGGCGAGCGGTCTCGATCTTGGTCGCCATCTCTGCGAACTTGTGCCGGATGACCTGGAAGCGGCCGATCTCCCGCCCGAATGCCTTGCGCTCCTTGGCGTACTGCAGGGTGCGGTCGAACACGTTCTGGGCGCCCGCGACGCAGCCGGCGGCACCGATGAGGCGCTCGCCCTGGAGCTCCCACATGATGTGGTAGAAGCCCTTGCCCACCTGGCCGAGGACCGCGGTCTCGGGGACGTGGACGTCCTGGAAGGCCAGCAGCGCGGTGTCGGAGGCGTGCATGCCGAGCTTGCGTAGGCGCTTCTCGCGGATCACCCCTTCGGCGTCCATCGGCACCAGGAACAGCGTGAATCCGTCGTACCCGGCCTCGGGGTCCGTCTTGGTGACCAGGACGATCACGTCGGCGCGGTGTCCGTTGGTGATGTAGGTCTTCGAACCGTTGATCACGTAGCCATCACCGCCGCGGCGCGCGACGGTCTTGATGCCGGACACATCGGAGCCCGCGTCGGGCTCGGTGATCCCCAGGCACAGGATCTTCTTGCCGGCGATGGCGGGCACGACCCACTCCTGCTTCTGCTCCTCGGTCCCAAAGGCCAGGATCGGAGGCATCGCCATGTCGGTGTGGACGGCGACGCCCATGGCCAGGCCGCCCGAGTGCGCGTGGACGATCTCCTCGGCCAGCACCAGGCTCGTGTAGTAGTCGCCGCCCTGCCCGCCGTAGGCCTCGGGCTTGTCCAGCCCCAGGAACCCCAGTTCGCCCATGCGCGCAAACACCCAATCCGGGAACGTCGACTCCTCCCACTCCTCGGCGTGGGGCTGGAGCTCCTTGATCACGAAGCGCCGGATCGAATCGCGCAGCTGCTCGTGCTCGTCGGTGAAGATGAAATGCTTGCGCTGGCTGGCGTGGTCGGGCTTGAGGACGTCGGCGGTGGCCATGCGGGACGAGACCTTTCAGATCGAGGGGCGGTGAGGGACGCTAGCTGCGGCGCGCCGAGAAGTAAACAGTAGAGCTTCCTACTTCCTACTTGACCGCAAGCACGCTGGCATGGGGAGCCGGTCGCGGGATTCACCACTACGCTTCCGCGATGGCCTACGAAAAGATCGTCTTCTCGG
>DASXDW010000071.1:0-6373 GCA_036490435.1 Solirubrobacteraceae bacterium
CGGTACGGGCGGCTGAGCAGATCGCCGAACGTGCCCGGGATACCCCGTTTGCAGCAATTGTTAGCGTGGATGACCAGGGCGTGATGGCGGCCGCGATGGGCGCCGAGCGCCTCGGCCTGCCCCACAACCCACCCGACGCCGTGGCCCGCACGCGCGACAAGGCGGCGATGCGACACGCCCTCGCGGCGCACGGGATTCCGCAACCACGGTTTGCGCTCTTGGCCGACGACGGCGATATCGCCGCGGTGGCAGGCCTAGTGGGACTGCCGTGCGTTCTCAAACCGCTCGGCTTGTCGGGCAGTTGCGGCGTGATCCGGGCTGACGACGCCGACCAGGCGCGCTCGGCGGTGCAGCGCATCCGGCGCATTCTCGCCGCCACCAACGAGCCTGCCGGAGCGCGGTTGCTGGTGGAGAGCTACCTGCCCGGCGGGGAGGTCGCGGTCGAGGCATTGTTGCGGTCGGGCCGGCTCGAGGTGCTGGCGGTGTTCGACAAGCCTGACCCGCTTGAGGGCCCGTACTTCGAGGAGACGTTATACGTGACGCCGTCCCGGCTGCCGGCTCCCGTCCAGGCCGAGATCGAAGCGGTGACTGCCCGGGCGGCAGATGCCCTTGGTCTCAGAGAGGGTCCGATCCACGCCGAGCTCCGGGTCGATGGCGACCGCGTGAGCATCCTGGAACTCGCGGCCCGCTCAATCGGTGGCCTGTGCTCCCGCGCACTGCGCTTCGGGGCGGGCGTAAGCCTGGAGGAGGTGATCCTGCGCCACGCCCTCGGCCTCGGCCTCGATGACGTAGCGCGTGAGTCAGCCGCGTCCGGGGTGATGATGATCCCGATTCCCCGGGCGGGCCTGCTCGGCGAGGTGGACGGACTGCAGGAGGCGCGAGCGGTGGAGGGCATCCTCGGCGTGGAGATCACGATCGCCCGCGGCCGCCCGGTTGTGCCGCTGCCCGAGGGCGACCGCTACCTCGGTTTCATGTTCGCGCGCGCCGACAGCGCTGAGGAGGTCGAGCGCTCCCTGCGCTCCGCACATGGCCAGCTGCGCATCGAGATCTTGCCGCACGCGCCTACGGCGACCAGCGCGCGCTAGCGTGGACCGTTCGTGCGCGTCCTGCTGATCTCCACCTACGAGCTGGGCCACCAGCCGTTGCACGTGGCGTCACCGGCGGCCGCGCTGCGTCGCGCGGGGCACGACGTGAAATGCCTGGACCTCAGCGTCCAGCCGTGGGATTCCGAGGCGCTGCAGTGGACGCAAGCTGTCGCCTTCTCAGTGCCGATGCACACCGCGATGCGCCTGGGTCTCAGCGCGGGACGGCGAGTGCGGGCGGACGACCGTGATCTCCCGATCTGCTTCTACGGGCTCTATGCGACGGTGAGCCGCGAGCTGGTCACGCGAGAGCTTGATGCCGAAGTGATCGCCGGGGAGTACGAGCCGGCGCTGGTCGCCTGGGTCGACGGTCTGGCCGCCCCTGAGGCGAGCGCGGGGGACGGCGACCGGCCGATCATCCATCTGCAGCGCGGCAGCTTTGATCCGCCGGCGCGGGAGCTGCTGCCCGGATTGGAGGCCTACGCCAAGCTCGCGGTGGGCGGGGAGGAGCGGCTCGTCGGGTACGTCGAGGCCAGCCACGGGTGCGTGCATCGCTGCCGTCACTGCCCGGTCCCTGCCGTGTATGACGGGCGCATCCGCATCGTGCAGGCGGACACAGTACTCCGAGACATCGAGTGTCTCGTCGGCTTGGGTGCGCGCCACATCACGTTCGGCGACCCCGACTTTCTCAACGGGTGGCGCCACTCGCTGGCGATCGTGCGAGCGATGCACGAGCGCTTTCCGGAGCTGACCTTTGATTGCACGACCAAGGTCGAGCATGTGCTGGAGCGCGCTGACGTGTGGGCGGAGATGGCCGCCGCGGGCTGCCTGTTCATCGTGTGCGCGTTGGAGAGCGTCAACGACGAGATCCTCGTCCGCCTGGACAAGGGCCACACCACCGCCGAGGCGGTGCTCGCGATCAACCTCCTGCGCGAGCACGGGATCGAGACGCGGCCGTCGTTCATGCCGTTTACCCCGTGGACGACCCCACGGGACGTGCTGGAGATACTGGACTTCGTCGCCGAACACGACATGATGGCCAATGTCGACCCGGTCCAGTACACGATCCGGCTGCTCGTCCCCGAAGGGTCACTCTTGCTCGCGCTCCCGGAACTGCAAGAGCATCTCGGTCCCTACGAACCCGAGCGGCTCAGCTACCCGTGGCAGTCAGCCGACCCGGCGGCGGACCTGCTCCAGGGCCGCCTCAATGCGCTCGTGCAGCAGAGCGCCGCCGCGGGCGAACCGGCGGGCGTGACGTTCGCCCGCATCCGCGCCGCGGTGCGCGAGGCCGCGGGTGAGCCGGCCCTGGCCGAAATCGAGCTCATCGCGATGGGATCAAGCGAGGGGCGACCGCGGCTGACCGAGCCGTGGTTCTGCTGCGCGGAGCCCACCGAAGACCAGTTCGGTTCGCTCCAGGTCGCCAATTGCGAGCGGTCGGCTCTGCGGGAGCCTCCACGCCCCCTTACAGCGTGATGACGTGGTCCGGCGGGTTGCCCGCCAGTGCCGCATAGAGGTCGGGAAAGCAGCCGACCCGCACGCCACCGACCGTGTCCTTGGGCACCGCCGCGCCGATCTCGCCCTCGGCCAGGGAGCGCTCCAGCGCGCACTGGTCACAGAGCATCAGAAGCATTCCCTGCTCGGCAGCCACCTTCCCGAGCCGCTCGCCCAGCGGGTCGCCGGCTCGTAGCACGTAGGTGTTGTCGTCAAAGAAGAACATGCCGACAACCTCGACGCCGTGCGTGCCCTGCTCCAGTTGCGGAAGGATCATCTTTCCGAGCTTGTAGCTGGCCGTGTGGCCGGAGGTAGAGAAAACATAGGCGACTTTCATGTCAGGCGAACACTAGTCAAGTCAGAATCCGCCCCATGTCGATGGAAGAGCTCCGGCACTGACAGTGGCGGAATGGCGACGAACCAGAAGCCACGACGAGGCTTCCCTGCGACGACGGGATCTCTTGAGCCGCCGGATCACGTTTGCGTCTTCGTCGACGTCGTCCCCAGCTATACGATCACGTTCCTGAGGGAAACGTGACTCAAGGCGCGGACGACAGGCGAGGGCGATCACTCGCCCTCAAACGTCACTCGATCAAAATCAGCTGGGGCACAGCCAGGCAGGAATCGTTTAGGGTCGCGAGGCGTGACCTTTTTCGGGCAGGAGCCCCACCACTCCCATCAACCCGTTCAGGGCTTCACCCGCGGTCGGGACGAGGGCCAAGCGATCGACCTACCGAACTGGTCGATGTTGGTCAAGGTCAAGGCCGGTGACACGCTCGGTCGGCTCACCGTTCTCGAGGGCCGGATGGCACCGCAGCTGGCCGGGCCGCCCGCTCACGTGCACGGCGCTCACGACGAGACCTTTGTAGTCCTTGAAGGCCAGATGCGCTTCCGAACCGGCGACGGTTTCTATACGGCCGTCCCTGGGGAGATCGTGTTCGCGAGCCGCCAGCTGGCCCACGGCTTCAACAACCCGTTTGATGATGCGGCGCGCTACATCGCGATCCTGACGCCCAGCGGCTATGAGAACTACTTCGTCAAGGTGGCAGAACACGTTGCGCGCACCGGTGCGATGCCCGACCACGAGCAGACCCGCGAGCTGATGGCTGAGTACGACACCGTCCTCGCGCCGCCGCTCGCCGACCCTGCAGTCTGAGCGCACTTCTCAACAACTCACGGGGTCGGAATCCGCTGCGCAACTGCCCAGCCTCCAGCACCACCGACTGAGACTTCTTGGCGAATAAGGCGTCCGCGCCGGGCGAATGATCACGTTTATGGACAAAACGTGACCGGAACGGCCGGTTGCGCGGCACGCGGGCCGACGACGAGGGTCCCGAGGAGCGCGCCCGACGCCCAAGCCGATGTCGTCTCATCAGAGCTGCATTCACGAACACGCGGCAGTCTCAAGGACGCCAGCGTGCGATCCCGATACTGCTGCCTGCCGCCGAAGGCAGCGCGCTGGATGCCCGATCCGAGCGTCCGCTCAGCGTTGGTCGCTGAGACTGTCAGTCCTCCGACGTCGGCGCCTCGCGAAAAGGTTGGGAGTGTCCGCTTGTCGATCCCAATTGAGACGGGCTGCGGCCGGCCCCATCGGATGCGCCGGTTGCCGCTTGCAGCCCGTCGCGACACTCTCGGCTCAGCGTGGGTGCGAGTCCTCGCCGCGGCTCTGCGTCATGATCCGAGTTGATTTTCATGCCATGTCCGCCACAGGAAAAGCTGACCCGCGTGGAGGCGCAACGGCGCGCCCCCTTCACGGTGTGGCTTCCGCGAGAATTTCCCTCTGATTGGGACATGGACTGCAGCTACGTCGCTGCTTCCGGGAATCCACGGTCGGGCCCCAGCGTGCATCTCGACTGCCGATCCGCTGACAAGCGGGACCGCGTGATCATCTCCCAATCACCCGTCGACAACCGCGGCTCCATCTGGGACGAGGTCATCGGAGCCGATCCGTGGGATCACATCACCGTGGATGGGATCACGGTCTATATCGGCGGAACCGACGAGATCGGCCGAGGCGGTCAAGCGCAGGCGTACTTTGAGCACGACGGGACGTTCGTCTTTCTCATGTCCGAGACGCTCACACGACACCAGCTCGCTGACATTGCCGGTGGGCTCCGCGAAGTACAGGGCATCCGTGACACCGAGGACTGAAGCGCGACCTGCCAGTGAGGAGCGGCCTTCCGACAGCTTCTCTTCACGTCGGCGACGCTGCTCTGGAACGCGATCGCGACCCTAGGCCCGCCGAGCGAAGCGTCGCAACGATCGAGAAGCAGCAGCTGGCCGGCGCTCGCTTGCGCGTGCGCTGGTCGTTGGGCTTTTGCGACGATCGGGCCGGCGGCGGCGTACGCCCCGGCGACACTCCGAAGTGTCCGGTTGTCGATCGGCTTCTGCGACGACGGTGACCCGCTATCCGCGCGGAGCGAGACTGAGGCCGGCACCGGGGACATGCTCGTCGGATGACCGAAGCAGGGCTGCGGTCTTGACCGGCGCGTTCACGGGTTCGGTGGAGATGCACCTTTCGAGCGTTTACCTGAAGCTGGAAGTCGCGAACCGCGTGCAGCTCGCCCGCGAAATGGCAACGCGTGCCGTGGATCCCGCTGCAACGGTCGCCCCGGTCCAGGGCCGCACTCCGGACCGGCCGCCCCCTCGTCACGGCCCGACCTAATGCGGATCTGACCGAGCCGAAAGTCTGGCCAGGTGGCCGTGGTTCTGGAGCCGCAAACTGAAAAGGATGGGCTACGCGTTCAAGTCCGTCGAGACGGTGGGAGGGCCACCGTGAGCCGGAGGCTCCCGTTAGCGTCGTCCCTGGTACGTGGGGCAGGTGTCCTGCTTGCAGGCTGCGGCGGTACCGGCCCAAGGCTTCGACGGCCGGTTCGGGTCTTTAGGCGAGGTTGGAAGCTGAGAGAGGAGGCTGTCATGGGCGGACGGCGCGGCTTGGCAGGGGCCCTGGGCGCGGGCGTCGTCGTGGCAAGTGTCCTGGCGGGGTGCGGGAGCGGCTCCTCCGGGCTGAAGCTGACCGCGTACGTGGTGCACGGCGCACAGGAGACCGGCTTCAGCACGCAGGGTGCCCCCAGCGTGATGAAGAGTCTCAACGTCTACCTCGCCAGCGAGTACGGGGGCGACAGCGACCCGACGGAGCTGAAGGCGGAGGGGTTCAAGGAGTTCGCCACCGTGGGCACGGGTGGCGCTCAAGGCAGGCAGGGTGGGTCCTTTGCGCTGGAGCTGGGGTCGCCGTCGGCCGCGGAACACGAGCAGGCCGCTTCCCTCGCCTCTGCGAGGCAGAGCCAGGGAGGGGGGAAGCTGGTGTCGTTCATGGTTCCGGGCGTGCCCGGCTCGACCGGAGTGAACGCGGCGGGCTCGCAATCAACCTCGAACGTGTACTGGCACGAGGGCCCGTGCGTGCTGTGGGTAGGCGACTTCGGTTCGCCCGGTCCAGTGATCGCAGCAGCGCAGGCGATCTGGGCGGCCACGCACGCGCGCAAAGGAGCGTGCGAGTCATAGCCACGCGCCTGGTGCCCCGTGATTAGGAACGCGCGTTTGCCCGCGGCTGGCACCCGACCGCCTCACCGCCACAGACTCAGGATGGGCGCCTGCGTCGTCGCAAAGAAAGTCAAGGTTTCAACGCCGCTAGCCCCGCCTCACGCTTCGGTGCCGGAAATAGGCGGCCACGCGAGCGCCATCAGCAGCGAATACCCGCGCCCGCACGAAGGCATGCGTCGGTCCGTCCTCCGCCAGCGACGCGCTTTTCGCCAAATCCGGGGCCAACCAACCCGCTCCCAGCTGTTCGCTCAGGGTTCGGC
>DASXDW010000043.1:0-64513 GCA_036490435.1 Solirubrobacteraceae bacterium
AGGCTTGCCCGAGCTGTCCAGGAACTTGCCGCCGAAGGCCCCCAGCAGCTGCGCGTAGTCGCAGACCACGGCCTCGGCCTGGGCCCAGCTACCCAGCCATGGGTACTTGACCAGGCCCTTGGCCTTGACCTGCTTGAGTGCCGCCACGACGCCGTCCCAGGTCTTCAGCGAGGCGGGCGACACGCCCGCCTTCTTCAGCATCGAGCCGTTGGCGTACATGTACTTGGTGTCGAGGATCCATGGCATCCCGTAGTACTTGCTCTTGTAGTCGGCCATGATCAGCGCGCCCGGGAAGATCTGGCTGGTGGGCAGCGAGTTGACGTCTGAGCTGATGTCCTTGACGATCCCCTTGGAGCCGAACTCGGCGGGCCAGATGCAGTCGCCGAGCACGACGTCATAGGTTCCGGCCGGTGCGGCGGCGACGATCTTGTCGTGCAGCGCCTCGTAGGCGACCAGCGTGTTGTTGACCTTGATGTGGGGGTTGGCCTGTTCGAAGAGCTTTGTCATTCCCGCCAGGTCCGATGCGCTGTAGCCCGCCTGCTGCTGGAAGAGGTTGTTGAGGGTGACGGCGCCCTGGGAGCCCGTCGCCGCGGCGCTGCTGGTGGCAGCGCTCGAGCTGGTGCCGCCGGCGGCGGAGCTCGAACTCGAGCTGGAGCCCCCGCAGGCGGCCAGATACAACCCCATGCTCGCGGTCGCGGTGGTCGTGATGAAGCCGCGGCGCGTCGTCCGCTTCTGCTCGTGAGACATCTGGGCTCTCCTCATACCAGCAAGCCGGCTTTTGTAAGAAGCTTGATCTAACGACCATACAATTCGTATTCTGAGGCGTCAAGACGCTCACATCATTCGTAAGGAATCCTTGACAATGGCCGATCGCGACGTGGACAGCTCATCGTCGGCAGCCCCAGCGGGCCCTCCGGACTCGCGGTTGGGCCTGCTGCGCGAGCTCGGTGAGCAGGCGGTGCTGGAGGCGATCTTCCGTCGCGGCCCGGTCACCCGACCGGAGATCGCGTCGGCGACGGGGTTGTCCAAGCCGACGGTCGGCGCCGCTGTCGGCCGGCTGGAGCAGGCCGGGATGATCTCGGCCGTTGGCCCCCAGCACGGCCGCCGCGGGCGCAGCCCCATCGCCTACGTCGTCCGCGATAGCGCGGGCTTCGTCGTGGGTCTCGACCTCGGAGGTACCAACATCCGCGCCGGCGCCGCTGACGTGTTCGGCGAGATGATCTATGACGAGCTCGAGCCGACCACCAAGGCGGGCGGCCGGGCGCTCGCCGCCCAGATCGCCGCTGTCGCGGTCCGCGCCGTCGAGCGAGGGCGGGCCACCCACGACCGCCTGCTCGCCATCGCCATCTCCACCCCGGGCGTGGTCGATCGTGAGACCGCGCGGGTCCGCCTGGCCTACAACCTGTCCCCCGACGGCGCGCTGGATCCGCTGAGCGCGGTGGGGACGCGCTTCGGGGTCCCCGTCCTCATCGACAACAACATCAACCTGGCCGCGCTGGGCGAGAAGTCCTTTGGGCTGGCCAGGGGCGTGTCGACGATGGTGTTCATCGGCATCGGCGCCGGCGTGGGGATGGGGATCATCATGCACGACGAGCTCGTCCGTGGCGCCCACGGGGCGGCGGGCGAGATCGCCTACCTGCCGCTGGTCGGGGACCCCTTCGACCCCCGGCATAAGCTGCACGGCGGGTTGGAGGACGAGATCGGGGCGGCGGGCGTGCTCGCCGGCTTCGCCGCCCGGGCGCCGGGCCGGTCCGGTGAGGTTGCCACCGCCGCCGACGTCTTCGAGTTGGCTCGCGGCGGTGATGGCGACGCCGGGGCGGTGGTGGAGCACATCGCCGCCCGCCTGGGCTCGGCCATTGCCACCGTCTGCGCGATCCTGGACCCAGAGCTCGTCGTGCTCGGCGGCGGCATCGGCTCCAGCCCGCTGCTGCTTCGGCCCGTCCGCGGCGCCGCCGCCGCGCTCGTCCCGCTCACCGCGCGGATCGAGACGAGCCTGCTCGGCGATCAGGCGGCGCTGCGTGGCGCGATCGCCTTCGCGCTGCACGCGGCCCGCAGCCAGCTCATCCCCCAGGGCGCGGCGACCCGTCGCACAGAGCTCATCCGTTAGCGCAGGACCGGTACCCGACCGAGGAGAGACCCGCATGGCCGCGATCGAGATCCAGGACGTGAGCAAGCGCTACCGCGACGGGACCGAGGCGGTGCGTGACCTCAGCCTGCAGATCGCCGACGGCGAGTTCACTGTCCTGGTCGGCCCCTCCGGGTGCGGCAAGACGACGTTGCTGCGGATGATCGCCGGGCTGGAGGAGATCAGCGCGGGCACGATCTCGATCGGCGACCGCGTCGTCAACGATCTCACCCCCAAGGACCGCGACATCGCCATGGTCTTCCAGAACTACGCGCTGTATCCGCACATGACGGTGGCCAAGAACATGGGCTTCGCCCTGCGTCGCGCCGGGGTCGCCGCCGACGAGATCCGCAGCAAGGTCCAGCACGCCGCGGAGCTCCTGGGGATCGCCGACCAGCTCGAGCGCAAGCCGGGCAACCTCTCCGGCGGCCAGCGCCAGCGGGTGGCGATGGGCCGCGCGATCGTGCGCGCCCCCCAGGCCTTTCTCATGGACGAGCCCCTCTCCAACCTCGACGCCAAGCTCCGCATCCAGATGCGCTCGGAGATCACGCGCATCCAGCGCCGGCTGCACACCACCACCGTGTACGTCACCCACGATCAGACCGAGGCGATGACCCTCGGCGACCGGCTGGCCGTGATGCGCGACGGCATCCTGCAGCAGCTCGGGACCCCGGCCGAGCTCTACGACCGTCCCCAGAACCTGTTCGTCGCGGGCTTCATCGGGTCGCCCTCGATGAACTTCCTCATCGGCGAGATCGCCGATGGCTCGCTCACCTCGCCGCTGGGCACGATCGCGTTGGCCGACGTCGGAGACGCCGCGGGCGCGGCGCACACCGGCCGGGTGGTGCTCGGCGTGCGCCCCGAGAGCTTTGAGGACGCGGCCATGGTCGGCGAGCGCCCTGGGCAGGTGGACGTCACCGCGACCGTGGACATGCTGGAGTCCACCGGATCCGACGTCTATGCCCACCTGTCGCTCAACGGTCACGGGTGGGCGGGATCCGATTCCGCCAACGAGCCGATGCTGCGCGAGTTGGCCCAGGCCACCGCGTCGGAGGACCCCGAGGTGACCCTGGCCGCAGGCTCAGAGCTCGTGGCCCGGGTCGGCGTCTCGCATTCCCTTTCCGAGGGTCAGGAGGGGCGGCTGTTCGTCGACACCCGGAGGCTCCACCTCTTCGATCCCGCGACCGGACAGCGCATCTCGGGTTGACGGCGACCGAGAACTGAGCGCCGCGTGGTCGCGATCCTCGGCGGGGCCGGCGCCGCATGCGCATGGGCGGTCTCGATCCTGTGCTCGTCGCGCTCCAGCCGGCTGATCGACCCGATGGCCGTCGTGGCCTGGGTGATGCTCGTCGGCCTGGTCGTCACGGTCCCGCTCGCCGCCGTGGCGGGCGTGCCGGCGAGCCTGCACGGCTCCGCGCTGGTCTGGCTCATCCTCTCCGGCGCCGGAAACGTGTGCGGGCTGGTCATGAACTACTACGCCCTACGCATCGGCCAGGTGTCTCTGGTGGCGCCGATCGTCTCCACCGAGGGCGCGATCGCCGCCCTCATCGCGGTGATCGCGGGCGCCAGCCTGGCCGTGTCGGTGGCCGGCGCGCTGTTCGTCATCGTCTCCGGAGTCGCCCTCGCCTCGGTGCCCGCCCCCGACGCCGCCATCGAGGATGCCGTGCACCACCCGAGGGTGGTGCTGTTCGCCATCGGCGCGACGCTGGCCTTCGGGACCAGCCTGTACGCCACCGGCCGGGCCGCCGCTGTGTTGCCGGCGTCGTGGGTGGTGCTGTCGGCGCGGCTGATCGGGGCCTTTGCCCTGGCCCTGCCGCTCGCCCTCACGGGGCGCCTGCGGTTGACCTCGCGAGCGGTGCCGTTCCTTGTCGCCTCCGGGCTGGCCGAGGTGGCCGGGTTCTACTCCTACACCTGGGGCTCCCGGCACGGGCTGGCCATCGCCGCGGTGCTCTCCTCGCAGTTCGCCGTGGTCGCTCTCGCAGTGTCCTACGTGCTCTTCGGCGAGCGGCTGGGCCGGGTCCAATTGGCCGGTGTCACCTGCGTGGTGGTTGGTGTGGCGGCCCTGAGCGTTCTGCGCGCCTGACCGCGGGTCGGCGCGAATATCCACCCCAACCGCCGTGCACGGGGGTCGTGGGCGATTTTGGGCCTCTGACGCCCATTTCCTCCCACAACCCCGCCCTGGTCATCCGCACGCCCCGGCGACCCGCCGCTGCCCATTTGGCGGATGCTTTACGAATGACCTCAGGCTACATCTGCTTGACAGCGGCTATACGGTGTCTTTCGGGAGGAGATCTAATGAATGCACTGAGCCGTTGTCTGCGCGTCCGCGCCGTGCTGTTGCCCCTGTTGATGGCGGCGGCCGCCGCTCTCGTCCTGCTGGCCCGCCCGCCGGCTGCGGGCGCCGCCACCCAGACCCTCGGCCTCGGCGGGTGGCAGGTGCAGAGCACCCGCGAGGCGCCCGGCAACGACGGGGCCGCCGTGTCTCGCCCCGGCTTTGCCGCCACGGGCTGGATGAAGGTGAGGCCCGACGACGGTGGGGCGCCCGGGACCGAGGTGGAGGCGCTGCTACAGAACGGCCGTTGTCCCAACGTCTTCTTCGCCACCAACCTCAAGCGGTGCTTCGGCTACATGAAGTCGATCGGCGCCGACACCATCCCGCGCTTCGCCGTGCCGTGGTGGTTTCGCACCACCTTCACGACACAGCCGGCCGCGCACACGAGTCTCGTCGTCAACGGCGTCGTCGGCGAGGCCGATCTGTGGCTCAACGGCCGCGAAGTCGCGGGTCACCGCAGGCTGCAGGGCGCGTACACCCAGTACGTCTACGACGTGTCCCGGCTCGTGCATCCCGGCGCCAACGCGCTCGCGTTCCGGCTCTACCCCGACGACCCGAGCACGATGTTCACGCTGGACAACGTCGACTGGACGCAGATCCCGCCTGACAACAACACCGGCATCCAGTTCCCCGTCCAGCTGCACACCTCCCCGGCGCTGGCCATCTCAGACGCCCATGTCGTCGAGCACAACGCCCCGCGTGTGACGAGCTCGGCCCTGACGCTGCGTGCCCAGGTGACCAACACCACCGCCCACACGCAGGCCGGGGTGCTCACGGCGCAGATCACCCCACCATCCGGCCTGCCCATCCGCGTGACCCAGCCTGTGACTCTGCCCGCCCACGCCACGCGGGCGATCTCGCTGACCCCGGCGCACTTTCACGGCCTGCGCATCGCGCACCCCCAGGTGTGGTGGCCGTATCAGATGGCGTCCCACAAACCCGCCCAGCCGCTCTACGGCCTGACGATGGGCGTGGGTCCCCGCAACCCGCACGGCGCGCAAGACACCGAGTCGGAGACGTTCGGCATCCGCACCATCACCACGCGCCTCGTCGGCGCGTCGAGGATCGCCCCCCACGGCTCGCGCCAGTTCCTGGTCAACGGCCGGCCGATCCTGTTACGCGGCGGCGGCTGGTCTGAGGATCTGTTCCTGCACTACTCCGCCCCCGACACCGCCAACCAGGTCGCGCTGATCAAGAACCTCGGCCTCAACGGCATCCGCACCGAGGGCAAGGAGATGCCCGCCGACTTCTACGAGCAGATGGACCGTGCGGGCATCCTCGTCGACGCGGGCTTTCAGTGCTGCGACGCGTGGGAGCTCCCCGGCGACGGCAAGGGTGTAACCGCCCACGACTACCGGGTCCTGGCCAACTCGGCGCTGGCCATCGGCCGCCGGCTGCGCAACCACCCCAGCATCCTCAACTTCAGCTGGTCTGACAACAACCCGATCCCGCGCCAGGCGGCGGTCTCGATCGCGGCCTTCCGGCGCGCCGACTTCCAGGAGCCGCTCATCGCCTCGGCCGAGTACAAGAGCGCCCCGGGCCTCGGGCCGTCGGGCGAGAAGGAGGGACCGTATGACTGGGTCCCGCCGTCCTATTGGTATGACACCAGCCACTTCGACCCGAGCGATGGCAGCCGGACCAACGTCGGCGGCGCGTGGGCCTTTGACTCGGAGGCCGGCGCCGGCGCCACCATCCCCACGCAGGACTCGATCAACCGCTTCCTATCGCCGTTCGAGCAGCGCCAGCTCTGGAAGGCGCCCAACTACAACCAGTACCACCTCAACTACGAGCCCGACCTGCCGGGGCCGTCCAACGACGGCTACTCCTTCGGGACGCTCCACGACCTCGACCGCGCCATGAAGGCCCGTTACGGCCCGTGGTCGAGCCTCTCGCAATACGTGACCGAGGCGCAATTGGCCAACTACGAGACCCAGCGCGCGGAGTTCGAGGCCTACGTCGACCACTCCTCCCGGGCCAAGGCGCCCTCAACGGGGATCGTCTACTGGCAGCTCAACAAGGGATGGCCGACGCTGCTGTGGGACCTCTACAACAACGACTACGACCAAGCCGGCAGCTACTTCGGCGCCCAGGAGGCCAACAAGCCGCTGCACATCCTCTACGCCTACGGGGCCGGAACGGTGTCGGTGGCCAACCTCACCGGGGCGCCGGTCAGCGGCCTGTCGGTACAGAGCCGGGTGTTCTCGGTGGCCGGAAAGCTGCTCAACGACGCGACCGCGTCCGGGGTCACCGTGCGCTCCGGCAAGGTGCGTGAGAACCTGCTGCGCCCTGCGGTCCCCGCCGCGACCCACCCACCGGCCACGGCGCAGACCTACTTCGTCGAGTTGCTCCTGCGCCGCGGCGGGCAGGTGGTGGACCGCAACGTGTATTGGCTCTCGACGCAGCACGACGTCGTTGACTGGAAGAAGACCATCGGCCAGCCGCAGGCGACGATGACGTCGTTCGCCAACCTGCGCGGCCTGCGCACACTCGCCCCGGCGCAGGTGGGTGTCACCGCGCACACCACCGCCGACGGCAGCGATGACGTCACCGACGTGACGGTCGCCAACACCTCCACCACGGCGGCGCCCGCCTTCTTCCTGCGCGCCGATGTGCGGCGCGGGAACGCTGCCGGGTCGCCGGCGGCGGGTGACAACGAGGTGCTGCCGGCGCTGTGGTCAGACAACGACACCACGCTGTGGCCCGGGGAGTCCGAGACCCTGGAGGTGCGCTACGCGCGCAGCGCCCTGCACGGCGCCGCCCCGGCGATCACGGTGTCGGGCGTCAACGTCGCCGCCCGGCACGTTCCGGCCGGCTGACCCCAACGGGCGGGCAATCCCCCGGGCAGGGGCGATCCCCCGGGCAGGGGCGATCCCAGTGTCTAGACCTCTTCCAGATCTTGAGCAATTCCAGATAAGTGATACGTTGGGGCGGTGAGCCCCGAGGGATGGAGCGACGTCGCCACGGCCCTGCGCCAGGCCAGCCTGCGCGTGACGGCGCCGCGTGTCGCGGTTCTGTCCGAACTGCGCGTGGGTCAGCACCTCACCGCCGACCAGGTCGCCGTCGGGGTGCGCGGCCGGGTGGGACCGATCTCGACCCAGGCCGTCTACGACGTCCTCGCCGCGCTGACCCGGGCGGGCCTGCTGCGGCGCATCGAGCCGGCCGGGAGCGCGACGCGTTATGAGACGCGCGTAGGGGATAACCATCACCACGTGGTCTGTCGCGGCTGCGGCGTCATCGCGGATGTCGATTGTGCGGTCGGAGAACCGCCGTGCCTGGCGCCGGCGGACGCGGGCGGCTTCGTCGTCGACGAGGCCGAGATCACGTTCTGGGGTATGTGCCCCGTATGCCAGACGGCCGTATCCGAACGAGCCGTACCCGAACCCGAGTTGAAGGAGAGCTAGATGAGCGAGAAGCGCCCACATACGACCACCGACGGTGGCGCCCCCGTCACCAGTGACGAGTTCTCGCTGACCGTCGGCCCTGACGGACCGATCCTGCTCCAGGACCAATACCTGATCGAGCAGATGGCCAACTTCAACCGCGAGCGCATCCCCGAGCGCCAGCCCCACGCCAAGGGCGCCGGCGCGTTCGGCGTCTTTGAGACGACCGAGGACGTGAGCGCCTACACCCGCGCTGCCCTGTTCCAGCCGGGCGTCAAGACCGAGATGATCGCCCGCTTCTCCACCGTGGCCGGCGAGAGCGGCAGCCCCGACACCTGGCGCGACCCCCGCGGCTTCGCGCTGAAGTTCTATACGCCCGACGGCAACTACGACATGGTCGGCAACAACACGCCGGTGTTCTTCCTGCGCGACCCGATGAAGTTCCAGCACTTCATCCGCAGCCAGAAGCGCCGCGCCGACAGTGGCCTGCGCGACCATGACATGCAGTGGGATTTCTGGACGCTGTCACCCGAGTCCGCCCACCAGGTCACCTGGCTGATGGGCGACCGCGGCGTCCCCATGACGTGGCGCCACATGAACGGTTACTCGAGTCACACTTACATGTGGGTCAACGCCGGCGGCGACAAGTTCTGGGTCAAGTACCACTTCAAGACCGACCAGGGGATCGACTTCCTCACTCAGGAGGACGCCGACCGGATCGCTGGCGAGAACGCCGACTACCACCGGCAGGACCTGTTCGAGGCGATCCGCGACGGCGACTTCCCCACGTGGACGCTCCACATGCAGATCATGCCCTTCGAGGAGGCCAGGACCTACCGCTTCAACCCGTTCGACCTCACCAAGGTCTGGCCCCACGCTGACTATCCGCTGATCAAGGTCGGAACGATGACGCTCAACCGCAACGTCACCGACTTCCACACCGAGATGGAGCAGGCCTCCTTCGAGCCCAACAATCTGGTGCCTGGCATCGGGCTGAGCCCCGACAAGATGCTCCTCGCGCGCGGGTTCTCCTACGCCGACGCGCACCGTGCCCGGCTCGGGGTCAACTACAAGCAGATCCCCGTCAATGCGGCCAAGGAGGCCGAGGTCCACAGCTACAGCAAGGACGGCGTGGGCCGCACCGTCAACGCCAAGGACCCGGTGTACGCGCCCAACTCCTACGGCGGTCCCGCGGCCGACCCGTCGCGGACCGATGACGCGGGCCTGTGGGCGGCCGACGGAGACATGGTGCGCTCGGCCTACACGCCCCGGGCCGACGATGACGACTTCGGTCAGGCCGGCACGATGGTCCGCGAGGTCCTCGACGACGACGCGCGCGAGCGCCTGGTCTCAAACGTCGCCGGCCACCTTTCCGACGGCGTCTCGGACGCGGTTCTCGCCCGGGCGTTCGAGTATTGGAAGAACGTCGACGCCGACCTCGGCGAGAGGATCGAGCAGGCCGTCGGCGCGGGCGTCGGCGCCTGACCCACGGAGTACGGGGCGCGTCCCTCGACGACGCGGGGCGCGCTCAGCCGCGGGAGCGCGCCCCCGCTAGTCGGAGACCTCGTCGTCGAGGTCATCGAGGTCGTCGACCGCCTCGGCGTCGAGGACCCCGGCGGGCTGCAGCCGCTCGACCGCCTGGGTGAGGCGCTCGAGCACCTCGAAGATCTCGTCGCGGTCGGCCTTTTGGTCCACCGCGAGGCGCACCGCGGCGATCTCTCGCGCCAGGTACTCGGTCTCGGCCAGCGCACGGGCGTTGGTGTCGCGGTCGCGTTCGACCTCGGACTTGTCGCGGTCGGCCTGCCGGTTCTGGGCCAGCAGGATCAGCGGCGCTGCGTACGCGGCCTGGGTGGAGAAGGCGAGGTTGAGCAGGATGAACGGGTACGGGTCAAACGCGTCGTTCTTGCCGTAGTTGAGCGCCACGAAGATGTTGTAGGCGATCCAGACGAGGACGATGAACGTCTGCGCCACCAGGTAGCGCGGCGTGCCGAAGAACCTGGCCAGCCGCTCGGCCACCGCCCCGAACGCGTCCGGGTCATAGGACGGGCCGCCGGGGGTGCCCTTGGGCCTCGACAGATCGTCGCCGCGCGCCATCAGGCACTCTCCGCCAGGGTCGCCCGCCAGTCGGCGGGGAGGAGCCGGTCGAGCACGTCGTCGATGGTCACGGCGCCGACGAGGCGGTGGGCCTCGTCGATGACCGCCAGCGTGACGACGTCGTAGGCGGCGAGCTGCACTGCCACCTCGCGGTCGCTCAGGCTCTCCTCCACCGGCTCGACGTCCTCGTCGATGCAGCGGCCCAGCGGCTTGCTCGGCGACTCGCGCAGCAGGCGCTGGATACCGACGTTGCCGATGTAGCGGCCCGTGGGGGTCTCCAACGGGGGGCGGCACACAAACACCGCGGCGGCGAGAGGCACCGGCAGGTTGGGGTCGCGCACCCGGGCCAGCGCTTCGGCCACCGTGGTGTCCGGAGCCAGGATGACCGGCTCGGGCGTCATCAGCCCGCCGGCAGTGTCCGGTTGGTAGGTGAGCAGCCGGCGGACCGGCTCCGCCTCCTCGGGATCCATGGCGTGCAGCAGCTCGGCCTGGCGACCGGCCGGAAACTCGGCAAGCAGGTCGGCGGCGTCGTCGGCGTCCATCTCGTCCAGCACGCGGGCCAGCCGGTCAATGCCCATGCCCTCGATGAGCCGGACCTGCTCGTCCTCGGACATCTCCTCCAGCAGGTCGGCAAAGCGGTCGTCCTCGAGCTCGGCGGCCAGGACCCGCCGCCGGCTCAGTGGCAGGCGCCGGATCGCCGCCGCCATCTCGGCCGGATGCAGGCCGCCCAGTTCGGCGGCCTGGCGGTCGACGGGCCGCTCGGAGGCGAACAGCTCGCCCGCCTCAGACCAATCGATGACATCGGGCGCGCGCCGCAGGCCGGGTGCGCGCCGTAGGCCCGGCATGCGCCGGCCGGCCAGGGCGACGGTCATGACCTCCCAGCCGTCGTGATCAGGCGCCTCGACCAGGCCCACGTCGACCACGCGCGCCCTCTTAAAGCGCTTGCCCAGAAGCTCGCCGGCGAGGAGGCGCTCGCCCTCGCGCAGGACGAACTGGCGCATGTTCACCGACCCGCGCCGCAGGCGGGCGCCGTCGGAGCCGATCTCCCCCACGCGGCCGATGCCAACGAACACTCGCCGCCGCTGGACGGCCACCACGAAGCCGTTGACCCGGGGAGGCTTGGAGCCCAGGTCGACGACCGCGTCCGAGATGCGGCCGACCTCGGCGCCGTCCGCTCCCAGAAGCGGCAGCCGCGTCAGTCGTGTGAGGTAGATGATGCGCCGTTCCATCGCTTCTGATCGTACCCTCGACCGCGGGGCTCAGCCCGTCACTGCAAGGGGATGTCGACCCCTCGCTGGTCTTCGGGGCGGGGGCCGAAGATCCGCCGCTCGGCCTCCGAGATGGCGAGGTCGTTGATGCTGGCCTCCCGCCGGTGCATGAAGCCGTGCTCGTCGAACTCCCACAGCTCATTGCCGTAGCTGCGGAACCACTGACCGTCGCGGTCGTGGCTCTCGTACTGGAAGCGCACGGCGATGCGGTTGCCGTTGAACGTCCAAAGGCTCTTGCGTAGCGCGTAGTCGAGCTCGCGCTTCCATTTCTCGGTGAGGAAGGCGACGATGTCGGCCCGACCGGTGACGAAGCGGTCACGGTTGCGCCACTCCGAATCCTCTGTATAGGCGCCGGCCACGCGCTCCGGGTCCCGGGTGTTCCAGGCGTCCTCTGCGGCCTGCACCTTCTGGGCGGCCGTCTCGGCGGTGAACGGAGGCAGTGGCGGGCGGTCGGGCATGGGTCCTCCTCAGGTGGTGGGTAGGGTGAATCATGCAATGAAGATCATCTACACGCAGACCGACGAGGCACCGGCGCTGGCCACCCAATCGCTGCTGCCGATCGTCGAGGCCTTTGCCGGCGTGGCCGGAGTGGACGTCGAGCTCCGCGACATCTCGCTCGCCGGGCGAATCCTGGCCCAGTTTCCCGATCGTCTCAACGGTAATCGCAGCGTCTCTGACGACCTCGCCGAGCTCGGCGACCTGGCCAAGACGCCCGAGGCCAACATCATCAAGCTCCCCAACATCAGCGCGTCGCTGCCCCAGTTGCGTGCGGCGATCGCCGAGTTGCAGGCACAGGGCTTCGCCATCCCCGACTACCCCTCAGACCCCACCGACGACGAGCAGCGCGACACCCGCGAGCGCTATGACCGCGTGAAGGGCAGCGCCGTGAACCCGGTGCTGCGCGAGGGCAACTCCGACCGCCGAGCCCCGGACTCGGTCAAGGCCTACGCTCGCCACCACCCGCACTCGATGGGGGCGTGGTCAGCTGACTCGCGCTCGCACGTCTCCACGATGAGCGACGGAGACTTTCGCTCCACCGAGCAGTCGGCCACCGTGGCCGCAGACGGCACCGTCCGCATCGAGCATGTCTCCGGCGACGGCGACGGCGACGGCGACGGCGACGTGACCGTGCTCAAGCCGGACTTCCCCGTGCTGGCGGGCGAGGTCGTCGACGCCGCCGTGATGCGCCGGGGCGCGCTGGATGCCTTCCTCGGCGAGCAGGTCGCCGAGGCCAAGGAGCAGGGCGTCCTGTTCTCCGTGCACCTCAAGGCGACGATGATGAAGGTGTCAGATCCCATCATCTTCGGCCACGCCGTCCGCGCGTACTTCCCCGCCGTGTTCAGCGAACATGGCGACGCCCTGGTTGCCGCCGACATCAGCCCGAACGACGGGATGGGCGCTCTGCTCAAGGCGCTCGAGCGCGTGCCTGAGGACGACCGCGCGGCGATCAACGAGGCCATCGAGGCCGCGTACCGCGACGGCCCCGGCCTGGCCATGGTCGACTCCGACCGCGGGATCACCAATCTTCACGTCCCCTCCGACGTGATCATCGACGCGTCGATGCCGGCTGCCGTCCGCACCAGCGGCCAGATGTGGGACCGCGACGGCGACCTGCAGGACACCAAGTTCGTCATCCCTGACCACTCCTACGCCGACCTCTATGCCGAGACCGTCAATGACTGCCGCGCGCACGGCGCGTTTGACCCGGCGACGATGGGCACCACGCCCAACGTCGGCCTCATGGCCCAGAAGGCCGAGGAGTACGGCTCGCACGACAAGACCTTCGAGATCTCGGCGCCGGGCACGGTGCGCGTGGTGGATGGCCACGGTGAGACGCTGCTCTCCCACGAGGTGCAGGCGGGTGACATCTGGCGGATGTGCCAGACCAAGGACGCCGCGATCCGCGACTGGATCGCCCTCGCCGTCCGCCGCGCCCGGGACTCGACCCCGCCCACCCCCGCGGTGTTCTGGCTCGACGAGACGCGCGCCCACGACGCCCAGCTGCTGGCCAAGGTGCGCGCGGAGCTCGAGGCGCTGGACACCGACGGGCTGGACATCGAGATCATGGACGTGGCGCAGGCGACCCGCTTCACCCTCGCCCGCGCCCGTGCCGGCGAGAACACGATCAGCGTCACCGGCAACGTGCTGCGCGATTACCTCACCGACCTGTTCCCCATCCTCGAGCTGGGCACGAGCGCCAAGATGCTCTCGATCGTCCCGCTGATGGATGGCGGCGGTCTGTTCGAGACGGGCGCCGGCGGCTCGGCGCCCAAGCACGTGCAGCAGTTCGAGCGCGAGAACCACCTGCGCTGGGACTCGCTGGGCGAGTTCCTGGCTCTGGCGGTGTCGCTGCAGATGCTCGCGGACAAGACGAGCAACCCACGCGCGAAGATCCTCGGCGACACGCTGGACCGAGCCACCGGCGGCGTGCTGGAGCACAACCGCTCGCCGCTGCGCAAGGTGGGCGAGCTCGACAACCGCGGGAGCCATTTCTACCTTGCCCTCTACTGGGCGCGCGAGCTGGCCGATCAAAGCGAGGATGCCGAGCTGGCGCAGCGCTTTACCCCGCTGGCGGAGCGCCTGGCGGCCGATGAGGAGGCGATCGTGACGGAGCTCTCCGAGGTGCAGGGCTCAGCGGTGGAGCTTGGTGGGTATTACCACCCTGATGAGAAGAAGGCAGCGGAGGCCATGCGCCCCAGTCAGACGTTCAACGCGGCCCTGGAGTCGCTGTAGGGCGGCACGCCCGTGACCCCGTTGCCGCGGACCCTGGAGCGGGTTCGTACCAACCTGCCGTCTCCCGCGACCGAGCTCATCGGCCGCGACGATGAGCTGTCGGTCCTTCTCGACCTCATCGCCACCGCACATTTGGTGACGCTGTCGGGGCCGGGCGGCGTGGGCAAGACCCGCCTGGCGCTGGAGCTGGCGCGGCGCGCGGCGGAGGACTTCGATGCCGTGTGGTGGGTGGCGCTGGAGCCGATCCTGGACCCCAACGAGGTGATGGGCGCCGTGGCGCGCGGGATGGGGCTCCCCGAGGTGGCGGGAGTCGAGGCGGCCGACCGCGTTCTGGACCACCTGCGCGCCCGCAGCGTGCTCCTCGTCCTCGACGCCCTGGAGCACGTGATCGACGTGGCGCCGCTGATCGGCAAGGTGGCGCGCGCCGGACCGGAGGTCAGGGTGCTCGTCACCAGCGTACTGTCGCTGCGAGTCGGGGGTGAGCACATGCTGTCGCTGGACCCGCTGCCGGTGCCGACGGGCTCCGAAGGCGACATCGAGGCGTTGCGCTCGGTGCCCTCCGTGGCGCTGCTCGCCGGGCGCGCGACGACGGACGGGCCGGGGACGGGGATTGACTGGGAGCTGACCGAGCCGGTGCGCTTTGACATCGCGCGGCTGTGCCGGCAGCTCGACGGCGTGCCGCTGGCGCTGGAGCTGGCCGCGTCAGGGCTGCGCGCGCTCGACGCGGGCGCGCTGAGCCGCCAGCTGGACGAGGGCCTCGACGCGCTCGGCGGTGGCACGGACGTGCCCGCGCGCGAGCGCGGCCTGCGCGCCATTCTGACGTGGGCGGTGGGCCGATTGTCAGAGTCCGAGCGATCGCTGCTGCTGGGGCTGGCGGTGTGGTCAGCCGGCTTCACCACGACCCTGGCGCGGGCAGCGTTCGGCGATGTCGACGACGAGCTCGAGGCGCTGGTGGCGGCAGGGCTGGTCCGGCACACGGAGGGCGGGCGGCTCGAGGTCCCGCCGCCCGTGCGCCGGTTCGCGGCCGAGCTGACGGACGCCGAGGCCGACGACGCCGCCCACGCGGCCGTCACCGATGCGCTGATCGCGCTGGCCGAGCCATTTGAGAAGCGATGGCTGGCGTGCTGGGGCGAGGGCCGGCGGGTCCTAGACCCGGAGGCCGGCAACGTCTTCGCCGAGCTCGACTGGGCCGAGCTCATGGATTACGGACGCCACGTGCGGCTGGCCGCCGCGACCGGATGGTGGATGAGCCAGTCGGGCGCGGGCGAGTTCGGGCGCGACCACCTGGAGATCGCGCTGGCTCGGTCCACCAACCCGGTCATGCGCGCGCGGTGCCTGCAGGCGCTGGGCGCCCTCGGCCTCAAGGATTCAGACCCGACGGGCGCGCTGGACGCCGCCGACGCCTGGCATGACCTCGACGATGTCGCGGGGGAGTTCTACAGCGCCAGCTACGCGGCCCATCTCTACGGCCGGGCACGCGAGGGGGAGGCGATGATCGAGGTCGTGGATCGATGCGTCGAGCTGCCTGGAGTCGACGACCCCGACGCGGGGTGGATCCTCACCGTCATCGAGGCCGAGGTGGTGGCGCTCCTGGGCCATCCCGAGGAGGCACTCGAGCCGCTCCTGGCGCTGTTCGCCGATGCGCCGGAGGGTTCCACGCGGCAGTTCTGGCTCGCTGAGCGGCTGGCCGGCCTCGAGCTGGCTCTGCACCGCCCCGGCGATGCGCTGGCGCACGGCGGCATCGCGGCTGGTCTCGCCAACACGCTTGCCGCGCCCGTGGACGAGCTCGGCCAGGCGGTGACCATCGCGGCCGCGCTGCTGCAGTTGGGACGCGCGGCCGAGGCGGCGACCGCGTGGGCTGTGTGCGAGCTCGGCTTCGACGAGGTCTCGTGGTCGCCCGACGGCGAGGTGGGCGACCTGTATACGGCGGTGCGGGCCAGTGTGGGCGACGACGCCCTGGCCACCGCGCGCAAGGAGGCGGCGCAAATGGGGATGGAGCGCGGGCTGGCCTGGGTTGGCCAGACGGCTCGAGGCGAGGACTGAGCAAGAAAGGAGGAGCCCCGCAGCCCCCGGGACCCCTCCTTTTACTGTCCAGGCCAGGTAGCCAGCTGCCGCTGCCGACTCTTGGGAGATCCGGCCTAGATGGTGGCTTGCGCCTATGTCAATGCCCCACTCGGAATGTTCTGCCCCGCCCGGCCGGTGCCGCGTGGTCCGAGTTTGACCTGCGCAGTGTCCCCCATCGGGGCAGATGCGAAAACGTATATGGACCCAGCCGCTGTGCGTCCTTTGACACACCCCCCCGGGGCGTGGCGCGCGATTTTCATGGATACGTTGGAACGATCGCGCACCCCGCCTAGCGCGCGGCGCCGAAGTCCCCGGCCCCGGCCCGCGCCTCGCGCAGGATCTCGGTCATCGCCGTCAGCGCCTCGTCGCTGAGCGGCTCGGTGCCGAAGCGGATCTGGTGCAGCGCCTCGGTGGCGTCGCGCGCCACCGCCCGCCCGGCCGGGGTGATGGTGGCCAGGGTCGTGCGCCCGTCGGTGGGGTGCGACGCGCGCTGCACGTAGCCGGCGCGTTCCAGTCCGTCGACGAGGTTGGTCACGCTGGCGGGGTGGACCTGGAGGCGCGTGCCCATCTTGCCCAGCGGAAGCGAGCCGGCCCGGGTGAAGTGCAGCAGCATCAGCGCTTCGTAGCGCGCGAAGGTGAGCCCGAACGGCTCAACCGCCTCGTTGAGCCTCCCCAGCAGGATCTGCTGGGCGCGCATCACCGAGGTCACCGCCATCATCGCCTCCACCGGAGAGGCCGGCCAGTGCTCACGCCACTGGCGTCCGGCCTCCTCGATGGGGTCAAAGCGCAGGGTCAGCGCCTAGACCGTGAGCGCCTCGGGCGCCGACGCCAGCGCCGCCTCGATGGCGCTGACCAGCTCACGCGCGGACGCGGCGGTGAGCTCCACGGCCACTCGCGCCCCCGGGCCCTTGGTGGGATCGGCGAAGTCGATGTTGAGCGTGTGCTCGGCCATCGCGTGCACGGGATGGTCGAAGTACACCGTCCCGTCCGTGACATGGAACCACTTGCTGTTCGGTCCCTTGGCGCTGCCGACGAGCTCCGTCTTCACTGTCGCGTAGGTGCACATGGTCAGCCTCCGAGGTACTTGTCGTAGAAGGTCTCGATCTGCTCCCAGCCGTCGTTGGCGGCCTCGACCCGGTAGGCCGGACGGTCCACCGAGAAGAATGCGTGGCCGGCCTCGTCGTACCGGTGGAACTCGTGGGGTTTGCTCTCCCGGGTGAGGATCTCGTCGAGCTCGTTGACCTGCTCGGGCGACGGGTACTGGTCCTCGTTGCCGAACAGCCCCAGCAGCGGGCAGCGCAGGTTGGGCAGTTGGGCCACCAGGTTGGTCACCTGGAGTGGGAACCCCTCCGGCGGCGTGCCCACCACGAACGCCCCGTAGCAGTCCACGGCGGCGTCGAGCGGGAGGTTGCACGCGGCCAGCACCGATTGCCGTCCGCCCGAGCAGTAGCCGATCACGCCGACTTTCCCGTTGGCTGTCGGCAGTCCGCGCAACGCCTCGGCGCTGCCCCCGACGTCCCCGACCAGCCGGGCGTCGGGCACCCCGCCGTTGGCGCGCGCGGTGGCGGCGGCATCGTCCGGGTCCGCGCCCGGCGCCTCGCGCCAGTAGAGGTTCGGGCAGATCGCGTCATAGCCCAGCTCGGCGAAGCGCCGCACGATCTCCTTCGTCGCCCGGTCATAGCCCGGCATGTGATGGATGACGACCACTCCACCTCGGGGCCCTTCGCCGGCGGGACGGGCGAGGTACGCCTCGATCTCGTCGCCGTCGTGCCCGGTGATCCGGATCGTCTCTGCAGTCATTGAGTCGCTCATGGGCGCGATTCTTTCAGCCTGCTCCACGGGCGAGCGCTCTGGGTGGGCGTGGCCGTCTTCGGGAGGGATGCGGGCAAGCGCATCCGCGGTCTCCCCACTTTCATCAGAACGTAATATAAATCGCCGATGAACCCGGTTCAGACGCCCCTCCGGGCGCGCCAGCTCGACAAGATCGCGGTCGAGGAGCGTCTCAGCTAGCCGGGGATCACCCTTTTGGTCAACCGCCTCCAGGACCGCGGCTGGGTCCAGCGCACGGCCGACCCCAACGACGGCCGCGCCGTCCTGGTCAGCCTCACGGTCGCCGGCGCCGACGCGCTGGGGGCCTTGCGGGCCGAATACCGGGCGATGCTGCAGCAGGAGATGGCGTTGCTTGACGACGGTCAGGTCGACACGCTGGCCGGTGCGGTCCAGATCCTCGATCAGCTGATCGAGCGGCTCGGCCGGCGCGGCGCCTAGGGCAGGACGCGCCGGCCCCAGGTGAACTGGTCGCCGAGCCAACTCCCCTTCAGCGGCAGCACGTACACGCCCTGGCCCGAGGAGTGGATGACCCAGTTGTCGCCCAGATAGATGCCGGTGTGGATGACGTTGGCCTCGGTCGCGGTGCTGTCGAAGTGCGCGCTGCCGAAGAAGAGCAGGTCGCCGGGGCGCAGCTGGCCGTAGCGCAGCCGGTCGCGATGCGGGATCTCCTGCGCCATCTGCGCCGCCGTGCGCCCGCCGATCTTGCGACCCCACGGAAGGCCGGAGATCTTGAATACGCGCCACACGAACCCCGAGCAGTCAAAACCGCCGTGGGCCAGGCCGTCGGCGGTGGTGTCGGTGGTCCCGGCGTACACGTAGGGATAGCCGATCTTGGACACCGCGATCCGCAGCGCGGTGAGCTGGTCCGCGCTCATCTGGGGCAGCGCGTAGGTCATCAGGCTCGAGCGGGCGGACTGGATGCTCCAGCTGCCGTCGGCCATCACCTGAGCCAGCGACCAGGCGGCTTCGGCGCGGGTGATCGGGTCCCACGGGAACAGCTCCAGCTGGTCGGTGCCGGCGGGGTGGTCATAGCGCAGGCCGAGGAAGCGGGCCACCACCTCGCTGCCGTAGTAGGACGGCGGGCGCAGCCCTGCCGCGGCAGTCGCGCGCTGGACGTGTGCGGCGATGTCGCCGAGACCCAACTGGTCGACGACGAGGCGGTCGAAGGCGTCGACGCTGACCAGCCCCGCGGCGGCGTGCACGACGGGCAGCGAGGCTGTCTCTCCGTCGGAGCCGGCGACGTCGCGGCGCGCCAGCTGAGCCAGGGCGGCCAGCGCGCGGTCGGCCTGGGCACCCGGCAGGCGCTCGGCGCCGCCGAAGTCAGTGCCGTGCAGGTTGCTCATCAGCCCGGCGTGGACGACCTGGCGCTGCTGGGCGGCGTCCCAGTTGGCCAGCGTCACGTGTGCGCTGGCTGCGGCGGGCATGATCGCGGCCAGGACTGCCCAGCCGGCAAGGA
The DNA here is from genome assembly GCA_036490435.1 of Solirubrobacteraceae bacterium. GTDB lineage: Bacteria > Actinomycetota > Thermoleophilia > Solirubrobacterales > Solirubrobacteraceae > Palsa-465. Next base: position 19,283 of record DASXDW010000043.1, read on the forward strand.
TCACGGGCAGGGCAAGCTTGAGCACGCGACCGGGCATCATTACACCGGTCATCGGCGCATCGGGTCGACCCCTTGAGCTTCGCCTGCTGTCGTGCGGACTGATAGATGTAGGGCCATGCCCGCCCGCCGCGTTGTCATCGATCACGTTGCGATCGGGGTGTCCGATCTCCCACGCAGCATCGAGTTCTACACGCGCGCGCTCGCCCCGCTGGGCTTTAAGCAGCTCAGCCCCTGGCAGGAGGGCAGCCACGATGTGGCCTTCGGCCCCCCGGAGCTCGACGACTTCGCAATCTCCCTCCGCTACCCCACGGGCGCGCCGGTCCACGTCTGCTTCGCCGCCGACAGCCGTGAGGAGGTTGACGCCTTCCACGCCGCGGCGCTGGCCGCCGGTGGCCGCGACAACGGCGCTCCGGGCCCGCGCCCGGAGTATTCGGAGGGGTACTACGGCGCCTTCGTGCTCGATCCCGACGGTCACAACATCGAGGCCGTCCACCACGGCTAGGTGCCGCCGCGGCGACCGCCGCGGGGTGGCACGCCCTCCCACCGCGACCCGCTACCTTCACTCACCGCCATGGACTCTCGCAGCCCCCGGTGGCCTCTGGCACGGATCGCCTTTGCCCTCGTGGCGGCCATCGCGGTCGCTGTGGCACTGAGCACCTGCGGCGGCGGTGGTGGCGGTGGCGGTGCCGGTGGCCCTGCCGGCGGCCCGGGTGCCAGTAGTGCCAAGGCGCCGTCGGACCAGCCGACGTTCAACGTGACCGGCGCGACGACGAGCCGGCCGCTCCCCTCAGGCTTCGTCGGCCTGTCGACCCAGATCAAGGCGCTCGAGGAGTTCGCGGGCACGAACCCCGCGGCGGTCAGCCCTGCGTTCGTGCATCTCATCGAGGACCTCGCGCCCGAGCAGACCCCGGTGCTCCGGCTCGGGGGTGACAGCACCGACTGGTCCTGGTGGCCCGTGGCGCACGTCGCCCGCCCGCCGGGCGTGAAGTTCACGCTGACGCCCAACTGGTTTGACGTCGCGCATGCGGTGGCCACCGCGGTGAGGGGCAAGCTCATCCTCGGCGTCGACCTGGAGGCTGACAACCGCACGGTGGCGGCCGCCGAGGCCAACGCGATGGTGAACCGGATCGGTCGCAGCTCGATCGCCGCGCTGGAGCTGGGCAACGAGCCCGAGCTCTACGGCACGTTCGGGTGGTACAGGTCAGCCGCCGGCAACGCCGTGCCGGGTCGCCCGCACGACTATGACCCGGCCGCCTTCGAGCGCGACTACTCGACCTTCTCACCGCGCCTGCCCAATGTGGAACTGGCCGGCCCCAGCAGCGGCGCGGCCCCGTGGTTGGCCAAGCTGGGCTCGTTCCTCGCAGCCGAGCCGCGCGTCGGCCTGGTGACGGTGCATGCCTATCCGCTCAAGCACTGCACCGCGTCGAAGGTGATCACGGCCGGGCAGCTTCTCTCAGAGCAGTCCACCCACGGGCTGGCCGCCTCGCTGGCGCCCTACGTCGCCGTCGCCCGCGCGCACCACCATCCGCTACGCCTGGACGAGATGAACGGCATCTCGTGCGGCGGGTATCGCGGGATCAGCGACACGTTCACCTCGGCGCTGTGGGTGCTGGACACCCTGTTCGAGTTGTCCCGCGTCGGCGTCGCCGGGGTCAACGTCAATACCGTCCCGGGCAGCATCAACGAGATCCTCGGGCCTGAGGGCACCGGCAGCGACGAGCGCATCCGGGTGCACCCCGAGTACTACGGGATGATGATGTTCGCCCAGGCCGCGCCCGCCGGATCGCGCCTGCTCAAGCTCGGCACGAAGACCCCGCACGGCGTCAAGATATGGGCGACGCGCGCACGCGACGGCGTCATCCATCTGGTCGTCATCAACAAGCGCCCGTCCGGGTCGCAGTTCCTGCGGCTGCGGGTGGCCGGCGCCCACGGCGCGGCCGCGGTCGAGCAGCTGCGCGCTCCGAGCATCCGCAGCACCGGTGGTGTCACGATCGGCGGCCAGACGTTCGGCGCGGAGACCACCACGGGCGTCCTCGCCGGCCCCGCCGAACACCACACCGTCGCATCGTCGGGTGGCGGCTACCCGGTCACCGTGCCGGCGGCCAGCGCGACCATGCTCACCATCCCCGCCCCGAATTAGCTACTCAGGGCACTAGCCCGGGTCTCTGCTATCTCCGGGGCCATGGACCTGGCCGCCTACCTGGAGCGCATCGGCGTGGGCGCTGACGCTGGGCTGGCTGAGATCCATCGCGCCCAGGTCACGACGATCCCGTTTGAGAACCTCGACTCCCACGGGGGCATCCCGGTGTCGCTCGAGGCTGCCGACCTCGAACGCAAGCTCGTCCACGAGCGTCGCGGCGGCTACTGCTTCGAGCACAACATGCTGCTGTGCGAGGCCTTGACCGCGCTTGGCATGGACGTTGAGCCGATGCTCGGCCGCGTCCGCCTCGGCCGGCCGCCGGGGAGCCCGCGCCCGCGCACCCACCTCGTGCTGCGTGTCCACGCGGAGGACCGCGTGTGGCTGGCCGACGCCGGCTTCGGCAACGGGACCCTGCTGGAGCCGATTCCCTTCGGCCCCGGCGATGAGCATGAGCAGTCCGGCTGGCGCTTTCGGCTCGTGCAGGACGGGGCCGAGCACGTGCTCCAGACCGCGACCGCCGGTGGCTGGACCGATGTCTACGGCTTCGTGCCCGAGCCCGTGCCGGTCATCGACATCGAGACGAGCAACTGGTTCACCTGCACGCACCCGAGCTCGCCGTTCGTGACCGGGCTCATCGTCGCGGTCAACCAGTCGGACGGGACCCGGGTCGTCCTCAGCGACCGCGAGGGTCTGAGGCTGGCGAGGCACGCGCCAGCCTCAAGCGACGTCTCCCGGCCTGCTCACCGGGAGATCCCGGCCCTACTCGAGACGGTGTTCGGTCTGCCGGGTTTCGCGCTGGGCGATAACGGCCGGGTCACACGCCGGGCCACTGACTCCGAGTAAGCTATTCTTTACGTAAACGTGAAGTACCGCGTTTTCTGGGGACCGCCCTGACCCAAGAGCGTGAAAGGAAGCCGTGAGTACGAACGGCGCAGATCACAACGGAGCCGTTGCCGCCTCTGGGCCCTCGGTTCGCCTGGACCACCACGGCAACCCGGTGCCCGACCACTACAAGTGGATCGCGCTCTCGAACACCACCCTCGGCGTCCTGATCGCCACGATCAACGCCTCCATCCTGCTCATCTCGCTGCCGGCGATCTTCCACGGGATCAACATCGACCCGCTGCAGCCCAGCAACACCAACTACCTGCTGTGGCTGATCCTCGGCTTCCTCGTCGTCACCGCGGTGCTGGTGGTCAGCCTCGGACGGCTGGGTGACATCTACGGCCGGGCCCGCACCTTCAACCTGGGCTTCGCCGTCTTCACCTTCTTCTCCATCATGCTCGCCGTCACCTGGATGAAGGGCAGCTCCGGCGCGCTGTGGCTGATCATCATGCGCGCGCTGCAGGGCGTGGGCGGCGCCATGCTGTTCGCCAACTCCAGCGCGATCATCACCGATGCCTTCCCGGCCAACCAGCGCGGCCTGGCGCTGGGCATCAACGGCGTCGCCGCCGTGGCCGGGTCGTCGATCGGCCTCGTGCTGGGCGGCGTCCTGGCCCCGGTGGCCTGGCGCGCCGTCTTCCTGGTCTCGGTGCCGTTCGGGATCCTCGGCACGGTGTGGGGCTTTGCCAAGCTCCGCGACCTGTCCGAGCGCAAGCCGGCCAAGATCGACTGGTGGGGCAACGTCACCTTCGCGGTGGGGCTGATCGCGGTGATGATCGGCATCACCTACGGCATCCAGCCCTACGGTCACCACACCATGGGGTGGACGAGCCCCAAGGTGATCGCGGAGATCGGCGGCGGGATCCTGATCCTGCTCGCCTTCTGCGTCATCGAGACGCGCGTGGAGCAGCCGATGTTCCACCTCGACCTGTTCAAGGTCCGGGCCTTCACCGCCGGCAACTTCGCCTCGCTGCTGTCAGGCATTGGGCGCGGCGGCTTGCAGTTCGTGCTCATCATCTGGCTGCAGGGGATCTACCTGCCGCGCCACGGCTACAGCTTCGCCGACACGCCGCTGTGGGCGGGTATCTACCTGCTGCCGCTCGTGGCCGGGATGCTGTTCGCCGGGCCCATCGCCGGCGCGCTGTCGGACCGCATGGGCCCGCGACCTTTCGCGGTCGCCGGCATGGCGCTGGCCGCGCTCTCGTTCTTCCTGCTCGCGCTGCTGCCGGTGAACTTCTCCTATCCCGTCTTCGCTCTGGTCATCATTCTCAACGGCCTGGGGATGGGCATCTTCTTCTCGCCCAACCGCGCGAGCATCATGAACAGCCTGCCCGCCAACCAGCGTGGGGCCGGCGGCGGGATGGCGGCGACGTTCATGAACTCCGCGATGGTGCTGTCGATCGGGATCTTCTTCAGCCTGATGATCGTCGGCCTCTCGGGCGGACTGCACCAGTCGCTCTACAACGGCCTCACCGCGCACGGCGTCTCAGCGAGCGTGGCCAAGCAGGCGTCGTCGCTGCCCCCGGTGGCCACCCTGTTCGCCGCCTTCCTGGGCTACAACCCGATCAGCACGCTGCTCGGCAACCACATCCACGCGGTGTCGGCGCACCAGCAGCACATCCTGCTCGGGCACACCTTCTTCCCGTCGATCATCTCCGGCCCGTTCTCCACTGCGCTCACCTCGGCCTTCACGTTCGGTCTCGTGGCCTGCCTGATCGCCGCTCTGGCCTCGCTGGTGCCGGCCAAGGGCCAACCGTGGTTCGGCCGCGGCACCCGCACTGCCGTCGGCGAGGATGCCGCCGACTCGCTGATGGTGGTGCCGGCCGGCGCGACGCTCGAGCTTGCGGGCGCCGACGTCGAGCCGCCCGCGCGAGATCAGGCGGCGGCGAGCCGCACGTCGCGGGTGCGGCGCTGATGCTCGGCGAAGACCGCATCGCGCAGCGCGGCGAACTCACCGGTATGCATGTCGGTGACCAGCTCATCGACCGGGGCGGCCTCGGGCTCGGCGGGGAAGCGCCACGCGAGGATGACCGCGGTCAGGGCACCGCCGAAGCTCAGCACATTGCCGATGGCCAGCACCGGTGCGTGATTGCCGAACACGTTGACGAAGGCCAGCACGAAGTTGGCGGTGAACGCGAGCGACCAGCCGAGCTTGGACTGTCCGGCGGACGAGCGATTGCGCAGCATCGTCACCAGCTGCGGAACGATGCCCGTGACGCCGATCAGCACGGCGAGCATCGATATGGAGGTAATGACTTCTTTCATTGTGAGTAAAGGTCCTGTTTGGGTAAGTCTGTAAGTGGTTGCGCCCTCACCCTTTGTGTCGGCGGCGGCCTCTGATTCTTGAAACTCGCCCCCCGGCTCCTATGCTCCGCAGCGGGATGCGAACCCTCCTTCGGACCTTGGCAGGGGCCGTCGCGGTCGCGGTGGTGGGGTTCGCCCTGGCCCGCTATGGCGCAGGTAAGTCGACTGCCGCGCCCCCGCCGCTTGACCGCCAGGCCTCGGTGGCGAACTTCAGGGTCAACTACCCATCGACCTGGCGTGTGGCCTCGGCGGCGACCGTGCCGCTGGTCTCACTGGGCGATGTGCTCACGCTGGCCGCAAACGGATCCCCGACCTCGCGGCTGGCCATCGGAACCCAGCAGACCGCCACCTCCGCCGCGTTGCCATCTCGGCTGGCCGCTGCGGTTCCGCCGACCACCAGGCCTCAGGTGGTCACGCTCGGGACGACGCGCTTCTACCGCTACCTGAACCTGACTCCGCAGGGACAGAACGTCCCCGAGTCGCTCTACCTGTTGCCAACCTCGGCGGGGACCATCACCGCGGTGTGCTCGGCGCCGACATTCACCGCTCGCTTTACGAGCAGCTGCGAGCGCATCCTGGCCACGCTGAAGGTCACCACCGGTGACGTGCTGTCGATCGGAGTCGACCCGGGCTATGCACTCGAGCTCAACCGCATCCTCGGCCGGCTCAACAACGTGCGACGCTCCGACGGTCCGGGGCTGCGCTCGAGCCGCGTCGGGACCCGCGCCCGCGCCGCGTCGGCGCTGGCCACCGCCCACGCTCAGGCGGCGACCGCGGCCGGTCATCTCAGTGGCCACGTGAGCTCGGCCAACGGGGCGCTGGTCACCGCGCTCGGACGCAACGCCACGGCCTACCGAGCCCTGGCGCAGGCGGCCACCAAGGACGACGTCGCGGCCTACGGGCGAGCGGAGGCGGCGGTGTCATCGGCGGGCTCGGGTCTGAACGCGGCCTTCACCGAGTTGCGCCGGCTCGGCTACACCATTCGCTGACCGGCTGCGCTCAGCCGCTGCCGCTGGTGGTCCCCGTGCCGTCAGTGGTCACGGCGGAGCCACCCGAACTGGGAACGGTGGTCACCGGCGAGGACCCCGCCGGCGGGCTGGTCGGCGGCGACGAGGTCGCCGGCGGGCTGCTCGACGTCGCCGGTGTGCTGTGGGTGGTGCTGGTCTTGTGGGCGGGCTTGGCCTTGGTGGTCTTCCTGGCGCTGTGACTCTGAGCGGAGAGCTTGGCCGGGCTGGGCACCGTGGCCGTCGAGGCCACCGTGGCGCTGGCCTGCTGACCCGAGGCGGGCGCGAGGTGCGCCGGCGCGGAGTCGTGCGGGCGTGACCCGGTGCCGAGGATGAATGCCGCTGCGAAGGCGGCCACGGGGATCGCGACGGCCATCGTGCGGACCATCGCGCCGCCCTTGCGTCCCTTGGCGTCCGCGCGCTCCGCCTTGCGCTCCTTACGGGTCTTGCGCGCCGGCCGCGCCTCGGCGCTGCCGCGAGCGGCGCGCTTGCGGTCGGCGCGCTGGCCGGCCGCGCTGCGGCCCTCGGGGCGCGGGCGCGCGCCGCGGCGACCGGTGCGCCTGCCACCGGCGGCCGACGCGGCCACCGCGGCAGCGAGGGCGTCGGCCTCGTCGCGCTCGGCGTAGGGGTCGGTGGCTTCATCGGGAATGTCCTCGGCGGCGGGGGAGAACGACGCCAGCGAGGTGGTGAGGGGCGCGGTGCCCTCGACGAATGTGGGGCCGTCCGGCTCGGGTTCGGCGTCGGGGAGCTCCGCCTCCTCGGGCTCGGGCACGTCGGCCACCGGGATCGCGGCCACGGGCTCCGGCACCTCGGCCACGGGCTCCGGCTCTTCGGCGACGGGCTCGGGCTCTTCGGGCTCGGGCTCCTCGGCCGCGGGCGGCGGCAACGGCATGTCGACCGGCGGGATCACCGGCGCCGGCGCGGGTGGCGGCGCCGCCATCGCGGCCGGAGCGCCCGGCGGCGGCTCAGGCCTCGGCTCCTCGGCCGACCCGGCGCCGTTGGCCGGCGCACCGCCGTTGGCGCGGTCGCCCAGCATCATGCGCAGATTCGCGTGCGCGGCCGGATGCCCGCGCAGCTCGGCGCGCCGGTAGGCCTCCTCGGCGCCGTGCAGGTCGCCGCCCTCCTGCAACAACCACGCGAGGTGGAACGCGCCGGTCGCGTCGCCGCGCTCGTCGGCGCGGCGGAAAGCCTGCTCGGCGCCCTGCAGATCGTCGCGCTCCTCCAGGAGCACGCCCAGGCTCACCGCGGCTGCAGCGTGGCCGAGCTGATCGGCGGCGCGATATGCCTCTTCTGCGGCAGGCAAATCGTCACGCTGTTCGAATTGGATTCCCATGTCGAACGCGTCATTGGCATCGGCCGGGGCCGTGAAGCCCGAGCTCGAGAGCGTTGGATTGGGCCTAGAGCCGTACATCATGGGCGGACATGAAGCGGTCTGAGGATTCTAGAACCCTCGGTTTTGCGGGGTTTCTGCGTCGCGTGAGCGGGGCACGGGCCACTACTTCGCCGCGTAGGCGCCCACTCCGCTTTTTCGTTGCAACGCTTCTCGCAGGCGCCGTCGGCGTCGCCGTCGCCCTCGCCGCGACGCCGCACAAGGCGCCCGCCGCTGCGGGCGCGACGCAGACTGCGGTGGCCCTGCGCGTGGCCAAGGAAGTCAGCCAGGGCCGGCGTACGACCATGTCTGCCACCGTCTCCGCGCCCGCCGCCACCCAGGGCGCCCCCACCCCCACGGGAACCGTGACGTTCTCAGACCGGGACACGCCGATCGCCACCTGTCGTGCCCAGACGCTGAGCAAGGTCACCGCCACCTGCGAGGTGACCTTCTGGGACACGGGCCGGCACCCCATCTCCGCGCAATACGGCGGGGACGCCACGTATGCCTCAGCCACCTCGTCGAGCTCGAACCTCATGGTGACGGCAATACCCGTCAAGGGCGACATCAGCGCACGGACGAGCTGGACGTTCCGCTTCACCCCTACGTACACGAGCGTGCTCGCGCTGACGGTGAGGGGGCTCTATGAGGGCACGAACGTCGTCCTGGGCTGCAGCGGCAAGGGCTGCCCGTTCCGCTCGGAGACCTTCCCGGTTCTCCGGCCCAAGCTGTGCTCGCCCAGCGTGCCCGCGCTCAACTGCCCGGCCAACAACTTCTTCTTGGCCAAGTACTTCGCCGGCCGCCGCCTGGCCGTTGGGACGCAGCTGACGATCCTCATCTCGCACTCCAACTACATCGGGAAGTACTACCGCTTCGATGTCCGGGCGCGCAAGAGCCCGACGATCACCATCGCCTGTCTGGCCCCCGGGAGCACCATGCCCGGGGCCGGCTGCAAGCCCCGGCCGGATCAGAACATCCCCGGCTGAGTTGGCACGCGCCCAGCGCGCTGGAGTAGACGGTCCGTTGGGTGACACAAACCTGGCTTAAGACGACCTCTGTGGGATCCGATGACCCACTCGAGCCATGTCCTCTCTCCAGTCAGGCCACGCGCCCACCACGGGCGTCCATCTGCAGGCGCAATTCATCGACGCGGTGTCTCGCGTGCACGCCCTCGTCTCCGAACAGGCGGCTCCCAAGCTCACCTACCAGGCGGTTCTGGACGGGGCGCTGCGACTCATGGGCGGCGAGAGTGGCGCTCTGCGCCTCGTCGACGAGGACGACCCGGGCTGGATGGTCGCCGTCGCCCTTCACGCCGGCGTGGACAGCGCCGACCGGTCGCGGCGGCGCGCGCCGATCACGGAGGGGATGAGCGGCCGGGTGATCTCGACCGGCAAGCCGGTCGCGCTGGAGAACCAGGCGGCGCTTGACACAGGCTCGCGCCTGGCGCCGCCCGGGACGCGCGCCGGCATGGGTGTACCCATCTCCGTGCGCGGCGAGGTGATCGGTGCGCTGGTCATCGGCACCTCCGTCGACCGCCGCTGGACCGAGCATGACCGCAGGACGATGTCGGCCTACGGGGAGCACGTCGAGGTCGCGCTCGCCGTCGCCCGGGCCCACCACGGCGCGCTCGGCGCCATCACCGACCCGCTCACCGGGCTGGGCAACCGCACGCTCCTGCTCGAGCGCCTCGAGCACCGCCTGGCCCGCGCCGACCGCGAGGGGACCGACGCCACAGTCCTCTTCCTGGACCTCGACCGCTTCAAGCTCGTTAATGACTCCCTGGGCCACCTCGTGGGCGACCAGCTCCTGTGCGCCGTGGCCGACCGGCTGCGCGGCTGCCTGCGCGAGGGCGACGTGTGCGCCCGCCTGGGCGGCGATGAGTTCGCGGTGCTGCTCGACGGGCGTTCGGACGCCGAGGCCGTGTCTGAGCGGATCGTCGGGGCGATGGAGCCCGGCTTCGAGGTTGACGGCCACGAGGTGTTCGTCGGCGTCAGCGTCGGCATCGCCAGCGGGCGCCAGCCGGCCGAGACCCTGCTGCGCAACGCCGACGTCGCGATGTACGAGGCCAAGCGCGCCGGCACCGCGCGCTACGCCCGCTTCGAGCCGCAGATGCACGCGGCGCTCGTGTCGCGCCTGGGGCTCGACGCCGAGCTGCGCCGCGCCGTCGAGCGCCAGGAGTTCGAGCTGCACTACCAGCCGCTCACCCATCTGCGCACTGACACCGTCACCGCGTTTGAGAGCCTCGTGCGCTGGCGCCACCCCCTGCGAGGCCTGGTAGGACCGGTGGAGTTCGTCCCGGTGGCCGAGGAGACTGGGCTCATTGTCGAGATCGACCGGTGGGTGCGTTTCGAGGCCTGCCACCAGCTCGCCGAGTGGTGGCGGATGTCGCCGCTGGGCGTCAGCTTCAACGCCTCCATGCGCGATCTCCAGCACCCCGGGTTCGCGGCCAGCCTGGAGGAGGCGATCGCGGGCGCGTTTCCGCCCTCCGCCCTCATCCTCGAGGTGACCGAGAGCGCCGCGCTGCAGGATGCGCCCGGCGCGCTGGCCGCTCTGCACGAGGTCAAGGAGCTGGGCGTTCGCATCGCACTCGATGACTTCGGGACCGGCTACTCGTCGCTGCTCAGCCTCGCCCAGCTCCCCATCGACATCCTCAAGATCGCTCGCCCGTTCCTTCAGGCTTCAGGGCCCGGCACCGCCAAGGCGACCGGGCTGCTGGCGGGCATGATCGGGCTGGGCCGCCACCTCGGGCTGCTGACCGTCGCCGAGGGCATCGAGACCCAGGAGCAGCGCGACCTGCTCGAGGCCGCCGGCTGCGACGTGGGCCAGGGCTTCCTCCTCGGCCGTCCGGCCGACGCCGCCGCTACCACCCGGCTGCTCACGACGCGTCGGTGACCGCCTCGCGCTGCTCGGGGGTGAGGATCGCCATCAACGGCCGCGCCACGGAACGCAGACGATCGACCGCTTGACTCAGGCGTGTGCGCTCGGCGTCGCCCGCGGTTCCCTTCCGATGGGCGTGCAGCGCCCGTATCAGCTCGCCTGCCAGCCGCTGCGCCTCCTCCAGGAACATGCGCGACGGCGTCGCGTCGATCAGCATCGGCGCGGCGATCAGCAGCATCGTCCCGTAGGACTGCAGAGCGTCGCCCGCAACCTGGGCGTCCCCGTTGCCGTCCAGCACCGCGTCGGCGAGCTGGACCGTGCGCACCGCCTGAGTCAGCACGATCGCTGCCTGGGCCGCGATCGCCCGTGCACGGTCCCGGAGCTGCCGCGCATGGACGACGCGATCAGCGACGAGGACGGTGACGAGCAGCACCAGCAGCCCGCCGACCAGCGACGTCGTGAACGCGTGCTCGGCCCACCAGCGGTGCACCCCGCCGTCGAGGATGTCGAGGGCCGCCAGGGCGAGCGCGAGGATCGTCACCGCCGCCGCGCTCACCCACTCCGGTCCGGGTCTGCGCACGCGAGCCATCACGTCTGCAGGTCGAGGATCGCGTCGGCCAGCCAGCCCGCCTCCTCGCCCCACGACGTGACCGGTCCGGCCGGCCGCACGACGAACTTCGAGAGACCCGACTCGACGCAGCCCGACACGAACGCCCGCAGGCCCGCCGCACCCGTCGGGAGAAGCTCGCGCGGGTCGATGTCACGCCGCCGTGCGTGGATCCCCTCCAGGACCGCCGCGGGCGGCTCACCGCGCGTGTAGGCGATGCTGAGTCCGAAGTGCTCGGGGTCGACCTCGCGGCCGGCGCGGCCCGCGGCCTCGACGATGCGCTGCCGGGCAAGCCCGGTCTCGGCTGGGGTCAGCTGTGCGCCCAGCCACCCGTCGGCCACGCGGCCGACGCGATCAAGTGCCTTGGGGCCGCGCCCGCCCAGCCACACCTCGAGTGGATCCTGCACCGGGCGGCCGGGGCTGGGGAGGTCCGTGAACGACCACCGCTCCGAGCGGTGCGTGACGGTCTCCCCGGCCCACCACGCGCGCACCAGTGCCAACGTCTCCTCCAGGACCGCGCCTCGACCGGCGCCGTCCAGGCCCAGCGCCTGGCGCTCCCCGGGCTGGCCGAGGCCGGTGACGAAGCTCAGCAGCAGGCGCCCGCCGGAGAGCTGATCAAGCTGCGCCAGCTCCTTGGCCAGCAGGAAGGGATTGCGTCCGAACGGCACCACGTTGGCCCCGAGGCGCAGCCGCCGTGTCCGCCCGGCGGCGAGCGCCAGCGCAAGCAGCGGGTCGAGCGTCGGGGCCACCGGGAGGTCCGAGAGCCAGATGCCGTCAAAGTCACTGCTCTCGAGTGCCTCGGTGAACTCGAGCAGCGTCTCGCTGGTGAGCGAGGCGGTAGACGGCGCCACGGCAAACCGGATCTTCATGCCGGTCATGGTCGCAGGCCGGCACCGCGTGCTTAGACTCGGCTGGCCGCCACCGTCAACGTCAGGAGCCTCGCATGTCGACGTCGCCCCCGGATTTCAACGCCCAGATCATCGACGAGTTCCGTGCCAACGAGGGGCGAGTGGGCGGGATGTTCGAGAACATGCCGCTCCTGCTGCTGCATCACACCGGGGCCAAGTCGGGCACGCCCTACGTGAACCCCCTTGCCTACCTGCGCGACGGCGACCGCTACGCGATCTTCGCCTCCAAGGGCGGTGCGCCCGAGAACCCGGCCTGGTACCACAACGTCAAGGCCCATCCCGAGGTATCGATCGAGGTCGGGACTGACGCCGTCGACGTACGCGCCTCCGAGGCTGAGACCGAAGAGCGCAACCGGCTGTACGCGGCTCAGGCGCAACGCGCCCCGGCATTCACCGAGTATCAGGAGAAGGCCGGACGCACGATCCCCGTGATCGTGCTCACGCCACGCTGATCGTCGCCCGCGTGGCCGCGCTGGAGCGCGCGTGCTCCAAGACGTGCAGCGCGGCCACGGCATCAAGAGGATCAACTGGCGGCGGACCGCCGTCGCGCACCGCCGCGACCAGCAGCGCGTAGAACTGCGGCCAGTCGCCGCGCTCCCCGGGCACGGGAACGCTCGCGTCCCCCGTGACCAGCCGTCCGCGGTGCGCCTCGGGCTCCACGCCCCAGTCGGGCACAGTGTCAGGGCGCTCGCCGGCGCGCAGCCGGTCCTCCTGGGAGTCCATGCGGGTGAGGACGAACCCTGCCTCTGAGCCCAGCACGCGCAGCCGCGGCCCCGGCGCCGCGGTGACCGCCGACGCCCGCAGGTGGCTGATCGTGCCCGACACGTGGCGTAGCGCGATGAAGACGTCGTCTTCGGCCGCCAAGCCCCGGCGGGCATCGACCTCGGCGTAGACCTCGGTCACGGGGCCGAACAGCGTCAGTGCCTGGTCGACAAGATGGCTGCCCAGGTCAAGCAGGAGCCCGCCGCCCTGCTCGGGCGCCAGCGTCTCGCGCCAGGAGCCTGCCTTGGGCACCGGCCGCCAGCGCTCGAACCGCGATTCGTAGCGGTACACCTCGCCCAGGTGCCCGCCGGCGAGCAGGCGGCGCAGGGTGAGGTGATCAGCGTCCCAGCGGCGATTCTGGAAGACCGTGAGCAGGACGCCGGCGCTCTGGGCACGGCCCACGAGCTGCTCGGCGCGGGCGGCCGTCACCGCCAGGGGCTTATCTACCACCACGGGCAGTCCGTGATCGATCGCGGCGGTGGCCAGGGGGAGGTGCGTGTCGTTGGGGGTGGCGAGCACGACCAGGTCGTGGTCGTCGCGCTCCCACAGCCGGTCGGGGCTGCTCAGCGTGCGCGCCGCCGGATGATCGCGGGCGACCTCGGCCTGGCGTTCGGGGCTGGCGGTCACGACGCTGGTCACCGTCAGCCCGGGCGTCGCGGCGATCAGCGGCGCGTGAAAGACGCGGCCCGAAAGCCCGTATCCGATGATCGCCACGCGCAGGTCGGCCACCCGCCCAGCATAGGCAGCGGGACCACGGCTAGCCTTCGGACCCGGATGGAGTTCCAGCGCGTCATACCGCCCGGTCCGGCCGCGCCGCCCGAGGCCTTCTACACCGGCCTGGGCCTCGGCGACCGGGCCCCCGCCGGGCGCCCCTACATCGTCGCCAACTTCATCTCCAGCGTGGACGGCAAGGCGACCGCCGAGGGGCGCACCGCCGCGCTCGGCAGCGGTGGCGACCGCGCCGCGTTCCACCTACTGCGCACCGAGGCCGACGCGGTGCTGGCGGGCACCCGCACGCTGTTCATCGAGCACTACGGCCCGCTGGCCAAGGAGCCGCGCTTCTCGCAGTTGCGCGTCCAGGCCGGCCGTCAGGCCCAGCCGCTCGGCGTGATCATCAGTCGCACCGGCACGATCCCCTTCGACATCCCGCTGTTCGCAGACCCGACATCGCGCGTCGTCATCTACGCGGCGAGCGAGGTGTCCGTGCCCGACTGCGCTGCGGATGTGAACGTCCATGCCTACGCATCCGGCGAGGGGGCTCTGGCCGAGGTGCTGAGCTCGCTGCGCGCCGATTACGAGGTCCGCTCGCTGCTGTGCGAGGGCGGCCCCAGCCTGTTCAGCGCGCTGCTCGTCGACGGCCTCGTCGACGAGCTGTTTTTGACGTTGGCGCCCAAGATGGTGGGCGGCGATGGGATGGGGATCACCACCGGTCAGCCGCTGGACGAGCTCGCCGACCTCCGTCTGGTCTCCGCGCTCGAGCAGGACGGCACGTTGTTTCTGCGCTATGCCTGCGTCCGTGACTGAGCGCGGCATCGGCTGCGTCGGGGTGGTCGTGCACCCCTCGCGCAACATCGACACGCCCCTGGGCCGGCTGCGGGCCTGGGCGGACGAGCACGGTGTCAGTGTCACACAGGTCGCGGTGCCCGGGCAGCACCGCGCGGTCGCCCACCTCGGCGAGCCCGGCGCGTGCGACATCGTCGTCTCGATCGGCGGCGATGGGACGATGCTCGGCGCCATCCGCGCCGCGGTCGCGGTGGACCTCCCCGTGCTCGGCGTGACCTGCGGGAGCCTTGGCGTCCTCACGTCGGTGGGATCCGACGCGCTGCCGGCGGCTCTGGACCGGTTCTGCGCCGGCGACTGGACGCCGCGAGTGTTGCCGGCGCTGACCGTGGCCCGTTCCGACGGGCCCGATCTGTTCGCGCTCAACGACATCTCCATCGTGCGCAACGGCATCGGACAGGTGCGGGTCGCCAGCCATGTCGATGGCATCCTGTTCAGCCGACTGGCCGGCGACGGCGCGATCGTCTCCACCGCCCTGGGCTCCTCCGCGTACTCGCTGGCGGCCGGGGGCCCGCTGCTGACGCCCGGCACCGACGCCTACCTGCTCACACCACTGCCCACCCACGGCGGCTCGCGGCAGGCGCTTGTGGTGCCCGCGGCGTCCGAGCTCGTCCTCGACGTGACCGCGGGGATCGGCGGCGCCCGCCTGGAGCTCGACGGCCAGCTGGTCGGCACCGACCCGCGCGACCTCGCCATCCGCCTGCGCCCGGGCGTGGCCACCATCGTCGGCTTTGACGATCAGGAGCCGCTCTTCACGTCTCTGCGGCGTCGCGGGATCATCGCCGACAGCCCGCGGGTCGTCGCCGACACCGCCCGGCGCCTCACCGCGTAGCTCTCGCCCGGCCCCACATTCGTCCAGTCCTCGGGCAAAACCGGCGCCATCGGGGCCATTAGCACACGTGCCGGACGGAACACAAGCCCAAATCCGCACAAACTACGGATCAGGGTCTGGCGCGAGGGGACGATGACCCCCGCATCGGAAACCCCGCTATTTGCACACACGGCGGAGGCCAATCAACTCGCCCCGCCAACTGCAAGACCGGGGGCTATCAAGGAGGATAAAGATGCACCGCATTTCCAGGAGGATGGTCGCAGTGCTGGTGGTCATCGGCGCGATTGCCGCAGGTGGCGCCGCCTTCACGGCCGCCAACACCCTGCCGCCGTCGACCGCCGGTTATGGCTCGTCGACCGTCAGCGGCGCGACGGCCACCGACATCGTCTACGGGCTGTCGACCGACGGCACGCAGATCAACTCCGCCACGATCACCTTCACCGGCGATCTGAGCAACGACACGGTGAAGGCCGGGTTTGAGACCACCGACCTCAGCACCTGCACCGCGCCTGTGTTCGCCAGCGGCAGCAGCACCTCGACGTGCTCGGGCTACACCGAGTCGACGGCTGGGTCGACCACCTTCAACGTGGCGGTCACCAACAACTAGTAGTCGCCGCGACGTACTCGAGATGGCAGGAGCGCGGCCCTCGCGGCCGCGCTCCTGGTCATCGACGGGCCGGGACCAGCGGACATGAAGACTCATCGTGAAATCACACCGACTGCGATCCGGCCTGATCACCGGCGCCCTCTTGCTTTTGGCGGGCGCCTTTTGGCTGTTCCTGGCGCCGCCGAAGATCGGCGGGCGGACGACCTACGTGATCACCAGCGGGACCAGCATGGAGCCGTCGTTCCACACGGGGGACCTCGCCATCGTGCGGCCGGCCGACCGCTACCGCGTCGGCGACGTCGTGGCGTACCACAGCAGCCTGCTGCATGTGGTCGTCTTGCACCGCATCATCGCGATCCACGGGAACCGCTACGTCTTCAAGGGGGACCACAACAACTTCGTCGACCCGACGCACCCCACGCGCGCTGCGCTGGTCGGGACGCTGTGGGTGCACATCCCGCACGGCGGCGTCGTGCTCCGCACTCTGCACTCGCCGATCACGGCGGCCGTGCTCTGCGGCTTGGTGGCACTGCTGCTGGTCGGTACCGGGGAGACCAAGCGGCGGCGTAGCCGCCGGGGAACGCGTGGCCATGGATCCGCTCGCCTCAGAGCTTCACCGATGACCGAGCCCGGCCGCGGCGCCCCCGTGGGCGTGAGCGTGCGCTCGCTGATGATCGGCGTAGCCGCCCTGGCGGTCGCCTGCGCCGCGGTCGCCATGTACGCGCACACCCGTCCGGGTGCCACGCGCGTCACCCACCGGGTCCGCTACACGCAGAAGGGCCAGATCGCATACCACGCGAGCGCTCCCGCCGGGCCGGTCTACCCGGGCGGGACGCTGCACACCGGGGACCCCATCTTCCTCCAGCTCGTGCATCGCCTCGCCGTCACGGCCGGCTACCGCTTCGCCGTCGACGCGCCCATGAAGCTGAAGGGCACCCAGCAGGTGTTCCTGGCGCTGACCGGCCCGACCGGCTGGACTCGCCAGATTGCCCTGTCGCCGCTGCGTCATTTCACGGGGGGCGCCGTCAGCACTCCCGCCGCGATCGACCTCCGCGCGGTCCAGTCGCTCCTGGATCAGGTCCAGCAGGCCACGGGCATCCCCAGCACGGGGGCGAGCGTCGGCATCGTCATGAAGGTGCACGTCACCGGGACGGTGGCGGGCCAGCCGGTGGCTGAGAGCTTCGCACCCAGTGCCGGCTTCCAGCTGCAGCCGCTGGAGCTCATCCCCGCGGGCAGTCCGCCGCCCGCTGCCGCCACCACGGCGAGCACCACTCCCTCCTCGGAAACCGGCTTCAGGCCCAGCGCCACGGGAGCGGTGACCAGCGTGTCATCGGTGCCCAACGCCCTGCGCCTCGCCGGCCACACCGTCAACTACACGACGCTCGCGTGGCTCGGGCTGATCGGCGCGATCATCACCGGCGCTCTCGCCGCCCTCCTGGCAGTGCTGCTGCAGCGCAACAGCGCTTTTGACGAGGCGGCGCGCATCAGGGCCCGCTATAGCCACCTGCTCGTCCCGATCCTGGTCGGCGACGATCTGGGCTGGCCTCCGGTCGACGTCACCAGCTTCAAGGCGCTCGCGCGCCTGGCCGAGAGCACCGGGCAGCTCATCTTGCATCACCAGGCCGATGCCGTGGACACCTACCTGGTCAACGACAACGGGACCGTCTACCGCTACCAGATCAGCCTCCCGCTGGTCAGCTGGGGCGAGTGGACCGAGACGCACGTGGCGGATCCCGCGGCTCTCGCCGACGCGGCCAGCGCCCTGGCCGAGGTCGCCGAGGTCGCCGAGCCGGCGCAGGCCGCGGAGCCGGCCGAGCGCACGGCCTGACGCCGGACGAGGCCGTTCCCACCCGAGTTAAGATCGAGGCGTGACGGACCTTCGCCGGCTGCAGTACTTCCTCGCCGTGGCGCGCGAGCGCAACTTCACGCGAGCCGCCGCGCAGCTGCACGTCGCGCAGCCCGCGCTGTCTCGCCAGGTACGCCTGTTGGAGGAGGAGCTCGGCGTCGCGCTGCTGCATCGCACAACGCACGAGTTCGAGTTGACCGAAGCCGGTGCCTTCCTGCTCGACCAGGGCCCGGCGGTGCTGGCGGCGGCCGACGAGCTGTGGCGCGGCGTGCGCACCTACGGCAGCGGGGAGCGCGGGAGCATCGTCATCGCCTACGGGGCGAGCGCGAGCTACGAGACCGCGCCCAAGCTGTTCGAGGCGCTCGCGTCGCGCCATCCCGGGGTCCAGATCGCCACCTCGGTGAAGTCCGTGACAGAGATCGTGGACGGGGTGACCGAGGGATCGATCCACCTCGGCCTCATCCGTTGCCCACCCGCCGACTCCAGGCTGGAGGCGCGCGCGATTCGCCGTGAGCCCCAGGGGCTGCTCGTCCGGCGCGACCACCGCCTCGCCGGCGAAGCGACGGCGACCGTTGCCGACTTGGCCGACGAACACGTGCTGCTGCATCCCCGGGAGGCCAACCCGGGTCACTACGATGCGGTCCTCGAGCTCTGCCGAGAGCATGGATTTGAGCCGCGGGTACGTCTGCGCAGCCTCAGCTTCGACCTTTCCTACACGCCCGTGGCCAGGGGCGACGCCGTGGCGATCATCGGCGAGTCCTCGCGCCAGGGGCTGCCCGACGAGCTGCGGTGGCTCCCGCTGAGCCCGCCGACCGCCCTGGACGTGAGCCTCGTCGCCCGTCGTTACAACCGCCCGCCCGCGGTGGACCGGATGCTGGAGACCGCGGTCGAGGTGTCGGCCGTGCTCGGCTGGACGTAGTCGCCGTCGTCGAAGGCGACGTCGCGCGCGTACAGCGTGTCCATGGTCCGCTCGACGGCGATCGGAAATGCCCGCCCGGCATGACTTCAGACCTAATCGGGATTTCACAGCGCGCGCCGCGCGGCCTAACGTCGCCGCCATGGCCGTGATGCCCGTCGCCTCCGCGCAATCCGCCTGGCCGGCGCTCGCCCCGCTCGTCGTCGCCGGTGGCAGCCTCGCCACCGGCCGCGAGGTGGCGCGACAGGCCGGCGCGGCCGGTCGCGAGGTCCGGCTCGTCGATCAGCCCGAGAGCGGCGCCGAACTGCGGGCCGCGCTCGACGGAGCCGCCGTCGTCGTCATCATCCCGGCGCGGACCGTGACCTCACTGGCGGCGCAGCTCCGGACGATCCTCGACGCGATCAGCGACCCGGCCACCGGACCGCAGATCGTCCTGGTCACCGGGTTCTCGATCGGGCACGGCCTCGCGCATGCGCTCAACACGCCCGAGCGCCTCGCCGACCGCCGCCGTGCCGAGGCGCTCGTCCGGCGCAGCGGCCTTCCGTACACGATCGTCCGGCCCACCTGGCTCACCAATGACCCACCCGGCCATTACGCCGTCACGCTCACCCAGGACCCCTGGGCCGACGGGATGATCGCGCGCGCCGACCTCGCCACGGTGTGCCTGGCGGCGGTCGCGCAACCGGCCGCACGAGGCACGACGTTCGCAGTCTTCGCGCAGCCCGGCCACGCGCCGCGCTCGTGGGCGCCGCTGTTCTCTGCCCTCCGTCCGGACGCTGCGTGATGGGACCCGAGGCCCAGCACGCGTGGGAGGACACGTTCGGCACCGATGCGCTCGGCCGCCCGACGCCGCCGCGATTTCATCGCCTCGTCATGTTCGACGTGACCCGGACACCGGCGCCCGCGGACGCCGCTGCCCTGGAATATGCACTGCGCCGGCTCGAGGACCGCCATCCCCACGGCCCCGACGGCCTACTCATGCTGCTGGGGTGGGGGCCTGGATATTTCGCACGCCACGCCGAGACAGCCGCGCCCGTGAGCCGGCCGGTGGCCCTTGCCCGCGGTGAGCAGGCCGCGCTGGAGGACATCGCCGCGTGCCTGCATCTCGCCTCGGACGACGAGGACCGGCTCGACGACGCGCTGTCAGCGCTGCTGTGGGACGACGAGCTGCGCCTGTCAGCGCCGCTGCGGGCGCGCGAGGTCCGCACCGGGGTCGTCGGCGCCGGGCTGCCCGCCCGCGCCGCCGGCGCACCGGTCCCCGCGGATTCGCCCTTGCTGCTGGGCTTTCACTCCGGCCTGCGCCGAAACCAGGCCACGGAAGCCGAGATCACCATCGCGGCCGGCCCGTACGCCGGCGGTACGACGATGCACGTCTCGCGCGTCGTCCTTGACGTCGAGTCCTGGTATGAGCTGGAGGAGACGCATCGCACCGCGCTGATGTACGCGCCCACGGTCACGCCGGCGCAGGCAGCGCGGTTCTCCGACGATGCGCCCGCCGACTTTGACCGGCTGCCGGCAACCGCGCGGCGGCACGGCGTCATCGGTCACGCCCAGGCCGCTGCGCGGGCCCGGCTGGACGGACGTCCTCGGATCAACCGCCGCGATTTCGTAACCTTCGACGACGGCATCCCGGGTACCCACTTCGTCTCGCTCCAGCGCGACCTGGATGACTTCAACGCCACGCGCGCGGTGATGAACGGCGCCGACGGACCGCACCATCATCCGGCTGTCGGCCTGCGTGCCAACAATGGGATCAACGCGTTCATGGAGGTGGTGAGCCGAGCGACGTTCGCGGTCCCGCCGCGGGCTCAGCGTGCCTACCCGGGTCAGCGATTCACCTCGACCGGCCGAATGTCACGGGCAGCATGACACTGTCACTGTCAACGCCGTTGTGTGACCTGTTGGGGATCGAGGTGCCGATCGTGCAGGCGCCGATCGGCAGTGCCACATGCCCGGAGCTGGCCGCCGCCGTCTCCCGGGCCGGTGGGCTCGGGACGCTCGCCCTGACATGGACGGAACCGGACGGATGCGCGGAGAAGATCCGCCGTACCCGGGCGCTCACGGACCGGCCGTTCGCCGTCAACCTCGTGCTCGACTGGGATCCTCGCGAGCGGGTGGAGGTCTGCGCCCGTCAGCGAGTCCCGCTCATCTCCACGTTCTGGGGTGATCCCGACCCCTACGTCGACCTCCTCCACGATGCTCTTCGTCGGCCGTGGCCGGCTGGCGGGCCCGCGCGCGATCGCCTACGAGATCTACCGCGTGCAGTAGCGCGCGCTCGGATGTCACACCGGCCCGCACTACGTCGTCCTCTCGGTGAAGGCCCATCAGACAGGAGACCATTGCCATGACCCCCACCATTCCCGCCCACCGGCTGCAACTCGTCGACGTCGCGCCCAGGCAGTACGGAGCGATGTTCCGCTTCTCGAGCTCGGTCGAGCTCGACCACAGCCTGCGCCTGCTCATCGAGATCCGCGCCTCGCAGGTCAACGGGTGCGCGTTCTGCATCGACATGCACTGGAAGGACGCGCGCGCCGCCGGTGACTCCGAGGAGCGCCTCTACATGCTGAGCACGTGGCGCGAGAGCCCGCTCTACAGCGACCGTGAGCGCGCCGCGCTGGCGCTCTGCGAGGCGATGACCGAGATCGCCGGCCGCGGCGTGCCCGACGATGTCTGGGAGCGCGCCGCCGCGGTGTTCGGCGAGGAGGAGCTCGGCCAGGTTGTGTACGCCATCGCCGTCATCAACACGTGGAACCGGCTGCAGATCACCACGCAGGCAGAGCCGGGCCACTACTACCCCGGAATGTTCGAGACTCCGGCGAGCGCGAGCAATGGACGCTAGGCCGGCCACGGCAGCGCGGACGGAGGCCGAGTTCGATCGCCTCCGTCCGTACCTGCGGCGGGTCGCCTACAGCCACCTCGGCAGCCTGAGCGAGGCCGAGGACCTCGTTCAGGAGGCGTGGCTGCGGCTCGCCCGCGTCGACCGCGCCGAGATCCGCGATCTGCGGGCGTGGCTGACCACGGTGGTCAGCCGCCTCGCGCTCGACGCGCTCACCTCGGCGCGGGCGCGCCGCGAGCAGTACGTGGGGCCATGGCTTCCCGAGCCTCTGGTGGAGCAGGCCGACGACACGTCGGACCCGGCCGGCCGCACTGACCTCGACGAGAACGTCAGCATGGCGATGCTCATCGTGCTCGAGTCGCTCTCGCCGGCTGAGCGCAGCGCGTTCCTGCTGCACGACGTGTTCGGTTACTCCTTTGAGGAGGTGTCGAGCATCGTCGATCGCACGCCCGCCGCCGCCCGCAAGCTGGCGACGCGGGCGCGAGCCGCGGTCGAGTCACGCCGCCCGCGCTATCCGGCGCGTGCCGAGGAGCAGCGCGAGGTCGTGCAGGCCTTCCTCGACGCGACCCAGACCGGCGATCTCGCCGGCCTGATGGAGCTCCTGGACCCGTCGGTGACCTACCGCAGCGACGGCGGCGGCCTCGTGCCGGCGGCGCGCACGGTGTTCAGCGGCGCCGAGCGCGTGGCCCGGATCTTCGCCGCCATGGCGGCCCACTACGGCGACCGGCGCACGGCATCGGTGATCACCGTCAACGGTGCGCCGGGCCTCCTGCTGCAGATCGGGAGCGATCGCAGCGTGGTGGCGGTGACGATCGACGGTGGCCGGATCACCTCGCTCGACATCGTCCGCAACCCGGACAAGCTGGCCACGCTCGGGCGCCGATAACCGGTCCGCAAGCTGCGAACATGGCCACGTGGCGCACGTGGCGGTGACGGGGTTGGCCTACGCCCATCCGGGCGGAGACCTGCTGTTCTCCGATGTCTCCTTCCGGATCTCGCCGGGCCAGCATGTCGGGCTCGTCGGCCGCAACGGCGTGGGCAAGACCACGCTGCTGAAGATCCTGGCCGGGGAGCTCACCCCGGATGACGGTGAGTACGCCGTCGGCGGGAGCATCGGCTACATGCCCCAGGACGTCGGCGTCGGCGATGACGAGCGCACCGTCCGCGAGCTGTTGCTGTCACTGGCACCGTGGGCGGTCCGCCAGGCGGGCGAGAGCATGCTGGCGCTCGAGGCCCAGCTCGAGGCCGGCGACCCGGCGGCGGGGATCAGGCTGGGCGAGGCGATCGCGGACTGGTCGTCGCTTGGGGGCTATGAGCTCGAGGGCCACTGGGACGCCTCGTGCCGGCGCATCGTGCGGGCCGCCTTTGACGAGATCGCCGAGCGCCCGGCGCGCACCCTGTCGGGCGGCGAGCGCAAGCAACTCGTCCTCGACGTGCTGTTCGCATCCGATGCCGACGTACTGCTGCTCGACGAGCCCGACAACTTCCTCGACATCCCGGCCAAGCTCGAGCTCGAGCAGCGGGTTCGCGCGTCCAGGAAGACGATTGTGATGATCTCCCACGACCGCGCCGTCCTGGCCTCGGCCCCGGGCGCGATCGTGACGCTCGAGGGCAACGGCGCGTGGGTGCACGGCGCCTCCTACGCCACCTACGCCCAGGCGCGCGAGGACCGCCAGCGCCGTCTCGGCGACGCCGTCAAGCGCTGGCAGGAGGAGGAGCGCCGGCTCTACCACCTCATGAAGCTCTTCAAGGAGCGCGCCCGCTACTACCCGTCGTGGGCCAAGCGCGCGGACGCCATGGAGTCGCGCTGGAACCGCTTCCGCGCCGGGGGCCCGCCGCCGTCGCCCGTCGCCGACCAGGCCATCGCCGTGAACATCCGTGGCGGTGACTCGGCGCGCATCGTGCTCGACATGCGCGCGCTGGAGATCGCCGATCTCGTCTCGGCCTTCTCTGAGGAGATCCACTTCGGCGAGCGCGTGGGGGTGATCGGTCCCAACGGCTCGGGCAAGACCGCCCTCATGCGCGTGCTCGCCGGGGTCCTCGCACCCGACGGGGGTGAGCTGCGCGTCGGCCCTCGGGTCTCCACCGGCTTCTTCACGCAGCTGCAGTCGCGCGCCGACTTCGCCGGCCAGGTTGTCCTGGACATCGTCATGACCCAGCGCGGGGAGCTGCAGGCGGCCATGGCGGCGCTGGCCCGCTACGGGCTCGCCGACGCCGCGCGCCGCTCCTACGACGTGCTCAGCGGCGGTGAGAAGGCACGGCTCGAGGTGCTCATCCTCGAGCTCGAGGGCCACAACCTGCTGCTGCTCGACGAGCCGACCGACAACCTCGACACCGACTCCTCCGAGGCGCTGGAGACGGCGCTGGACAGTTTCATGGGCACGGTGGTGGCGGTCTCGCACGACCGCGCCTTCCTCTCCACGTTGGACCGCTTCCTCATGGTCCTGCACGACGGCGGCGTGCTGTCGTTCCCGGCCTACGGGCCGGCGCTGGAGGCGCTTGTCGATCCCGGCCGCGCCGCGGACGTCCGCCTAGCCAAGCTGCTGTAGCTCGTAGTGCATCGTCCGGTAGCGGCTGAGGCGGTGCATCACTGGGACCACCAGGCCCTGTAGGACCCGGTGGCGGCGAGCCAGCGCTCGGGCCGCGACGTGCGCGTCCTCGCCGTCGAGCAGCGTGGCCCGGGCCTCGAGCGCCGGCCCGGTGGCCGTACCCTTGACGGTCGCCGGCGCGACACGGACGCTGGGATTGTTGCGCAGCCGCTTTGTTTTCCACGCCTTGTCGTAGGAGCGGAAGAATGCACGGTTGCCGTCAAAGGCGATGCTCACGGCGGTGTCCACCGGCGTGCCATCGCGTTTATAGGTCGTCAAGAGAACGGTCTTCGTGTCCTTAAGGGATGAAAGGGTGCTCATCGGATCTCCTTCGCTGATCGCGCGTTCTGTGACAGGCTCTGAGACGAGACAGGACCGCGGGGTGTGACAGCGATGAGCGAGGATCTCCGCCCACTGATGTTCGCGCTGGCCTACCGCATGGTGGCCAGCGTGTCCGACGCTGAGGATCTCGTCCAGGAGGCCTACCTCCGGATGCAGCAGGCGCTGGCCGCAGAGGCTGAGATCGAGGTGCCCAAGGCGTACCTCACGACGATCGTCGCCCGGCTGGCGATCGATCACCTGCGCTCGGCCCGAGTGCGCCGCGAGACCTATCCGGGCCCGTGGATGCCCGAGCCCGTCGTGGAGCGTGTCGACGAGGCGCCCGCCGACAGTGCCGAACTGGCCGACTCGCTCTCGATTGCCTACCTCGTCCTGCTCGACCGGCTCTCGGCGACGGAACGCGCCGTCTTCCTCCTGCACGACGTGTTCGGCTACCGCTTTGAGGAGATCGCGCCCATGGTTGACCGCAGCGAGGCCGGCTGCCGCCAGATCGCGGTGCGCGCGCGACGGCGACTGGAGCCCGACCTCCCGCATTTCGACAGCGACCCGCGCCGGCGCGTCGAGGTCGCCGAGCAGTTTCTCAGCGCCTTTCGCGACGGCGATATCGACGCTCTGATGCACATCGTCGCGCAGGACGCCGTGTTCGTCGGCGACGGCGGCGGCAAGGCGGCGGCATTGCCCGAGCCCATCCATGGACGCGATCGCGTCGTCCATCTCGTGGGGGCGTTCGCCAACCAGAACCGGCGCCTGAACCTGCGCTTCGAGCCGGCGCTCGTCAACGCCCAGCCGGGCGCCGTGGTCCGCGACCTCGATGGCCTGGTCGTCACCGTGCTGGGCTTCGACATCGTCGACGGCGAAGTGCACACGATTCGCTCGATCGTCAATCCGGACAAGATCGGCCACCTCGGCGCGGTCAGCCCGTTGACGCGACGCCGTGAGGGCTCCGGGGAGTAACCGGCTGCTCGCCCCTAGGGCCTGAAGCGCACCACCTGCGGGTCGTGGTCTGAGACCTGATCGGCGTACTCGGCGTTGAGGTGCACCACCTGGTACTGGACCCCGTTCGGTCCCTTGCTGACCAGGATGTGGTCCAGCACCTCCGAGATGCCGTCGAAGTCGTAGGTGTACTGCTCGTTGACCGGGAGGGTCCCGATCAGGTCGGTGAGGATGGAATCGCCGGTGGCATCCGCGGTGCCGGTCTTGAGCACGTTGAGCGACGGGCTGAACTGGTAGTCGTTGAGGTCGCCGACGACGACGACATCGGCCTTGGGATCGATGTTAAGGATGCCCTGAACGAACCCGTGCTCGACCGAGGCCTGGCCGGCACGCTGCGTGGCCGAGGACTGCGCCGGGAACTGGAAGCGCCCGTCGGCGTTCTGGTCGCCCAGCTTGGCGTCGAAGTGGTTGGCCACCACGAACACCGGCTGGCCCTGGAAGGTGAACTCGCCCACCAGCGGCTTGCGACTGGCGGTCCACACCGGGTTGGTCGGGTCGATCCGGCCCGGTGACAGGGTGAGGTCCGGCTCGCCCTTGCTCTTGACCACCTGGGTCCCGGTGGTGGTGCGGTTCACCGAGGCCGCGCCGCGATCGACGAAGGTCACCCGCGCCGGGTTATAGAGGAACGCCACGCGGATGTTGCCGCCCGGCTCGCCGCCGTCCTGGTCGTTGACCGGGTCGATCTCCCGCGAGTCGTAGTGCGGGCCGCCGGCGTTGACGATCGCGGTGGTCAGCTTGCTGATCGTCTGATCGGCGGTCACCACGCCGTCGTCGGTGGCCCCGTCGTTGTCCTGGACCTCCTCGACGGCCACCACGTCAGGGCTGGCCAGGTTGGTGACCACGCCCTGCGCCAGCCGCTGGAACTTCGAGTCCGGGTCGGTGGGGGCAAGGTTCTCCACGTTGTAGGTGGCGACGGCCAGCTGGTTCTTGCCCTGAGAGGTGGCCACCGTGCGCGGCAGGTTGTTGTGCTGCACCGTGCCGAGCACGGTGGCGGCGATCGTGTAGCCGCCGAACTCAGAGTAGTCAACCGGGCCGATCGTCGCGCCTGCGAAGACGTCGCCGACGTTGACCTCCGGGTTGGAGCCGTCGGCCGGGACGATCTCGATCCGCCCCGACGGGGTCTGGTTCTCGCCCAGCAGCTGGGTGCCGCCGCGGAACGTCTCGTCCTGATTGGGCTTCGTCGTCACATACTGCTCGGCGAAGCTGTCCGAGGGACCCACGACGCGGGCGTCGTCGACCTCGACGCGCGTGCCCTCACGTGACTCCCAGAAGTCCAGCGCCGAGCGGTTGGGCTGGATCGGGGTGGACTCGATGTTGCCGCCGCCGAGATTGGGGGCGTAGGTGTCAGGCACCGTGGTCGGGGTGATGACCTCCGGCGCCGGCAGCGCGTTGCCGTGCGAGAGGACCGTCGCCGTCGGGCTGTCGATCTCGGTCACCGACAACTGCGCCGTCGAGCTCGTCGTCTCGCCGCTGGCCAACGGGTAGAAGTCCTTGACGGTTCCCGAGACCAGCACGGAGTCGCCCACCGCGACGCCCGACGGCGCCGAGGAGGTGAAGACGAAGATGCCCTCGCTGGTGACGGGGTTGTTGTCGGGGCTGGGCTCCTGGATCCAGTAGCCCTTGCTCGACCCGCTGGAGCGGATGGCGGTCACGACGCCGGGGACGTTGGTCACCGCGTCGCCGTTGTGCGGCGAGACGAAGCTTGTGCCCTGGATGTCGTGGATGCGCAGCGGGCCGGGCTGGCCGGTGCCGGTGCCGCCACCGCCACCGCCGCCCGAGCTGCCGTCGTTGGCGGCGCCCGGGGTGGGGGTGCCGGCCGTGAAGTCGTTGGCGTTGTTGTCGGTGTCGGTCGAGCTGGAGCGCGCCGCCGACTGGGTGTTGGACGCGCCGGTGGCCGGAGCCGTCTCGCTGATGGCAGCGGTGCCGTAGCCGACGAGGTCGGTCGACGCGGCCTCGCAGGAGGCGGAGTCCGTGCAGGTCAGCGCGTCGATCCCGTTGACCAGCGCGACGGTTCCCGATGTGGCCGACATGGCGACGTTGCCGCTGGCCTGAGTCGGCGGCAGCGCCTGAGTGCCGCCCGTGCCCGGGGACTCGCCCACGAGGTAGATGCCGCCGGCGGGGACGGTGCCCGTCAGCGCGGTGCTCTGCCAGGCGCCGGTGGCGCTACCCGAGTGGTACTGGACCGACCACCCGTCGACCGCCACCGCTGCCGTGCTCCGGTTGGCCACCTCGATGAAGTCGTTGGTCAGCGTGGCGCCGGAGTTGCCCCCGCCCCCGTAGACCTCGTTGACCACCAGCGCCGACGACGGCGTCGCCGACGCCTCCTGGCCTCTGCTCAGCGTGAACAGGACCGCGGCGATCGCCACCAGGGCTACCAGCACGGCGGCCCCTCGCCTGGTTCGCCACGTACCCACCCGTTGCATGCACGCCTCCATTGGTCATGCCGTCGCCGATGCGGCGCCGGTCGTTCATCCCGCCCCGGTGGAGGCTGCCCGACGCGGCGGCGGAACGGGTGAACATTCCGCTCACCTGTTGTAAATCGGACGCCAACAATTCAATTTGGGAAGGTTTGCCTAAGATCGCCGTCCTTGCTCTTCGTGGATGAAGGGACCGGGATGATCGTCTGCGGGCGCCTGCGCCGGCGGAGGCGTATGGGCGTGGCACTGGTCGCGCTCATCGCGCTGCTCGCCTTGGTGGGCTGTGGTGCGTCAGCGTCGGAGAGCAGCGCGCTGACAGCGCAGATCCGCCAGGCTCTGGGCCGCCATCCGGGGTTCACGGTGCGCTCGGTGCACTGCCCCTCGGGCGTCCATAAGGCCAAGGGCGTCGTCACGCACTGCTCGGCGACGCTGCGCGACGGTCACGTCGTGGCACTGCGTGCCACCCAGCTCGACGGCAAGGGGACGATCAACCTCATCGCCAACGAGATGTTCGCCGACAACGTGGAGCACGGGATCGTGTCGTCCCTGCCCGTCACGGCGAGCGCGCCGCACGCGGCCTGCCCCAACCACGTGCCGGTCGTCATCGGTAACGCGTTCACGTGCACGCTCACCGGCGCCGGTCGCTACACCCGGGCCCGCGTCACGATCGTCAACGGCGATGGGGGTTTCCGATTGGGCTTCTCCTGAGCCGCAGGCCGTAGTGCGTCAGCAGGATGGACCGCAGCGCTGCGGTCACGGCGCGAGCGAGGCGCCGTCTCATCGCGCGGGCTGGGTCCCGGGCTGCAGGACCGCCGTACGCAGCCACGCACGAGCCGGGTGCACGAGGAGGGCGGCGATCCCGGCGGTGGCCCAGCCTCCCAGCACCCAGAGATAACCGGCCGTGTCGTTGCCATGGAAGTACAGGGTGTTGCGCACCGCGTCGGCGGCGACGCCCAGCGGGAGCGCGGAGTCCAGCGCGCGCAGGAAGCCGGGGCCGAACGGTCCCAGGTTCGACGGCCCGCCACTCACCGGGATGCCGACGATGAGGAAGGTGATCACCGCCAGGGCGATGAGCGGCAGCTTGATGCGGCCCAGCGCCGCGGTTGGGGCGGAGATGGCCAGCGAGAACAAGGCGACGATCCCGGCCATCGGTAGGTAGTCGTCAAAGCCGGTGATCCCCGAGGCGACGGCCGCGGCGCTCAGTCCGATGGCCACCGCCGCGACGACGGGCACCGCGATCCGCCATGCCGTCCGGTGACGGCGGAAGAGGTGCGCGGTCGCCGCCCCGGTAGCCAGGCTGGGAAACAGGACGCACAGGATGGTGAAGAACGGGGACAGGGCGAGGGAGTCGTTGCGCAACGGAGGCACGACGTCCACCACGTCCAGCCGCTGTCCCGTCTTGGCTGCGAGCCCGGTGAACGTGTTGGTGAGCAGCTGCGCGGGCGCGGAGCCGCCGGCCTGCGCGACGAGGAGGGTCATGCCGTGCGGCGTGGCGACGAGTGCGCCGTCCACCGCCCGCGTGTCGATCGCATCTCTCGCGCGGGCCTGGCTGCGATAGGCGCGAAGGTCAAAGCCGCCTGGCGCCCGGGCCGCCACGGCGCCGCGCACCGCGTGGGCGACCTGCGCCGGGGCCACGATTCCGACGGGCACCGAGTGGGGGGTGGGCTGATGAAAGGCGCTCAGGGCCGTGCCGATGAACGCCGCCGCGAACGCCACGTTGATCGCCACGAGGGCCAGCGGGATGCGGATGTGATGAAGGATCGGAGTGTTTGGTCGCATCGCTTATTCGTCTTCTTCCAATGTCAAATGCCAACACTTGTTGGCATCAATCCTACGCCCGCGAGGTATGAAAGTCAACAACTGTTGGCAAACGCTTGTTGATCGGGATAAGATGAGGTGGATGCCACGGGATCCCACGAGTCGCGGCGACTCGCGCGCCGACGCTCTCGGTGTCGGGGGGCCGCGCTCGGAGGGCACGCGCCGCACGATCCTCGACGCGGCGCGCGGCCAGTTCGCCGCCCGCGGCTACGAGCAGACGACGATCCGGGCCGTCGCGGGCCAGGCGGGCATCGACGCCTCCATGGTGATGCGCTACTTCGGCTCCAAGGCGGGGCTGTTCGCCGCTGCTGCGACGCTGGACCTCAACGCGCCGGACCTGGCGCCGGTGCCGGCGCGGCGGCGCGGCGAGGCACTCGTCCGTCACTTCATGGCCGGCTGGGAGGCGGACCCCAGCGAGGACATGGTCGTGTTCCTGCTGCGCACAGCGGTGACCGACGACTCGGTCGCCGCGCAGATGCAGACGACGTTCAATCGCATGATCGTGGGCCCGCTGAGGTCGGTGGGCTACGAGGAGCCCGAGCGGCGGGCGGCCCTGATCGGCTCCCAACTGCTGGGGGTCGCACTGTGTCGCTACATCCTGCGCCTGCAGCCGCTGGCGTCGTTCTCGGGAGACGAGGTCGTCGCCGGTGTCGGACCGACCATCCAGCGGTACCTGACCCAGCCGGTACCGACCGCTTAGAGTCCCGCCGATAGCGGGTAGATCGCCTCGCACACGCCCGGCCGTGCATAATGCACCGGGTTTCGGATCTATGGCGAGCGAGGAGACGAGGATGGGTGCGAAGTGGCGGCGCGCACGACGGCGCGTCCGGCGTGTGCGGGTCAGCCGAGCCGGTCGATTCGCGGCCGTGACCGTCGTCGCTGCGGCGGCGATGATCGTGGCCCTGGCAGGCTCGCCCGCGAGCACCGTGGCGGCCCGGCGCGTGGCGGCCCGGCGCGTGGCGGCCGTGCCCCAGGCCCAGACGCGCTACTCGCTCGTGCACGGCTGCTACGCCCTGAGCTCGCCGTCGCGCGGAACCCCGATCGGCGCTGACGCCGGCCCGTTCACGATGCAGGCGGCCGCCCTGGGGGTCTATCTGCTCTATGACCCGCGCGGCGACTACCTCAGCGACGACGGGACGGGAGATCTCACGGGCGCCAGCACGCCGAGCAACGCCACCGAGTGGACCGTGGACGGCTCCTCGGCGCAGGGCTTCACCATGACCAACGCCGGCACCGGGACACGGGTGCCGGTGACCTTCGTGCCGGCCACCGGCTGCGCGGCCTACCCCGAGGCGCAGGTGGACGCCGTCGGCTCAGCGTTCACCGGCGCCAGTCCCGAGGCCGGCGTGCTCGGCACCGTCGAGGGTCACGCGCACGTGACCGCGTTCGAGTTTCTGGGCGGCGACTGGCACTGTGGCCGGCCGTGGAGTCCCTTCGGCGTCCAGTACGCGCTGCCCGCCAGTTGCGCCGCCGACGAGCAGGGGAGCAACGGCGCCTTCGAGTCGCTCATCGACTTCGGCGGAGCGACACGGCCCGCCGCGATGCACGGCTGGCCGACGTTCGTGGACTGGCCGAGCCCCACGGCACTGGCCGAGGAGGGCGACTACTACACCGGTATCGAGCGCGCCTGGAAGGCCGGGCTGCGTCTCATGGTGACCGACCTCGTCGACAACGAGGCGCTGTGCTCGCTGATGACGACGCGCCATAACCCCTGCAACGACATGGACGCGGTCAAGATCCAGAGCCAGGACCTGTACGCGCTGCAGGACTACATCGACGCGCAGTCCGGCGGCCCTGGCAAGGGCTGGTTCCGGATCGTCACCGACCCGTTCCAGGCGCGCCAGGTGATCAACGAGGGCAAGCTCGCCGTCATCGAGGGCGTCGAGGTCTCGCGCATCTTCGGCTGCGGTGAGGTCAACGACGTGCCCCAGTGCAACCCCTCGCAGATCGACGCGGGGCTCCAGGAGGTCCACGACCTCGGCGTCCGGACCTTCTTCCCCATCCACGAGTTCGACAACGCCTTCGGCGGGACCAAGATGATCGCCGGCGAACTCGGCACGGTGGTCAACGCCGGCAACCGTGACGAGACCGGCAGCTTCTGGAACCTGCAGCCGTGTCCCGCCTCCGAGCAGGACGCCGTTCAGGAGAACGTGCCGGCGACCGGCCCGCTGGCCTCGCTGATCAACGGTCCGCTCGCCACCCTGCTGCACGGCAGCGCGCTGCCCGTCTACGGCTCGGGGCCGCAGTGCAACACGCGCGGGATCACCGATCTCGGTACCTACGTCATCAACCAGATGATCAGGGACCACTTCCTCATCCAGCTCGATCACATGGACAGCGCCACCGCCACGGCGGCGCTGGCGGTCGCCACCGCCCACCACTACTCCGGTGTCATCTCGGCTCACTGCTGCTCCTCGCCCCAGCTGTTCCAGGGCATCTACGACGACGGCGGGTTCATCAGCCCGCCCGCCGAGCCCGCGCCCGCGTTCGTGGCCACCTGGAAGGCCGACAAGGCGCAGGCGGATCCCAGGTACCACTTCGGCTTCGGCTGGGGCTCTGACATGAACGGCCTCGCCGATCAGCCAGGTCCCTCGGCCGGCACCCCCATCAGCTATCCGTTTGCGTCCTACGACGGCAAGGTCACCTTCACCCAGGAGGTGTGGGGTGACCGCACGTTTGACCTCAACACCGACGGCCTGGCCAACTACGGCATGTACGCCGACTGGCTGCACGACCTCCAGCTCGTCGGCGGCAACCAGATGATGGCCGACATGTTCCAGGGCGCCGAGGCCTACCTCGAGACCTGGGAGCGCGCCGACGGCGTCCCGGCGACGAGCTGCCTGCTGTCCCGGGCGCGCTTCAGCGCTGCGGGCCTGGGCCGGACGCTGCGCCTCGCAGACACCGCGCAGGCGGCGCTGTTCCGCGCCGGCCAGCCGTCCTCGCGGCCCGGCCGCTCGTTCCGCTACTGCGTCGGCGGCGCCTCCGGCAGCCGCGCGCGGGTGGCCACTGTGTTCAACGCCGCCGGCAAGGTGGCGCTGATCGCCGGGACCGCGCGAGGCGACAAGGCCAACGGCATTGCGCCGGGGGCGACGACCGCGCGGCTGCGCAAGCGCGGAGCGACCCGGGTCGCGCCCGGCCTGTGGGAGGGTCGCAAGCTCGCCGGCGGCCCACGCTACGTCTACGGCGTGCGCGGCGGCCGGGTCCGTTACGTCGCGGTGGCGGGTGCGGGCCAGGTCCGCAAGCTCACCACGCTGCGCTCGGCGCTGCGCTCCGCCGGGGTCTGAGGGGGCGCTGCACCACCTCGAGGGTGAATTGCCTTGTATGCGTGCAATTCACCCTCCGCGTGGCAGCCGTCGGCCTCGCGGGGGGATCTACGGTGACCTCTCGCGCTACCCGAGCGATTCGAACGTCAGCGACGACGGCGCCGTGGGCGAGCGCCCGATGGTGTAGACGCCGCCGGCGAGGCTCGGGAGCTCCGGGGGCAGCGGTGTGAGGTGCGGCGCGTCGGCCGTGGAGAGGGTGAGCCGCAGGCGGTCGCCTGACGCGATCGTCGCCAGCGTCGGGAAGATCTGGATCTCGTACTGAGTCATCTGGCCGGGGCTGACCGGCTTGGCTGACGCCTGCGTGTAGGGGTGGTAGGGCAGGACGGTCATGCCGCCGGCGGTCCACGAGCGGTTCGGGTTCACGGCGCGCAGCGAGCCGAGCAGGGCGCCCTCGGTGAGTGGGTAGGAGGTGCCGTCCGGCGTGACCTCCTCGAGCTCAGCGACGAGCTGGGTCTGGGTCGTGGTCGCGCTCGCGTACACGGTGGCGGTGACCGGGCCGGCGAGCGACTGTGCGTGGGTGAGCGGCGCCGAGGTGTAGCTGGTGGCCCAGGGGCCGGTCTGGGCGAGCCGGTCGTCGGTGGCGCACGGGGCCAGGAAGCCGGCGGTGCCGGCCGGGACCGACAGGCCGCCCATCGACCACTGGTCGATCGACCGGCCGCAGGGCACGCCGCTGGGGCTCCAGACCAGCGTGTCTGACTGCGCGGCGGGCAACCCGGGGAGGGGCAGGCCCGGGATCGGTGAGGACGAGGAGCCCGAGCCCGTCGACGGGGCCGACGGCGTCAGCGTTCCACCGGCGCCGAAGTACAGGCGCGTGGGGGTCGCGCCCGTGAACGGATAGGTCGAGGTCTCGTTGAACGTGCCGCTGCCGAGGTCGTAGTAGTGAAGGGGCGTTGGTGTGCGTGCCATCCCCGTTCTCTCGCCCTTCAGCCACGTGTCGAACCACTCGAGCTCGAGCGGGTCGACGTTCACCGACGAGCCGTTGAGGTGCTCCCACGGGCCCACGATCAGCTGGTAGCGGCCGGTGGTGCGCTGCCCGGACTGCATCGGCGCGGTGGTGCCGCGGTGGGCCCACGCGTTCTGGAGCTCGGCGTAGTTGAGCGGCTCGCCGTTCTGGAAGATGTCGAACTCGCCGCCGACCATGTAGGCGGGAATGTGATTGGCGGCGACACGGGCGAGGGCGTTCTGCGGGTTGCGCGCCTGCCAATAGGAGCCGTCGTAGGCCTCGTCGCCGCCGCCCAGGATGTTCTCGGTCGTCGTCGCGTGGTACGTGGCCAGTCCGTTGACGTGGTCACTCTCGATCCCGGCAAGGTCCGAGAGCATGGCGGGGTCCGAGGTCGCGTCGCTGAGCGGGTTGGCGGTGTTCAGCGCTCCGGTGAGGCCGAGGTAGGTCTCGGAGAACTCGAAGTCCAGCAACCCCCCCATGAACGACGTGTCGCGGTAGATGTCGTTGGCGGGCACCATCGGGAAGGTCGCCTTCAAGGGCGAGTGCTTGCCCACTGCGCCGGCCAGCAGGAGCTGGTCGATGCCCAGGTACGACGGGCCGTAGGTCCCGACCTTGCCGTTGGAGTTGGGGAGGTGGGCGGCCCACTTGAGCACCTTGATCGCGTCGCGCTGTTGGATGGGATCAAACAGCCCCCAGCTGCCGTTGGAGTCGCCGGTGCCGCGGACGTCCTCCACGACCTCGATGAACCCGCGCTGGACCAGGTAGTTGTCCGCGCCGCCGGTCGCGGAGCCGCTGCTCGGAGAGGACGCCGACCCGGGGGCGCTCGAGCCGCCCTGCCCCTTGCCGTACGGCGTCATGGTCATCAACACCGGGAACGGGCCCTTGGCCGGCTGGCCGGACGCCGTCGTCGGGTAGATCTCGTTGACGCGGATGGTGGTGCCCCCGGCGCCCGTGACGGCGATGTCGTTGGTGGACGCGGTGCCGTAGACGGCGTTCTCCGGAGCCCAGTGACTGCCCGCGGCGGCGCTGGCGGAGAGGACGCTCTGGGGCAGCTGCGGGTCGAGTCCGACGAGGCTCGACGGGGCCGATTCGACCGCCGGGGCGCCCGCTGGCGGCGACGGTTCGACGGCCAGCGCTGACGCCGCGGTCAGCCCCGCGCAGGCGCAGACGGCGGCACCCGCAGCCAGCGCCCGCGTGCGCACACGGAACCGTCGAGGAGACTGGGTCGCCATGTCATGCCCACCAATACCCGAAGCACCTTTTTTCTAGACATCGCGGAGTGTCACGCCGGCGGCCGACGTGCTGAGATAGGAGCGATGTCGCGCCGTGACATGTTCACGCAGGCCTACTGGGACGACCGCTACGGAGGGCACCGGCACGTGTGGAGCGGGCGGCCCAACCCGTCCCTGGTCAGCGAGACCGCCGACCTTGCGCCCGGCCGGGCGATCGATGTTGGCTGCGGCGAGGGCGCCGACGCCATCTGGCTGGTCCGCCAGGGCTGGGAGGTCACCGGCGCCGATGTCTCGCCGGTCGGGCTGGAGCGCGCCGCGCACAATGCCGAAGCCGCGGGGGCGGAGATCGCCCAGCGGATCACGTGGCGCCAGGTCGACCTCTTCGCCGACGCGTGGATGCCGCTGGGCAGCTACGAGCTGGTCAGCTCGCAGTACCTGCACCTCCCGCCTGACCTGCGCGCGCAGTCGATGCAGCGCCTCGCCGACGCCGTCGCCCCCGGCGGTGACCTGCTCGTCGCCGCCCACCACCCGTCGGACCTCGAGATTCCGGGACTGCGACCCCACGTGCCCGAACTCTTCTGCACTGCCGATGAGCTCGCCGCCCACCTCGACGATGCCGACTGGGAGATCGTCACCGCGGCCGCCCCAGAGCGCTCCGTCACCGGGCCTGAGGGCACGCCGGTCACCATCCGCGATGCCGTGCTGCGCGCGCGCCGGCGTGGCTAAGCCAGGCTAAGCCGAGCCCGGCGCGAGGTCCAGCATCCAGTGGTCGCAGTGCGGCGGGCCAACTCGCGGGCTAGACCTGAACCACGGCGTCAAACGCGGCGGGCGCCGTGCCGGACTCGAACAGGCGCCGGTCGCGCATCCACTGCTGCGAGCGGTCATACGCGTCCGAGGTGTAGGGCAGGAACACGATCCGCTCGCCCGGCCCGAAGCGCCGCACGTCGATCATGTCGTGGAAGCGCTCGGGGATCTCCTTGAGGTAGAGCTGCTTGTAGGGCTCGGGCTGCAGATCGAGCTCCATCTGGGCGCGCTTGAGGGCGTTGAAGTACTTCTCGACGTCGTCCGCGTCGGTCTCGAAGTCGAACATGAAGCCGGCCATGAACGTGGTGTCGACGATCTTGCGGCACCCCTGCTGCTCGACGATGTAGGTCGGGGCGCTCCAGATCGCCGCCGCTGGCACCGTGCCCGCCAGCAGCGCGTCCACTCGGTCATAGGGCATGCCGCCGAAGCGCAGCTTGATGTCGGGCTCGGCGAGGAACGGCTCGAGCGCCTGGATCGTGGAGAAATGGCTGCCCGAGTGATACCCCACGGCGACGTCGACGCCGGCCAGGTCCTCGGGACGCCGGATGTCTGAGTCCGGCGGGACGTAGATGCCGCTGGGCAGCACCGCGTAGCAGCGGCCCCACATCCGCCCCGCCTGGTCGCCGGCCGCCTGGTTGACCGCCCAGTGACAGGCGCAGCTCATGCCCTTCTTGCCGCCGCCCGCGACGCGGTAGAGCTCGTAGGCGCCGGTCTTCACGTCCTCCTGGCCCGTGGCCTCGATGTCCTGGTCCGCGTTCTGCTGGGCGCGGACGTCGAGCGCGTACTCCAAACCCTCGTCCTCGAAGTAGCCGTTCTGCACCGCGATCCAGTCCTGCAGCCGGCCGTGGGTCGAAATCTGGAACATCTCCCTCTCCCTCCAACTCGCTCTCGCAGTGCCGGTGTCCAACTTAGTGCACGGGCCGCAGGTGCCGCCTCTCTACCGTCCATGGCCGTACGCCATCACGACGCGTCCGCGAACGAATGGTGTTCGTGGGTCACGATCCACCGGCCGCCTTCCTTGCGCAGGCCGACGGTGAGGCGCAGCCGGTGCTCGGGGTTGCGCTCGAGCGCCTCGTAGGTGTCACAACGCAGTAGCGCGAAGGCGAACGCGACGTCGGCTCCCGCGGTGACCTCGAGCGACTCGATCTCGAACGCGGCACCTGCGGCCTGCCACTCGAAAAAGCCCGGCCACGTCGCACGGTAGGCATTCAGGCCACGGACCCCTTGCTCGGGCGGCGGCACGTCGAACATGACGATGTCGGGCGCGTGGTCCTGGAGGACCACCGCCATGTCGCCTTCATGAACCGCTTGGGCCCAACGCTCGATGAGGTTGCGGATGTGCTGTGCGTCGTCCATGGTGCCTCCTGGGGTTGCGTGTCGTCGGTGAAACCCGACCTGGCGCGCAAATTCATCGCGGCCGCGATGATCTGGGCATGACCTCGGTCCTGCTTGACGCCGCCCGCTCCGGGGACGCCGATGCCTTCGAGACGCTCGTCGCGCCACACCGCCCCGAGCTCCAGGCCCACTGCTACCGCATGCTCGGCTCCCTGCACGACGCCGAGGACGCGCTGCAGGAGACCCTCGTGCGCGCCTGGCGCAATGTGGACGGCCTCGATGACCGGGGCTTCGTCCGCGCCTGGCTGTTCAAGATCGCCACCAACCGATGCCTCACCGCCCTGGAGCGGCGCGGCAAGCGTGAGCTACCCGTCGATGTCTCACCCGACACGCCCGCCACCGAGATCAGCTGGCTCGAGGCCTTCCCCGACACCACCCCCGAGGGCCGCTACATGGAGCGTGAGTCGATCGAGCTCGCCTACGTGGCCGCGCTCCAGCATCTCTCCCCGATCCAGCGCGCGACTCTCATCCTGCGCGAGGTGCTGGGCTTCTCGGCCGCGGAGGTGGCCGACCTGCTCGACACCTCGCCCGCATCGGTCAACAGCGCGCTGCAGCGGGCGCGCAAGGCGGTGGACTCGACCGCCGAAACCCAGCACGACATCTTGCGCGACATGGGGGACGATTCGATCACTCAGCTCGTGGAGCGCTGGGCGAACGCCTGGGAGGCGGCCGATGTGGACACGATCGTGTCGATGCTCGCTGACGACGCGCGCTTCTCGATGCCTCCGTGGCTCGAGTGGTATCGCGGCCACGACGCCATCCGCAGCTTCCTGGTGGACGGTCCGCTGCAGTCGCAGTGGCGCTTTCTGCCCACCACCGCCAACGGCCAGCTCGCCTTCGGCACCTACATGTGGGACGACGCGGCCGGCGCGTTCGTCCCCGGTGGCCTCGACGTGCTCACCCTCCGCGACGGCCGCGTCCACGAGGTGACCGTGTTCCTCGAGGCCGACCTCACGCAGTTTGGGTTGCCCGCACAGCTCACGGCCTAGCCTGCCGGCCACCCCGAACCCCACCCCGAACCCCGGCCCGAACCCCGGGGGCCCCGGCACGTCCCCGGGGCGCGATAGCGTCACCGGCATGCTCACCTTTGACACGGCACTGGGCACCTGCGGGATCACCTGGAGCGACGTCGGCATCACCGGTGTCCTGCTGCCCGGGATGCGGGGGCTGACCCGGCGCGCCGCCCTGTCGCCGACCGTGGTTCCCGACGCGATCCACGACACGGTCACGGCGATCGTCACCCTGCTCGACGGTGAGCACACCGATCTGCGCGCCGTCGTGCTCGATGAGATTGGGATCGACCCGTTCCGGCGCAGGGTGTACGCCGCGACCCGTGAGATCGCTCCGGGGGCGACGGCCAGCTACGGCGACATCGCCCGCGCGATCGGCAAGTCCGACGCCCCGCGCGCGGTCGGCCACGCCCTGGGCGAGAACCCCTATCCGATCGTCGTGCCCTGCCACCGTGTGCTGTCCGCCGCCGGTGCGCTCCACGGGTTCTCGGCGCCGGGTGGGATCGCCACCAAGCGCCGCATGCTCGAGATCGAGCGCGCGCACGGCTTTACCCAGCTCTCGTTCCTGCAGGCGAGCTGAGATACGCGCCCTGGGCCTGTAGGGCGTCCTGGAGGTGGGCGACGTCCACCGCGCCCGGAGCGGTCCCGCCGGCGACGGCCAGCGCCGCCGCCGCGCCCGCGGCCTGCCCGGTGACCCAGCACTGCGGGATCTCGCGCATGAAGGCCTGGGTCTGGGAGTCACAGGCGATGTGGCGGCCCGCCACCAGGACGTTGTCCAGGCCGGTGGGCAGCAGCGCGCCGTAGGGGATTGAGACGTTCTCGAACGCCTGCGAGGGCGACGGCGAGACCCCGATCTCATCGTGATGGCGCACGCCCTCCTTCCACTCCTCGGCGCGCATGGGATGGCGCCCAACCACCCGCCCCGTGTGGCGCACGCCGACCTGCGGCGCCGAGAGCATGAACCATGCGCGCTCAAACCCCGGGGCGTGGCGGCGGAAGTAGTCGAGGTGGGCGAGCATCCTGCGGCGCGACTGGATCTCCACCCGGGTGAGGTCGGCGACGTCCAGGCCGCTGTAGCCGCGCAGCCGCGGTCCCAGGAACAGCGCCACGTCGTCGCGCCATCCGATCACCGGACGCTCGACGTAGCCGAGCGCGTCGCGGGCCTGCTCCATGAGCGCGCGGTGTGCTTGAGGGTCCTCGCGCTTGAAGGCCAGCCAGCGCGCGAAGTCCACGCCCGCCCACGTCCACCCGGTGTTGAGGCAGTGCTGGATGTTGCTCTCACTGCCCTCACCGCCGGATTCGAAGGGGGCGCCCGCTTGCCGGCACACGTCGAGGTCTCCGGTGGCGTCGATCACCACCCGGGCGAGAAGCGCCCGGCGGCCCTGCTTGCTCTCGAAGATGACTCCGCTCACGTTTGTCCCATCGCGCACCACGTCGACCGCCCAGCTGTGCAGGAGGAACCGAACGCCCGACTGGGCCAGGAGCTCCACCGAAGCCAGCTTCAGCCACTCCGGATCGATCATCGGCGACCACGTGACGATCCCGCGGAACGCGCCCTGGCGTCCGCCCCAGTACGCGACGGCTTCTTCGTCCTGCGAGCCCCAGTGCGTCTCCGGCGCCCCGGCGACGGCGTGGTGGGGAAGCTGCTCGAGGATCTCGCGGGCGAATCCATCGATGACCAGCCGCCCCGTCCAGTCCGT
Organism: Solirubrobacteraceae bacterium; assembly: GCA_036490435.1. Classification (GTDB taxonomy): domain Bacteria; phylum Actinomycetota; class Thermoleophilia; order Solirubrobacterales; family Solirubrobacteraceae; genus Palsa-465. The sequence goes on from DASXDW010000043.1 coordinate 59,295, forward strand.
CATCCGGTCGATCCAGATGACCATGCCGCCGGTGGACAGCCCGCCGAGGTGGTTGTAGCGCTCCACCAGGGTCACCTCGGCGCCGAGCCGCCGCGCGGCCAGGGCCGCGGCGCAGCCCGCCGGGCCGCCTCCCACGACCAGGACGTCGGTCTGCGCGTGGACGGGCGTCTCGCGCGGGGACTCATAGACGGTCAGCCCCGACGGCGCGGGCCGCGGGGTGAGATCGTCACCTCCGAGGTCCGCGGTGCCCGACACATCGCTGGCGCCGTGGTAGAGCTCGTCGCGGCCGCTCACGTGCCGAAATTAACACCGCCACCCGCCCGCTCAAAATCGCGTTTGTGTATGTGAGGTATCAGCGGGACTGATGGCACCGCGCGGCGGCGATCAGCCACCTTGATACCCGTGGGCCGCGCCGCGGACGGAGAGACCGCGACGTTCGGGCGACGGTCGCGGCAACAGGAGTGGTGTGAGGAGCATCAGCGCACCAGCGACCCCGATCGCCGCGCGCACTCCGATGACGCTGCCCAGCACGCCCCACACCGCGGTGAGGGCGGCGACGGTGGCGCTGCTCGAGATCGTCCACGCCGACAGCATGCGGGCGATGCGGTCCGGCGCGGTCTGCTCGAGGCGGTAGGTCGCCATCACGGGGTTGAAGACGCCGATGCAGGTGACCAGCGCGAACTGCAGGACGATGACCAGCGCGATCCCGGCGATCCCGCGCCCGATGAGAACCAGCCCGATCGGCCAGCACACGCGCAGCGCTCCCGCGCCCCACATGACCCTCCCGGGTCCGTAGCGCCCGACGAGCCGCCACGAGAGGCGGGCGCCGATCAGGCCCCCGACGCACGGGAGAGCGAAGGCGAAGGCGTACTGCCACGGGGCAAACCCCAGGCGGCCGAGCATGAGCACGGCCAGCAGCGGCTCGGTGGCCAGGAGCAGACCGGCGACGAGAAGGGTGTTGAGAAACACCCCACGCAGCGGCGGGTGGTCGAGGATGTAGCGCCACCCGTCGAGCAGTTCGGCGCGACGCAGCCGCGGCGCCTCGCGGCGCGCCGGCGGCGGCTCGGTGCCGACGATGGCGCCGACTGCGAGGGCCGAGAGCAGGTAGCTGGCCGCATCGGCGACGACGGTCACCACCGGTCCGAACACGCCGATCGCCGCCCCACCCAGCGGTGGTCCGACGACGGTCGCGCTCCACGTGGTGGACTCGAAGCGCCCGTTGGCGACCAGCAGATGCTCGCGCGCCACCAGCGTCTTGAGATACGCGCCGCTGGCTGACCGGAAAGCAATCTTGGCGGCGCCGACGATCACCGACACCACGACCAGCTGGACGATCGTCAGAGCGCCGAGCGCGTAGGCCACCGGGATGCTCACCAGGGCGGCAAACCGAAGCAGATCCATGGCCACCATCACGGGTCGCTTGCGCCGGAACTCCACCCACGGTCCGAGCGGTAGCGCGACCACCGCCGCGATGGCCAGGCCCGACGCCGAGATGGCCGCCACCCCGGCGGGTCCCGCGTGCAGGACGCGGATGGCGATGATGGAAAACGCGCCGAACCCGAACCCGGTGCCGTAGGCGCTCACCGCGTACGCGGCCCACAGCCGGCCGAAGTCGGGCCCCAGACGGGGCCTGCCCACCGGCTTGCGGTCGCTCAGATCTCGTGTCCCAGTGCTCACCCTCATGACGCGGACGAGGGATCAAAGCGCCCGGGTCGGACGCGGTGGGCGAGGTGTTGCGGGCAGGTCGCCGGTCAGGCGTCCGAGCCGCTGATCACCGCCGGATCCACCGGCTCCGCATAGAGCCGTGCCACGTCCGCCGCCCGGCACTCGAGCGTGCGGCGCTGGTTGAGATAGCCCTTGTCGGTGATCTCGCCTGCGTCGAGGCTGGGTGGCTGCGACAGGAGGAGCAGGCGCTCGACGCGCGCCGCCGAGCCCGCGTTGGCGTTGAGCGCTCGCAGCGCGCCCGACAGATGGGCGCGCAGCGCCGAATCGGTCAGCGCGACGTCCTCGGCCGAGCCCGTCAGCCGGCGCGCCTCGGCCTGGTTGATCCATGCCATGGCGCCGACGTACCCGGCGTCCTGGCCGCAGATGACCGCGTCTGAGAGCACTCCGGCAGCGCTGATCAGGCGGGTGCGCAGCGCGCCGGCCGCCACCCACGTCCCGGTGAGCAGCTTGAAGTTCTCGGCGATCCGCCCGTCGAACACCATGCCCTGGTTGGGGTCCTGCGCGTGAGTCATCCGCACCGCGTCGCCTGAGCGATAGAAGCCGTCCTCATCGAAGGCGGCCTGCGTCAGGTCAGGTGCCCGGTAGTACCCGGGGGTGACGTTCGGGCCCTTGACGCGGATCTCGAGCCGGTCGCCCACCGGCGAGAGCTTGACCGTGCACCCCGGGATGGGCACGCCGATGCACCCGGTGAGCGCGCCGAGGTAGTGCATGCTCGTGGCGCACGGCGCGGTCTCGGTCGTGCCCCAGCTCGAGGTGAGCGGGACCTCGTGATCGGCGTGCTCGGCGGCGAGGGTGCGCAGGCGGGCGGCGAGCGCGTCGGGCAGCGCGGCGGCCGCGTAGAACATGAAGCGCAGACGGCTGAAGAACCGCTCCGCGAATTGCGGGTCGTTCTCCAGCGCCGGCGCCAGGAGCGCGTACCCGGCCGGCACGTTGAAGTAGAGGCTGGGCGGGACGTCCCTCAGCGCGGAGAGGGTCCGCGGGAAGAGCGGCGGCGCGGGCTTGCCGTCGTCGATGTAGATGGTGCCGCCGTTGAACAGTGCGAGGTTGAGGTTGTGGTTGGCCCCGAAGGTGTGGCTCCACGGCAGCCAATCGACCATGACCGGCGGCTCGTCGGCCAAAAACGGCCAGATGGCCTGCAGCATCGCCTGGTTGGAGCACAGCATCCGATGCGTGTTGACGACGCCCTTGGGGACGCCAGTCGAGCCCGAGGTGAACAGCAGCTTGGCGATGGAATCGGGACCCACCCGCCCGGGCTCGAGGTCGCCTCCAGACACGCCGCCAGGTGCCGGCGTCAGCAGCTCATCGAGGCGCAGGGCCCCCTCGCGCTCCCCGCGCGCGACGAGCACCCGTGAGACGGTGGGCGCCAGCGCATCGAGCGCGACGCCGAACGGGCCGGCGTCGTCGGCGAACACCAGCCCCGGCTCGGTCAGCTGTGCGATCGCTGTGATTCGCGCGTGGTCGGCGCTCATCAGCGAGTAGGCGACGCTGATCGGCATCACCGGGACCTGAGCGGCGTAGGCGCCGAGGCTGACCACGAGGTGCTCAAGCGAGTTGCCCGACAGGATCATCAGGGGCCGGCCCGGGCCGAGGCCGAGCTGCGCGAAGGCGGCGGCCAGCGCTCGCGCCCGGCGCTCGGCCTCCCCGTAGGAGAGGGTGACCCAGCGGTCCTCGGCGTCGCGCTGGGCGGCAAGCGGACGGTCGGGGTGCTCGGCGGCTCGTCGCCGGAGGACGGCGGTGATCGAGGGCTCGATCTCACCCAGCGCCCGGCGCGAGCTCAGCACGATCGAGCCGTCGTCGCGGTGCTCTGCCGCGATGTCGGGCGCCATGAACGTCTGGAGTTCCAGCAGCGGGCTCATGGGTGTGTCCTCCTCCTCTTCTGCGCCAGGCCGGCCCCCATCATGCGCCCCCGTCGACATGGGCGTGCCACGGACGCAACGATCTTGCGCTGATTTGCCTCAAATTGATCCCTCTGTTGCAGTGAGATGGCGATTAGCTGCGTCTTCGTTGCGCCAGAGCCGATGCTGGGCAAACATTCTGCTCATGACTGCCACCGCCCATCCTCACCACGCCCTAAGCCGGACGATGCTCGATCTCGACGGCGCCTCGCTCACCATCGCTGACGCGCTCGAGGTCGCGCGCGCCACCCGGACCGTGAGGCTCTCAGAGCATGCGGCGGAGGCCGTGGAGGCCAGTCGCAGCCTCAAGCGCGAGCTCATCGATCGCGAGATCCCGATCTACGGCGTCACCACCGGGTTCGGTGACAGCGCGCACCGCCAGATCTCGCCGGCCAAGACCGGCCAGCTCCAGCAGAACATCCTGCGCTTCATGGGCGTCGGCACCGGGCCGATCGCTCCGCCGGAGGTCGCGCGCGTGACCATGCTCTTGCGCGCCAACTGCCTGTCCAAGGGCAACTCCGGGGTGCGCGTTGAGCTGATCGAGCAGGTGCTCGAACTTCTCAACAACGACGTCACGCCGTTCATTCCCGAGCGCGGCTCCTGCGGGGCCAGCGGCGATCTCGCCCCGCTCTCCTACGTCGGCCGCGCGCTGGCCGGCGATGGCGACGTGCTCTATGACGGCGTGCCGCGCCCTGCCGCCGACGTGCTGGGCGATCTGGGACTCGAACCGTTCCTGCTCGAGGCCAAGGAGGGCCTGGCCCTCACCAACGGGACCTCGTTCATGAGCGCGTTCGCGTGCCTGGCCGTCGGCGCGGCGCGGGAGCTAGCCGACCTCGCCGACCTCATGACCGCGATGGCGTCCGAGGCGTTGCTGGGCAACCGCGGTCACTTCAACGCCTTCCTCTTTGACGAGGCCAAGCCGCACCCGGGGATGGTCACGAGCGCCCGGCACATCCGCGAGCTGCTCGCCGAGTCCCATCTGGCCGCCGACAGCGACGACCTCTTCGCCGGCGGCATGGACGGCGCCGGCTTCCTCGAGCTCGACCGCCAGGTCCAGGACAAGTACTCGATCCGCTGCGCCCCGCACGTGATCGGCCCGCTCCGCGACGTGCTGGACTGGGTGGAGCGGTGGATCGCCGTGGAGATCAACTCCTCAGACGACAACCCGCTGTTCAACGTGCCCGGTGGCCGCGTCGAGAGCGGCGGCAACTTCTACGGCGGCCACATCGGGCAGGCGATGGACTCGCTCAAGGTCGCACTGGCCAACCTGTGCGACCTCATCGACCGCCAGGTCGCCCACGTGGTGGATGAGAAGTTCAACCGCGGCCTGACCGCCAACCTCATCCCGCGCTTTGCGCCCACCCATCCGGAGGCCGGCCTGCACCACGGCTTCAAGGGCCTGCAGCTGTGTGCGTCCGCGATGACGGCCGAGGCCATGCACCTGTGCGCGCCGACAACGATCCACTCGCGCTCGACCGAGGCCCACAACCAGGACAAGGTCTCCATGGGCACGATCGCCGCACGCGACGCCCGCTCGATCGTCGAGCTGACCCAGAACATCGCCGCCATCCACCTCATGGCCTGCTGCCAGGCGCTGGA
>DASXDW010000058.1:0-8926 GCA_036490435.1 Solirubrobacteraceae bacterium
GTCAATAATGCCGGCGTGGCGTTGCATGGCGCGGCGTTGGACGTGTCTGAGGAGCAGTGGCGCACGGTTTGGGATGTCAATGTCGACGGGCTCTGGAACTGCAGCCGCATTGTCGGAGAGCAGATGGTCCGGCGCGGCAGCGGTGCGATCGTGAACATCGGGTCGATGTCGGCGCTGATCGTCAACCGCCCGCAGATGCAGCACTTCCTCAAGGTCGGCGACGCCTACGAGCTCGCCACCGAGATCCGCCAGGCGCTCGCCATGACCAACGTGAAATTCAAATAGTCGGTCTGGGCTGTGCCTGACTTTCAGGTCGGGCGCAGCCCAACTTCACGAGGCCGGGAATCCGGCTAGGAGCTGGGACAAGACACCAGCCGAGCCAGCAGGACCCCAGCCCGGCTGTGTGCCACGCGCCCTCGACGGAGGAGACGCGGCGTGCCCCCTTTACGTCGCTGGCAGGCCGGAGCGGGAGCGTGGTCGCCGCCCAAGCCGACTCGGCGTAAGCCGTCTTCGGGGCGAAATCCGCTGGGGGTCGTGGGGGGCTGGGTCCGAGCCTATTGACGGCGGCTGAAGCGTCGAAACTCAAACTCAGCCCCGCCCAGCAACGCGATCACGATGCGGACAGGCAGAGTAATGATGTCGAGGATCAAGCCGAGAATCATCATGATGGCGTCGAGGATCGCTGAGAGCATGCGATCGTTCTACCCGACACTCGTGTCTCACACGCAGCTACGCGCGGCATCGCTCTCCTGCGGTTGCCGGCCGGCCTATGGGTTAAAGATGAAGAGCTCACGCCGCGCTCGACACAGATCACCGAGATGCGCGCCGCGCCGGATGCTCACACCGCCGGTGCGGGCTTCCGGAGCGGTGCGGTGGTCATTCGGCGGGTGGCGAGCCGGCCGGCGGCTCGCTGGGCTCGGGGTCAGGTCCGTCGTCGCCGATGTCGAACCCGATGACCGCCCCCCAGCGATCGTGGCGGACAATCTCTCCCTGCCAGCCGCGCAGGGGATGCATCCGGCTGCGGGACAGCGCACGCGCCCACGCCCGAACGGCGAAATAGACGATGACCGGAACGACCCAGATCGCCGCCCGCCAGAAATGGACCTGACCGACGTATGACAAGTGCAGACGGAAGAACACCCGATCAAGCGAGCCGGCGGCGAAGATCACGAACACCCAGCTGAAGAAGGCGGCGCCGATCGCGGTGCGCGTCGGATGGTCGCGTGGCCGGTCGAGCAGATCGTGACGACGCTGGTCTCCTGTGATCCGGCGTTCGAGCGCCGGCCAACTGAACAGGACGCCGAACACAAAGCTGGGGAACGCCACGCCGCCCCAGAACGGCTCGGGAATGATCGTGTGCCCTCCGACCACCAGCTCCCAGTTCGGCATCAGGCGCAGTGCGCCGATCAGCCAGCCGATGTACCAATCGGGCTGAGCGCCGTTCTCGGAGAGATAGGGGTGGTAGGGACCCCACTGCCAGATCGGGTTGATCTGTACCAGCCCGCCCATCAGGAACAGGACGGCGGTCGTCGCAAAGAGCAGCCCCGCCGCTCGAAGCGCATAGGCAGGCCACATCGGCGTACCGACGACGTTGCGCTCGCGCCGTCCCGGCCCGGGGAACTGGGAGTGGTGCTGGCGCATGATCATCGTGAGATGGACGCCGATGAGCGTCGCCAGCAGACCGGGGATGAGGAAGACATGGACGATCTCCAGGCGCGAGAAGAAGGCGCTGTTGCCCGGGAACTGGCCGCCCCAGATCGTGCTCGCCATCTGACCGCCGATGAACGGGATCGACAGCGCGACGCCGTTGCCGATCGCCAGCCCCATCCCGGACAGCAGGTCGTCGACCAGCGAGTAGCCGGCGAACCCCTCGAGGATCGCCAGGCCGAGCATCGTCAGCCCGATGTAGTAATTGAGATCCCGCGGCTTGCGGTAGGCGCCGGTGAAGAAGATCCGGATGAGGTGCAGGACGATCGAGGCGACGAACAGGTCGGCGGCCCAGTGGTGGACCTGACGGAACAGCAGGCCCGCGGGCACGTCGAGCGAGAGGTTGAGCACCGACTGATACGCCTCGGACATCTGCTGCCCGCGCAGCAGCGCGTAGGTGCCGTGGTACACGACCTGGTGGGACGAGGGGACGTAATAGAGCGCGAGGAACACCCCGGTCGCGATCAACACCATGAAGCTGTACAGCGAGATCTCCCCGATCAGGAACGACCAGTGATCGGGAAACACGTACCGCAAAGCCCACTTGTACAGGGGCGCGCCGCCGAGGCGCTGCTCGGTGTAGACCAGTCCGCGCTCGTAGCGGCGCCGTGCCCAGCGGTTCGGAGAGCTCATGTCCGACGGGTCCCCCACCAGGCCGGACCGATGTCCTCGTCGAACTCGCCGTCGGCACGCAGATTGCCCTCGGCGTCGATCATCACCGGAAGCTGGGGCAGCGGGCGCCCCGCCGGGCCGAAGATCACCTTGCCGCCGTCCCCGGGCGCGAATGTCGAGTAGTGGCACGGGCAGGTGAACGCCGGCTGCTCAGTGCTCGTCGGCCCATACGTCGGATAGCGGTAGAGCGAGATCGCGCAGCCCGCGTGAGTGCAGATCTTGGAGAAGGCCATGATTCCCTGAGGCGTCCACGTGCGGCGTGCTGCGGGCAGGTGGATCATCGACGCTGGCAGGCGGATCACGAGCAGCCCCGCCCCGAACGCCTCGGCATCCTCGTCCTCGGGCAGCGCCGTGTAGAACGACCCGATCTGGATCTCGTTTGCCGCCAGCGGGCGGCCGGTGTCGTCGATCATCCGGATTCCCCGTCGCCAGGGCGATTCGTGCAGCACCCGGGCACGTGGTCCCAGCGAGGCGATCGGAGCGACAGCCGCGGCGGCAACCGCACCGCCGGCCGCGCATCCCGCGCAGACCAGCAGGCCACGGCGGGAGATCCCCTGGCCGCCCTCATGAACGAGCTCAGCCACCTCACGCGCGTCCTCGGTGCGGAGCAGTGCGTCGCGGGGCTCGACGCTCGTCTCCTGGGGAACGACGAGCTTGCCCGCGAGGATCAGCGCGAAGGCAACCAACAACAATGCGCCGCCCATCGCCACGCCGAGCAGCTGAGTATTGGACTTGTCGAACGCGAGCGCGGCGATGAAACTCACCGCGAGCGCCGCGGCGCCGAACAGCAGCAGCGCCACCCACAGCTCGGCGCCCCGGTCTGCGGGAAGCTCGCGTCGACTCGGATCGATGCTGGACGACGGATCGCCCGCCGGCGCCAGACCGCTCGTCGGACGGTCGCCGTCATCCGGCTCGCCTCTGTTCCGTAGGGCGCTCCACGCGATGCGGAGCGCGACGAGAATGCCGATCAGACGAGCCATCGATGCCTGCGATTCACTTGACCTCACCTCCGGTACGTTCACCGATCAGTCGTGCGACGAGCACGAGGGCGACCAGCGCGATGAACCAGGCCGCCATTCCCTCGGGGATCGGTCCGAGGTTGTAGAGCCCCCACCCTCCGGCGTTGTCGGGATGTCGGGTGTAGAGCACATAGCGCGCGATCGAGTCGAGCTGGCGCTGATCGGCCTGAGCGGCGTCAAAATGCGGCATCAGATACGGACCCATCCGCACCGCCTCGGCGATCTCCAGCGCGCTGTCGTGCTGCAGGCTGGGCGCAAATGCCCCTACCGTCATCCCACCGCGGCCGGCGATCTGATGACAGCCCGCACAGTGCAGAGTGAACAGCGAGAAACCCTGTGAGAGGTCACCCTGAGCAGGATCGGCGTTCGCCGAGGCCGGCCCGCCGCCGAGCGAGGTGATGTATGCGATCAGCGCATCGGTCTGACGACGGTCGTAGGCAGGCTGGGCGCGCTCAGGCTGGTCGGTCGGATCCTGCAGCGGCATCCGCCCGGTCGAGAGATAGAAGTTGACCGGTCCGGCGCCAACCCCGACCAGCGAGGGCCCCTTCCCCGCCCGCCCAGAGAGCAGGAACCCATGACAGGCCGAACAGCCGTTGTCGTAGAGCGTCGAGCCCTCGCCACGCAGCGCCGCCGTGTCCGGGAAGGACTTCGTCAGCGAGCCCTTGCCCGGCGGCTCGGGACTCTTGTCCGGCGCGTCGGGGGAGGTGCTCGGCGGCCCTCCCCGAGCGGTGAGGGGACCCGGCGAGCTCACCTTCGCGCCCGCCGACGAGCTCACCTTTCGCTCCCCCGAGGAGGGCGGCGCAAAGATGCCGAACAGCGCGGTCGTGCTGAGCACGAGCGCCACCGCCGCCCGCAGAGGGCGCGGCACTCGCGATGGGCGCGTCAACCAACGCTTGACCCAGATCATGTCGATGCCCCGCTCCTGCGCTCAGTCAGCGCATCCAGACGCCGCTCGGCCTCCTGGTGGCGGCGCTCCTCGGCGATCAGGGCGGCCATCGTCTGCCAGATACCCACGGCGACCATGACCATGGACCCGATCACCCACATGATCGCCCCCGCATGCTGCTGATCGCTGACAGCGGAGATCCCGAGCACCCGATCGGGAACGATGTAAGCCGGGTAGATCACCGTCGTCGCGCGATTCAAGTAGGCGCCGATGAGCGTCATGGGCAGCATCGCGACCATCACATAGCTCAGCCGCGCCAGCCCGCCCAGGCGCCGGCGGGGGACCGGATCGCCGTCGAGCACCGGCCACCACATCAGCAGCCCAGCGGCGAGAAAGGCGGCATGCTCGCCGTCATGCACAAGCGGATGGCGCAGCGTCGCGTCGTAGAACGCCGGGAGGTGAGCGACGCCGACGACCACGAAGAACGCGACCAGGCAGGTCCCCGGATGCGTGAGCCGCCGCAGGCGTGTCATCCCACGCACCAGGCCCGCACGGCGACCGCGAGGCGCGGCCCGCAGCGCCAGCATCACCGGGCGCCCGGTGAGCAGCAGCAGCGGCGTGACTTCCAGCAGCAGCAGGTGCTGGATCATGTGAGCGCTGAGCAACCGATCGTCGTAGGAGTCATAGCCCGACTGCACCGCGACAAGCGCGACGGCGAGACCCGCCGCGAAGGATGCGGTACGAGTTGCTGGCCATCCACCGCGCACGCGCCGCGCCGCGAGCACGTAGATGAGCACGCTGATCGCGGCGGCCAGATCCGGGGCGAGTGCCGGCTCCCAATCGTGCAGGCCGAGCGTCCATAGATCCGGGACGTTCATCGATCCGCGGCTCTCGCGACCGCGCGACGCTGCGCCCGGAGCTCGCGTGCGATGAGCACCGCACCGACCGCGAGGACCCCCGCGCCGCCGAAGACCAGGAACTTGCCGAACACGAAACCAAACGCCAGCCCACCCGCCCCCAGGGCGAGCACGACCGCCCCGGCACTCGCCGCGGGAACGGCACGCCGCACCTCCGCCTCGGGGGGAGCCCCCCGGCGCAGCGGCTCGCGACGGCCCGCAGCGCACAGCGCCGCGGCGACCAGGTAGCTGGCCGCCGCCGCAAACGCGAAGGTCGCGCTCTGCACGCCGGCGTCGGCCCAGATGCGATTGCCGACGCCCATGACCACCAGCAGGCTGCCGAAGATGAGCAACGGCCACGCCCCGCCCCTCATCCGGCGCTCCAGGTCATCCGGCGGGCACGGTCGCGGTCCTGCTCAGCCTCGCGGAGATCCAGCAGCGGCGCGAAGGAGCGGATCGGCGGCAGCGGGCGCTCGAAGTTCAGCGGTGGCGGTGGCGAGGAGGTCGCCCACTCGAGCGTCTGTCCCTGCCAGGGATCGTCGCCGGACTCGACGCGGTGGCGCAGCGACACCCACAGGTTGATCAGGAAAATCAGGATCCCGATCGCGATCAGCCCGGCGCCGGCCGTCGAGAGGTCGTTGTCGGTGATCCAGCTCGGATGCTGCGGATACCGCGCGATCCGTCGCGGCATCCCATCGGCCCCGACCAGGAACATCGGGAAGAACGTGAGGTTGGTCCCAACCACCATCACGGCCAACTGCCACTTGCCCAGCCGCTCACGCAGCATCGCGCCGGTGAGCTTCGGAAACCAGTGGTACACGCCCGCGAAGAAGCCGAAGATCGAGCCGGCGAACAGCGTGTAATGGAAGTGGGCGATGACGAAGTAGGAGTCGTTGGCTTGGTAATCGAGGACCGGGGAGGCGACGAAGATCCCACTCAGTCCGCCGATCAGGAACTGCAGGAAGAAGAACAGGGCGAACAGCATCGAGCAGCGCAACACGAGCCGGCCGCCGATCAGGGTGCCCAGCATGTCGAAGTACTCGATCCCGGCAGGCACCACCAGCGCCGTGGAGGTGAAGGCGAAGTACTGGTTGGTCACCCCGCCGGTCGTGAACATGTGGTGAGACCACACACTCATCGAGAGGGTGACGAACGCCATCATCGAGATGACAAACGCGTGGTACCCGAACCACCGCCGGCGCGCACAGGTCGCGATCGCCTCCGCGGCGGCGCCGAGAAACGGAAAGAACATGACGTAGACGACCGGGTGCCCGAAGAACCAGAAGAGATCCTGATAGTCGATCGCACCGCTGAACCCCGAGAAGATGTGCGCACCGGTCAAGCGCTCGATCAGCAACAAGCCCATCGCGACCAGGAGCACCGGGAACGCGGCGACGATCATGAGCACCGTGACGAGCGCCGTCCAGGTGAACACCGGCATCCGCAGCACCGCCATCCCGGGCGCACGGCGCACCAGGATCGTCACCAGCACGCAGGCACCCATCACCATCGTCCCGGCGACGGCAAGCAGCACTCCGACCACCCACAGGCTCTGTCCTGGACCGGGGGTGTAAGGGGTCGTTGACAGCGGCACATACGAGAACCAGCCGTCGCGACCGGGACCGTCTGAGGTGAACCAGCCCGACTGCATGATCAGGCCCCCGGACAGCCACACCCAGAATCCGGCCAGCGACAGCCGGGGCAGAGCGATCGAGCTCGCGCCGATCTGCAACGGGACAAGGTAGGTCGCCATCGCGACCGCCATCGGCGTCACGAACAGGTAGACCATCGTCGAGCCATGCATCGTGAACAGCTCGCTGTAGGTGTTATCGGAGACGACGTGCGAGTTCGGAGTCGCCAGCTGGGCGCGCATCACCAGCGCGAACAACCCGCCGACCAGGAAGAAGATCAGCGAGAGCGCGCCGAGGTTCAGACTGACCCGCTTGTGGTCGGTGCTCATCAGCGCGCCCAGCCATCCGGCGGAGCGGGCCGGGGCCCGGGGCAGTTCCTGGGCCTCGACGGTCACGCCGCATCTCCGGCCGGTGTCTCGGTCGCGGCGACGCTGCTCGTCCCCGTGCCTGTGGTCCTGTGACTCGCCAGCCAGCGGGCGAACCGTCCCGGCGAGAGCACACGGACCTCGAAGATCATCTCGCTGTGGTACTCGCCGCAGAACTCCGCGCACTGCCCGCCGAAGCTCCCCAGCTGGGTGAACGTCAGCGTGACGTGCTCGGTGTACCCCGGGATCAGATCGCGCTTGAAATCAAGCGCCGGGATCCACATCGAGTGGATCACATCCTGCGAGGCGAGATTGAAGCGGATCGCGCGATCGGCGGGGACCACGAGCGGCTGATGGACGATGCGTCCGCTGCGCACCGTGATGCCTCGACCCGGATAGGCGAACGCCCACTCCCAGCGCGCCGCGGTCACATCGATCGTGAGGCTCGGCCGCTCGCGGTTGGCGACCGTGTCGACCCGGTGCTCGGCACTGAAGGTCTCATAGAGCAGAAAGCCGACGACGCACACCAGCAGCAGTGCGTAGCTGCCCTCCAGCACCGTGGCATCGTTGCGCCCAGACGGCACCCCCACGTCCCGATTCCGCAGGACCGCCACGCCGACGAGGAGCAGCACGATGACGAACACCGCCACGGCGATCGGGACGTAGACCGCGAACAGGTGCGCGTACTCGGCGCGGGTGCTGATGAGAGCGGCGGCGCTGGATTGAAGGTCGTTCACGTGGGACAAAGCAGGCCGCAGAGCGCTCCTCGACGCAAGCGATACCCCGGTCAAAGCGCGCACAACACCGTTTCATGCCAATCGGCCCCGGCCTAACCCGATGGTCATCTGGCGGACGAGGAGGAGGCGGCGCGTCGCACTCGCCGTCGCCGTCGCCGTCGCCGTCGCCGACGAGGTTCTCTGTCGAACACCCCGCCTTGCGCGTCGGGGACGTGGGCGCAATCCTCGGCAGGTGTCCTTTCCCCCGCGTCCGAGCTCTCGAGATTCCGGCCGGGGTATCGCAATCAACCGCCACTGGGAGGCGGTGGTGCAGAGCGAGCTGAGGCGCTTGGGGGCCAGGCGGGTGTCCCGCTCGCGTGCCACGCCGGCCTTCGCGCGTGCAAAGAGGCCGCGCCGCCAAAGCCCCCAGGCGCAGGCGCGAACCGCGCCTGAGACGTGAGTCCGGATTTCGGCGACGGACCGCCGTTGTCACGGGCGGAACCGCCAGGGCGGGTCAGGCGGCAGGCCGTAAGCTCGATCGCCGTGGCGATGACGTGGCGATCCTCGCCCGCTGCACGAAGAGGAGGACCACGGTACCCACGGCCCGTCTCCGACGAGGAGCGGAGTTCCGATGCCGTGAGCTGGCTGTCGATGCATCGCCGCGCGGCGCTGGCAGCGGGAGCGGTCGCCACGGCGGGCGCCGGGCCGCCTGCGATCCTGCACCGATGAGCGCTCGGGACGTGCGGGGTCGGGTGAGTGGTACGACGCCGCCGGTCCAGGTCGTGCTGCGGCCGATGGGCTCGCCGCTCACCGTCGGGATGTCGGGACTGGCGATTGCCTCGCTGGTGCAGAGTGGGGTCGAACTGCACTGGACGGCCACCGCCCAGACCTCCCAAGCCGGTCTCGTGCTGCTCGCGGTTCCGTTCGTGCTGCAGCTATTGGCTTGCGTGTTCAGCTACCTGGTGCGCGACGGTGCGACGGGCGCCGCCGTGGGTGTGCTGTCGACGAGTTGGCTGGCGATCGGACTGATCGAC
>DASXDW010000149.1:0-20837 GCA_036490435.1 Solirubrobacteraceae bacterium
AGTTGTCGTCACCGCGATCGCCGTTGTCACCACCGTTATCGCCGCCACCGGGGCCATGGTCGGCCACGCGGTCGCCGTGCTCGACGTCGTTGTCCCCGTTGTTGTCGTTGTCCGCGGGGTTCTCGCACCTCATCTCGGTGCCGTCAGTAACGAGGCCGCTCACGGTGTTGCCGTTGTTCAGCGTGATCGTGAGCTCGTCGTTGGCGAACGACGTCACAGTGCCCGCAACCATGTCGTTGCCGAAGTCGCCGTCGTGACGGTGACCGACGAACTTCTCGTGGCGGATGTGATGGTGCCGCTTGTGATGGTGGCCGCTATGGCCGTTGTGCGCCAGAGCCACGGCCGGGACCGCCACACACAGCGCGGTACAGGCGAGGATGGTGTACAGGATCCGTCGCATCGAGGGGTTCCTCCTTTTTCGCCGCCGCGTCCTGGCGGCGACACATCTCGGGGTTACGAGGAGGAAGAGTCCGACGAGCCGGAAACGTCACGCGACTCGTGAGAATTTTCTTGGCCGCCGCCGGAGCCCGATCCGCCGCTGGAGCCCGATCCGCTGCCCGAGGCTCCGCCATCGCCGCCGGAGGTCTCGCGGCTCGTCGTCGTCACCGTGGGCGTCAAGCCCGAGGATCCCGGCGACGAGCTCGCGCTCGTGTCGTCATCGGTGTCCGTGGCCCCGCCGCCCCCGGAGGAGTGTCCGCCCCCATCGGTGTCGCCCGACGAGCCGGCGCCGGCGCTGTCGCCCGAACTCGACTCCGACGAACCCGCGACTGACCCGGAAGCGGAACCTCCCTGGTGCCCGCGGCCCGAGCCAGATCCGCCGCGCCCGGCGCCCGAGCCGCTCCCGTCCTCGCCCGACCCGGAGCGCGAGCCAGCACCGGACCCTGACCCCGTCGGCGAGCCCGAGCCCGAGCCACCGCCGTCGTCGCCGCGTGCGGGCGACCCGCCCGTGGAGCCACCGGAGCCCTCGACGCCGCGTCCGGACGTCGTGCTTCCGTGTCCGCGACCGGGCCCACTGCCGTCGTGGCCGGACCGCGTACCGGAGAGGCGGCCGGCCCCGCTGCGGCCGTGTCCGTCCTCGCGAGCGGCTCCCTGCGCATGCTCATGCGAGACCAGACCGGTGCCCACTGAACCATGCCCGGCGGGGGCCGCTGATCGTGATGAGATGTGTTGGGCCACGCGCGCGTGTGTGTGATGTCGCCCCGCCTGAGCGGTGGCCGCGTGGTGGTGCGACGGGGAGGTGTGGGTGACGGCGATGCCAGTGGCGACGACCCCGGAGGCCAGCAGCGCCCCAACCTTGATGGCCAGTCCGCCCGAGGCCGCGGCGGTGCCCGCGGACAGCGCCGTGTCGGGGGCGGCGTCCACGCCCGAACGGGCGGCGCCGAAGAACTTGACCACCGGGAACGGGACGAGCGCCGTCGCGGCCTGGCGCAACCGCAGCCGCGCCCGATGCACCAACTGGCGCACCGCTCCCTCGGAGAGGCCCATGGTGCGCGCCACGTGCGCGCGCGGGAAGCCGAAGACCGCGGTGCCGAGGAGCGCGTCGCGCTGGCGGTCGGGCAGGGCGCTCAGCTCTGCCAGCGCGGCGTGTGCCGTGGCGCGGCGCTGCACCGTGTCCTCCAGCGTCTCGCCGTGGGCCACGGTCGCGTCCAGCGGAGCGTCGACCGGAACGCGCGCCCGGGTGACCTCATTGCGCAGGATCTGATGCAGCCAGCCGCGCAGATGGCGCACCTCCGCGCCGCCATGCATCGCTGTAAATGCGTTGAGAAACGCCTGCTGGACGGCGTCCTCCCCCCTCCCATCCGAGGTCAGGCGATGCGCCTGGGCATGCAGTTCGCGTTCGTAGCGACGGACGATGGCGGCGAAGGCCGCCCCATGGCCGGCACGCACAAGGCGTACGAGGTGATCATCGGGCTCGGAATCGAGCAGCCGGTCGCTGCTTTCGAGCAGCCGGTCAGAGATCACCACCGCCATCTACAGCCTCCCGACGCCGGCACCACCGAAAACCTTCCCCGTGCTCCGTGCTCGCAAGACGCGACGTTCCATATCGGTCCTCCCGGATCCACGTGGGAGGTGTACCCGCCGAGTGTCAGACCAATCGGCGCCGGCAACCGTTGCATCGCTACTCGGTCGGCCGAGCCATTCTGAACGTCTCGTTCACCACCGTGTAGTCGGCAGGGCCGCCCAGCCTTGCCACCGGACGAAGCCGCGCGGTGTCCACGGTGCCGTCGACGATCGCCGCCTCGTCGAGATGGACGCCCACCACCTGACCGACGACCAGGTGTTGATCGACGATGTGGCCGGCCACGTCGCGCAGTTGGACCGCGTGGACCACCTTGCATTCCATCGCGCAGCGCGCCGCGGCCACGCGCGGCGGTGCCACGAGCGTCGAGGCTGCCATCTCCAGGCCGGCGCGCTCGAACTCGCTGCGGCCGCGCGCCAGCGGCGCCGAGGTCTCGTTCATCTGCTCGCGCAGGTCGAAGGTGACGAGGTTCCAGACGAACTCGCGCAACTCGCCGGCGAACGTGCTCGAGTCCTTGGCCCCGTGGCTCGAGAAGGCCAGCATCGGGGGGCCCTCGCCGACGGCGTTGAAGAAGCTGTACGGGGCCAGGTTGATCGATCCGTCCGCCGCCATCGTCGAGACCCAGCCGATCGGCCGCGGCGCCACCAGCGCCTTGAACGGGTCATGGGCCAGCACGGTCCGGTCGCGCTTGTGGGGTTCATAGAAGATCACCGGCGACAACCTATCGAGTGCCGGCCCACGCTCCACCCGCCCGCAACTTCCGACTGCGCGGGGGTATAGAAAGCCCAGGAATCCGCGAGGGAGGCATCAATGAGGCGCATCTTGCAGGTCTTTGTCCTGTCCATGGTCGTCGGCTTGTCGCTGGCCGGCGTCGCGTCCGCGGCGGGCTCCCCGTCGATCGCGACGGGCGCCGCGACCAAGCTGAGCAACACGACCGCGGTGCTCAACGGCACGATCAATCCGAACGGGCATGGCAGCCAGTACGACTTCATCTACGGGCCGACGACCGCCTACGGGGCGACGACCGCGGTCCACAAGGTCAAGTCGGGCACCAAGGCGGTGGCGGTCCAGATCAGCGTCACCGGGCTGACTCCGGGCACGACCTACCACTACCGCCTCAACGCGATCAACGCCGCCGGCGCGGTAGGCGGGGCCGATCGCACCTTCACGACCTCAGGTCACCCGCCCGCGGCGGTCGTCACTGGCGGCACGGTCAACGTGGGCAAGACCGTGGCCACCCCGACCGGAGTCATCAACCCGGAGGGTGCGACGACCACGTGGACCATCCAGTACGGCCTGACGACGGCCTACGGGCTGCAGAACTTCGCGGGCACGCTACCCGCCCTGGACACGCCCTTGTCTGTGTCCGCTCCTCTCTCCGGGCTTGCCCCGGGCACGCTGTTTCACTACCGGATCGTGGCCTTCCACGGCTCGAGCGTCGTCTCGGCCGGCGCCGATGCCACCTTCTTCACCGAGCCGTCGAGGCGACCGGTGCCGCGGATGACCGCGCACACGTCGCCCAGCCGTGACAAGCGGTCGCCGTTCTCGTTCACGACCTCGGGATCGCTCAGCGGTGCCGGCTCCATCCCGGTCGCGCAGCGGTGCACCGGCAACGTCGGAGTCCGCTTCTTCAACGGCCGTCGACAGCTGGCCTTCGTCGTCGCACCGGTCGAGGCCAACTGCAAGTTCTCGGTGGCGGCCAGCTTCCGGCGCCTGCACGGCCACGGCCCCGTGAGATTGAAGGTCACGGTGGACTACCGCGGGACGGGCTATGTCGCGCCGGTCAAGCGCGTGGATCACGTGACCGCCGGCTGACCGGGACGCCGCGAGCGGAGCCCCGGTCGGGCCGGCGGGGCGGGCGGGCGCAATAGTCTTGCCCGCCATGCCACAGAGAGGGCCGCGTGTCTCGCCGGTGGAGATGGTGTTGCTGGCGGGCCTCGCGGCCTGGGCACTGTTTCCGCTCGTGTTGCTGCTCGTGCACGCCGGGCAGCTGCACGCCCGGTTCACCGGGGCCGACGGGCTGATCGGCGCCGACGGCGTCCTGGGCGCCGACCAGCTGCAGTACCTGGCCTGGGTCCGTGACGCCAGCGCGCATGGAGGGCTGACCTCGGACCTGTTCAGCTTCTCGCAGAGCGGCCACGTCTATCTGCAGCCGATGTTCGCCATCAGCGGCGCCCTGTTCCGGCTTGGCCTGTCACTGCCGCTCGCCTACCTGCTCTGGAAGGCAGTCGGCATCGTCGCCGTCGGACTCGCCGCGATCGCCTGGGCGCGCCGCTTCTTCGGCGACGAGCTCCGGGCACGGGCCGCCACCGTGACGATCTCGCTGTTTCTCTGCACGCCGCTGGCGGCGCTCTACAGCTGGACCCAATGGGGATCGGGCTCGTTTCGCTTCTCGCTGTACCTGCTGGGCGACGAACTGCTCGCCGCCGACAAGCTTTGGGGTTACGTGGCCAGTGCGATCGGCCTGGCCCTGGTCCCGGTGGCGCTGCTGGCGCTCGAGCGAGCCCTGGAGCCCGACCGTCGGCGGGCGGGCGGGGTTCATCTAGGGCCGCTGGCGGTAGCGGCACTCTCCGCGCTCATCGCCTCCTGGCTTCACCCATGGCAGGGGATTACGCTCGGCCTGATCTTCGTGGGCCTCGCTCTGGTGCGGCGCCTGCGCGGCTGGGCGGCGCTGGCGGTGCCCGCGATCGGGGCCGGCCTACCGCTGCTCTACTACCAACTGCTCTCCCATCACGATGCCGCGTGGAGGCTTGCCAGCCAACATGAGGTCATCGCCCGCCTGCCCGCCGTCGTCCTGCTCGCCGGCTTCGGCCCACTGGCGGTGATCGCCGCCTTTGGCGTGAGGCGGCCCGAGGGCGAACTCGCCGAGCAGGCGCTGCTGCTGTGGCTCGGGGCCTGCGTGGTGACCTACTTCGCCAATGACGCCTTCGCCCCCCACGCGCTGCAGGGCCTCAGCCTTCCGTTCGCCGTGCTCGCTGTGCGGGGCTGGCGGCGCCTGCGTCTGCCGGCACTTCTCGGCGTGGCGGGACTGGCGCTCATCACCATTCCCGGCCTGGCCTTCAACGCGCGCAAGTTCGTGCGCACCGCGAACAGCGGCAAGCTCGTGCAGTACTACCTCCCCCAGTCCGACGCGCGGGCGCTGGATTGGGTCGCGCACCACGCCCCGCCCGGCGGCGTCCTCGCCCCCACGCCATTTGCTGCCGTGGTGCCATCCCAGACGGGACGGCCGGTGTGGGTGGGCCACGGTTACTGGAGCCAGGACTACCCCGTGCAGGCCCACGAGGTCAACCGGCTCTTCGGTGGCCACATCTCAGCGACGGCGGCACGGTCCTTCGTCGCAGCCACCCGCGCCGCCATCCTCGTCTCCGACTGCCGCCACCACGCCGACCTCGCCCGCAAGCTGGGGTCTACGGTGCAGGCGGTGCACCAGTTCGGGTGCGCGCGCGTGTATGTGATGAAGCCGGTGTCCGGCGAGAACGGCTAACCCTTCCGATCCGCCAGCCGGTAGACGAAGCGCAGCCCTGACCACGTCGCGTCGATCGCACATACCTTGTTGTCCACCAGGCCGCTGGCGAGGCCGAGCTCGCGCACCGTCCCCTCCCCCAGGTCGGTGGCGACTCCCGAGCTGCGCTTGGGCCAGGCCACCCACAGCCCGCCAGCCTGGTCCAGCGCCTCCTTGAGCGCAGGCAGCCGCCGCTCGAGCTCCGAGCGTTTCTGAACAAACACGACAACCACGTCGAAGCGTCCCCGCGCCCGCTTGACCACCGTGACACCCGGCGGGAGCTCACCCAACACCGCGTCGAAGTCATGCGGCGCCCCGATCAACCCGACGCGCGCGTTGGGTTTGATGCCAAGCTTGCGCGGCAGTGGGGTGCCCGAGTAGCCCGCGGTGGTCGCGTCCGCCATGGCTGGGAGCCTACGCCGCCCCCAGCGTGCCGGGGCCCCGCGTCAAATGTTTCCAAAACGCGAGGAGTTCGTGGCGCCTGTGACGAATAGTTGACGGCCCTTGGGGGTAGATAGAGCCCGCCGATGATCAGGTCCGCCACCACCACCGAGTTCACCCATCGGATCGACCCCCCGGACTCGCCTCAGGCACGGTTTGCCGCGGCGACGCTGTTGGCCATCCCGCCCGACATCCGCCAGGCGCTGCGCGACGCCGTGGCCACGAGCCTTGGTATCCCGATCGACAGCTACGGCCCCGATGTGGACGTCGTGAACCCGGCGCTGCAGGCCGCCTACGACGCCGACGTCGACGACCTCTTTGACTGCTGGGTGCGAAAGCACGTCTTCGAGTCGGCCGACGACGTCCTGTTCCGCCGCGCGCTGCGCCTGCCGCCTCAGTCCGCCTCCGCCGCCACCTCGGCGATCAGCCGCGACAGCTGACTGCCCTGCCACGCCACCGGCGAGCGGCCCGGCTCATCGGTGACCAGGCGTGCGCCCGGGATCGCCTCCGCGTAAGCCTCTCCCACCGCGAGTGGGTGCTCGGGGTCGGCCTCGTCGCCCGAGGCGACGACGACCGTGGGAACGGCGACCGCGCGCAGTTCCTCGAGCGACTGAAACGGCCGCGAGCGTGGCACGGCGCGCAGGGCATCGGCCACCGCGTCGAGGTGCTCGTGCAGGGCCAGGCGCTGGCGGATCACGGTCACCACGGTCTCCCGCAGGCGCTCCGGAACAGGTTCCCGCCCGCTCTTGCCGTAGGCGGCCACGAAGCCGTCGATGCCTCCGTGGCGCAGGCCGTCGGACAGGGCGTCCCACCGCGCCAGACGCTCGGGGTCGCGGTCCTCGGTCCCGCTGAACGCCGGGGTGATGATGACCAGGCCCCCCACGCGCTCGGGCCGGTGCAGCGCCAACCAAGCGAGCGTGTGGGCGCCCATCGACGCTCCCGCCAGCACCGCGCGCTCCACTCCGGCGTGATCGAGGATCGCCTCCAGGTCGGCGCCCAGGTCCTCGTATCGATAGTCCTGCGACCTCGCCGCGGGCGACGAGGTTCCGTGCCCGCGCGCGTCGTAGGCGAGCACCCGGTGCCCACCGCGCTCGAGCGCTGAGGAACCCATGACCACGTAGCGCCGGGTAGCCGTCAGGCCATGGGCGAGCACCACCGCCGGCCCCTCCCCGTCGTCGCTTCCCCGCAGCGTCACGTCGTCACGTAGCACTTCGAATTCGGACATGCCCTCGTATCTAGCAGCCCAGGGGCAGCCCGTGGCCGGTGGCTACCATCTAGACGACACCATGGACGTCACCGACGCCACCTTCGAATCAGCGGTTCTCGAGCGCTCGCGCACCCTTCCGGTCGTCGTCGACTTCTGGGCTGAGTGGTGCGGCCCGTGCCGCCAGCTCGGCCCGGTGCTGGAGCGCGAGGTGGCCGCGCGCGAGGGGAAGGTGGAGCTGGCCAAGATCGACGTCGATGCCAACCCGCAGGTGGCCCAGTCCTTCGGCATCCAGAGCATCCCCGCGGTCAAGGCGTTCCACGACGGCCGCGTGGTGGCCGAGTTTGTCGGCGCCCAGCCGCCGGCGGCCGTCAAGAGCTTCCTGGACTCCCTCCTGCCCTCTGAGGCCGACGGACTGGTGGCCCAAGGCGACGAGGAGTCGCTGCGGCGGGCGGTGGAGCTTGAGCCCTCGCGCGCCGACGCCGCCGTGCCGCTGGCTCGGATCCTCCTCAGCCGCGGCGATGCCGATGGTGCCCAGGCCCTGCTGCGTCAGGTCCCCGGCAGCTTTGCCGCCGACGGGCTGGCGGCGCGGATCGCGCTTGAGCGCCGCGAACCACCGCTGGACCTGGACGAGGCCTTCGCTGCGCTTGACGCCGGGGATCACCCGACCGCTCTCGACCTCCTCATCGGTGCGCTGCCCAGCGCCGACGGCGCCAAGGACGACATCCGCCGCGTCGTGGTGGGCATCCTCGACGAGCTCGGCGTCGACAGCCAGCTCGCACGCGAGTCGCGCCGGCGTCTCGCCAGCGCGCTCTACTAGGGCCGCACGGCGACCCCGCTAGACCAGCAGCGTGAGCTGCTCGACGTCCGTGGGCGTCGCCGGCTCCAGCCCGGCCACGCGCACTCCCAGCAGCCGTACCGGTCGGGGCGCGGCGAAGCGACGCAGGAGGTCGAGCGCCACCGGCAGCACCCGGTCCATGGACGCGACGGGCTCGGCCAGCGTGCGCGCGCGGGTGTGCGTGGAGAAGTCGTCGAGGCGCACCTTGATCCCGATCGTCCGGCCGCGGCGTTGCTGGTCCACCAGGGTCGCGCAGAGCTGCTGAGTGAGCCGCTGGAGCACCTCCTCGAGCTTGGCGGGGTCGGCGATGTCGTAGTCAAAGGTGGTCTCGCGCGACTCGGAGACGACCTTGCGCTCCTCGGTGACGGGGCTGTCGTCCTCGAAGCGGGCGCGGCTCTGCAGCGCCGCCCCGAACCGCGGGCCAAACCGGGACGCGAGCAGCTCGGTCGGGGCGGCCGCGAGCTTGGCCAGCGTGTCGAGTCCGGACCGCTGCAGACGCTCGGCGGTCTTGGGCCCGATGCCCGGGATCAGCCCCGGCGGCGACTGCGCGAAGCGTGCTCGAGCCTCCTGGCTGGTCAGGATGACGAACCCGCGGGGCTTGTCGGCATCGGAGGCCACCTTGGCGACCAGCTTGTTGGGGCCGATCCCGATCGAGCAGTGCAGCCCGGTGTCCTCGGCGATCCGGCGCACCAGCCGCCGCATCTCGGCGTGCGGCGCCGGCAGTCCGGACAGGTCGAGGTAGGCCTCGTCAAGCCCGATCACCTCCACCTCCTGGTCCGAGCAGGCGCGCACCAGTGCCATCACCTGGCGTGAGGCCTCGCGGTAGTAGGGGAAGTCGGGCGGCAGGTAGATCCCGTCGGGGCACAACCGCCGCGCCCGCGAAGCCGGTATCGCGGAGCCCACGCCGAAGCGCCGGGCCTCATAGGAGGCGGTGGTCACCACCGCCCGGGGCCCCAAGCCGGCCACGATCACCGGCTGCCCCCGCAGCTCGGGTCGCCGCCGCAGTTCGACGGACACGTAGAAGGCGTCCATGTCGACATGGGCGATGCAACGCGCCGCCATGCTCAGGACAGTAGGCCACGGTCCAGACGCCACGACGCCCCCGTAACCGCCGTGTGGACGGGGGCTCGGGGGGTCGTGGTACGGCGTGAACCGACTACTGGCTTGACCAGACCGTGCCCACGCCGGCGAAGCCGAGCGCGGAGGCCGTGTTCTGGTTGAGGTCCCACTCGCGGCCACCGGCGTAGGGCCCGCGATCGTCGACCACCGCGGTCACGCTGCGGCTGCCGTAGCCGAACCTGACCTTCGTCCCACACGGCAGGGTGCGGTTGGCGACACCGAGGCCCGCGTGAAAGCCGCACGCGGTGTTGCCGCCATCCTCATACCAGGACGCCAGGGCCGGGTGCAGGACGTTGACTTGGCCGGCCGGGCGTGTCGCACGGGCGTTGTGGCTGTCACCGCCGAACATCACGCGCAACCGCCGGCCGTCGGCGGCGTCGGGCGCGAGGCTCAGGCGATACCGGCCCCTCGCGCTGGTCTGTCCGGTGCTCAGCGTGTGCCAGCCGTGGCCGTCGTGCCCCTCCAGCCGCACCCGGCGGTCCGGGAGCGCGGGCAGCAGCGTGCCGCCAACGTGGACGGGGTGCGTGCTGTGTACGGCGGACTCGTGATGCGCCGGCGTGAACCGGGCGCCGACGGTTACCGTGGGGCGGGAGCCGGCCCCGGACGTCGGTGCCGGTGCCGGTGCCACCGTGCCGGGACGACTCGCGGTGACGGGAACCTCCGGTGCCTGCTCGACGGCGCGCAGCAGGCCCGAGCGGCGCGGGGTGACGCGCGCCCGGAACGTACCCGCGGAGCCCACCGTCGCGGCGCCCAGCGAGCGCCATGACGACTGGCCCTTGGGCGCCGTCTGGAGCAGGACGCGCTTTCCGGCGTCAGCCGCCGGGACGGCCCCGCTGATGGTCACACCGCGGCCGAACTGCACGTGGCGCGGACTGACCTGTAGGTTGATGGGGGTCTGGACTGGATTCTGGACTGACTGGCCAGACCCCGACGTCACACCGGTCAAGGCGAACGCCGACGCCGGCACGGCCAGCATCGTTGTAGCAATGATCACATGTACTGAGCGCATCCTGCGCAGCGTGAAACTGGGCCTCAAGATGAGGACCTCCTTGGGTTCGACCGAACGCCTACGGAGCTAGCTGTCGGGCTCGCGGCCAGTGCGAAACGCGGCGGTGAGGCAGCGGTTCTTCAGAGGTCGCTACGGTCGCGGCTGAGTGCGCCAGGCGAACGATTCGCCCCCGTGCCGGTGCGATACTGCCATCCGGCGGTGGGTCCCCCGCTCATCTCCGCACCGGGCAGAGACGATTCGGCAGGTCGTTTGGGAAGTCGGCCAGGCTCGCAGGACCTTGAACCAATTTGTGTGAGCATCGTCACACCAGTCCTCGTGTCATCATCAGCGGCGTGGCTAATCCAGACCGCCTGACCGGGCTCGACAGCTCCTTCCTGCACCTCGAGCGCGACGCCGCGCACATGCACGTCGCCGGCTGCATGGTCTTCGACGGCGACGCGCCGACCTATGACGAACTCGTGGAGCAGATCTCCAGTCGCCTCCACCTCGTACCGCGTTACCGTCAGCGCCTGGCCTTCGTGCCCTTCAACCAGGGCCGCCCGGTGTGGGTGGACGACCCGCACTTCAACATCGCCTTCCACGTCCGCCACACAGCCCTGCCCAGCCCCGGCGACGAGGCCCAGCTCAAGCGCCTCGCCGGCCGGGTGTTCTCGCAGGCGCTGGACCGTTCGCGTCCGCTATGGGAGATCTGGCTGGTCGAGGGGCTCTCCGATGACCGCTTCGCGATGCTGTCCAAGACCCATCACGCGCTTGTCGACGGCGTCTCAGGCGTCGACATCTTCACGGTCCTCTTCGACACGTCGCCGGACCCGATGCCGGTGGCCCCACCCGACCACGAGTGGGTCGCGCGGCCGGTGCCGACCGGGGCGCAGCTTCTGGCCGACGCACTGCTTGAACGCACCACCGTCCCCGCCGAGATCGTCCGCGGAGTCAGGGCCACACTGCGCGGCCCGCGCCACGTTGCGGCACGGTTCGGCCGTGCGGTGGGCGGGGTAAGCGCAGTCGCCCGGGCGGGGCTCCAGACGGCTCCGCCGAGCGCCCTGAACGTGCGCATTGGGCCCCACCGGCGCTTCACCTGGGTTCGCGGCGACCTGCAGGAGTTCAAGGCGATCAAGAACGCCCTCGGCGGCACGGTCAACGATGTGGTCCTGGCCGTCGTCGCCGGCGCCCTGGGCCGCTACCTGCGGATGCATGGCGAAGCGACCGACGAGCTCGTCCTGCGCGCAATGGTCCCCATCTCCGTCCGCGCTGACGTGGAGCGCGGCGCCTTGGGCAACCGGGTCGCCGCGATGTGGGCGCCCCTGCCGATCGGCATCACCGACCCCGTCGAGCGGCTGCTCACGATCAGCCGGGATATGGACGGGATCAAGGAATCGGGTCAGGCCGTGGGCGCCCAGGTCCTGACCGAGCTGTCGGGCTTTGCGCCGCCGACCATCATGGCCCAGGCTGCGCGGCTCCAGGCTCGGCAGCGCCTGTTCAACCTCGTGGTCACCAACGTGCCCGGGCCGCAGTTCCCGCTCTACATGCTGGGGCGGGAGCTCGACGCGATGTTCCCGATGGTCCCGCTGGCCGAGAACCAGGCGCTGGGAGTCGCGATCATGAGTTACAACGGGCAGCTCAATTACGGGCTGAACGCCGACTACGACGCCGTGCCCGACCTGGAGGCGCTCGCCGAGGAGCTGCGCGCCTCAATCGAGGAGCTCACCGCCGCAGCCGGCGCCGCTCCGGCCCACGGAGCTCGCGGCGGCCGCCGCCCGGTCCGTTCGGCAGAATAACCCCGCGCCACGACCCGGACCCGCTTGATGCCCCGCCTGCTCGAGCGCCTGCTCATCGTCGTCGTCTCGTTCGGTGTGGCCATCGGTGTGGTCGCCCTGCTCTCCGGAGGGCTGCTGGCCGGTCATGACTCCCCAGGCGTGTCGGGTGCGGCGAGCGGCCCCGGCGTGGCCTTCCCCGATCAGGGCAACGCCCGGCTCAAGCCCGGTCAGCCCCGGCCGAGTTATGACTCCGAGCCGCCCACCAGTGGCGCGCACCTGCCGGCGGCCATCAACCGCAACGGAGCGCAGATCACCGACGATCAGCTGCTGCAGGCGCTGTCGGTCGGCGACGTGGTGCTGATGTACGGCACGCGCAAACCCCCGCCGGGCCTCGCCGCCGTGGCCGACGGCATCGCGCCGGCGGCTTTCAGCCCGGCGCTGGCGGCCACCGGGCAGGCGGTTGTGCTCGCCTACCGGCCGAGCACAACAGGGGTCATCGGACTGGCGTGGGCGCACATGGTCCACGTCCGCTCCCCCACCGACCCGACCCTGCGCTCCTTCGCGCAGTACTGGCTGGGCCGGGGCGCCCCGGCGCGCGGCGGTGCGCTGCCCAAGAGCTGAGGAGCCTTCGCCCGAACCGTGCGTGAGGCCAGGCGCGGCCTCAGGCGGGCCGTGCGCGGACCGCGACGGTGACACGCGTCAACGCGCACAACCGCCCGTCGTCGTCGCTGAGCTCGACCTCCCAGACCCAGGTGGTGCGCCCGCGATGACGTGCGCGGGCCACGGCACTGATCGACCCCCCGGTCACCGGGCGCAGGAAGCTCGTCTGGTTGGACAGTCCCATGGCCGTGTTGCCGTCCGCGTGGACCATTGCGGCAGTCCCGTTGGTGGCCAGGCTCTCTGAGATGGCGGCGTAGACCCCGCCGTGGACCAGTCCCGCCGGTTGCTTGAGGTCGTCGCGCACCTGGACGCGCCCGCGCACCAGCCCGTCGGCGATCTCGTCGATCTCCAAGCCGTAGACGCGGTCAAATCCGAGCGTCGGCTCGAAAGGAAGCTCAAGGGTCATGCGGCAGCGCACCTTAGTGATTTGCCGCTCGCAAGCACCCGTCCAGCTTGGGCATTTCTTACGAGGCTCATCTACGCTAGGAGCGACAATGCCACCGTTGGACAACCTTCCGGGGGATCAGCGAGCCGTTCTCGAGATGGTCCTCAGGCGCGGGCGCAGCTACGACGAGATCGCCCGGCTGCTCTCGCTGGACCGTGCCAAGGTACGCGAGCGCGCCCAGATCGCGCTGGACACCATCGGCCCGCACACCGAGGTCGCTCCCGACCAGCAGCACCGGATCGCCGATTACCTTCTCGGCCAGTTGCCCGAGCACGAAGTCTCAGAGGTGCGCGACCTGCTCGCCGACTCGCCCGCCGACCGCGCCTGGGCCCGCGTGGTCGCCTCAGAACTGGCCCCGCTGACGGAGGACAGGCCCCTGCCCGAGATTCCCGTCGAGCGCTCGACCCCGCGGGAGCCAGAGGCGCAACCGGCCCCATCTCCAGAGCCGGCTCCGGATGCCCCCGCGGCCCGTACCGCCGAGCCGGAGGCGCCCGGGGCTCTTGCCGCGCCTGCGGTCTCCGGCCAGGGCCCCGCTCAGCCGGAGGATGAGCCCAAGCGCCGGCGAGGCCGCCGCCGACGCGCGAATGGTGGCGAGGGCGCGTCGGCTGCCGACGGCACCGCGAAGCGCAGCTCGAGGTTTGGCGGCGCGCTGGTCATCCTCGTCGGCGTCATCGCCATTGCGGTCGCCCTGTTCTTTGTTCTGCGCGGCGGGCACTCCAAGCAGCACCCCAGCTCGGTGGCGACGTCCACCGCCGCTCCTGCGGCCAGCGGATCCTCCACGCCCACCACCGCATCGTCGCCCACCGGCACGACGCCGACGACCTCCACTTCGGGGACAAGCGCCAGCGTGGTGGCGCAGATCAACCTCACGCCGCCCTCGAGCGCCAAAAAGAGCAAGATCGCAGGGATCGCCGAGGTCCTCAACGAGGGCAGCAGCGACGGGGTCGCGATCGTCGCCCAGAACGTGCCGCCCAACAAGACCAAGCCAGCCGACGCCTACGCCGTGTGGCTGTACAACTCCGCCAAGGACGCCAAGCTGCTGGGGTTCGTGAACCCCAGCGTCGGCAAGAGCGGTCGCCTATCGACCGCCGGTGGGCTGCCCAGCAACGCGTCGCACTACAAGCAACTCATCATCACCCTCGAGACGACGGCGTCGCCCAAGCAGCCGGGGTCGGTCGTCCTGCAGGGAGCCCTGACCGGCCTCTAGCGTCCTTAAGCACTAGCCGCAGATCCGCGCCAGGCCGTCCAGCGCCTCGTCCAGCTTGGCCGCGGTCGCGCGGCGCAGCATGAAGCCGCCGGTGCGCGAGTAGCCCCGCAGCTTCTGCTGCTGGGAGATCGTGACCTCGGTCCCCGCAGGCACCGGGTCAAGCCGGACCTCAGTCACCGACGCGCTGAGTACCCCCTCAAACGGTGTCCCCGCCACCTCCTGCTCCCATGCCCGCGTCATCGGCGGCTCAGAGGCCACCACTCTGAAGTCGGCGCGGACCGGGCGGCCGCGCTTGGTCTTGAACACCTGTGTGAAGCGGTCGGGCTCAACGCCCTCCATGCGCTCCACTCCCGGCCACCACCGCGGCATGTGGTGCGGGTCGGCGATGAGCTCCCAGATCTCCTGGGGCGTGGCCGCCAGCGTGCGAGTGCGCCGCGCGGCGGCCATCTCTCGCCTAGTCGGAGTACTCGATCAGCGAGTACACGTCGTGGGGCGCCAGGTGCGTGCGGCCGCCCAGGAACGTCAGCTCGACCAGGAAGGCGCAGCCGACGATCTCGGCGCCGAGGTCGGCCACCAGCTCGCACAGGGCCCCGGCGGTGCCTCCGGTCGCCAGCAGGTCGTCATGGACGAGCACCCGGGCCCCGTGGGCCAGTGCGTCGGCGTGGACCTCCAGCGCGTCGATGCCGTACTCGAGCGTGTACTCGGCGCTGATCGTCTCCGCCGGCAGCTTGCCGGGCTTGCGCGCCGGCACGAACCCGGCCCCGAGCTCCCGGGCGAGCGCT
Organism: Solirubrobacteraceae bacterium; assembly: GCA_036490435.1. Taxonomy (GTDB): domain Bacteria; phylum Actinomycetota; class Thermoleophilia; order Solirubrobacterales; family Solirubrobacteraceae; genus Palsa-465. The sequence goes on from DASXDW010000149.1 coordinate 14,982, forward strand.
GCACCGAGGATGAACCCGCGCGCCTCGGCGGCGACCACGAAGTCCACGTCGGCGGCCTGCACCAGCTCGGCCAGTCCGCTCACGGCGGCGTCCAGGGCGGCCGCGTCGAGCAGCAGCGGGGTGATGTCGCGAAACAGGATCCCAGGCCGGGGGAAGTCCGGGATGTCGCGGACGAGCGCGCGCAGGTCCAGGGCCGTCACGTCGGCTCCGCGCCGGGTCAGGTCGCGATCTTGCGCAGGTCGCGAATGAGGAGCAGGTGCTTGAGGTGCGTGGTCACCGAGGCCAGGTTCTCCAGCGCCTCGATCGCCTCCTTGCGCCGCTCGGGATTGCGCGAACGCAGTGCCGGGGCCAGGATGCTCTGCAGCAGCTGGGCCTCCCGGTCGGCGGAGCTGCGGAACACCCGGAGGTTGCGCCCACCCACGCCATAGCGCGCGAGCTCGGACACCGCCCTGATGATCTCGCGCTCGGTCTCGTCGTAGTAGTGGACGCCCGCCCGGTTCTCGCCTTTGATGACGCCGAACTCGACCAACTCGCGCACGAGCTCAGGCGCAGCTCCTGTGTCCTCGACCACGTCGTCGAGTGAGTAGAGCGAGCCCGAGTCGTGGACTCGGACGCCGGCGCGCCGTGGCCCGGGGCGCTCCCCCGCGGCCGGGAGGGGCTCGTCACGGTCAGCCCGGCCCCCAGCGAGCTCCTGACGGATGACCCGCAGGGGCAGGAACTCGTCGCGCTGCAGGCGCAGGATGGTGCGCAGCCGTGCGATGTCGGACTGGGTGTAGAGGCGGTAGCCCCCCTGGGTGCGGCGCGGCTGAAGAAGCTTCTGATCCTCCAGGTAGCGGATCTTGGAGATCGAGATGTCGGGGAACTCCTGGTGCAGCGCCTTGCAGACGGCGCCGATGGTGACCGCCTTCTGGCGGGGGCGCTCATCTGCGGGCTCGGGCGGCTCGGGGATCTCGAGCTCGGGTGCGGGGGTGTCGGTGCTCATCAGCGACTCAGGAAGGCCAGCTTGTACTTTCCGATCTGCAGTTCGTCGCCGTCGGCGAGCCGGTGAGAATCGATCCGGCGGCGGTTGACGTAGGTCCCGTTCAGCGAGCCGCAGTCGTCGAGGTGGTACTCGCTGCCGCGGCGCACGACCACGGCGTGGTCGCGTGAGACGGTCACGTCGTCGAGGAAGATGTCTGACTCGGGACGGCGGCCCACGGTCATGCGGTCGCCCTCCAGCGGGAAGCTTTCCCCCGCGCGGCCCCCGCCGGCGCGGATGACCAGCGCAGCGCCGCCGCGAACGACGTCCTCGAGCTCGACGACCTCGAGCTCACCCGTCTCACCGAGCTTGTAGGTGGCCGTCGAGACGCCGGGCGACTGCTCGCTCTGGGCAAGGAAGGCGCCGCAGCGCTGGCAGTAGCTGGCGCCATCGTCGTTCGCAAATCCGCACTCGGGGCAGTGCTGGGCCATCGGGCCTGACGGGCGCTACTCGGGCTGGTCGGCCGGCACTCTTCCCGCCAGGATGTCGGTCAGCTGCTGGACATCGGCGCCGGAGATGATGAGCTCCCCGCCCTCGTCCTTCTTGCGCAGGCGATTGACCAACTCCGCGCGGAGGATGTCGATCTTGCCGTGCAGAATGCGCCGCCGATAGGAGATCTCCATCTCCTCCTCGGTCAGCTGCTTGATCAGGTCCTTCAGCTCCTGGTCGGTCAGCGACCCAAGGTCTGGAAAGGTGTCCATGCTGTTCGTTCCCTCTCGTGTGTAGGTCCGCGAGTATAACCTCGTCTCCCCGAGGGTCAAGCTGAGCTTGAGAGTCTGCCCGCCTGGCCCCGCCCCGGGTTTTACGGTCACATTCGTGTGCCAGCGCCGGGTCAGGCCCTGTTTTCGGCAAGCTTACGCGCTTGCTCGACTCCGCTGCGGACATACATCGCGGTGGCCAGCAGCGCCAGCGCCAGTCCGACGTAGAGCAGGATAAGCGCCAGCCAGTGGACGCCGGCCATGGCGAAGAATGGGGCGCCCATCGTCGGCGCCACGCCGACACGCCCCGCCCAGTTGATGGTGATCTCCAAGCCCCGCGACAGGGCGTAACGGCTCAGGCCCAGCATGAACAGCTCGCGAGCGACGACCAGCGCGATGGCCCAGCGCGGGAGCAGCGAGAAGTTCCAGCACACCAGCATCCCTGAGACGACGAGGAGCCGGTCGATGATCGGGTCGAGTAAGGCCCCCAGGCGGCTGTACTGACCGGTGAGCCGGGCCGCAAACCCGTCCAGGTAATCGGCCCATCCGATGACCGCGAACAGGATCGTGGCCGGCGCCGAGTGGCCGTCGTCTGAGGAGAGGGCCAGGATGAGGAACACCGGGATCCCGGCCAGTCGCGCGAAGCCGATGGCGTTGGGGATCGTCCACGGGTGCAGCGGCTGGTCTGAGCGGGTCTGGACCGGATTGGGCCCGGAGCGGTCGATTCCGAAGAGGCGCCGCTTGGTGATCCGAGGGCTCACGATCACCCGACGGCGTCTACGGCAGCCCCCGCCACAGCTCGGCCACCGCCTCGGCCGCGCCCTCCACCGCGACGGTGCGCGACTCGCGCCCGCGGCGCACCTGGACCTCGATCTCGCCGGCGCCGAGCGTCCGGCGCCCGACGGTGAGCCGTAGCGGGCAGCCCAGCAGTTCGGCGTCGGTGAACTTCTCCCCCGGGCCCGCGTCGCGCTCGTCGTAGAGCACGTCCAGCCCGGTGGCCTGAAGGTCGCGGTAGAGGGTGTCCGAGAACGTCCGCTCCTCGGAACCGGGCTTGCCCAGGGTGACCAGCTCAACATCGAAGGGAGCGATCGTGCGCGGCCACGAGATCCCCTCGGCGTCGGCGTACTGCTCCACCGCCGCGGCGGCTGTGCGAGCCGGGCCGAAGCCGTAAGAGCCCATCCAGACGTGCTGCGTCTTGCCCGTCTCGTCCAGGTAGGTGGCGTTGAGCGGATCGGAGTAGCGCGTCCCGAGCTTGAAGATGTTGCCGACCTCGATGGCCGGCTCGATGCGGACGGCGCTGCCGTTGACGGTGTCGCCCGCCACGACGGTGCGGACATCCACCGTTTCATAGGGGAAGTCGCGGCCAGGCTCCACGCCGCGGAGGTGGGCGTCAGGCTCGTTGGCGCCGACGACGTAGGAACCAGAGCCGTTGGCCGTGACGGCGGCATCGAGCAGGACCGGCAGCCCGGCGCCGACCGGCCCGATGTAACCCGGCGGCCCCAGGCGCTGTTCGATCTCATCCGCGCGGGCGGCGCGGAATGGCTGGCCGAGGGTGTTCTGGAGCTTGACCTCATTGACGCGATGGTCGCCACGGACGACCACCAGCTTCATCGCGTCCTCGTCGACGATCACCGGGAAGGCCTTGAGCGTGGCGCCGGCCGGGAGCCGGAGGGAGCCGACGAGCGCCTCGATCGTCGTGGCGCCCGGGGTCTGGACGAGTTCGGGGGCGTCAAGTCGCGGCGGTAGCTCCACCGGCTGGGCGTCGGCGGAGGCGACCTCGATGTTGGCGGCGTAGCCGGCGGCCAAGGCCACGTCGTTCTCGCCGGCCGTGCACGGGGCCATGTATTCGTCGGCTCCGTGGCCGCCCATCATCCCGACGTCCGCGGCAACGCGGTACCACTCCAGCCCGCAGCGGTCGAGCATCCGCGCGTAGGCCTCGGCGTGCTTGTCGTAGGCGACGTCCAGGCCCTCGCGGTCGCGGTCGAAGGTGTAGGAGTCCTTCATGATGAACTCGCGGGTCCTCAGCACACCGGCGCGCGGCCGGGCCTCGTCGCGCTCCTTGATCTGGAAGTGGTAAAGGATGAGCGGGAGGTCGCGGTAGGACTTGACCGCCGCCGCCACGTGGCCGGTGACGATCTCCTCGTGAGTCAGGGCCAGGACCATGTCGGCGCCCTTGCGGTCCTTGAGCTTGAACAGCTCTTCGATGGCGTAGCGCCCGGTGCGGCGCCACGGCTCGGCCGGGTGCATCACCGGCATGAGCAGCTCCTGGCCGCCGATGGCGTTCATCTCCTCGCGCACGATCTGAACGATGCGCTGGTGGATGCGCCATCCCGCAGGCAGCCAGGACCACAGCCCGGCGCCCACCTGGCGGATGAGCCCGGCGCGCACCATCAGCTTGTGTGAGATCGCCTCGGCGTCCGCCGGGGGCTCGCGCTCGGTCGGCAGGAAATAGGTGGAGAGCAGGGTCATCGAGGCCCAAGCGTACCCGCCCGCCCGGTCCGCCAGCGTGGAGCTATGTTCTGATACAACGCTCGCAACTTGCGGTCCAGATAAGGAGCTTTGCTATGGCCTATTCCGTCCCGCCTCTCCCGTACGACTACAACGCTTTGGAGCCCACCATCGACGAGGCGACGATGAAGCTCCACCACGACAAGCACCACCAGGCCTACGTCGACAACGCCAATAAGGCGCTCGACGGCACCGAGTGGGCAGACAAGGACGTCGTCGAGGTCCTCAAGAACCTCAGCTCCCTCCCCTCCGACAAGCAGGGCCCCGTGCGCAACAACGCCGGCGGTCACTACAACCACTCGCTCTTCTGGGAGTGGATGGCCCCCAACGCCGGTGGCGCCCCCGACGGCGCCCTGGGCGACGCCATCAACTCAGCCTTTGGCTCCTTCGACGACTTCAAGGCCCAGTTCAAGGCCGCGGGCGTCGGGCGCTTCGGCTCCGGCTGGGCCTGGCTGGTCCACGACGGCTCCGGGCTGGCGATCGTCTCCACCGCCAACCAGGACAGCCCGGTCTCAGACGGCAAGACCCCGCTGCTGGGCATCGACGTCTGGGAGCACGCCTACTACCTGAAGTACAACAACCGGCGTCCGGACTACATCGACGCCTGGTGGGACGTGGTCAACTGGGCCAAGGTGGCAGAGGACTTCTCCAGCGCCTCGTAGCTTCGGCGCTCTTTTAGGTCTCGATTTGCTTGGGCCTCGGCGTGGCTGGCGGGTGACCGTCCGCCGCTCCGGGGCCTTTGGCGTTTGACGACAGCTATCGAGTGAGGAGTCGGAGCGCTACGAGCGCTTGCGGCGAGCTACCGACCCCTGCACGCCCCAGGAACTCAGGCGCGCGTGAACCGCCGCCCGGCCACGGGCGACTGCGCCTCATCGAGCCGGGGACCGGACTCGACGCGCTGCATGATCCCGGCGTTCTCCTCGCCCGCCGCGGCCGCCTCCATCGCGGCCATGCGCTCGGGCGTCATGGCGGTGGCATCCTCGTTCTCGGCCAGCCAGGCGCGGGCCTCGGCGGCCTGCCCCTCGTCGCGGACGACCTGCTTGCCGCGCTCGTAGTAGCGGTCGATCTCGGCGAACAGTTCGTCCACGAGTCGATCGGTCGGCACCTTCTTGAGCGGCTCGCCGCGGGAGTAGATCATCCCCATGTCCTTGGCCCCGGTGATCCCGAAGTCCGCGTGGCGAGCCTCGCCGATCCCGTTGACCGCGCAGCCGAGCACGGAGACCTCGATCGGGTCGTCGTAGGCCTGGAGGCGCTCCTCGATCTCCGTGACCACGGTGTCCATGTCGAACTGCAACCTGCCGCACGTGGGGCAGGCGATGAGCACCGGGCCGCGCTCGCGCAGCTTCAGCGCCTTGAGGATCTCCCAGGCGACCTTGACCTCCTCCTCGGCGTGGAAGGTCGACAGCGAGATCCGGATGGTGTCGCCGATGCCGTCAGCCAGCAGGGTGCCCAGCCCGACCGCGGACTTCAGCGAGCCCGACCACTTGGTTCCGGCCTCGGTCACGCCGAGGTGCAGCGGGTACGGGATTCGCTGCGACAGCAGGCGGTTGGCCGCGATGGTGTTGGGGACCGAGGTCGACTTCATCGAGACCTTGAAGTTCTCAAAGCCCAGTCGCTCCATCAGCTCGACCG
>DASXDW010000238.1:0-6053 GCA_036490435.1 Solirubrobacteraceae bacterium
GGAGATCAGCCGGGCGCACGGCGAGGGCGCGGAGGTCGACGTGGACGCCGACCACCCGGTCTCGGCGGCGTCGGTGATCAAGATCGTCTTTGCCGTCGCCTTTGCGCGAGCGGTCGCGGCCGGCCGTCTCGACCCCCGCGAGCGGGTCGAGGTTGCAGCCGAGCTGCGCCTCGGTGGGAGCGGCACGGCAGGGTTCGCCGATGCGCCGCTGGTGAGCCTGCGCGACCTCGCGCTGCTCATGATGACCGTCAGCGACAACGCGGCCACCGACGTCATCTACGCCCAGGTCAGCGAAGCGGCGCACGTCGAGGTGCTGACCGACCTCGGGCTCTCAGGCACTCACGTGCGCAGTGACATGACCACCGCCCACCGGCGCGTCTCGGCCGAGCTGGGCTTTCCCGACACGAGCGACTTCGACGCCCGGTTGGCCGCGGCCGACCCGGAGGCCGTCCGGGCCCTCGCGTGGGTCGACCCCGCGCGGGCCAACGCGACGACCCCGCGCGACATGACGTCGTTGTTGGCCGCCGTGTGGACCGACCGGGCGGGGCCGCCGGAGGCATGCGCGTTCGTCCGCGACGCGATGGCGCGACAGGAGAACACTCAGCGGATCGCCTCCGGCTTCGGCGACGGTGTCACGACCGCCGGCAAGACAGGGACAATCCCGTTCGTGCGCAACGAAGCGGGGGTGGTCACCTATCCGGACGGGCGGCAGTTCGCCGTGGCCGTGTTCACGCGCTCGGACTCGCACACCGACCGCAATCCAACACTCGATGCCGCGATCGGGCAGGCCGCCTGGCTTGCCGTGGAGGGACTGCGCTGCCCATGAGCCAGGTCTCGATCGAGCTCTTCACCGACCCGGCGTGCCCGTTCGCATTCTCGGCCGAGCCGGTCCGCCAGCGTCTGCGCTGGCATTACGGCGAGGGGCTGCGCTGGACGGTCCGGATGATCATCCTCACCCGCGAGAGAGGCCACGCGGAGGGCCTGGCCCAGGGAGCACCGAATCTGCAGCGCATCTACGGGATGCCCATCAACCCGGCCCCGTACCCACGGCCGGCGTCGTCGGAGCCGGCCTGCCGTGCCGTGGTGGCGGTGCGCACGTACGCCCCCGAGCGCGCCCAGGCGCTGCTGCGGCGCCTGCGGGTCCTGGTCATGCAGGGTGGTCTGCTCGACGACCCGGCGCTCATCGACGCGGCGGCCCGGGAGGCCGGCCTCGACCCGGTCGTGCTGAACGAGTGGACCGCCTCAGACGAGGTCGGAGCCGAGCTCGAGGCCGACGCGGCCGCGGCCCGCACCCCGGCGGCGGCGGCGCGAGCGCTGGACCACAAGCTCGGCGGCCCGCCCCACGAGCGTCGCTACACCGCGCCCAGCTACATCATCGACGGCGTCGTCGTCCCCGGCTTTAACCCCGTCGAGGCCTACGAGGTCGCCATCACCAACGTCGCCCCGAACCTGCCGCGGCGACCCCCACCCTCATCGGTGCAGGAGCTGCTCAGCTGGACCGAGGAACCGCTGGCCACAGCTGAGGTTGCGCTGATCATGCAAACCGGCATCGAATACGCGCGTGGCGCGCTCAGTGAGGTCGGACGGTTCGAGGCGGCCGGCGCCGACGGCTACTGGACGCTCGGCGCGTGAGCGGTTCGGCCTCAGTCGTCGGGCGGCAACGGCGGGAGGGCGGTCCGGGCCGCGCCCCAGGCGACGGGCTTCGCGTCTCCGCAGTAGCCGTCGTCGATGCCGCCTTCGGGATTGGACTTGGACCGATAGGTCCCGGTGGCTCGCTTGTTGACGATCTTGCCTGAGTACTTGAGCAGCGTCGTGATCACGGACTTGTGCGTCAGCGGGTCGGCGATCTTCTCGGTCAGCGAGCCCGAGAAGGAACCGCTCTTCTTGACGTGCACCGGCTTGATGTCGGGATAGCCGTAATCATCCACGCTGCCCTCAAGGCGTCCGCTCGTCGCCCGCTGGCCCGAGGCCGAGTAGCAGCTGAACTCCTGGTCAAAGACGTGGATGTCCAACACCTCAGTCGGGGAGAACTTTCCCTTCGTCATGGTCCCCTTGACCGTGAACTGGATCGTCGCGTCGTGGTCGTGCGTCGGCGAGCCCTCGAAGTACAGCGTTTTCGTCTTCGCGATCGCTGCCGATGCCAGCGCGAGCGCAAATGCGAGTACCACCCCGGTGAGAATGAGCTTCCGCACGCGATTCCCTCTTGGCGCGCGACACTACCAAGGGCCAGGCAGTCCGGGGGAAAACCGTCGATCACCTCCCCTTGAGGAGCCGACGCCGTCGTGGCGAGGTATAGCCAGGTCCATACCGTGGGTCACTTGCGGCGGCGGCGTCCCGGGGGGATCCTGACGATGCGAGATGTCAGAGTTTTCGGTGGTCACGAGCGCAGTGGAGGAGATGTCGACCCGGCTGGGGGTCATCTCGCAGGACACCACGGAGCTTCACGGGCAAGTGGGGGCGCACGCCTCGGCCGCGGCGCAGACGCCGCTGGACGGGGTGCTCAGCGGGCTGATGGGCAATTGGGCGGCGGCGCTGCCGCACTTCGGGCTGTCGGGTGAGCGGCTGCAGGCCGCGATGAGCGGGGCCGCCGCGCACTACCGCGCGGCTGACGCGGCCGTCGAGGGCGCTGCCGGCGGCTCGGAGTCGCGCTGATGCCCCCGCCGCCCACACCGGTCACCGACCCCGGCGTCACCGTCGCCACGGGAGAGCCGGAGACGATCGCCGCTGCCGGGGCCTGGCACCACAAGCTGGCCAGCACGCTGGAGTCCCACAGCTCGCTGATCAAGTCCACGGCCAGCGTGCTGCTGACCGGCTGGACCGGCGACGCGAGCAAGCAGTACCAGAGCCTCTCCGCGACGATGTCCGGCCACTACGAGGTGACCGCAGAGGAGGCGCGCGCCGTCGGCAGCGCGCTCAAGAAGTTCAGCTCGGAGCTGGGCAACGCGCAGGGTGAGGGCCGGGTCGCGCTCAAGAACGCGATCCACTGGATGAACGAGGTCAACGACTGGCAGGACAAGCTCTCCGCGGCGGAGAAGGCCAAGGCCGCGGCAGAGGCACGGGTCAAGACGGCGATGCTCACGGTCGTCGCCGCCAACCATGCCGCGACCGCGCCTCAGGCCTCGCCCCACGCGGCCGCTGCCGTCACGCAGGCCAACAAGAACCTCAACGCGGCTCGCAATGCCCTGAACACGGCCCAGACCGACGAAGCGACCGCAACCAAGAATCTCAAGAACGCCGCGAACCACTTCACGATGTGGCAGAAGAAGGGCGGCAAGGCTCTGGAGGAGGCGGAGAAGGCTGCGGGTGTCGCCGGCCTCGCCCTCGGGGCCGTCGCGATCAGCTCACCACCCGTCGCGGGGGCCGTCAACGCGTTCGTGAACGGGATGTCGGGCTCCGGCACCGCCTCCGCGTTCGCCGGCTTCGAAGCGGACGGCGGCGGGGGCGGGAACCTCGCCAACTGGCAGGGACAGTTCCAGGCCGGCGCGGGTGCGATGGCGACGGCGACCGGCAGCGCCAGCATCACCGGGGTTCAGGGCGATGCTTCGGCCCAGGCCTTCGCCGGCGAGCAGGGGAACATCACCGGCAACGTCGGCTATAGCCAGCTCGGCGGCACCGGCACCGTCGACGAGCTGGGCGGCGCCGAGGCCGACGGCGACGTCAACGGCCAGTTCGGCCTCAGCGGCATCGGCGCCAACGCCAGCGGCTCGGTCTTCGCCGGCGCCCAGGCCAACGCGTCGGGCTCGGCCAACCTCGGTCCGGGGTCGGCGTCCGGGCACGTCGGCGTCAGCGCCGGCGTCGGGGCCCAGGCCAGCGGCTCGGTTGACGTCTCGGCCCACAAGATCGGGATCTCCTGGAACGTCGGCGCGACGCTGGGGCTCGGCCTCGACGTCGGCGGGAGTGTGTCCGTGGACCCATCGAAGGTCATCAGCGACGTCAACAAGGTCATGCCGTGGAACTGGTAGGGCGGCGATGACTCCTGACGACGGGAACCCGAGGCGCCTGGACCTGTTCGTCTTCACCCCTGACGACAGCCCCCCATTCGAGGTCTGGGCGCCGCTCGAGATGCAGCAACGCGACGCGCCGGAGAGCGTCGGAGCACTGGTCGCCGATGACGCGGATGGATTCGCGCCGAACCTGGTGGCCGGCCACAACCGGGTTGCAGCGGACATGACCCTGGACGCGCTTGCGACCCGGCTGGAGTCCGACGCGGCGGCCCTTCCGGGAGCCGAGGTGCAACCTGCGCGGATCGTCCGCGGCACCGCCGGCCTCGTGCACATCACCTCGTTCACCCATGCCGGCCTGGAGGGCAGCGGCCCGCTGTATCAGATGACCGCGTGCCTGTTCGCGCCCTCGGCGGGCTCCAACGGCGATCAACAGGACCTGATCTTTCTCACCGGGACGTGCACCGTGGACCAGATGCCGACCTGGGATCCCGCGTTCGTCGACGCCGCGACCAGCGTGCGCTTCGGCTAGCTCGACCCCAGCGCAGACACCCGAACCGCCGCTACAGCTTGAAGGAGACGGCCTTCCAGCCCCACCCGTGCTCGGTGACGGCGTCGCGCAGCGGATCCTTGATCTCGCTGGAGCGGAACTTGTAGTTGTAGACCTCGCCGAGCTGGCCCTCCTCGGTGAACCCGATGGCCTTGCCCGATTCGATCTCGTTGATCTGCCCGCGCGACCACGACTTGCTGATCACCGGCACCCCGTCGCGCCAGTCCACCTCGGCCTGCTCATCGACGTTGCGCACCTCGTGGTCGGACTCGTCGAACTTCATCTTGACCCGGAAGACCTTGCTGAGGCCATAGGCGAAGAAGATCCCGTACCACTGGGCGTCGACGATGCGCCACTCGGCCACCAGGTCGCAGCCCTCGTCGGCGCCGTCACGGACCTCCCAGGGGGCGGAGTCACGGGTCAGCCCCACCAGCGTCGAGCGCAGCTCGTCCACCGAAACCGGGGCCACGCCCTCCTTCGGCGGCCTGGTTCCCTTCAGCTTGTCCAGCAGGCCCATCGGCACCTCCCGTCGGTTGTCCTGGTGCACTTTAGGGGCCCTTGCACGCGCCAGCCGAGCGGAAATAGTCGCGCCACCATCGGACCAAAGAGGCGCCGGTCCCGAAGTCAGCTGTGATCGCAGTCCTGGCGCGCCGGGTGCCTGGTCGCACCGATGCCGATGTGATCCAGGTGACGCTGCGTGCTCTCACCGGCTGGGGGAAGGACCGCGACCTCGGCGTGCCCGATCTCATCCGCGTGGGCTGGCGCCAACGCCGGCGCCGGCCCGGCCTCGCGCATACCGTCAGCCAGACGGGGGCGCAGCCGGCTATACGCCAGCATCCCGCCGAGGGTCGGGATCCAGAACGCGACCGCGTGGTAGATGAGGACCGCCGCGGCGGCATGCGACAGAGGCATCCCGTAGAGCGCGAGCGCACCGACCAGTCCGGCATCCAGGATGCCGATCCCACCCGGGATGGGCAGCACGTTCGGGAGATACCCTGCGAGGTAGGCGACGGCCAGGGCCGCCACCGGCGGCGCCGGCCCCACGGCAGCCAGCGTGGTCCACAACACCGCGATGTCGAACAGCAGGTAGCCCAGCGCTCCCAGCAGGCGCCAGTTGGGTGCCAGCAACGCGTCGCGGGCACCGGGGATCCCGGCACCGATGTCATCGAGCCACGCCCGGGCCGGGAGCCGGCCAGAGACGCGCTTGGCGACCCTCGGCAGGCCGAGCACGACGATGACGGCGGCCACGGCGGCGAGGACCGGCAGCCCGGCTCGCAGCGCGTCGTGAGGGCCGCCTCCGATTCCCACCAGCAGCACGAGCGCGCCGGCGCCGAGCACGATCACGTTGATCGCGCTGGTGAGAAAGAACAGGCCGCTGGAGCGCCGCACGATCTGCCGGGTGGGCATGCCGGCTAGGTGAAGCAGCCAACCCCCGACCGCCAAGGAGCCGACTCCGCCGCCGGGCAAGAGCGCACCCGACCCCATCTGCGACCACGCCATCTCACGCGCGACCTGGGCCGGGATGGGCTCGAAGAAGAGCCGGAAGATGACCACGAAGCTCA
>DASXDW010000050.1:0-11863 GCA_036490435.1 Solirubrobacteraceae bacterium
CGGGGCAGGCCGGCGACCCGGTCGGCCAGAGGGCCGTCGCCCACGACCACGAGCGTGGCCTCGGTGCTCACCGCCGGCCACGCCTGTGCGATCACCTCGACGCCCTTCTCGGGTACGAGGCGCCCGGCGTAGAGGACCAGCGGGCCGTCGCCGAGCTCGTGGGCGGCGCGGAACGCGGCCACCTCCTCCGCGCTGACCGCGCGGCGGAACAGCTCGGGTTCGACGCATTGAGGGGCGACGAACACATCGGAGTCGCGGCCGCGGATCGAGGCGACGAAGCGCCGGACGTGCTCGCCGTAGGCCAGCACCGCGTCGGAGTGTCGGAAGATGCGGCGGGTCATGGGCAACGCGATGGCGTGCGCCACCGACCGCGGCTGATGCCAGATCGAGGCCCAGAAGACGAACGGCTTGCCGTAGCGGTGGGCCCCCACATAGGCGGCGGGCAGCAGAGCGCCACCGGCGAACGGGGCGACCACGCCGTCGTAGCGACGCCCCAGAGCCAGCGCCTCGCCCCGCCCGCCGTCCATGCGGCGAGCGGGGAAGTCGGCGGCTGCCAGCTGCGCGTCGAGGTCGGCGAACCAGGCCGGCGCGTAGCGCTCGCCGCCGCCGTAGCAGAGCACCTCGATGTCGTGGCGCTGGGCCAGCAGCCGGTACAGCGGCAGCCGGTAGTCGCTCAGGTAGGTGGTGAGGATGGCGATGGCCACGGCGACGCATGATGGCGAGCCCGATCTGTCTATGCTCGGCGCGATGAGGCGCTGGCCACCACTCGTGGCGATCATCACATGCTTAGCCCTGACAGCCTGCGGCAGCTCATCGCACAGCTTGACGAGCACGGCCTCCACCGCCACCGCGCCGAGGCCGGCAACGATCGCGACCTCGGCGTCGGCTTCAGCGACCAGCAGCAGTGAGAGCGAGGCGACGACGACGACCACCTCGACCGCCTCGGCACCACCCGAGGTCCCCAAGACCAAGACCCATAAGCACCACGGCGACGACAGCGGCCACGGCGGGGTGTCTCAGGGCGCCCACGTCGAGGCCAACGTGACCATCGCCGCCAACGGCGACGTCTCGCCGCCGGTGGTCTCGGTGCCATCGGGCGTGGGCGTCGAGCTCCATGTCACCAACCACGCCAGCGCGGCGGCCACGGTGGCCCTGAGCGCCCCCGCGCATCCCAGCGCCCACGTCGCCGCCGGTGCCACCGGCACGCTGGAGAGCGCCGGGCTCAAGAACGGGACCTACCGCATCCTCGTCAACGGGACGCCACGCGGCCAGCTGATGATCGGCGCGCAGGGCGGGCCGTAACCCCCGCGCGACCGGCTCAGCCGATCCGCGAGCCCGGCTCGGCGCCCCGGTCGGGCCGCAGCAGCACCACGCCGCGCTCATCGTCGAGCGCCCCCAGGACCAGGACCTCGGAGAAGAACGGCCCGATCTGGCGAGGCGGAAAGTTGATCACGCCCACCACCAGCGTGTCCTGGAGCTCCTCGCGCGTGTAGTGCGTGATCTGGGCCGAGGAGCGCTTGACGCCGATCTCGGGGCCGAAATCGATCGTGAGCTTCCACGCGGGCTTGCGCGCCTCGGGGAAGTCGTCGACCGCGAGGACGCGGCCGACCCGCATGTCGACGGCCAGGAACTGGTCGAAGTCGATCAACGGTGCGCGAGCGCGAGGGACTCGCGCGTCCACCAGCGGTGCACGCGGCTGCTGAAGAAGGCGACGGTGTGGCGCTCGTCGCCGGTCGACTGTGGCGCCGCGTTGGCCTGCGGCGTGGTGGTCGTCGGCGTGGTGGGGGTGGTGCCCGTCGGCGTGGTGGTGGTCGGCGTGGTGGGGGTGGTGCCGGTCGGCGTGGTGGTGGTCGGCGTCGTTGAAGTGGTGGTCGGCGTCGTCCCGGTGGTCGTCGTGGGCGCGGTCGTGGTCGGTGTCCCCGTCGTCGTCACGGATGCGGGTGGCGGCGGGGTGACCACGGGCACGCTGGGAAGGACCGTCGGGTCAGATTGCGTCTGCGTGCGCCCGGTCACCGGCGGCTTGGCCGCGACGGTGGTGGGCGTGGTCGCCGTGGTCGTGGTGGTCGTGGTGTCCGTGGTGGTGGTCTTGACCACCTTGGTCTTGGTCACCTTGGCCGTCTTGGCGGTCCCCAGCTTCGAATCCCTCTTGTCGGCGGCGCTGCCCGCCGACGTCGAGCGAGGCTCGGCGTAGGACCGCCCCGAGGGCGACGGGGCCGACGGGGTCGTCGTCGCCGCTGGAGTCGCCGTCGCCGCAGGGGCCTGCGCCGCGGTGGCCCTGTGGAGATGGTGGCGGTTGGAGTGCCCGGCCTCCACCGCGCCGGCAGTGACGAGGGCGGCCGCGGCCAGCCCGGCCGCCGCCTTGCCCGCGATGGCGCCGATGCCGGCGGAGATGAGCCCGCTGGATCCGGCGGCCGCGCCACCGGCCACCGCCGCGCCTGCACCGGCCGCACCGGCGCCCGCTGCTCCGGCGCCCGCGCCGGCAGCGCCCGCGCTCGAGGCAGCCGCCGTGGCCGACGCGGTCGACCCCGACGCGGCCGAGTGGCCCAGATGCAGGAAGAGCAGCTTGTGGAACGCCGCCATTGGCCCCACCGGCAGCAGCGCGGCGAGCGCGCGGTTGGTCTTCTTGAGCTCTGAACGGAACGTGCTGCAGCGCTTGCAGTTGCGCAGGTGGCGGCGCACGAGCGGACCGGGCCGGCGCTGGAGTCCCTCGGCGACCTCCGCCAGTTCGATCCGGACCTCGTCGCAGGACAGAAGCCGGGCCTCGGCTGCCTCAGCGAGCGACACGCGCGCACGCACGAGCAGCGACTTGACGCTGGGGACGGTCGTCTCCATGGCCTCGGCGATCTGCTCGTAGGACAGCGCGTCCATCTCGCGGAGGACGAGCGCCGTCTTCTGGGTCTCGGGCAACTCGTGGATGTCGCCCACCAAGAGGCGGAACTCCTCGCGCTCGTGGACCTTGTCGGCGGTGGTGGCGCCGTGCTCGGAGAAGTGGTGGTCCATCGAGTCCACGCCGATGGCCTGGGCGCGTCGCAGATGGTTGAGGCTGCGGTTGCGCGCGATCCGGTAGAGCCAGGGACGGACATTGATCGGCCGGTCATCGGCAAGGATGGCGTTGAAGGCCGCGGTCATGACCTCCTGGAGCACGTCCTCGGCGTCCTCGCGCGAGCCGAGCAGATGCCGGCAGAACGCCATCAGGCGCGACTCGTAGCGCGCTAGGAGAACCTCGAAGGCGGTGGTGTTCCCGCGGCGCAGCAGCGAGATGAGCCGCTCGTCTGATTGCAGGCGCAGCAAAGCCGACCGCCCGTGCAGTCCGACCCCGCCCGAGTATTTGAGCGCTGAGACTTCCATCCGGCTTAGGAGTGGCTCCCGTTCTACCCCGCGAGGACACCGTAGCAGCGCTTAAGTTGCGCTCGCAGCAGCGCATAAGTTGCGGTGGATTGGGGAAGGATCGCCGGGAACCTGGCCGGAATCCAGACCGTTGAGAGAAGGACCCGAGGAGGGGCCAGACGTGAGGATGTACCCGGGGAGGGACTCGAACCCTCACGCCATAAAGGCAGTCGCTCTTAAGGCGACCGTGTCTGACCAATACCACCACCCGGGCCGGGCCATGGACGGTATCGATTTGCACGCGTCGAGCCAAGCTCTACGGGTATTCCGGGCCCCGCGCTTGCCAATTGACAGGCGAATGGAGCACTTGCTAGCTTCGAATTCCGGTGTATTGCGGTGGGAGTCCAGGTCCGCCGCGCGAGGAGATCGAATGTCGAGGTCGCGGCGATGCGCAACTCAAGTGTGATCGGCCGCGCCGCCGCCGTGGCGGCGGTCGCGGTCGCCCTTGTCGCCGTCGCGATCATCGTGTTCTCCAGCGGGACCACGTACCAGGTGCGCGCGGTGTTCGCCAACGCCAGCCAGATCGTGAGCGGGGACCTCGTGGAGGTCTCGGGCGCGAAGGTCGGCACGGTCTCGGACATCGCCCTGACGCCCAGCGGGCAGGCGCAGCTCACCCTCAACATCACCAACCACGCCTACGACCCGCTGCGCCAGGGCACGCAGGCGACCATCCGCGAGCTCTCCCTCTCCGGGATCGCCAGCCGCTACGTCGATCTGCACCTGGGTCCCAACTCCAACTCGGCGATTCACGCCAACGGGGTCATCCCCACCACGCACACCACGAGCGAGGTCGACCTCGACGAGATCTTCAACACGCTCAACGGCCCCACGCTGAAGGGCCTCCAGGACGTCTTCCAGGGCTCGGCCTCCCAGGTCAAGGGCTCCGGGTCAAAGATGCAGGCGGCCTTCCAGTACCTCAATCCGGCCGTGGCCGCGTCCAGCGCGCTGTTTCGCGAGCTCAACCGCAATACCGGCGACTTCACCAACTTCATCACCAAGACCGGCAGCCTCGTCTCCGACGTCGCCACGCGCAGCTCTGACCTGAGCGGCCTCGTCTCGCACCTGTCCACGACCACCCAGGCGTTGGCCAACCAGCGCGTCGCCCTGGGCCAGTCGCTGCAGAAGCTGCCCGGGTTCATGCGCCTGGCCAACACGACGTTCGTCAACCTGCGCTCCGCGCTGGACGACCTCAAGCCGCTCGTCGACGACTCCAAGCCCGTCGCGCCCAAGCTCCAGAAGCTGCTCGTGCAACTGCGGCCCCTGGCCCGCAACTCGGTGCCCACGCTCAACGACCTGTCGGACATCATCCACCGGCCGGGCGCCGACAACGACCTCATCGAGCTCACCAAGCTCGGTGTCCCCCTCTCGGCCGCCACCGTCAAGGACGTCACCGCCAACGGCAAGGTCCGCGCCGGGGCGTTCCCTGAGTCCACCACCGCGCTCAACGACTCCACCCCCGAGCTGGCCACCGCGCGCCCCTACGCCGTCGACCTCACCGGCTGGTTCGAGGGCTACACGCACCCGGGCACGATCGATGCCAACGGCGGCTCGAGCCGCATCGCGCCGGTCGTCGGCGTGGGCTCGGTCGAGAACGGGGCGCTGAACATCCTGCCGTCCTTCACCAACCCGACGCTGCGCAGCATCCTCGCCTTCGGCGGCCTCGGTGGCGTCACCGGCTCGGGCGCCAACAACCCCACCAACTCGCAGGGCGTGCTGGTCACCGGCCAGGGCGACCGCTGCCCGGGCTCGATGGAGCGCGGGGCGCTCTACTACCCCGAGAGCGGCTTCCCCTGCAACCCCTCTGAGGTTCCCACCGGTAAATGAGACGCGCGCTCATCTCAGGCGCGCTGATCCTGGCCGCCGTCGCGTTTGTCGTCCTCTCCAGCGGTGCCTCCTCGGGCACCGCCCAGGGCACATACAAGATCGAGTTCCAGAACGCGTTCGGCCTGGTCACCGGCGCGGACTTCAAGGTCGCCGGAGTCCCCGCGGGCACGATCAAGGCCATCAACCTCGACGAGAAGTCGCTCAATGCGGTGGTGACCATCCAGGTCAGCCGCTCGGGCTTCGGTCAGTTTCACCAGGACGCGACGTGTGAGTCACGCCCGGAGTCGCTGATCGGCGAGTACTTCGTCGACTGCAACCCCGGTAGCTCCGGCCCGGTGCTCAAGGCCGGCTCCACCATCCCCGTCAGCCACACGCAGTCGACGATCCCGGCCGACCTGCTCCAGGACACCATGCGCCTGCCCTACCGGCAGCGCTTCACGCTCATCGTCAACGAACTGGGCGCCGCCGCGGCCGGGCGCTCGGGGGACATCGAGGCCGCGCTGCACCGCGCCGTCCCCGCCCTGGACGAGACCGACAACCTGCTCAACCTGCTGGCCAACGACTCCACCACGCTCCAGGCGCTGACCAAGGACTCCAACAGCGTCATCACCGCGCTGGCCAACAACTCCAAGAACGTCAACAAGTTCATCGACGTCGCCGGCAAGACCGCGGCCGACACATCGACACAGCAGGCCAACCTGCGCACCTCGCTCCAGCGCCTGCCCGGATTGCTCGAGCAACTCAAGCCCACGATCGCCCAGCTCGGCACCACGGTCACCACCAACGAGCCGGTGCTACAGAACCTCAACCAGGCCTCGGGCCAGATCGACCGGCTCCTCACCGACCTGCCGGCGTTCTCCAAGTCGGCCAAGCCCGCGATCAAGTCCCTGGGTCGGGCCTCGGTCACGGGCAAGGCGGCGGTGACGGCGGCCGGCCCGACGGTCAAGGACCTCAACGCGTTCGCCAAGCCCACGCCCGAACTGGCCGGCAACCTGGCCATCGTCCTGCACGACCTCGACGACCCCAGCCGTGCCGTCGAGAAGGACCCGCGCAGCCCCGGGGGCAACGGCTTCACCGGGCTACAGGCGCTCCTGGGCTACGTCTTCAACCAGACGCTGGCCGTCAACACCTTCGGCCCCGAGGGCCACGTCCTCGCCGTCGACGCCTTCGTGAACCCGATGTGCACGCCGTACGCCACCCCGGCCTCCGTGGCCCTCGCGATCAAGCAGTACGGGTCCCAGTACCGGCAGTGCTACTCGTGGCTGGGCCCCAACCAGCCGGGCGTCAACGAGACCGACCCGTCGGACCCGAGCGCGCCCGTCCCCGACCCGGGCGGCGCGCCCCCCGGTCAGAGCGGTCCCAGCACCAGCGCCAGCCGCCTGACCGCGGCAATGGTGGACGACGCCATCAACGCCAACAAGACGCAGTCGGCCAGCCAGAAGACCAAGACGGCGAAGGGCAAGGGCAAGCGCAAGGGGAAGGGCAACGCGGCCAACAACCCCAGCGCCAACTCGCCGTCGACCCCGGCCGGCTCCGGCTCCTCCTCGAGCGCCTCGGGCGCCCCAACGGGCTCGGGTGGTGGGTCGGGCCCGCCCATCGACCTGGGCAAGACCATCGGCCAGGTGCTGCAGGGCACGGTTGGCGGCGTCCCCACCCCGCAGCCCGCCCAGCCGGCCGCGCCCGCCACGCCCGCTCCCACACCGCCCAGCGGCAGTACCTCCTCACCCGGCAACACGGCCCAGCAACTCCTCAACTACCTCCTCTCGCCATGAGCATCGGCACGCGAAAGGGCCGGCGCGCGCGGCGTCCCTCGGCACTCTCCAACCCGGTCCTGGTCGGCGCCATGACCGTACTCGTGATCATGGTGGCGGTCTTCCTGGCCTACAACGCCAACACAGGCCTCCCGTTCGTCCCCACCGACGAGCTCAAGGTCGACGTCGCGTCGGGCTCAGACCTGGTGCCCGGCAACGAGGTGCGCGAGGGCGGCTTCCTCATCGGCGTGGTGGAGACGCTCACGCCCATCCAGCTGCCCAGCGGCCAGGTGGCCGGCCAGCTGACGCTGAAGATCAACAAGAAGTACGGCAAGGTGCCGACCGACTCGACGGCCTCGATCCGCCCGCTGTCGGTGCTCGGCCTCAAGTACGTGGACCTCCACGTCGGCCGGTCACAGCAGGACTTCAAGGACGGCGACACGCTCCCCATCACCCAGACGAGCGTCCCCGTCCAGTTCGAGGACATCTTCCAGGCCTTTGACGCCAAGACCCGCAAGTCGATCGACCAGAACCTCGTCGGCTTCGGCGACACCTTCGCCGGGCGCGGCTCGGCGCTGAACGACACCTTTGCCAGCCTGCCTTCGCTGCTGGGCTATCTCAAGCCGGTCACCCAGTACCTGGCCGACCCCAACACGGAGCTCACGCGCCTGTTCAACAACCTCGAGGGCGTGATGGGCGCCATCGCCCCCGTGGCCCAGACCAACGCCCAGCTGTTCACCGACATGGCCACCACCTTCCAGGCCATCGACCACAGCCCGTCGGATCTCGAGGCGACCATCGCCAAGTCGCCCTCCACCGAGCAGGTGAGCACCAGGTCGCTGGCGGTGCAGCGGCCGTTCTTGGCCGACTTCAACACTCTGGGCACCCAGCTCGCCCCCGCCACCGCCGAACTGCGCGATGCCCTGCCCGACATCAACCCGGCCATCGAGACCGGCACCAAGACCCTGGCCCGCACCCCAGTGCTCAACGCCAACCTGCAGCAGGTGATGAACGCACTCAAGAACCTGTCGCAGGCACCGGGCACCAACGTGGCCGTCAACGCTCTCACCAGCACGGTGAACACGCTGAACCCGATGGTGCGCTACCTCGGTCCGTACCAGACGGTGTGCGACGACTGGAACTACTTCTGGACCTACCTGTCCGAGCACATCTCCGAGGCCACGAGCTTCGGCTTCGCCCAGCGCGCGCTCATCAACCTCGGCAACCCGACCCAGGGCAACAACGTCGGGCAGCAGGGCGCGACCCAGCCGGCCAACGGGGGCGGCTCGACGTCGCTGCTGACCGGCGGCAACGAATTCCTGCACGCGCAGGCCTATGGCGCCGCGGTCGACAACCAGGGCAACGCCGACTGCGAGACCGGCCAGCGCGGCTACCCGCTCAAGCTCAACCACCTCGACCCCGCGGGCCGCGACCTCGGCACCGACGCGCACACCCCCGGCGACCAGGGCCCGACGTTCAAGGGCCGCGCCCACGTCCCCGCCGGCGAGACCTTCAGCCGCAACCCCTCGACCGGGCCCGAGCTGCCCAGCATCCCCTCCAACCCATGAGACTGCGTAAGGGCAAGAAGAAGCGTCGCGGCGGCATGAGCAAGTTCACGGCCGGTCTGATCGGGACCGTGCTGGTGGTCGTCTTCTCCTACCTGGCCTACACGAAGTTCGCCAACCCGTTCGCCCACAAGTACACGATCCACGCGACCTTCGCCAACGCGAACGGGCTCCAGCCGGGGTCGCTGGTGCGCATCGCCGGCGTCAACGTCGGCACCGTGACGGCGGTCGGCACGGAGCCGGGCTGCAAGTCGGCCAGCACCACCCAGAGCGCCTGCCAGGCCGCGGACGTGACGATGAACATCTCCAACCAGGGCCTGCCGATCCACGACGACGCCACCTTCGCCATCCGTCCGCGCATCTTCCTGGAGGGGAACTTCTTCGTCGACGTCTCGCCGGGCACGCCACAGGTGCGGGTGGCCTCGAACAACCACACGTTCCCGATCCAGCAGGGCGTGGAGCCCGTCCAGTTCGACCAGGTCCTCACCGGCCTACAGGGCAACACGCGCCAGAACCTCCAGACGCTGCTCCAGCAGTACGGCAAGGCGGTCAAGCAGGGCGGTCCGTCCTTCAACAAGTCCATCCAGTACTGGCTCCCCGCCTACGAGTACTCCTCGATCGTCGCCCACGACGCGCTCGGCATCCAGCCCCACGACCTCTCCAACTACATCGCCGCCCAGGGCCAGGTCGCCGGCGCGCTGGACACCCACCCCCAGAACCTCGAGAACCTGATCACGGACTTCAACATCACGGCCAACGCGTTCGCGCGCGAGAACACCGCGCTGGAGCAGACGGTGCACGAACTGCCCGGGACGCTGTCGGCCGCGATACCGGCGTTCGACGCGCTCAACGCGGCCTTCCCGCCCCTGCGGATGCTGGCCAAGACGCTGGTGCCGGGTGTGAAGTCCACCGGTCCGATGGTCGACGCCAGCCTCCCCTTCGTCACCCAGCTCAACGACCTCGTGCAGCCGTCAGAGCTGCGCGGCCTCACCGCCGACCTGCGTCCCACCGTCCCGGCGCTGGCCAAGCTGACCAAGGACACGATCCCGCTCATGCGCAACGAGGTCCGGCCCACGGCCAGCTGCGTGGCCAACGTGATCTATCCGTGGTCGCAGCTGACCGTCCCCGACGACAACTTCAACGCCTCCAACGGCTTCCCGCCGCGCAAGGTCTACGTCGAGGCCGTCGACTACCTGCCCGGCCTGGCCGGCGAGTCGCGCGACTTCGACGCCAACGGCCCCTACATCCGCATCCTCGGCACAGGCGGCACGCTCACCTACTCGCTGGCGCCGGGGCTGTTCGGGCAGTCGTTGACCAAGCTCGACGCCGTCCAGCCCGAGGTCCCGCCCGGCGGCAAGCGCCCGCCGTATGAGGAGAACGTCCCGTGTGAGAGCCAGCAGCCGATCACGAACCTGTCCACGCCCACCAGCGGGCCCATCCAGCAGACGGGCACCGGCTCCTCGCCCGCGGCCAAGGCGCGCTGGCAGGGCGCCACCCAGAACGCCGTGCCCGCGCTGGCGGCGATCGCCCACGCGTCGGGGCTGAAGCTCGACACGGCTGACATGTCGGGCGGTGCCAAGTCGGCAGCCGGCTCCGGATCGGGCTCGGGCTCGGGCTCGGGCTCGGGCGGATCGGATTCGGGCGGCGGCGGCGGGCTGTCGGGTACGGCCAACAGCGTCGGGCAGGCCATTGCGGGGGTGCTCAACGGCTCATGACGCGGGCAATCAAAACCCATATGGGTGACTTCGCCGCGATCATCGTGCTCCTGCTGCTGTCGGTCGTGGTGGCCGGCTACGTGCTCAGCCACGAGCGCTTCCGCTTCCCGTTCATCGAGTCCGCGCCGTTCACGCTCAACGCCGAGTTCTCGACTGCCCAGGCCGTGACGCCGGGGCAGGGTCAGTCCGTCCGCATCTCCGGCGTGCAGGTCGGCGAAATCGGCAGCGTGTCGCTCAAGAACGGCGTGGCCGTCGTGCAGTTGCAGCTCGACGACAAATACAAGAACCTCGTCCACACCAACGCCACGGCGCTGCTGCGCCCCAAGACCGGGCTCAAGGACATGTTCGTCGAGCTCCAGCCGGGCGGCAAGCCGGCCCCGGTAGCCAAGCAGGGGTGGACGCTGCCGGTGTCCAACACGCTGCCTGACATCGACACCGACGAGATCCTCTCCTCCCTGGACGGGGACACCCGCAACTACCTCCAGCTACTGGTCAACGGCGCCGGGCAGGGCCTCAAGGGCCAGGGCGGCTCGGAGCTGGCCCAGGTGTTCGAGCGCTTCGAGCCCACCCATCGGGACCTGGCTCGCCTCAACGGTGCCGTCGCCGTGCGCGGCCGCGACCTGCGCCAGCTCGTCAACTCGCTGCAGCGCCTCAACACCGCGCTCAGCCACAACCAGAGCCAGATCGTCCGTCTCGTCGACGCCAGCTCGACCGTGTTCCGTGCCTTTGCCTCGCAGGACACCAGCATCAGCGCCGCGGTCCGCGACCTGCCGGGCACGCTGGCCCAGACGACCGACACGCTCAACAAGGTCACGACGTTCGCCAAGCTGCTGGGTCCGACGGCACAGAACCTCCTGCCGGCGGCCAAGGCGCTGCCCGCCGCCAACGCCGCCGTCACCGCGCTGGCCAAGCCCAGCGCGCCGATCGTCCAGAGCCAGATCCGGCCGTTCGTCGTCGCCGCCCGGCCGCTGGTGCGCAACCTCAAGCCGGCCGCGAAGAACCTGGCCGCCGCGACGCCTGGGCTGACCAAGAGCTTCGACGTGATCAAGCGCCTGGGCAACATGCTGGGCTACAACCCGGGCGACAAGGAGCACGGCTACCTGTGGTGGCTGGCGTGGCTCGACCACAACGCCCGCACGCTGTTCTCGGTCCAGGACGCCAACGGCGACTTCCGCCCGCTATTCCTGCAGGCCAGCTGCGCGACCTACACCCAGCTGGTGGACGGGCTCAACCAGGCCTCCGGCGGACTGGGATCTGAGCTGGAGAGCGTGCTCAACCTCACGCCGATCCTCACCACCGCCGGCCTGTGCCCGACACAGGCCGCCGCCAACCAGGCCGACTTCCAGAAGTTTCAAGCCAACAAGCAGGGCGCCGCCGGCACGGGGTCGAGCACCGCCAACGCCGTCGGCGGCGCGGTCAAGGCACTGAGCACCTTCGACCCCAAGCTTCCGGTGAAGTAGATGGACACGGGCACCCCCTCACTGACCAAGATCCTCACGATGGTGGCGTTCGCCCTGTCGGTCATCGGGCTCACGCTGTTCTTGTGGCTGTCGTTCGGCGGGACGATCCCGCTCACCCCGCGCGGCTACGAGTTCCGGGTCTCGTTCACCAACGCCAGCCA
>DASXDW010000087.1:0-45965 GCA_036490435.1 Solirubrobacteraceae bacterium
CGTCGCCGCGGTGATCATGATCATCCAGCTCATCATCGGAACGCTTGGCTTCTATGCGATCCGCACGTTCGAGAAGTGGACCGTTCCGGTGCTGGGCGCGGTCATGGCGGTGATGACGGTGCTGGCGTTCAGCAAGGGACAGATCGTGTGGAACCACTCAACCGTCCACGGGTCCGGCCTGATCACCGCCGCGAGTGAGCTGATGACCGCGGCAGGGATCGGCTGGGGGTTCGGCTGGTCGGCTTGGGCGTCTGACTACTCACGGTTCACACGGCCGGAGATCAGCGGGAAGCGTCTGTACCGGGCGTCGGCGCTCGGGACGTTCCTCGCGCTGTTCTGGCTGGGTGTTCTCGGCGCCGCGATGGCCAGCAGTTCGACCAACAGCGACCCCGCCGAGCTCGTCGCGTCGCTGTTCGGGGTGATGACGATCCCTGTCCTCCTGGTGATCATCCACGGTGCCATCGCCGGGAACATCGCGTGTGTCTACTCAGCGCCGCTGTGCTTTCTGGCGGGCGGAATCAAGATCGAGCGCTGGCGGGGGAGCATCGTCAGTGGTGTCATCGGCAGCGTCGTTCTGATCGGGTTTCTGGCATCCAGCGGGTTTGTCACCTCGTTTACCAACTACATGGACTCGTTCGTGATCTGGACGGCCGCATGGGGGGCGATCGTGGTCACGGACTTCTTTGTCCTCAACCGCGGGCGAGTGGACGTCCCCGCGCTCTACGCCTCTCCTGAGACGTCGCGCTATGGCGACGTCCGCTGGCGCACACTCATCGCTTTGGTGGTCGGGCTGGTGGCAGGATGGGCCGTCGAGTACGGCCAGGCGCCGGTGTTCCAGGGACCCATCGCGCGCGCCACCAGCGGCGTGGACTTCTCGTGGCTGGCGTCGATCGTGTGTGGCGGGCTGGCGTATTGGTTGCTGTGCCGGTCCGAGCCGCGGCTGATCACCGGCCGTTCGATCGCCTCCAAAGACGGCGCGGAGGTGGAGATCTCTTGACCGGCCTGTCCCGGCGATAATCCTGGGCTGCCATGCAGGACACCCACCTTCCACGGGCGGGGATGCTCGACCGTGTGCGCGAATGCGACGTGTTGGATCGACTTGTCGCGGGCGTGCGTGCCGGCCAGAGTCGGGTGCTGGTCCTTCGCGGTGAGGCAGGTGTCGGCAAGACGGCTCTCCTGGACTATCTGTCAGATGCCGCAAAGGGATGCCGGATCGCCCGTGCCGCCGGCGTCGAGTCCGAGATGGAGCTCGCCTTCGCGGGCCTCCACGCGCTCTGCGCTCCGATGCTTGGCCGTCTCGGGCAGCTGCCGAGCCCGCAACGCGAGGCGCTGAGGACGGCGTTCGGTCTGAGCACGGGACCGCCACCGGACCGCTTCCTGGTCGGGCTGGCGATTCTGAGCCTGCTGGCCGATGCCGCCGAGGAGGCGCCTCTGGTCTGCGTGATCGACGACGCGCATTGGCTTGACCAGGTCTCAGCGCAGACGCTCGCGTTCGTCGCCCGCCGGCTCTTGGCGGAGCGGGTGGGATTGGTGTTCGCGCTTCGGGAGTCAGGCGGCCGCCAGGAGCTCGAAGCACTGCCGGAACTGGTGCTCGAGGGGCTGGGGCCCGCTGACGCCCGTCGGCTGCTTGACGCGGCGATCCCCGGCCCCATCGATGCCCGGGTGCGAGATCGGATCCTCGGCGAAGCCGGCGGCAACCCGCTCGCTCTGCTCGAACTACCGCGCGGGCGCAAGCCAATCGCGCTCGCGGGTGGCTTCGGGTTCGCCGTGGAGATGCCGCTGACCAGTCGCATCGAGCAGGGGTTCGTTGATCGGCTGGAGTCGTTCTCACCAGATACCCGGCGGCTGCTGCTCCTGGCGGCGGCGGAGCCGGTGGGAGACGTGACGCTTCTGTGGCGCGCGGCCGAGCGGCTCGGCATCGAGCCCGAGGTGGCGGCGCCGGCTCAGGCTGCAGGGCTGCTGCAGATCGGTGCGCACGTACGGTTTCGCCATCCGCTCGTCCGCTCGGCTGCCTACGGGGCCGCGCCCGCACCCGAGCGACGCGAAGTCCACAGGGCGCTGGCTGAGGCGACCGACGCGAGCCTGGACCCGGATCGGCGGGCGTGGCATCGTGCTCGCGCGGCCAACGGGCCGGACGAGGCCGTGGCCGGCGAGTTGGAGCGGTCGGCCGACCGGGCGCAGGCCCGTGGGGGGCTGTCGGCGGCCGCTTCGTTCCTGCAGCGGGCGGCGGAGTTGACGCCCGACCCCGCCATGCGTGTGGAGCGCTCTCTCGCCGCGGCTGAGGCGAGGCTCGATATCGCCGACACGGCGTCTGCCTCCGATCTCCTGGCCGCCGCCGAGCTAGGACCGGTCGATGAGCTTCAGCGCGCGCGGCTGGAGCGGTTGCGGGCGCAGATCACCTTCGCGAGCGGACGCGGGCGCGACGCGCCGCCATTGCTGCTCGCGGCGGCTCGGCGGCTTGATTCCCTGGACGCCACGATGGCCCGTGAGACCTATCTCGAGGCGATCGCGTCGGCGATGTTCGCGGGACGCCTCGGGACCGGCCCCGATGAGCGTGAGGTGGCTGAGGCGGCGCGCACGTCGAACGAGGTCCAGGCCCGCGGCCCGGCCGACCTACTCCTCGACGCCCTCGTGACGCGGTTCATCGATGGGTACAAGGCGGGCGTCGAGCCGCTCTCACGGGCGCTGCGGGCGTTCGACGACCCCGACGGCGGTGGAGTGGACCAGAGGTGGCTGTGGCTGGCGTGCCGCCTGGCGCAGGATCTGTGGGACGACGAGCTCTGGCACCGGCTCTCGACCCGCGGTGTGCGTGTGGCGCGTGAAACCGGCGCCCTCCATCTGCTCCCGAACGCCCTGAACTACCTCGCTGCGCTCAACGTGCATTCCGGGGCGTTCGCCACCGCTGCGGGACAGATGGATGAGGTCGATGCGATCACCCAGGCGACGGGACTTCCGCCGCTCAAGTACGCGGCGGCCACATTGGCCGCCGCGCGCGGCGACGAGGAGCCGGACCTGTTCGAATGGGGCTGGCGGAATCTGATGGAACGGGGCGAGGGCTCGGGAATCGGCATATGGTGGTGGCTCACCGCGTTGCGCCACAACGGCCATGGTCGCTATGGCGAGGCGTATGCGGCCGCGCGGCAGGCATGCGAGCGCGAGGACGTCATCGCGTACGGGTGGGCGCTGGTCGAACTAATCGAGGCCGGTATCCGCAGCGGCCGGTCCGACGACGTCGTCGCGGCGCTCGAACGTCTGACCGAACGCACGCAGGCCAGTGGTACCGAATGGGCGCTCGGGATCGAAGCGCGATGCCGTGGACTACTGAGCGGCGACGAGTCCCTCTACGCGGAGTCAGTCGAGCGGCTCGCGCGCAGCCGCGCGGTAGTCGAGCTCGCGCGCAGCCGGCTGCTGTACGGCGAGTGGCTGCGTCGTGAGAGCCGGCGGGTGGACGCGCGCGAGCAATTGCGCGCGGCCCATGAGATGTTCAGCTCAATGGGTGCCGAGGGCTTCGCCGAGCGCGCCCGGCGTGAGCTCGCCGCCACCGGCGAAACGGTGCGAAAGCGCACCGTCGAGACGCTCGATGAGCTCACTACGCAGGAGTCACAGGTCGCCCGGCTCGCCGCCGTTGGGCACACCAACCCCGAGATCGGTGCTCAGTTGTTCATCAGCCCGCGCACTGTGGAGTACCACTTGCGCAAGGTATTCACCAAGCTGGGTATCAGCTCGCGCAAGGAGCTCCGCAGGGCGCTCCCGAATGTCGAGCGCGCCGCCGTCCCTGCCTACTAGCTGTCACAGCGGTTGCACGCCAGTGAACGGCCGTTCGTCACTCGTGTAACGAGCCGAGCTGTTCCCCGAAGCGAGCAATCGTGTCCCAATACAGGAGGGGGCCCCAGCTCACGCGGGCGACGCCAAGTGCGGCCAACTCGGCGACCGACGGGGCCTGCTGGATGCGCACGACGTTCACCGGGCCCCGGACCTCCGACATGAACTGGCGCAGCGGCTCGGCGTCCCAGAGGAGGATCGGGTACACGCAGTCGGCGCCTGCCTCGAGGTAGGCGTTCGCGCGTCGGATCGCCTCGGCGACGAGCCCCGCCTGGCTCGCACCCTCGTCGGCCTCCCAGGGGGCCACGAAGACGTCGACCCGGGCATTGATGACGAGCGGGTAGCCCTCCGCGACGGCGGCCTGGCGAACCGCCCCGAGCCACTCCGCCTGCCAACCCGGATCGCGCAGGGCCCCCGCGGTGTAGTCAGTGTCCTCGAGATTGCAGCCCGCGGCCGCCATGTTTCGCAGCGCGGCGACCAGTTCGACGGGCGCCATCCCATATCCCGCCTCGGCGTCAATCGTCACGGGCACCTCGACGCCCCCGGCGATCCGCGCGGCCGCGGCGAGCATCTCGTCGCCCGGCGCGCGCTCCTCGTCCTGGAAGCCGAGCGCCTCGGCCACGCCCCAACTCGTGGTTGCGACCACCGGGAACCCAGCCGCGACCACGGCTCTCGCCGTGACCACGTCCCAGGCGTTCGGAAGCAGCAGCGGGGCGCCGGGGCGGTGCAGCGACCGCAGCAGATCGCACTGGCTCTGCAGGTCTGGTGTACGCGAGGTGGTCATCAGTTGCTCGTTTGAAACTGGATCTTGAGGGCGCAGCACGCGCTTGTCCAGCCGTTTCCGGAGTCAGCGGGCTCGTGCTGTGGAAGGCGGGGATACGTGCACGTTCCCTAGGGCACAGACTGGGGTCTTTGACGGATGCGCGTGATGCGCTCGTCGGCGATCTTCGACATGGCCAACACCTACAGCAGGAGGAAATGTCATGAAGATCGTGGTTATCGGTGGGAGCGGACACGTCGGCGCAAATGTCGTCCGTCGACTCGTCGCGCAGGGACACGACCCGGTGGCGGCCTCGCCCTCCACCGGCGTCGACACCATCAGCGGCGAGGGGCTCGCCGACGTGATGGCGGGCGCCGACGTCGTCGTCGACGTCTCCAACGCGCCCGTCTGGGAGGACGACGCGGTGCTGGAGTTCTTCACCACCTCGACGCGCAATCAGGTCGCCGCTGAGCGCGCGGCCGGGGTCAAGCACCACCTCGCGGTCTCGATTGTCGGTGCCCACCGCCTGCCCGACAGCGGCTACCTGCGCGCGAAGGTCGCCCAGGAGGCCGAGATCCAAGCCGGATCTGTCCCCTACACGATCCTGCACGCCACGCAGTTCTTCGAGTTCCTGGCTCCGACCTTCGAGGCCGGGGCCGAGGGTGACACCGTCCGGCTGCCGACCGGGCTGATGCAGCCCGTGGCCGCCGACGACGTCGCCGCCACCGTGGCTGAGCTGGCGGTCGGCACGCCGTCCGGCGATCGCGTCGAGCTCGGCGGCCCCGAGGCTCTGGGCATCGACGCCTGGGCGCGGCGTCTGTTCGCCATCACCGGCGACGAGCGAACGGTCGTCTCCGATCCGCACGCGCGCTACTTCGGCACCGAGCTCACCGGCGGTGAGCTGACCACTGGGGACGGCGCACGCATCGGGCCGACCAGCTTCGACGCGTGGTACGCCGCCCAGCCGCAGGGAGCACGGCGATGAGCGAGATCAAGGTGATCGTCACCGGGCCGGAGGAGGCCTATGACAACGAGGCTGAGTTCTGGTCCGCGAATGAATTGATGGGCTTCACCGTCCTGCACGAGGGACGCCTGCATCTGCGCATCGACCCGAGGACCGACGGCTCGCCGTGGCTGGCGGACGTCGTCAGCTTGGCCCGTGCACTGAGTGAGGCCAAGCAACGGCTCGCTGCCTACTGACGACCCACCCGCCGTGCTCGCTTTCGGCATCTGCACACCGCAGGTGCTCTCAACCCCAACAGAAGGGACTGTCTCATGCTGCCCACCATCGTTCTCGTCCATGGCGCCTTTGCCGAGTCGGCCAGTTGGGACGGTGTCATCGAGCCGCTCCAGGCCGCCGGGCATGACGTCATCGCTGCCCCCAACCCGCTGCGCGGGCTCGCGGCCGACGCCCAGGCGGTCAGCGATCTCGTCCGCACCATCGAGGGGCCGGTTGTGCTCGCCGCTCACTCCTATGGCGGCGCCGTGATGACCAACGTCGACGTGCACGCCGGCGACATCACCGGGCTGGTCTACGTCAACGCTTTTGCTCCGGAGACCGGCGAGAGCTGCTTCGCCCTGGCCGGCAAGTTCCCCGGCAGCATGCTCAGCGAGACGACGCTTCGCCCCGTGCCCCGTAGCGACGGCATGACCGATCTGTTCATCAACCTGGACCGCTACCACGAGCTGTTCTGCGCGGACGTGCCGGCTGCCCGGGCCGCCCGCCTGGCCGTCACGCAGCGGCCCGCCACTCAGGAAGCGCTCGTTGAGCCCTCGGGCGAACTACCGCTGTGGAAGGAGCTCCCGTCATGGTTCCTGACCGGCGAGCAGGATCGCATCATTCCGCCCGCGGTCCAGCACTACATGGCCGACCGCGCCGGCACCCACCGCGCGGTGCAGATTCCCGGCGCGTCCCACGGCGCGACGGTCTCGCAGCCGGGCGCGGTCGCCGAGATGATCCTGGAGGCCGCGCGGGTGCCCGTGGCCGCCTGATCGGCGACCATCGCTGCGCTGTGCGTCGGAGGCGACGCGCGTGTGTGACGGTCAAGCGGGGAGGGCGCCGAGGGTGCCCTCCCCGCTTTCGTTTAACTCCGTTGACCGACTACGCGACTCAGTCTCGGCTGTCGTGGCGCTGGTGCCATCGCCGGAGCGGGCGGCCGGCTGGACCCGCCGGGAACCGGTGGCGGGCGGCGGCCTCAGGGTTGTGGCGGATTTTGAAGCTATGTCCTTCACTATCCGCCCCGACCTGGGTTTCGCCGCACTCGTCCGGCCGCGGCCACCCGCTCGGACTCGCCTCGGGAGTACGCGGACCACTCCGCGCCGATGGGCTCGAACTCGACGTGCTCGGATGTGACTGGCGCGGGTGCGGCCTCAGCCGACTGGGCGGCGAGGCGAACGTTTGCAGTTCCGCCGCGACCGCCACAAATGCCTCATGTCTCGAAGCACGATCGTGCCTCGAGACTCATGGGCGGTGTACGCCCCCACCGCCCGTGGGGCCGGTGTCCTGCGCCGATTCGACGGTTCCGCAGGACACCGGCAGGTTGCGCGCCGCTCGCTAACGCGTGGCGCGGGCGGCCGCTTCGATCACGCGGGTGAGCGTCTGTGGCCGTGAGATCAGAGACAGGTGCCCGGCGTTGACCTCAGTGATGTGTGCACCAGCGTGGTGAGCCATGAGGCGGGGGATACTCATCTGTAGGTCCTCCTTGGTGTGTGGAGTGAACGGGCGTTTGTGGCTGTTAGGCGGCGTCAGCGGTCGGCGCGGTGGCTGAGATGTGCTGCCGCGTGGCGCTGGCGGTCCGGTGCCTGCGGCGGTGCCGGACGAGTAGATAGGCGGGCGCGAGTGCTGCGGCGCTGACCGCGACGAGGATGAACGCCACGAGTGCCAACGTGGCGAGGAGCAGGAACGGCCCGATCAGGAACATGATGAAGACCGCCCACGGGCCGAGGACGAAGATCACCGGGGGACCGGCGACGGGGACGACGTCGAGCAAGGTGACAACCTCGTCGAGCCGTTCCCTGAGGGGCGGGGGCGCGAGGTCGACGCGGGATGGTGTGGGTGGCGCGACCCATTGCTGGATCGTGCGAAGGGGTGGGATTGGTGTGGTGGTGGTCATGCCGCGAGTCTTGTCCGGCACCGCCTCGCTCGCGTCTGGGCCAGTCCCGCGTCGGGTCCCTAGTCGTGGACCCGTCGCTCCCCCCGGGCGGCGCTCACCTCCCAGCGGCCAGGGACCCCGACTAGGGCTGGCGCGCCGGTTGTCGTGGATGCGTGGTGCGCTCGGTGGTCGGCGTCCGGGCCTACCGCGAAAGCGCCTAGTCTGTGGGCATGCTCGGGACCGGCGTTCCACAAGGCCGCGAGGCACGGTCGGCCGGGTTGAGGTTGGCGCGGCGTTTGTTTGCAGCGCACGCGCACTCCGTCCGCACGGGGATGCCGGTGGCGGACGTCCTAGAGGCGGACCGGCGTACGAGGCGTGAGCTGCTCGTCGGTGCCGGCGCGCTCGCCGGTGGGGCGGTGGTGGCCGGGAATCCTGGGGCAGCTCTGGCGCGGCAGGTGGCACGGGCGTCGGCGAGGCCGCGGATTGCGATTGTGGGTGCGGGGCTCGCGGGGCTTCGATGCGCGCACATGCTGTGGACCCAGAGTCCGAGCGGCCCCATCGCGTCGACGGTGTATGAGGCAAATCCGGCGCGGGCCGGGGGTCGGTGCTGGACACTGCGGGACTTCTTCTCCGGCGGGCTGATCACCGAGCATGGCGGGTCGTTCCTGAATAGCAACCAGACGCCGGTGCGCCGGCTGGCCACTCGGCTGGGTCTGAGGCAGGAGGTCGTCGACGGCGGCGACCTGGCGAGCGGGGAGGAGGTCTTCTTCATCGACGGCCGCCTCTACACCTATGCGGAGGCCAACGCCGACTGGCACGACGTCGGCTTCCCGGCATTTCGCGCCGCCGCCCGGCAGCTCAATTCCGCCGCCGGCGCAGCGCGGCTGGATCGCATGTCAGTGCCGGAATGGCTGGACAGCACGGAGATCGGCTCAGGCAGCCGCTTCGGCAAGCTGATGCTCGCCAACACGGTGACGGAGAACGGTGGCGATCCTGGCGACCAGTCCGCGCAGGACCTGATCTACCTGCTGACCGGAAACCCTCGGGCATCGCTGCAGCCGCTACCCGGTGACGACGAACGCTTCCACATCGTGGGCGGCAACGATCAGCTGGTGTCCCGGATGATCGCCCACCTTCCGCGCGCCACCGTCCGATACGACCACGTGCTCGTGGCGATCCGGGAGCAGGCTGATCGCGCGGTGCGGCTGGTGTTCGACGTGTCGGGCAGGAGCGTCGAGGTGACGGCCGACCTCGTCGTGCTGGCGCTGCCGTTCAGCACGTTGCGCGACGTCGAGCTCAGGCACTCCCGTCTCTCGAGCAGGAAACGTCATGTCATCAGGACGATGGGCATGGGCACCAACGCCAAGATCCACCTCGAGCTGAGCCACAAGACGTGGCCCGGGCTCGGCTACAGCGGCGCCACCTATGGGGAGTGGCAACGGCTGGCCTGCGGGTGGGACGATGTGGTCCAGCTGGGCCCCGACGCCAGTCCGGCTCTGTACCTGGCGTTTCCGGGCGGCCGCGTCGGTCGCACCGGGATCACCGGGAAGGCGCACGGTGCGGCGCCGGCGCGCGACGTCCGCTGGGCGCTGAGCGAACTGGAGAACGTGTTCCCGGGTACCAGCGCTGCCTACACCGGTCGGGCCTACGAGGATCACTGGGCGCTGGACCCGTGGGTGCACGGCGCCTACTCGTACTACCGCGTGGGCCAGGGCAACACGTACGGCCAGCTGGCCGGCGCCGCCGAAGGTCGCTTCCTCTTCGCCGGGGAGCACACGTCGATCAACAACATCGGCTTCCTGGACGGGGCGGTCGAAACCGGTGAACGTGCCGCACGGCAGGTGCTGAGCCGCGTTCGCGCGTGACGGGGCACGTCTCGCGAGCGGGTCCTCGCCGCCGGGACCGAGACACCCGGTAGCGTGCGGGCATGTCGTTTCGGGGACCGCTGAGCGGCGCGCTGGCCGTGGCTGCCGCCACCGCGCTGGTGGGCGCGTGCGGGTCCTCGGCCCCGTCGGGGGCCGCCACCGTCGCGCCGGCGGCCCGCGCCGCCAAGATCGGCCTGCGGCGGGTCGGCGTGTTCAGCCAGCCGGTGTATGTGGCCGCCGCGCCTGGCGATTCCCGCCACTTGTTCGTCGTTCAGCGCCGCGGCCAGATCATCGTGCTCGACCGCGGCCGGCGACAGGCGCGCCCCTTCCTGGACCTGTCGAGCCAGGTCAACTCCAGCGGCAGCGAGCAGGGACTGCTGTCGGTGGCCTTCGCGCCCGCCTACCAGACCAGCGGCCGCTTGTACGTCGATTACACCGACTCCTCCAACAACATCCGGATCGTCCAGTACCAGCGCGCACGCGGACATCCCAACCGCGCGGATCCCGCGAGTGCCCGCGCCGTGCTCACGATCGACCATCACACCGAGAGCAACCACAACGGCGGCCAGCTCCAGTTCGGGCCCGACGGCGACCTGTACATCGGTGTCGGGGACGGCGGCAGCGAGGACGATCCGCACAGCTACGGCCAGAACACCGGCGTACTGCTGGGCAAGGTGCTGCGCATTGCGCCTCGTCCCAACGGCGGCTACACGATCCCCGATGACAACCCGTTCGTTCACCGGGCCGGGCGGCGGCCCGAGATCTGGGCCTACGGGCTACGCAACCCGTGGCGCTTCTCCTTTGACCGGAGGACCGGGGATCTGATCATCGGCGACGTCGGCCAGGACACGGAGGAGGAGATCGACTTTGCCCGCCACGGCCACGGCGCCGGGGCCAACTACGGGTGGAGCATCTTCGAGGGCGATCGCCGCTTCAAGCCGGGCTCCGCGCCTGGAGCGGTCAAGCCCGCGCTCGTCGCCCGCCACAGCGACGGTTACTGCGCGATCATCGGCGGCTTCGTGGTCCGCGACCCCGCCCTGCCGGCGCTCGAAGGGCATTACCTGTTCGGCGACAACTGCAAGGCGCAGATCAACTCCGTTGTGCTCAGCGCGGGCCATGCGCGCGAGAACCGCGCCACCGGGCTGTCGGTCTCAAGCCTCGCCGGCTTCGGTCAGGACAACGCCGGCCACGTCTACCTGGCCTCGCTCGCCGGGCCGGTGTACCGGCTCGTCCAGCGCTGACGGCGCGCGCGACGCCGGGCGCTGCCGAGCCACCGGCGTCCGTCGTCAGCCGGTGAACTCGGTGGCGACGATCCGCTGGTCGTGCACCCCGGTGCTCTGCTCCGAGCACAGCCACACGATCGGCGGCCCCATGATCTCGGGGTCCAGCAGCCGGCCGCGAAGGTCATCCGGGGCGTCGTCGGGAATCATCCCGGTCGCGGTCGCCCCGCCCGGGAGCAGGATGTTGACGGTCACTGCGGTTCCGGCGAGGTCCGCCGCCATGACACGCGCGAGCGCCTCCACCGCGGCGCCGGACGGCCCATAGGGCGTAAAGCCGCGGCGGGTCATCGTCTGCTCGTTCATCGAAATGACCACGATCTTGCCCCCGCCGGCGGCGAGCATGCGCGGCGCGACCGCACGCGCGACGAGGAACGTCCCCGTGACCTTGGTCTCGAGCACGTCGGCGAAGCCTGCCGTCGCGACCTCCCAGAACGGCTGGGGGTCGGTCATGAAGCGCGGGTTGACGGTGCGCATGCCGATGCCGGCGTTGGCCACCAGCAAGTCCAGGCCGCCCAGCCGGTCATACACGGCGTCGATCCCCGCCTGCACCGACCGCTCGTCGCGGACGTCGAGCTGCAGGCCGAACGCGCCGATCCGCGCCGCGACTGCCTCCGCCCGTGCCGCCTCGCGGCTGGTCAGCGCCACGCGCGCGCCGGCAGCCGCCAGCGCGGCGGCCATGGCGCGGCCGAGGCCGCTGGTGCCCCCGGTGACGAGGACGCGCGGGGAATCCAGCTGTGTCACGCCGCGGTCACTCCTCGGGCCCGCCGTCTCGACCGTCCGCATCGCGCTCTGGGTGACCGCCGGCCGCGAGCCGCATCAGCGGCGAGTCGAAGTCGATGTCGGCCGCCGTCTGCTCGGCGCGAGCGGCATTGCCCGCGAACTCGTGCTGATAACCCGACCAGGCGCGCTCGGCCACGCCATGCTCGATGCCGGCGTGGACGGTGACCGCGAGCTCGGTCGCCGCCCGGGCGATGCGGTCGCTGAGGGCCGCGGCGCCCCAGTCCTCGGGTGCGGCGAACACGGAGGTGGGCAGGGTGAGGGCGCGCATGTAGCCGAACAACGGGCGCATCTGCTGGTCGATGACAAGCGCGTGGCGGCTGCTGCCGGCGGTGGCGGCCAGGAGCGCCGGCTTGGCGATCAGGAGGTCGTTGTCGAGGAGGTCGACGAACGACTTGAACAGGCCGCTGATGCCTGCCTTGTACACCGGGGTGCAGGCGATGATCGCGTCGGCCAGCCCGATCTGCTCGATCGAGGCTCGCAGGGTCTCGGGGATCAGGCCGGTGACGGTCGCCTGTGCGATCTCGACGGCGAGCGGGGCTAGTTGCACGCGGTGCGCCGACCCGGCGCAGTCGATCGCCCGCATCGACTCCAGGCTGCGCTGGGTGAGCCGGTCGGCCAGCATCTGGGTCGACGAGGGGTCGCTGACGCCCGCGCTGACTACCGCAACGCGCCGCGGCGGCATCCCGCCCGGCCGACTGTTCCGATCTCCCGATGGGATGCCCACGTCAGCCGACCAGCGGGTATTCGGCCTCGAGCCCCGGATCTGTGTCCTCGTAGGGGGAGACTCCGGTCAGGTTGTCGCCGCGGTTGGCGTTCGGCGTCGGTTGGCGGGGTTCGGCGTCGCCGTACTTGGCCTTAACGCGGCTGGCATGGGTGGGCGCATCCGGCACGCCGGGCGCCCGGCGGGAGTCCATCTCCTTGCGCAGCCCGGGAACCACCTCGGTGCCGAGGAGTTCGACCTGCTCGAGGGCGATCTCCAGAGGCAGTCCCATGGCGTCCACGACCCACAGCTGGCGCTGGTAGTCGCCGAACCCCTCCTGGAAGGTCAGCGTCTTCTCCATGACCTCCTGAGGGCTGCCCACGGTCATGGGCGTTCCCTGCATGATGTCCTCGAGCCGGTAGCTCTTGCCGTAGATCGGCGAGCCCTCGAAATAGGGGCGGAACCGGCTGATCGCGTCCTGGGATCGCCGAGCGATGAACGCCTGTCCGCCGAGGCCGACGATGGCCTGCTCGGGCGTGCCGTGGCCGTGGTGGGCGAAGCGCTCGCGGTAGAGGTTGACCAGCGGCTTGAAGTGGAAGTTGGGCGCGAGGATGTTGTTGGCGAAGTAGCCGTTGCCGTAGTAGGCGGCCTGCTCGGCGATCTCGGGCGTCCGGATCGCTCCGTGCCACACGAAGGGAGGGACGTCGTCCAGCGGCCGGGGGATTGACGAGAAGCCCTGGAGCGCGGTGCGCGAGTCGCCTTCCCAGTCCACGACGTCCTCGCGCCACAGGCGGTGCAGCAGGTTGTAGTTCTCGAGCGCCAACTCCAGTCCCTTGCGGATGTCCTTCCCGAACCAGGGATACACCGGCACCGTGTTGCCCCGTCCCAGCATGAGGTCCATCCGGCCGCCGGCGAGGTGCTGGAGCATCGCGTAGTCCTCGGCGATCTTCACGGGGTCGTTGGTCGTGATCAGGGTCACCGCCGTGCTGAGGACGATCCGTTTGGTGAGCGCGGCAATGTGTGCAAGCAGCGTCGTTGGAGACGACGAGAAGAACGGGGGGTTGTGATGCTCGCCGATGGCGAAGACGTCGAGCCCGACCTCATCGGCCCGGCGCGCGATCTGGACGATGGCCTTGATGCGCTCGGCCTCGCTGGGCGTGCGGCCCGTGACGGCATCGCTCGTCACATCGCTGACGGAGAAGATCCCGAACTGCATGGCCGGCCTCAAACCGCCGGGCTCTCGCCGGCGACGAGCTGGTGGCCAGGTTCACGGGCGGCCTGCATGCTGAGGCGTCTGAGCGAGGCGAGAACGCATCCGGGTTGCTCGACCCACGGGAAGTGCCCGGCCGCGCCGACGACCGTCAACGACGCTCGCGGGGACAGCTCGACCGTGGCCCGCGCCGCCTGGCCCCACGGGATGGGGCTGGCTGCGCCGGCGAGGACCGCGTAGAGGCAGTGACCGTCGGCCAGCTGCGCCGCGACCAGATCCAGGCCGTCGAGCATCTCGGCGGAGATCCCCGCGTAGGCCGGCACAGAGGTGCGCATCGGCGGCATCGGCGGGACCTGCTCGGGGTCCGCGAAGTAGGCGGGCCACCAGATCTCCATGGCCTCGCGAAACTCGGCGTCGGTTCCCTCGCCAGAGAGCTCGCGCTCGTCGAGCTCCTCGGCCCGCCGGCGGCGCTCCAGCGAGGTCCTCGCGGACATCTCGGCCTCGAACGCCGCGTGTCCGCCATCGCCCACAACGCCGATCGGCTCGACCGCCAGCGCGCCCAGCAGCCTCTCGGGTCGATCGGCTGCCAGCCGCAGAGCAAGGTGTCCGCCCCACGAGTGCCCGACCACCCACGCGCGCGGCCATTGAAGGCCGTCGAGCACCGCTATTGCGTCCTCGATGGACTGCGCCACCGTGAACGGGCCTTCGAGCGTGGAGGGGACGAGGCCCCGCTGCTGGTAGGAGGCGACCCGGAATTCCGCGGCCAGCTCAGCGCCGAGATCGTCGAGATAGGTGTGGTTGAGCCCGGGGCCGCCGTGAAGCAGCAGCACCGGCGGCCCCGTGCCCTGGATCCAGCCACTCAGTGACCCACCGTCGGCCGCCACGTTGAGCACCTCGGGCGCACCCATGCCCCGACCTTACCCCGCGGCGGTCTTCTCCGCCACGATCGCGAACTTACGAACCCGGCCGGACCCCAGCCACTCGCTCCACAGCCGGTGCGCGGCGACCAGCTCGTCCAGGGCACGCTGCCCGATCTGGGCAACGATGTCGGCGCGGTCGGCGATGAACGCGGCGATCAGGGCGTCGGCCACGGCACGGTGCTCGCGGCTGCACTCGGTCTCTGATCGGACCGCCAGCCCGGTCCGCTCCAGCAGCCCGTGCATCTCCTCCAGGGGCGTCAGCCACACGGTGTCGGCGTCGGGCATCCGCGCGCGCTCGGCCGGTGTGAGCGGCGCCCCTTCCTCCAGGGTGAAGGCAAAGCGCCCGCCGGCCAGGAGCGCACCGGCGATCGCGCGCACGAGCTGCCCCTTGTCGGGAAAGGCCAGCATCACCTCGAGCAGAAGCACCACGCCGAACGGCCCGTCGGGGACCGGCGGGATCCGCGCGCGCTCGAACCGGCAGGGAAGGTCGGCGGCGCGCTCGCGGGCAATGGCGAGAGCGTCGGCGCTGGAGTCCACGCCCAGGTAGGCGCACCCGAACTCCCGGGTGATGAGTCGTCCCGGCCCGGCGACGCCGCAGCAGAGGTCCAGTACTGAGACCCCGGGTTCGATCCCGGCTCGCTCTGCCAGCCGCCGGATTTCGGTGGCTTTCATGAAGCTCTCCTGGTCGACGAACTCGCCGTCGGCATAGACCGAGACGCGGGCTCGGTGAAGAGCGCGATCGAAGGGGACGCGTTGATCCTGTTTCACGCGTCGCAGGATGCCAGGCGGGGAAGGCTTTGCCCCGGAGCGGCGTCATGGGGGGCATGAAGCCCAAGCACGCAGCCGCCACTGCACTCGGCTCTGTTCAGACCGTCCCGGTCACGGCCCTGTTCGTGCAGGTGCTGCTGATCGCCGGCCTCGCACTCACCGTCAGCCACAGCGGGGCGGCCCTCAGCCCCGTCGCCTGGGCCGTCGGCATCGTCTGCGGACTGATCACGAACACAGCCTTGTCGCGCGGCCTCTCCTACTACCGCGCCGAGCGGCTGACCCCGGCCGACTGGGTCACCCTCGTCCGAGCCACGCTCACCGTCGGCGTCGCTGCGCTGATCGCCGGCTCCTTTGCCCATCACGTGCCGCTCGCGCTGCTGGTGGCGCTCGGCGCCGTCGCGCTGGCGCTGGATGCCGTCGACGGCTGGGTCGCGCGGCGCACGCGCAGTGCCACCCTCGGCGCGCATTTCGACGCCGAGGTGGACGCCTTCCTCATCTTCATCCTCAGCGTCTACGTCGCCAGCACCGTCGGCGCGTGGGTGCTCGCCATCGGCGTGGCCCGCTACGCGTTCCTCGCCGCCGGGTGGCCCCTGCCCTGGCTGCGAGCCGACTTGCCACCGCGGTTCTGGCGCAAGACCGTCGCCGCGGTGCAGGGCGTCTTCCTGGCCGTCGCCGTCTCCCAGGTCCTGTCCGCGACCGCCAACCGGGTCCTGCTCGCCGTCGCCCTGGCGCTGCTCGCCGAGTCCTTCGGCCGCGATGTGTGGTGGCTGTGGCGCCGTCGCCACGGCACCCTCGTCGCCGCGGTGACAGGCTCGGGGGCCACCCCGTCGGACGCCGTCGAGACCCTGGGCATCTCGGATGCACAGGCCGGCCCCGGCGGCTCGGCGCCGCCTGACCCGAGCAGGACGTCTCGGTGGCGCTCGCGCTGGGGTCGGCTGCGCCACCGGGCGGATCCCGGGCTGACGGTCCTGGCCTTCGTGATCGTGTGGGCGGCCCTGGTCACCCCCGACTCACCCAGCGACCTCTCGGTGGTGGGCTTCCTGCGCATCCCGCTCGAACTGCTGGTGTTCGTCGCGGTGGCCAGCGTGCTGCCCACCGTGCCGCGGCGCATCCTGGCCGGGGTCGTCGGACCGCTGTTGACGGTGGTCGTCGTCTTCAAGGCGCTGGACATCGGGTTCTATGACACCTTCAGCCGTCGCTTCGACCTGCTCAGCGACAAGAGCTACGCCGGGAGCGGCGTCTCGACGCTGGGCGACTCGATCGGGAGCACCAACGCGCACCTGGTCGTGGTCGGGATCTTCGTCGGCATCGTTGTCCTCCTCGTCCTCACCACGTTCTCGGCGTTCCGGCTGACCCGGGTCGCCGCTGACCACCGTCGTCTGGCCCTGCGC
Organism: Solirubrobacteraceae bacterium; assembly: GCA_036490435.1. Classification (GTDB taxonomy): domain Bacteria; phylum Actinomycetota; class Thermoleophilia; order Solirubrobacterales; family Solirubrobacteraceae; genus Palsa-465. The sequence continues at coordinate 16,589 of DASXDW010000087.1, forward strand.
GCCGTCGCCGGGGCCGGGGTCGTCTGGGGCCTGTTCTGGCTCGTCGGGGCGCAGCTGGTCTCCCAGACCCCGGTCGCCACGACGCTGTCAGCCAACGTCATGGGCCACGAGGTGGGCCAGTTTCGGGCTGACCTCCACGACCAGTCGGTCTTCGCTGCCCAGATCAAGCACGACGCCTTTCGCAACACGCCTCCCAGCCAGCTGTTGACCGCGCTGCGCGGCAAGGATGTGCTGCTGGTGTTCGTCGAGGCTTACGGGCAGCAGGCGGTGCAGGGCCGCCCGTTCTCACCCGAGGTCGCCGCGGTGCTGAGCAAGGGCGACAAGGAGCTGGGATCGGCGGGCTTCGCGGCGCGCAGCGGCTTCCTCGACTCGTCGACCTACGGCGGCATCAGTTGGCTGGCTCACTCGACGCTGCAGTCGGGCGTCTGGGTTGACAGTCAGCGCCGTTACAACGACCTTATGACCACCGATCGGTTCACCCTCAGCGACGCCTTCAAGGAAGCCGGCTGGCGGACGGTCGACGATGTGCCGTCCAACGACTACTCCTGGCCGCAGGGAACGTCGTACTACCACTACGACAAGTTGTATGACCGGCGCAACGTCGGTTACAAGGGCCCCACGTTCACGTATGCGTCGATGCCTGACCAGTACAGCTACGCGGCGCTGCAGCGGCTCGAGCTCTCCAAGACGAACCGGCCGCCGCTGTTCGCGGAGGTCGACACGGTGTCCAGCCATATGCCGTGGAACCGGATCCCCAAACAGATTCCGTGGAACGAGGTCGGCAACGGCTCGATCTACAACCGGATTCCCATGGACCACTCGACCGGCGCGTTCTGGAGCAACCCACCACGCGTGCAGGCCGCCTATGGCCGCTCGATCGTGTACTCGCTGAGCACCCTGTACTCGTTCATCAAGCGCGTCAACGACAAGAAGCTCGTGGTGATCGCCCTCGGCGACCATCAGCCGCTGCCGATCGTCAGCGGCCACAACTCCAACCACGACGTGCCGATCTCGATCATCGCCCACGACCCGAAGGTGCTCAAGGCGATTGGAAGCTGGGGCTGGAACGCGGGCCTGCAGCCCAATGCCAACGCGCCGGTGTGGCCGATGAGCGCGTTCCGCAACAAGTTCCTCGACGCCTTCGACTCTCATACGGCGACCACCGCCAAGTAATCCCGTGGCGGCTCCGGATGCATCTGCGACGGCCGGGCACCGGTCCCGGCGGCTGGTCGGCCTGGACGGCATCCGGGGCCTGGCGGCGCTCTACGTCGTGGTCAACCACGTGTTCCTGCGCGCGTTCCCCGGCTACCCGGCCGATCACGCGCCGTTCTGGGCCGCCTGGTTGATCTACGGCCGCTTCGCGGTGGTGGTGTTCATCGTCCTCTCGGGGTTCTCGCTGGCCCTGTCGCCGGCGCGCCACGGCTGGCGGTTGGACGCGGTCTCCGGCTTCGCGCAACGGCGGATGCGGCGCATCCTGCCGCCCTATTGGGCGGCGCTGGCCTTCAGCCTCGCGGTGGCGTGGCTCATCGTCCCTCAGCCGGGCCATGGGGTGCCCGACGTCACGTCGGTGTTCGCCAATGGGCTGCTGGTGCAGAACGTCGTGCTGGCACACAGCCCCAACGCGGCCTTCTGGTCGATGGCGGTCGAGGCGCAGCTGTACATCGCCTTCCCACTGCTGCTGTTGCTGGTGCGGCGGTGGGGCGCTGGGGCCATGGTGGCGACCGTCGTCCTCATCGTCGCGGCAGTGGGGATCGTCGGTCCCCACGTCGCGCACCTCGACACGTTCGTCGTCCAATCCGCGCCTGACCTGGCCGCCCTGTTCGCCGTCGGGGTGCTGACCGCGGGGATCGTCGGCGCGAGCGCGGCGCAGCGCTCGTGGCCGTGGCCGCGACTGGCGCTGGCCGCCCTCGCCCCCGTGCTCGTGGTGATCGGGTGCCAAGGCTCGGTGTGGACGCTCGATCACCTCTACTGGATCGACCTGGCGCTGGGGCCGGCCATCGCCTGCCTGCTCGCTGCCCTGGCCACCGGCCGTCCCGCCCGGCTGGTGCGCGTCCTCGACGCCCGGCCGGTCCGCAGCCTGGGCTCCTGCTCCTACAGCCTGTACCTGACCCACGCCCCCATCGTCGCCATCGTGTGCGAGCGGATCGTGGCGGGCCGGGTCGCCGCGGGGGTGCCCTTCTTCCTCGTCTCCCTCGCCCTGGTGCTGCCGTTGACGATCGGCTTCGCACGGGCCTTCGCGGCGGTGTTCGAGATCCCGTTCCAGCGTCCGCGCCGCACTCCGGGGACGCGGGCAGCGCCGCAACCTCGCGCGCAGGGGGTGCCGGCATGAGGGGCAAGGTGTGGCGCTGGGCATCCGTCGTGACCCCGGTGCTGACCCTCGGCCTCGTGGTCTGGCGGCTGGGTACGGGCCCGTTCATCGACGGCGTGCGCACCGTCAACGCCGGCGCGCTCGCGGCCGCGGCGGGCCTGTGCCTGCTGACGACGGTGTGCAGCGCCTGGCGGTGGAAGACCGTGGCGCGCGGGCTGCACGTGCGGCTGTCGCTGCCGAGCGCGGTGGCGGCCTACTACCGCTCGCAGTTCCTCAACCTCACGCTGCCGGGCGGGGTGCTCGGCGATGTGCACCGCGGCATCAGCCACGGCCGCGACGTGCGCGACGTCGGCCGCGGCCTGCGGGCCGTGTGGTGGGAGCGCGCCGCGGGCCAGGTGGTGCAGGTCACGCTGACCGCCGTCATCCTCCTCGCGCTTGCCTCGCCGGTGCAGTCCTCGATGCCGCTGGTGGTGGGCGTGGTGGCACTCCTGCTGGGCATCGTCGTGCTCGCCGCCAGGGCGCGCCCCTCGGGGCGGTCGGCCTGGGCCCGCTTGCGGACCGCGGCCGCGCGCGACCTGCGCGAGGCGCTGCTGGCCCGTCGGGCCTGGCTCGGCATCGTGCTCGCCTCGGCGGTGGTGGTGGCCGGGCATACGGCCACCTTCATCGTGGCCGCGCACACCGCGGGCGCCGCGGCGCCGCTGAGCAAGATGATCCCGATAGCGTTGCTGGTGATGATGGCCATGGTGTTGCCCAGCGCCGCCGGTTGGGGTCCTCGCGAGGGCATCACCGCGTGGGCGTTTGCCGCAGCCGGCCTGGGCGCGCATCGCGGCGTCGCGGCCTCCGTCGTCTACGGTGTCATGGTGCTCGTGGCCAGCCTTCCAGGCGCGGTGGTCATGGTGATGGCGTGGCTGCGTCGCAGCCATTCTCCGGCGCGCCGACGTCGGCAGGCACTCCAGGAGAAAGCGGTCCATGCCTGACCGCCCGTACATCCTGCTCAGCTGCGGCATGTCGATCGATGGCTACCTCGGCGCGGCCACGCCGAGGCGCCTGGAGCTGTCCAACGACGCCGACTTCGACCGGGTGGACGCGGTCCGCGCTTCCTGCGACGCGATCCTCGTCGGCGCGGCGACCGTGCGGACCGACAATCCCCGTCTGCTCGTGCGCTCGCAGAACCGCCGCGACGAGCGAGCGGCGCGCGGGCTGCCCACCTCTCCGATCAAGGTGACGGTGACCGAGCGGCTCGAACTCGACCCCGGGGCCGACTTCTTCACCACGGGCGACAACGAGAAGCTCGTGTACTGCACGAGTCCCCGCGTCGTCGACGCCCGCACGCGGTTGGGCGAGGTGGCCACGGTCGTCGACGGCGGCCAGCACGTACAGATGCGCAGGCTCACCGAGGACCTCGGCGCCCGCGGTGTGCAGCGGCTGATGGTCGAGGGCGGCGGCATGGTCCACACCCAATTTCTGACCGACGATCTCGCCGACGAGCTGCAACTGGTCGTCGCTCCGGTGTTCGTCGGCGACTCCCGGGCCACCCGCTTCGTTGGCGACGGCCGCTTCCCGTGGAACCCCGGGCGGCGCGCCACGCTCGCCGACGTACGCCAGATCGGCGACGTGGTCCTCCTGCGCTACGCGCTCTCGCCGCGCTTTCAGGACGACTGCTGACCCGGCAGCACCAGGAGGTCGGCGTGGCCCACGGTGACCGCGAGCTCTCCTGCGGCTGATTGCGTGAGCCGGCGGGCGGCGTAGTCCTCGGCCGCGGCGGCCAGCGCCGGCTCCTGCTCGCACGCGGCCGCCACCCAGCCGGTGAGCCACTCGCTGATCAGCTCACCGTTGCCCGCGTCCAGTCGCCATGGGCTCAGGGCGCGGACCACCTCGGCGCCGAGCGCCTCGAACTTCGCCGCGGCGACGTCGGCGGCGTCGGGGCCGAGCAGCCGGCCGTGCTCCGTGATCCGGCGTTGGTGAGCGTCGAAGGCGAGGGCGAGCCGCGCGTCCACTGGCTCGGCGGGGCTGAGCGTCACCTGACCGATGACTGAGAGGGTGAGCAGGAGGGGGCATCCCGCCGTGGCGCACGCGACGACAAGCTCGCTCAGGTCCGCCGCGGTCAGCATGTCCAGCAGGGCCGAGGCGGTGACGACGGTCGCGCCTGCCAGCGCGCCCGCAGGCAGCCCGGCCACGTCCGAGTGTCGCGCTTGCACGATGACCGCGCTGCCGTCGGCCGAAGGTCCGGGGGGCCGGGCCGTCGCGACCTTCAACAGCTCGGCGTCGCGGTCGTGCAGCACCCAGTGCTGGGGCCCGGGCAGCCGGGGCGCCAGCCAGCGCGCCATCGCGCCGGTGCCGGCGCCGAGATCGTGGATGACCAGCCGGTCGGTCGCCGCGAGCCGCTCGGCGAGGTGGGCGGCGAGCCGCTCGGCGAGGCTTCGGGCGCGCGCCGCGGCGTCGGCGGGCTCGCGGAGCGCCAGCCAGGCCGGTGTGACCCGCACGCCCTCGAGACTCATCGCCCCGCTCCAGTCAGGACGTCCGCAACGGCCTGCGCGGTCGCCGGCCAGCGCTGCAACGTGGCGCGGCGTTCACCAGCCGCGCGGCGCAGGCGGGCGCGCAGCTCAGCACCAGTCAGCCACGCTTGCAGCGCGCCCCGCAGCGCTCCAATGTCGTCGGGTGTGACGAGGAGGCCGGGCCGGGCGCCGTCGGCACCGTGGCCAACGGCCTCCGGGGTCCCTCCGACTCGGCTCGCAATCACGGGCAGCCCGCGGGCGAGGGCCTCGGTGATGACCATGCCAAAGGTTTCCGCGCGCGAGGGCAGGACCGCCAGGTCCGCTGCCGCGTAGGCGCGCGCCAGCGCGCCGCCGGTCCGCGGCCCGCAGAAGGAGATGCGCTCGCCCAGCCCGGTGTCAAGAATGCGAGCGCGGACCAGGTCGGCGAATGCCGGGTCGCACTCCAGGCTGCCCACGCACAGGCACCGCCACGAGAGATGCGTCAGTCCCAACAGCGCCTCGACGAGCACGTCGTGGCCCTTGCCGGGCGTCACCGCGGCCACGCACAGCAATTCGGCTCCGGCCGACCCGGTGCCGACGGCCGGCTCGTTGGCATCGACGCCAGGCGTTGCGATGTGGACGGCCCCGGCGCGGAGCGCGTACAGCTCTATCAGCCGCTGCCGTGTCCACGCGCTGGTGGTGATGATGGCGCTCGCGGCGCTCAGGACGGCGTGCTCGCGGGCGCGGATCGCTTCGGCGTCGCCGCCGGCCGGCTTGTGGCCGAGTGGCATGTGCACGAGGACCACCTGGTGTATCCGGGAGGCGTGAGGGACGAGCACGTCGGGCGCGGTCGAGGCGACCAGCCCGTCGAGCACGGCGACGGCGCCGTCGGGGATCGCGGCGATCACCGCACCGAGGTCATCGAGTGACGCCGGGTCGGGGTGCGGCCAGGCGCCGGCGACGGGATGCTCGTGCACCGACCAACCCAGCCCGCCGAGCCCCTGGCAGACGCGGCGGTCATAGACGTTGCCCCCGCTCGGCCGGGCCGGGTCGTCGATGCCGTCGGGCAGGACGGCATGCACTGCTGTCACAACGGCCGCTCGTACGTGGCCCAGGCGACGTGTGACTCGTGCAGGGTGACGACGAGCCCCGCGAGCTGGCGCGCGCCGTCGCCCAGGGCGCCGGAGTGGATCCGCTCGGCGAGCCGGTCGGCCACCACGCGGGCCAGCGCCTCGGTCGACGTGTTGATGCCGGCGAAGGCGGGCTCGTCGTCGAGGTTGCGGTAGGTCAGCTCGGCCAGCACGGCACGCAACTCCCTGCCGGCGCGGCCAATGTCGACGACGATGTTGTCGGCGTCGAGCGTGGAGCGCCGGAAGGTGGCGTCGACGACGTAGGTGGCGCCGTGCAGGCGCTGCGCGGGCCCGAACACCTCGCCGTCGAAGCTGTGGGCAATCATCATGTGGTCGCGGACGGTCACGCTGAACACGGGGCCTACCCCAGTCTTTCGTCGTAGGTGATGGTGTGACAGAGCGCGGACAGGCTCCCGGAGGCCAACCGGGCCATCACGTCGGGCAGCTCGCCGAAGCCCGACTCGCCGGTGACCAGCGCGTCGAAGGCGGGATCGCGCAGTAGTCCGAGCGCCAGGGTGAGGCGGTCGGCCGTGGTGCGGCGGCCGCGGCGGGCGGGGGAGACGGCGCCGACCTGGCTGGCGCGGATGCCGAGGCGGCGCGAATGAAAGGCGCCGCCCAGCGAGAGCCGGACCTCCTTGTCGCCGTACCAGCTCAGGTCGAGGACGGTGCCCTCGGGGGCGAGCAGCTCGAGCGAGCGCTGCAGCCCGTCTGAGGTCGCGCTGGCGTGCACCACGAGGTCGCAGCCGCCGGGGGCATCCGGGGGCAGGGCGAACTGCACGCCCAAAGCGGTGGCGACCTCGGCGCGGCCGGCATCGACGTCCACGAGCGTGACCTGCGTGCCCGGGAACCGGCTCAGCAGGCGCGCCACGCAGCAGCCGACCATGCCGGCGCCGACCACGGCCACTCGATCACCGAGCAGCGGCGCGGCATCCCACAGGGCGTTGACGGCGGTCTCGACCGTGCCCGCCAGCACCGCGCGGGCGGCGGGTACGTCCTCTGGAACCACGGTCACCGCGCCGGCGGGCACCACGTAGGCGGTCTGATGTGGATACAGGCAGAACACCGTGCGCCCGCGCAACGGTTCGGGCCCGCGCTCCACTGCGCCGACGTTGAGGTAGCCGTACTTGACCGGAGCCGGGAAGTCACCCTCTTGGAAGGGCGCGCGCATCGCCGCATACTGGGATGGCGGAACCCCACCGCGGAACACCAGCATCTCGGTACCGCGGCTGATCCCGGAGCGCAGGGTGCGCACCAGCACCTCGTCGTGGCCGGGCTCGGGCAGCGTCACCGGACGGATCTCCCCGACGCCGGGCGCGCGCAGCCAGAACGCTTGCGCGTCGCTCTGCGAGGGACTCACGTCGCCGGACCCGACATCCCGCCAGATTTTATGGGGGAGGGACGGCTTGACGTTGCGGTCAGTGTGGGATATTCCGAGGCCATGGGGCTGGACAGCGTCGACGGGCAGCCTCGCCCGATCACACCGGTGGAGCTGCAGGCGGTGATCCACGCCGAGCGTCGCGAGGAGTCGTTCCTCGTCTATCGCGACGCGGAGGGCCGGCTGCAGACCATGACGCTTGCGGGCGAGTTCACCGTCGGGCGCAACGCGGAAGCCGCGTTGAGCATCCACTGGGACGACCAGGTCTCCGGGCTGCACGCCGAGCTGCAGCAGCTCGGCGGCGAGCTCACGCTCGTCGATGACGGCCTGTCGCGCAACGGCTCCTACGTCAACGGCGAGCGTGTGCACGGCCGACGCCGGCTGCGCGACGGCGACCGGCTGCGGTTCGGGCGGACCGTCGTGCTGGTGCGCCGCCCCGCCGACGGCGAGCACCGCGCCACCGAGTTGGCCATGCCCGCGGTGAACGCACCCGTCGATCTCTCGGTGCGCCAGCGCGAGGTGCTGACTGCCCTCTGCCGCCCCCTGATGGGGAGTAACCCGTTCGCGGCGCCGGCCTCCAACCGCCAGATCGCCGAGGAACTGTTCCTGTCGGTCCCCGCGGTCAAGCTCCACCTGCGCGCGCTGTTTGACAAGTTCGGGGTGGAGGAGCTTCCTCAGAACGAGAAGCGTCTCGCCTTGGTCGGCCGGGCCCGGGCCAGCGGCGTGGTAACGGACCATCTGCCCGGCGCGTGACCGCCTCGTCACGGAAGGCCGGGACCTCGCACACATCCGAGATCCCGGCCTCCGCTTTGCCCACTTTCCTGGCCAACAGTCGGAAAGCTGCCCCCTGGGCTCCTGGCCTCAGCTCGACCAGCTGACTGAAACGACGTAGTGGTCGAATCTGGGACCTATGCCCCCGGTCCGTCCCTTTGGGTGGTGTGTGGCGTTGACACGAGCATCATGTCCCCGCTGGGCCGGCGCGCCAAGTAGTCCCAGGGATAGGTCGAGGTGACCCTCCCCAGGGATAGGTCGAGGTGACCCTTGCTCAGCGGTGGAGGGTGAAGGCCTGGTAGCTCAGGCTGGCGTCGGCGAGCCCGGCCTCGATCTTGTCCGGGTCGCCACCCGCGGCCACGACCAGGCCCACGGAGCGCGCGTGGCGCAAGGCGCTGCGGGCCGCGCCGGACAGGCGCAGACGCCGAGTCACCTTGAAGGTGCTGGTCTTGCTGGAGAGCCGGTACTCGCCCAGGATCGGATTCTCGGCGACCGCACCCCGCGGGGAGGTGCTCTGATCGCCGTTGACCATGAAGGCGTAGATCGCGACCGCGGCGTGCCGGGTCGCCTCGCAGTTCAAGCGGGTGGGGATCCCCGACGAGAGGAGCCTCGCAATCCTGCCCGGCGACTGGATCGACACGACGCAGGGGAGGGGGTCATAGACGCCCGAGGCCGTCGTTGAGCGACCGAAGTCGTCGGTGGCGCGCACCTGGAGACGGTAGAGGCGATGACCGTCAGGGAGACGCGGCCGGTACGAGCCCGAACCGGTCTTGTCGCCGCAGGAGGCGAACGCCGGGCTGGTGGTCGCTGGCCCCCACGCGCAGGCGATGGTGTCCACCTGGCTGCCCACCGAGTTGCTGTCGGTCACTTGGAAATCGAAGTTCGGCCGCAATGGGAGCGTGCTGTTGCCGCCGGCGGTGCCGTTGGTGAGCAGCCCGCCGGCGCTGGCGAGATCGATCACCGGCGGTGTGGTGTCGACGTCGATGTTGACCCATTCCGAGGCCAGGGTGTTGCCATCGGCGTCGACGAGGTCGACCGCCAGGAAGTGGGCGCGTGAGAACTGATCGGAGTCCGGGCCCAGCGAAGCGGGTGGCTGGAAGCTGCCGCAGATCGCGGCGCACCCCGGCGCCGGGCCGCCGCACGTCTGGGTCACGAACACGTCGTCGAAGTGACACTGCAACTGCGTGCCGGAGTCGGCCGTCATGGCGATGACGGGGCGCGTGTCGGTGGTGCGAAAGGCGAGGGCCTCGGTGTAGCCCGCCGGTCCCAGCGACTGGTCGGCGTAGCTGCGGGCTCCAGAGGGAGCCGAGAACGTGATGCCCGCCGCGGAGGCGCTCGCGGGCAGCGCCATCAGCAGCCCGAGCAGGGCGCCCAACTGTCGCGCGCGCAGCCGGTGCGTCCGATGTCCCGCCAATGCCCGCCGCGCCGCGTCCGATCCCCTCATTCCGGTCCCTTCCCTATCCGTGGTTACCGGCTCTCTTCGCCTGGGTGGCGCGATGCTACTGCACTGCGCCGTCGGCGGGTAAATCCTGCGTGAGGACACCTGTCGGGGGTATAGTCGGCCCCTATGCGCACACTCACCGTCATACGACGCCTCGGTATCGCCACCCTCCTCATCGCACCGCTGCTCGCGCTGAGCGCGGCCGGCTCGGCCAGTGCCTTCACTACCCAATACTGCGCATCCGTGCCAATCGTGCAGGGGATCCCGCCGTGGGGCTTTCACACGGGCCAGCCGATCATGGGAGCGACCGGCAGTTACGCCCGCGGTCACGGTCAGATCAACCTCGATGCGAACACCGTCTCGGGCATTCTGTGCCAGGTCGACCGTGTGCGCCACCAGCCCGACCGGCTCATCATCATGACCGTCGAGCACCACCTTGTCTATCACTCCCATCACGCGGTGATGTGGGGCGTACCCGGGAACATCATGAAGATAATCGTGCGCGTCAAGAGCAGCACCGATCCGCGGTGCCAGGCGGGTACGAAGGGACACGTCACGCTGTTTGCCAGTTACAACAACGTGCGCAGCGACAGTGTCCAGTTCTTCTTCCCCAAGTCATCCTGCTCTGACCACGATCACCTGTACCACGGGACGCAGGTGAACAACCAGGTTCCGCCGCTGTAGGTGTAACTGCGCGGCGGCATTCCGTCGAACGTCAACTGCGGCTTGGGAAGGGTGCGTGACGGGTCGGCGGGGGTCGCGAGACGTGGTTTTGGGGTTGTCGTGGGCTGTGGGAGGTACCTCCTCTCACGGGTGTCGGGCGCTTGGGTGGGTGTGGGAGATCTTTATCGCCAGGGAGCGAAAATCTCCCAAGGCCCCCGGCTCATGCGCTCTGACGACTCCTTCGGGCTGACCCTGTGAGGCAAGTCCACTCACAGACCCCACAGAACCGGCCGATTCAGCCGCCCGCGCCTCGCATCTGCCGCGTACGCCGCAGTCACGCCGTTCGATAGCCGCAGTTGACGTTCGCCGGTGCCCGCCCCAGCGTCGAGGGACCGCGGATGCGAGTGCCGTCGGCGCCCTCGCGAACCGAATCGCGATCCCGCGCGTACCCCCACCAAGACGGTGTGATGATCGGGCTCCCTCCTCGGGGTGGCGGCGACGCCGGGCTCGCGGGGGAGACGGGACGAGGGGTTGACGATGGTTGGCGACGCAAGCCGGTGGATCGAGCGGATCCGCCGGTCGGTCATCGGTGACGACGTTGTCGTGAGCGGGCCGTTCGGCCCGCGCCGGATGGTGTACGCCGACGCGACGGCGTCCGGGCGGGCCCTCGGGCTCGTGGAGGACATCATCCGTGAGCAGATCCTGCCGATGTATGGCAACACGCACACCGAGACGTCGGCGACGGGCCGCGCGACGACGGCATCGCGCGAGGAGGCGCGGGCGATCATCCACGACGCCGTCAACGGGAGCGCCGACGACGTCGTGGTGTTCTGCGGCTCGGGCGCGACGGCCGCGATCGATCGCCTCATCCGGGTGCTGGAGCTCGATTCGGCGCAGCGGCCGGTCGTGTTCGTGGGGCCCTATGAGCATCACTCCAACGAGCTGCCGTGGCGGGAATCTCCGGCAGAGGTCGTGACCATCGGCCAGGACGCGTACGGGTGCGTCGATCTGAACCAGCTGGCCGAGGAACTGGCTCGCTGCGCCGACCGGCCGGTGAAGATCGGCAGCTTCTCGGCGGCTTCGAACGTGACCGGGATCATCACCGACGTCGACCAGGTGGCGATGCTGCTGCACCGCCACGGGGCACTGGCGCTGTTTGACTACGCCGCCGCCGGGCCGTATCTCCCGATCGACATGAATCCCGCCCCGTCGGTCGCCGGCGGAGGCCCCGCCCATAAGGACGCGGTGTTCATCTCACCGCACAAGTTCGCCGGAGGACCGGGCACGCCCGGAGTGCTCGTCGCCAAGCGCGCGCTGCTCGAGCACCCGGTGCCGGCGGTTCCCGGCGGCGGGACGGTGCGCTACGTGACGCCGGCCACGCACGCCTACCACCCTGAGCCGGAGATCCGCGAGGAGGGCGGAACGCCCGGCATCGTCGAGTCGATCCGTGCCGGCCTGGTGTTTGCGCTCAAGGACGCCGTCGGCTGCGACGAGATCCGCCGTCGTGAGGACTCGATGGCCGCCCGAGCACTGCGCTCGTGGGGCGCCAACCCGCGGATCGAGATCCTCGGCGACACCCGTGCTGACCGCCTCGCGATCGTCAGCTTCGGGCTGCGGCATCCCCGCGGGTACCTGCACGCCAACTTCGTCGCCGCGGCGTTGAGCGACCTGTTCGGAATCCAGGCCCGCAGCGGCTGCTTCTGCGCCGGGCCCTACCTGCACCGCATCTGCCGGATCGACGACGAGTGGTCCAAGGGGATGCGCGGCCAGATCGACGACGGGTACGAGGGGGCCAAGCTGGCCTTCACCCGCATCACCTTCAGCTACTACATGTCAGAGGCGGCGGTTCAGTACGTCCTGGACGCCGTGCATCTGCTGGCCGACCATGGCCGCAGTCTGTTGGAGCTGTATCGCTTCGACCCGCAAACCGGACTCTGGCGCCACCGTGATCTCTCAGCGCATGCGCCGGCGGGCCCGGGCCTGCGGGGCGCGCTCGCGACGCCTCGGCCACCCGCGCCGCCGCTGACCGCGCCCGAGAGCGCGCTGGCCGGTCAGCTGAAGCAGGCTCGCGAGATGCTCGCCGCGCTGGCCAAGCACCCCCCGGCCCCGAGCGGGAATGACCCGGTTTTGAGCGACGCGTTTGAGCAGATCCGCTGGTTCCCGCTGCCCGGCGAGGAGGTCGCGGAGCGAGTCGACGGACACCCACACCCGAGGAGGAAGACATGGAGCTCTCGTCTGGCCACCGCGTCCCCCGCGTGACGGTCGGCGCCACGCAGCTGCGCGCCGCCATGGTGAACGAGCGCGAGGTCCGCGCGGCTGCGGGGATCACCATGGCCGTGGGCGCCGTGGCCTTCGGCTACGCCTACTTCGCCAAGCAGTACGTCCCCCTGCAGGTCGCCGCCACGCTGTTCTTCGTGGAATTCCTGGTGCGGATCACCGCCGGGATCCGCCACAGTCCGGTCGGGCGCGTCGCGCGTGCCATGACGCGCGACCAGCGGCCGGAGTGGGTGTCGGCCAAGCCCAAGCGCTTCGCCTGGACGCTCGGCCTGGTCATGGCCGGCGCCATGGCCGTCATCACCAACGTGGGCATTCGCGGCTACCTGCCGCGGACGATCTGCCTCATTTGCCTCACGCTGATGTGGATGGAGTCGGCGCTTGGTCTGTGCCTGGGCTGCAGGCTGCACGGCCTGCTCGTCGCCCGGGGCTGGGCCGGCGCAGACCCCGAGGTCGAGGTCTGCGCCGACGGTGGCTGTCGCTCAGGCAGCTGACGCGGTCGGCTCCGGGGCACGCAGCCACTGGGTGATCCACTCGCCCGTGATCTGCCGGGTGGTGGCGTTGATCCGGTTCCAGGCGTTGATGCCGGCGATCGTGAGCACGAGCGCTGAGAGCTGCGCCTCGTCGTAGTGGCGGGCCGCCTCGTCCCACACCTCGTCGGGCACGGGGTCTGACCTGTCGGCGAGGCGGGTGGAGGCCTCGGTCAAGGCCAGCGCGGCGCGCTCCGCGTCGTTGAAGTACGAGGTCTCGCGCCACGCCGCGAGGGTGAAGATGCGCTCGTCGGGCTCACCGAGCGCCTTGAGCTCGCGCGAGTGCATGTCGGCGCACACGGCGCATCCGTTGATCTGGCTGGCGCGCAGCTCGACCAGGAGCAACGTGCTCTCGGCGACGCCCCCGTGGTGCTTGGCGGCGGCGGAGAGCTTCTGGAGGGCGGTCATCGCGCCGGGAACGGTGATGACCGGGTTGTCGATACGCGGTTGCATGTCTACCTCCACAGGAGTCGTTGTTGTCAGAGCGATGGGAAAGCGTGCTCTGACTGGATGACCCGCCGGCGGTGTGAGATGTGACAGCTTCGCGCCTGTTAGCGCATATGCTAAATTGCTAAGCGCGATGTCGATCGCCGGCGCATACAAAGCACTGGGCGACCCCACTCGCCGCGAGATTCTGCGGCTGCTGCGCGACGGCGAGCTGCCCGCCGGCGCGCTGGCCGGCCACTTCGAGATCTCCTGGCCGTCGGTGTCGCGTCATCTCAAGGTGCTCGAAGCGGCCGGACTGGTCAGTTCTGTACGGCGCGGCGGCAACATCGTGTACTCGCTCCAGACCTCGGTGCTGGAGGACATCGCCAGCGAGGTCGCGGACATGGCCCGGGTCGGTCGTCCGGTGCGGCCGGCGCCGGCCAAGGGTCGCCTGCGTGAGCGCCGCCGGCCCCAACACACCTGAGAGGCCCTGATGCCACGCAGAGTCTCGCAGCCGATCCGCACGCTGGTCACGCAGTACCGCCGCCTGGGGCCCACTGGGCGGCGGCTGGTGTGGGGACTGCTCGCGCTGGAGGTCGTTCTCATCACGATGGCCGAGCGCGACATCCAGCGCCGTCCGGCGGAGGGCATCCGCGGTCCCAAGCTCCTGTGGCGTGCCGTGGCGACACAGAACGTCATCGGCCCCGCCGCCTACTACGGCGTCGGACGCCGGCGGGGATCATGAGCGGCGCGGTCGTGGGCGACGTGATCGTGCTCCTGCTCGTCTCCGCGGCGGCGTTCTCCACCGGCTGGGTGTGGCGCGACGCCCAGGCGCGCGGTCTGCCGCGGCGCAAGGCGCTGACCTGGGCGGCACTGCAGTGGATCGAGTTTCCCCTCTTTCTCTGGCTGTACCGCCGCATCCGCCCCAAGCCCCGGCACGACGCGCCCGACGCGCCCGACCTGCGCGCCTGAGCGACGTACCGACGCGCCGGCGCATGGGCGACCAAGAGCGCGGCGGAGCTTGACCGGCAGCGCACAAATTTGTCCAGACGCCGCCGGGCCCGGCCGGAACGCGATCGCTTCGCAATAGGGTTTGGGGTATGCCGCTCGCCGATCTCCTCGCTTCACAGACGTTCGTCGTCACCGCCGAGCTGGGCCCACCGGCCTCGCCCGACGCCGACGTCGTCCGGCGGTCGGCCTCCGCGCTCGCGCCTGTGGTGCATGCGGCCAACGTGACCGACAACCAGGCGGCGAGCGTCAAGATGTCCCCGCTGGCCGCTGCCGTGGTCATGCTGGAGTGCGGGCTTGAGCCGATCATGCAGCTGACCGGTCGCGACCGGAACGTCCTGGCGCTTCAGGCCGACCTGTTGGGTGCCTGGGCGCTCGGGGTGCGGTCAGTGCTCGCCCTCGGTGGCGACCCGCTCAGTGTGGGCCCCTACGAAGGGCGTGCCACGCGCGTCGGCGACGTGGACTCCATCGGGATGGCGCAGATGATCGCCTCGCTCAACGCCGGGCAACTCCTGGCCGGCGAGCGCATTGAGACGCCGACCGGCTTCCTCGTCGCCGGGGCGGCCAATCCGCTGGTGGACACGGTGGCGCGACTGGAGGCGAAGGTCGACTCCGGCATGGGCCTGCTGCAGACCAACATCGTCTACGACGTGGACCGCTTCGCCGAGTGGTTCGCCCCCGTCGTCGAGGCCGGGCTGCCCGCGCGCGCCCCCGTGCTCGTCGGCGTCACCCCGCCGCGGAGCCTGAGGATGCTCGAGTACCTGCACGAGCGGATCCCGGGGGTGGAGGTCGACGAGGCGACCTTCGCGCGCATGCGCGACCTGGAGGGCGAGGCGGCCAAGGACGAGGGCGTGCGCATCGCATCCGACGTCATCTCGCGCCTGCGCGACGTCGAGGGGGTCGCGGGCGTGCACATCATGGCGCCGGGATGGGAGGTGGAGGCCGTGCCGCGCGTCACCGATGCGGCCGGTCTGACCGCACGCTCGGCGGCGAGCTACGGCGGCCTCGCGTAGCCTCTGGCTCGTGCTGATCGACGGTAAGTCCTACGCCCAGGAGCTCAGCGCGACGCTGCGCGAGGAGCTCTCGCGGCTGCCCGCCGCGCCGGGGATCGGGACGCTGCTCGTGGGCGACGACCTGGCGGCGCAGGTCTACCAACGCCGGATCGACCGCCATGCCCGCGAGGCCGGGATCGTGTCGCGCCCCGAGCGTCTGCCCGCCGATGCGACGCTGGGCCAGGTCATCGGCAAGATCGCCGAGGTCGACGCCGACCCTGAGATCAGCGGCATCCTCGTGCTGCGCCCGCTGCCCGGGCATCTGCCCGAGTCACGCGTGTTCGCGGCGCTTCCCCCGCTCAAGGACGTCGAGGCTCTGCATCCACTCAACGCCGGCCTGCTGTCGCTGGGGATGCCGCGCTTCGTGCCCTCCACGCCCGCTGCGGCCTTCCACATGCTCGATCGCTACACCGCCTCGGTGGGGCGCGATCCCGTCACCGCGTACGACGGGGCCAACCTGGTGCTCGTGGGTCGCTCCAATAACGTCGGCAAGCCGGCGGCGATCCTCGGCCTGCAGCGCAACGCCACCGTGATCTCTGCCCACCGCCATACCTTCGACGCCGGGCGCCTGGCCGAGCACACGCTGGGGGCTGACATCCTCATCGCGGCCGTGGGCGTACCGGGGCTGATCGGGGCCGACCTGGTGCGCGAGGGCGCGATCGTGATCGACATCGGGATCAACGCCGTGGAGCGAGAGGACGGGTCGGTCCAGCTCGTCGGCGACGTCGACACCGCGGCGGTGGAGCCGATCGCCGAGGCGGTCTCGCCCGTGCCCGGCGGCGTGGGGCCGATCACTGACATCTGGGTGCTGCGCAACACCGTCGCGGCGGCGTGGCTGCAGACCCAGCCCGCCGGAATCCTCGGGCGGCTCGACCTCAGCACGATGCCGCCGCTGGCAGATACGCACGGGTAAGTAGACTTATAAGTTTACTTGTCGCAGTGGGGGTTGCGGATCGACGGCACGGGCGAACGTCAACCACAGAGAGGGCGGGGCGTGACGTCGCAATCGGCCGAGTGTCGCCGCCAATTACTGACACGACAGAGCGCACGCCACCACATTCCGCAGCGTGTGCTCTGAGGTGTCCGCGGGCCGAGGTTCCAGAGCACGCGGCGTCCAAAAGCGGGGCGTGCGCTCTGGAGTGTCGGGAAGCGCGCCCGGCAGACCGGCAGCCCGGCATCACCGGCGCCGCCCCACTCTCGTCAGCGGTCGTTGACGTTCGCCAACGCAGACGGTGACGACCGCGGCCGCCGGCGCTAGTGCGGCGCGTCGCGCCTGAGCGCGTCGGCCACGCTGGAGAGGTGGGTGCGCATGGCCCTCTCGGCGCGCTCGCCGTCGTGCGTGGCGACGGCGGCGACGATCTCGGCGTGCTCGGCGAATGAGCGCTCGCTGCGGCCGGGGAGGAGGATGGTGCGGTACTGGAAGCGCACCATCTGCGAGTTGAGGGTGTCGATGAGACGGGCCGCAGTCTCGTGACCGGAGATCTCGAGCAGGCGCCGGTGCAGCTGGGCGTTGAGATCGGAGACGGCGAGGAGATCGTCGGCCTCGCGCAGGCGCTGCATCTCGGCAAGGATCCCCTTGAGGTCGTCGACGTCCACGGCGGTGGCGCGCTCGGCCGCCAGCTGTGCCGCCAATCCCTCCAGCACCGATCGCGTCTCGAGGATCTCGACCGCCTCGCTCTCTGAGACGAGCCGGACCCGGGCGCCGCGGTGGCGTTCGTGCTCCACCAGGCCCTCGTGCTCGAGCCGCGCCAGAGCGCCGCGGATGAGTGTCCGGCTCACGCCCAGCGAGCGGGCCAGGTCACTCTCAACCAGTCGCTCGTTGGGCTGCAGGCGGCCGGTGACGATGGCTTCGCGAAGGCGATCCTCGGCACGGAGTGGCGCGACCCCCAGGTTGTCGACCATCTCGTTCATTGAGGCCGCAACCTACCACGGGTGTTGCGCCGCGAACACCAGTGCGTGGTGCGAACGCGGCCGGGTGTGCGCCGTCCGTCAACAGGTCGTGGGCGCCAGGCCTTCTCCGTCCTTGACGGTGTATTTCGCGCCGGGAGAGATTGCATCCCACAACGTACGCAAAATTGCATACAATCGCCGCGACAATTACGATGGCGGCCTGCTCACCGACGAGCAGCGTCGAGATCGAGGAGGAGATATGAGTCGCGGTGACCTGGTGCCGCGGCGCCGGTGGAGGCTTGCGCCGATACTGGTTGTCGCCCTGATGGCCCTGGCAGGATGCGGAAGCAACAGCTCGAGCAGCAGCAGCGGAGGTAGTGGAGCAACGACGGGCAGCGGCGGCGGGGCGACCTCGGCTGCGGCCGGCGCCACGAGCACGAGCGGCGGTGGCTCGGGCAGCGTCGATGTCTCATCGTGCGGCCCCAAGCCCGGCGTGAAGGCGACGGGCTCGCCGATCAATCTCGGCACGATCAACACCAAGCAGCCGGGGACCGACTTCACCGATCAGGCGTCGATGGCCCAGGCGTACTTCACGTGCGTCAACGACAACGGCGGGGTCAACGGCCACCCGGTCAAGTACTACGTCCAGACCGATCAGACGCAGCCCGCGCAGATTGCCGCGGCCGCCAACAAGTTGGTTCAGTCAGACCACGTGCTCGGCATCGTCGGTACCTCGGACATCATCGAGTGCTCCGTGGACCACGCGCTGTGGGCCAAGACGGGGATCTTCGAGCTGGGTGCCGGAATCGCGCCCGAGTGCTGGTCGACGCCCAACAGCGCCTCGGTGAACATGGGCCCGCGCTACAGCTCCGATGGCGCCACGCAGTACGTCCTGAGCCTGCACCCCGACAAGATCGCCTTCGATCAGTCCAACGTCCCGGGCACGGGCTACATCGCCGCCGGGCCGACGGCGGTCGCCAACGCCGCCCACGTGCCGATCAAGACCGAGACCGACAACGTCCCCATCAGCGACGCCAACACGGTGGCGCTGCGCCTGGTCAACGACGCCGGTCCCAATGGCGCCGTGGTGCTCAACTTCACGCCGCCCGAGGCGCTGGTCATCCTCCAGGCGGCACAGAAGCTGGGACTGGAGAACCGCGTGAAGGCGTGGGCCTGCTCCACCCCGTGCAACACGGACTTCCTGGCCAAGGCACTGGGCCCCAAGTGGCACAACAAGCTGTTCATCAACGCCGAGCTGACGCCGACCGACGTCTACCACGGCCAGGAGATGCAGCTCTATGAGGCGATCCTGAAGAAGTACGGCGGCTCGTCGGTGACCGGCGGCGTGGGCAGCTTCAGCCAGATGGGCTTCCTTGACGCCGAGATCGCGGTCGCCGCGCTGCAGAAGGTGAAGGGGGCATACACCGTCAAGAGCGTCAACGACGCCTTCAAGGCCGTCAAGGACTACAAGACCGAGATGCTCTGTACGCCGTTCACCTATGGCAACTACTCCGAGCACATCCCGAACAACACCGATTACACGGTGACGCCGAGCGCCAGCGGCGGCACCATGGTGGTGGCCCAGGGGTGCACGCCGATCTCGGCGTCGGACCCGCAGATCGCGGCCTACCGCAAGCTCGCGGGCTCGTAGTCCAGACCCTCCTCAGGGACGCATCGTCCGTGGTGGCCGCGCTCGCGGGCGCGGTCGCCACGGGCCGGCGTGCCCCGAGCCGTTGCGCTCCCGCCGGATTCGGGTAGATCATTGGGCATGCTCCTTGAACTCGTACACGACAAGCCCAGCTGGGGCGAGGCGCTGGCCACCGCCCTGATCCTCCCCTCCGGCATGAGCGAGCGCCGGCACAACCAGGACCCGTGGTCACCCTCCACCGACCGGCCACGGCGCATCTCCGACGATCTGGCCTGGCTGCGCAACGCCGTCGACGAGCCCGAGATGTACGGGCTGCGGATGATCGAGGGCTCGGCCGCGGCCGGGGCGTGGGAGGTGACCGACAGCACACGTGTCGGCGACCACCTCGGCCGCCTCGAGGAGCGCGGCGTGCTCGAGGCCGCCGGCTTCCTCGTTCACGACGACGTGCCCATCTAGCCGCCGGCGCCGTCCGAGGTCCTCGCCACGCGTGCGGCGGCGCGGGTAGGGCCGTATCGTGGGGGCCATGGTGGACTGGGATGCGGGGCGCTATGAGCAGACCGCCGCCGAGCTCGAGCCCGTGGCCCGGGCCGTCGTCGACGCCGCGCAGCCCCGACCCGGCGAGCGGGTGCTCGACCTCGCCTGCGGGACCGGCAACGCGGCCCTGCTCGCGGCCGCGCGAGACGCTGACGCGACCGGCATCGACGCCGCGCCGCGACTGCTTGATGTCGCCCGCGAGCGGGCGCGCTCGCTCGACCTCGAGGCCGAGTTTCGCGAGGGCGACCTGCTCGACCTCCCGGTGCCAGACGCCGGCGCGGACGTTGTGCTCTCCGTGTTCGGCCTGATCTTCGCCGACGACCGGGCGCGCGCCGTGCAGGAGGTGGCGCGCGTGTCGGCGCCCGGCGCCCGCGTCTTCATCTCCGCGTGGATCCCGTCCGGGCCGATCCACGAGATGCTCGCCGCGATGGGACGAGTGCTGGCGCGGGTGGCCGAGGCGCCGCCCTCGCCCCGCTTCGCCTGGTCAGACGCGGCGGCCATCGAGGCGCTGACGCGCGACGCCGGCCTGACCCATCAGTCCACGACCGAGGCGCAGCTGGCGATCCGGGCCGCCTCGCCCGAGGCCTACGCCGACGCCGGCCGTGAGCATCCCGTGTGGCTGGCGTTCGCGCCGATGCTCGAGCAGGCGGGCGCCGACGCTGAGGCGCGCGGCGCGATGCTGGCCGTGCTGCACGAGGCCAACGAGGATCCGGGCGCCTTCCTGATCCACAGCCCCTACGTCATCCACGAGCTGCGCGTCTAGGGCCCGCTAGCGCCGCCGGGCGCCACGCCGCTGGATCTCCAGCGTCGTCGCGCCGACCTCGCGGTCAAGCCAGCCCGTGACCGGTGCGGCGGCCTGCCACGTCGCGGCGACGAAATCGTGGCCGGCGGCGCCGCTGATGCCCCGGCCGAACTTCAGTGTCGCGCCCAGGCTCAGGCTCTTGCGGCGTAGCAACGCGATCCGCTCGTGGTCCTTGGGATAGCCGCGCGGCGCGGTGGCCAGACTCTCGCCCCACAGCTCCAGAGCCGCCTGCTCGGCGCCGGCGGCGAGCGTGACGAGCTCGGACCCGCTCGCATCGTCGACCACGGCGTCGCGGTAGCGCTCGAGCTGGTCGCGTGCCATCACGTGGTAACCACTGCCGGCGACCAGGCCGCGCGCCGAGATCGACGCGTACAGGCCCTGCGCGGCCAATTCTGATCCGTAGACGATGCCGTAGGTGTTGGTCTTGTAGGGCGACTTGTCGGGCGAGAAGCGGATGTCGCGGTGCTGGCGAAACAGCTTGACCTGCCCGCCGAAGCTCTCGCTCAGCTCGACGAGCAGCGCCTGCATCGGATCGCGAACCGCCTCCTCGTAGACGTCGCGGTGCGCGGCGAAGTACTCACGGCTGTTGTCCGCCTCCAGGCCTTCGAACCAGCGCTTCACCTTGGGGCCGAAGCCGCTGAAGGTGGTCATGGGCGGATCGTAGTTCAGGCCAGAGCGCCCACCACACAGTTGCGGCCGGCGCTCTTGGCGTCGTAGAGCCGCTGGTCGGCGAGGTTGACGAGGACCTCGAGGTCCCCCGGCACCTCCGTCGAGGCGACCCCGACACTCGCGGTGACGCGCAAGCCGGGGGCGATGAGCTCCCACGCCTCGCCCTCGAGCGCCTGGCGGATGCGCTCGCAGGCCGCCTGACCAGCGCGGGCGTCGGTGCCGGGCATCAGCACCAGGAACTCCTCGCCGCCGCTGCGCACCACGATGTCGGTCTCGCGCAGGACGTCGAGCAGAAGCCCGGCGACGCGGACCAGAACCTGGTCGCCCGCGGCATGGCCGAAGCCGTCGTTGATTGACTTGAAGTGATCGAGGTCGAGCACGGCCAGGGTGAGCGGGGCGGCCAGACGGTCGTGTGCCGGGCGGCCGAGCTCGCGCGCGAGATAGCGGCGATTGTGCAGGCCGGTGAGCCAGTCGCGATCGGCCTGGTCGCGCAGCTGCTCCTGCAGGCTCTCGAGCTGGCGGGTGCGCAGGACCAGCTCGGCGTGGGCCTGGGCCAGTTCGCGGTTCTTGGCCGCCAGCTCATCTGACTCCCGGCGGGCGGCGCTGGCCTCGAGCGTTGCTCGCTCGAGACTGAGCTGGAGCTCGGACAGCTCGCGGAAGGCCTCGCGCTCGAGCTCGGCCGATCGCGCGAGCGCGTCGTAGGCGGCCTCGATGCGGCCGGCGGCGCGCAGCTCGGTGGCCAGCGTGGACAGGATCAGGCTGCGGATCTGGGGGACGCGGTCGCCCAGCCAGGCCAGCGCTCCCTCCCCGGACTCCTGCGCGTCGTCGAGCTGGCCCAGGGCCATGCGCGCCTGCACCTCGGCGCGAACGGTCACGCCGAGCACGTAGGGGTTGGCCTCGGCGTTGGCCGTGAGGAGCGCGATGGCGCGCTCGGCGTCGGCGAGCGCCTCGGCCGGCCGGCCGCCCAGCAGACGGATGTCGGCGCGGGTGGAGTACACGAGCCCCATGGCGAACTTGTGAGGCGGCGGGACGGTCGCGGCCACCCCGGCGGCGCGGTCGATCTCGCGCTCGGCCGCCGCCAGGTCACCGGTGTCCTGGTAATAACAGGCCAGGTCGTTGCGCGAGATCGTCTCCTCCCACCGGTTGCCCGACGCGATGGTGAGTTTGAGAAGGTCCCGCACGCGCGCCTCGAGGTCGCGGACGCCGACGTTGCCAAAGACCAGGCAGGTGGCGCGGCGCGCGTAGATGCGCACATCGTCGTCACCGGACCGATCCGAGAGCTGGACGCTGCGCTCGGCGTGGCTGAGCGCCTCGGCGTAGGACCCGGTGAAGAAGCTCACCTGGCCCTTGAGGGCCGCCACCTCGACCCGCGCGACGAGGTCGCCGCCGCGCTCGGCATCGCGCTCGGCGTCGACGACGAGGTCCAGGGCGCTGCGCAGGTCCCCGCGATGAAGGGACACGGCGCCCTGCAGCGCGCGGGCGCGAGCGCACAGGGCTGCGTCCGGGAGCGAGCGCGCGATCTCATAGCAGCGGATGGCCACGGCGAGCGCGCCCGCCGGCTCCTCGTAGTAGGCGCGCCGGGCCTGGTCCAGCGCGCCGCGCACCGTCTGGGCGTCGGCGTCGGAGGTGAGGGCGAGATGGGTCAGTTGGAGCGATGACATGGGAGCGCGGCGCGGGCTGCGCGGCTGTCTGGATGTACTCGACGCTCCAGTTCTCAGACTTGACGGTTGGGGAGCGCGCTGGCCCATCGGACCGGGGTACTCTGCCGGGCATGGCCCATCCCAACGACGAGCTCATCGAGCGCTTTTACGCGGCGTTCGCCCGGTGCGACGGCGACGCCATGGCCGAGTGCTATGCGCCCTCGGCGCGCTTCTCAGACCCGGTGTTCGTCGACCTCAAGGACGAGGAGCCCGGCGCGATGTGGCGCATGCTCACCGGTCGCTCACAGGACCTGGTGGTCACCCTGCGCGAGCACGAGGCCGACGACAGAAACGGGCGGGCCCGCTGGCTGGCTGACTACACGTTCTCCACCGGCAACAAGGTGCACAACGACGTGCTGGCGCGGTTTCGCTTCGAGGACGGCCTGATCGTCGAGCACATCGACAGCTTCTCCTTCTACGTGTGGTCGCGCCAGGCACTGGGGGGCATCGGGAGGGTTCTGGGCTGGACGCCGCTGATTCGCAACATGGTCAGGCGCAAGGCCCGCGCCGGCCTGGACGAGTTCCTCGGGCGGCCCGTCGTCGAGCCGCGGCGGCGGCGGGGGATTCGCAGGTAGCCGTGCTAGCCGCGAGCAGCGCTGAGCGCCTGCTCGATCGGCACGTCGCCCGCGCTGAGATACAGGATCATGCCGTCAAGGCTCGTGTCGGCGACCAGCGCGGCCAGCACCGCCGCCACGTCATCGCGGGTGACGTCGTCGCGAAACGGCTCGGTCTCGATGCGCACCCGCGCCGTGCCGGGGTCGTTCGTGAGCGGGCCGGGGCGGACGATCACGTAGCCGCGACCGGAGGCGGTGACAGCGGCGTCGGCTTCGGCCTTGGCGCGCAGGTAGACCTCGAAGACCTCGTCACCGCTCGGCGGCGACTCCGCCCCCACCGAACTGACCATGAGATAGCGAGCCGCGGCGCTCTGGGTGGCGTCCAGGAGCTTGATCGCCCCGTCGCGATCCATCGTCAGCTTGCGCTGAGCACCGCTGCCGGGTCCCGCCCCGGCGGCGAAGACGGCAACATCGACGCTGCCGATCGCCTCCGTCACCTCGTCGGTCGACGCGGTCTCGAGGTCGGACACGACGGGCGTCGCGCCGGCGGCGCTGAGCTCTGAAGCATGGTCGGGGTTGCGGATGAGGCCCAGCACCTCGTCGCCGCGGGCTGCGAGCAACTGCACCAGCCGCAGACCGATCTGTCCGTGAGCACCCGCGATGACGACCCGCATCGGCGTCAGCGTAATGCACCCGCGCGACCGTCGTCGGCGCGGCCACCATCTGAGTAGGATCACGCCGTCGTGACCGCCTCATCTCGCCTTGGCGCCGCGCTGGCAATGGGCCTCGGTGGTGGCCTGCGCTCCTTCGCGCCGCCGGTGGCGCTGGCCGTCCACGGCCGCGGCCCGCTCGCCGGGCCGGCGCGGTTCATCGCCTTCGGCGCCGGCGCCGGCGAGCTCATCGCCGACAAGCTGCCCAACATGCCCAGCCGGTTCTCGCCGCGGGGGATGACGCTGCGCCTTGTCTTCTCGAGCACCGGGGGTCGCCTGTTGGCCGGCACGCCGGGCGCCGGGATCGCCGCGGCTGCGGCGCTGGGCAGTGCCTTCGCGGGGTCACGATTGCGCACCAAGGTGCATGGGCCGAGGCGGCAACTGGCCGCGGCGGTCTTCGAAGACGCGCTCAGCTACTCGCTGGTGCTGACGGCCGCAGCTGCGTTGCGCTGACGTGGGCAAGGACCGCGAGGACGCGGCGATGGCCGTCCTCGGTGTCGGGGATGCTCAGCTTGAGCAGGACGTGGCGCACGTGAGCCTCGACGGTGCGTTCGCTGAGGTAGAGCCGCTTGGCGATCCCGGTGTTGGTCAGCCCCTCGGCCATCAGGCCCAGGACCTCCCGCTCCCGTCCGGAGAGCTCGGACAGCTCGTCGTCGGCGCGGCCGTGGCCGAGGAGGCGGCTCACCACCTGCGGGTCCAGCGCGGACCCGCCCCGGGCGACGCGCTCGGAGGCCTCCAGGAACTCGGCCACCGCCAGGACGCGGTCCTTGAGCAGGTAGCCGAAGCCGCTCAGTCCCACCAGGTCCACCACGTGGGTGGTCTCGATGTGCTGGGAGAGCAGGAGCACCCCGACGTCAGGCTGTGCCCGCTTGATCTCATGGGCGGCGCGGGCGCCCTCATCGGTGAACGTGGGCGGCATGCGGATATCGAGGACCGCCAGGTCAGGCTTGTGACCGGCGATCGTCGCTGCCAGGTCCCGGGCGTCGCCTCGTGAGGCGACCACCTCATGGCCACCGTCGCCGAAGAGGCGGGCCAGGCCCTCGCGCAGCAGGACCTGGTCTTCGGCGATCACGACGCGCACGGGAGCTCCGCAGTGACCGTCGTTCCGTTCGCCGGGGCGCTGTCGATGCGCAGCCGGCCGCCGTGCGCGGCAACGCGATCGTGCAGGCCTCGTAGGCCAGACCCGTCGCGGGCCGTCGCGCCGCCGACGCCGTCGTCGGCGATACGCACGATCAGACTGCCGTTCTGGCGCCGGGCGCTGAGCACCACTGCCTGCGCGCGGGCGTGCTTGATCGCGTTGGTGAGTCCCTCACAGGCGATGAAGTAGGCGGCCGCCTCGACACCGGCGGAGAACCGCTCCTCGGTGATCTGCACCTGGACCGGCAGGGGCGCGCCGGCGGCGAGCTCGCGCAGCGCCGGCGCCAGACCGGCGTCCAGCTGCGAGGGTGGGAGCCCGTGGGCGAGCTCACGCAGTTCGGCGATGGCCACCTGGAGCTCGGCGACGGCGTGCTCCAGCGTGTCGCTCGCGGGGGTGGGGATGTGTGCGCCGAGCTCATGCTGAGCGTGGCGCAGGGCCAGCCCGATCGAGACCAGCCGCTGCTGCGCCCCGTCATGCAGGTCGCGCTCGATGCGACGACGCTCAGCGTCGGCGGCGGCGACGATCCGCGCCCGGGAGGCCTCGACCTCCGCGAGGTGGCGGCGCAGCTCGACGCGCAGCCGGGCGATCTCGATGGCCAGGCCACCCGCTTCGACGAGCGTCGCCAACGGGTCGGGACGCTGCGGTCCGCTGGGACGATGAAGCACCAGCGCGACCGGTGCGGCGGCGCGCTGGATCGGCGTGCAGACGCGTTGGTCGTCGATGACGTGGATGACCGGCAGGCCGCGAATGTCCACGTAGACCTCGCTCTCGGGCAAGAAGAAGCGCAGCTCGAGGCTTGGGTCTGACAACAGCTCGCGCAATAGCGGCTGGATCGCCTCGGGCGCCGCGCGGCCGGCCCTCAACTCGTCCAGGAAGGCCGCGATGCGGCGCAGCGCCTCGTAGCGGGCGCGGCGGAAACGGCGGTCGACCAGGTCCTGAAGCGCGGCCCGCAGGGGGCGGAAGGCCACGGCCACCACGAGCGTGGCGCCGGCGGTCGCCCACGGCGATCCACTCCCCAGCGCGGTCCCCAGCGCCAGTGTGGTCAGCGCGTAGGCGCCGGCGAGCAGTAGCGTCAGCGTGCCGTAGACGATCGTCCGCTCGATGGCAACGTCCACGGCGTAGAGGCGATAGCGCAGGACGGCGATGCCGGCGGTCACCGCGTACGCGCTGAAGCACAGCCCCAGGACCCCGATGCGCTGCTGGAGCGCGCCGTGGGGCCAGATGAACCACGTGCACATATCCAGCGCGCCGACGAGCGCGATGGCCGCGCCGGCGGTCATCACCACCTTGAGCTGCTGGCGCTCGTCCCCGCGCGCTCGCCCCAGACGGACGACCGGTGCCGCCGCCCCTAGAGCGATGACGAGCACCGTCAGTCCCCACGCCACCAAGTTCAGGATCATCATCGCGCCGCGTGCGCCCGGGATGCCAACCGGGTTGGTCAGCACCGCGAAGGGTGCGCCCTGGGCGCCCGGCTCCAACGCGCTGCTGATGACGAGGCCGGCGATCGCCGCGAGCACCAGCCACGGCACGCCTCTCCAGCGCGGCGACGGGAGGCGGCCGTCGGGGAAGAGCAGGATGGCGAGGCCGAGCAGCGCGGCGACGGGCTCCCCGATCGGTGACGTCGCCCAGGCGATCGGTCCCAGTGCCGGCACGCCCCCGGGCTGGGTGAGGCCCCAGGCCCCGTACTGGTAGGTGATCTGGGCGAGGCTGTTGAGCAGGCCGATCGCAAGGAACACCCGGCCCACGGCGTTGCCCGGGACCCGCGCCACGACGATCGCCCCGACGGTGGCGAATGAGAGCGACAGCAGGGCGAACGAGAGCCCGCCGACCCCTCCGAACAGGTCGTCGGGGAGCGGCCGCCCCCACGTTGCGGCCAGCAGCACGACCGTGGGGATCACAGTGGCGACGCACAGTGCCCACACGAACGCCGCCCCGGTCGACGCGCGAACGCCCTTCATCTCAGAGGCATTCTCCCGCACGTGCACAAGCGCGAGCAACCGCGCCAGCGCTCACCTGCGCTCAGTACTGGCACGTACGCCGGTCGCGCGCTGTCGCCGTGCCCGGTCGCGCGGGGGCGCCGATGATCGACGGCCGGCCCGCTCATAGCGTGACGCCATGACCAACACACTCATCACATACCGCCGCCGCGGCGGGGCCGCGCTCCTCGCCGGAGCGGCCCTTAACGTGGCCGGCTGCATCGTGGCGGTCGTCTCAACGGCGACCAGTCACGTCCCCTCTGACCTGGCCCGCGCCCCGATGACGCACGACGCGGCCATTGGCGTGTACGTGCTCGCCGCGCTGGGCGAGGCGCTCATCGCCGCGGGCATCGTGTGGCTGTGGCGCTCCGGGCTGCCGCGGGCACGTGCCGTCACCGTCGGTCTGTCTGCCGTCATCGCCGGGACGGTGCTGCTCTCGGTGTGCAACGTGGCCTCCATTCCGATCGAGGATCAGCTCAACAACTCCACGGCGGCGGGCTGGGTCTGGTCGGGGTTCGCCGTCGGCTCGCTCCTGGCCGTGATCGGCATGATCTGCGCCGGGGTGGCGATCTCCGCGCGCACCAGCGAGCCGACCTGGCGCGATCACGCTCCGCTCATCTGCGGGGTGCTGTCGCTGCTGGTCATCCCGTTCGAGTCGACGAACATCGTCTGGCTGGGCATCCTGGTCTACTCGCTCGCGTATGCGGTGCTCGGCGCGGCCCTGCTCACCGCACCCAGCGAGCGGCGCCATGCCGTGGCGCAGCCGGCATGACCTCTGGGGCGCAGACATTGCCGGCGGCGGGGCGCCGTGACGCGGCGATCGAACTCGCGGACCCCGGCCCCCGCGGGTGGGGCCGGGTCCGTCGGGCCGCCGGCTGGCTGCAGCTGGTGGCGGCGTCGGCGGTGGTCCTCGCCGTCTTTGCCCAGGTGTACCTGATCGGCGCCTACATCTTCGGGGCCGGTGAGGGGGCGCTGGACGCTCACAAGGCGGTGGGTTGGACCGCCAATGAGCTCGAGGGGGTGGTCCTCATCTGTGCGCTCGTGGCGTGGCTACCCCGGCGCGACATCCTCTTGTCGCTCGGGCTTGCGGTGATCGGAACGGTTCAGGTCAGCTTGGCTGAGGCTTACAGGTGGGTGGGCGGCCTGCACCCGCTGTTCGCACTGGTGGTGTTCGTCACCGCGGCTGTCATCGTCCGCCGCCGACTGGCTGCCTACGGCGTGCGCCCGCGACGCCGGTGAGTCGCGCCACCGGGCGCTATCGAGCGGCCCACGCCCGCAGGACCTCGCGCTCGCGCATGGGCGCGAGGCCGGCGGGCATGGCGCCGTCGCGCAGCGGAGGCGGCGCGGGCAACGCCGAGAGCCACGCCCACGTGTCGCGGACGGTGTCGGTCAGGGGGCGGCAGTGCAGGCCGGCGGCGCGGGCGCGCTCGACGTTCGCGTCGTGCATGCCCGCGTACTCGTCGTCGTCGGGCAGCCACACCGGAAGCTCGGTCCACGGCTCGATGCCCGCGGCCGCGATGGCGTCGGGCGCGACCCAGGTCAAGCGCGTGTCGGCGGCGCCGGCCGTCGCGCCGCACGCCTCGAGCAACGCGCCCATGGTGGCGTGGCCGCGGCGGCAGACGAGATTGAACGGGCCCGAGTGCCCGGCGGTGGCGGCGTCGATGACGAAGCCGGCCAGGTCGCGCGCGTCGATGAACTGAATGGGCAGCTCCGGCGGCCCGGGGCAGAGGACCTCGCCCCCGCGCGCCATGCGCCTCAGCCACCAGGTGAGCCGGCCGACGTTCTCGTACGGACCCAGGATGGTGCCGGCGCGCGCCAGCAGCGCACGATCCCCGAAGGCGTCCTGCGCGGCGAGCTCGCCCCCGCGCTTGTCGGCCGCGTAGTCGGTGGCTTCGGCATCGGGGTCGGCCTCGACGGTCGGGGCGGACTCGTCGACGCCGCGCGGTGGCGGCGGCCGGTAGACCGACTCACTGGAGATGTAGGCGTAGCGGTGGGCGTGGTCGCTCAGCGCGCGGGCGCTGTCGCGGACTGCGCGCGGGGCACCGGACCATGTGTCGACGACGAGGTCCCAGGTGCGCTGGCGCAGCGGTGCCAGGCTCGCGGGATCGAGCCGGTCACCGCGGAGGACCTGTACCTCCGGGTGCGTCCAGCCGGAGGCGGTCCGGTGAAAGGTCGTGACGGCAAAGCCGCGCGCCAGGCCCGCCTCTGCCACGGCTGGGCCGACGAATCCCGAGCCGCCGAGAACAAGCAGGGCGTCTGTCATGCCGTGATCTTAGCGCAACCATAAGGTTGCACATCGTCTAC
>DASXDW010000102.1:0-8485 GCA_036490435.1 Solirubrobacteraceae bacterium
CCATAGATGACGAGCAGTGGCTGGATGCGCCGACGGCTCGTGTCCTGGGCTTTGCCCTCCCGCGGTTGCGAGATGCACCCATCGGAGTGGTCATGACGCGCAGGCCCGCCACCGATGGCGCACTGTGGGCGGCCCTGGCCGCAGACGGTGGCGGTGAGCGCCTGCTGCGGCAGACGATTGAGCCGCTCGACCTGGCTGCGTTGGACGCTCTGCTGGCGAATCGCATTGGACACAGACTGCCTCGGCCGCTGGTGCGCCGGATCCATGTCGGCTCGGGTGGAAACCCTTTGTACGCGCTGGCCATCGCTCGCGAGCTCCAGAACCGGCCCGATCGCGGCGGAAATCTCCCGATCCCGCGAACGCTGGCCGACGCGATCTCGCGGCGGCTGCACGGCCTTGGCGGAGCGCGCCCACGAACCGCTGCTGGCAGTCGCCGCGTCCTCCCGCGCCACCCTTGCGCTGATCGACGCGGTCACGCAGGGCTTCACGTTGAGCGATCTCGACGCGGCGGTTGCTGCTGAGGTGATCGAGATCGCCGGAGACCAGGTGCGGTTCACCCACCCACTGCTCGCCTCGACCCACTACGCCGCCGCGTCCGCGTCACAGCGTCGCGCGATGCACCGCCGCATCGCCGATGTCGTCCACGACCCCCAGCAGCGGGCGCGGCACCTCGCTCTCGGCGCGGAGGCGACCTCAGAAACAATCGCGAGCGCGATCGAGCAGGGCGCGGTTGGCGCCGCGGCGCGCGGAGCCCCGGAGACAGCCGCCGAATTGCTGGAAGAGGCCGCCCGGCTCACTCCGGCCGACGCCGGCGAGGTGCTCCACATGCGGCTGATCCATGCGGCCGAGATGCACGAGACGGGAGGGGATGGGCCCCGGTCGCGGGCTCTCCTCCGAGCGGTGATCCCCGAGCTCGGCAGCGGACCTCTGCGCGCACGAGCGCTGATCAGCCTCGCCTGGTCCGCCGAAGACCACGATGCCGCCGACGCGCTGATCGCCAAGGCGCTTCCCGATGTACAAGATCACCCGGACCTCGAGACGCAGATCCTGCTACAGCGCAGCGGCACCGCGTCGAACCGGGGGGAGTTCGTGGAGATGTCCACCTATGCCGAGGCGGCCCTCATCGCGGCGCGGCGCGCCGGCACCCCGGGCCTTGTCGCGCGCGCCCTGGCGAGTGTCGCCGTCGCGCAGTTCTTCAGTGGGCAACGCGTGCATGAAGGTTCTCTGCGGCGTGCCATGGAGTTGGAGGACCCAGACGGCAGCACCTGCCGTGACTCGCCATCCGGGTGCTCCGCTCTCATCCAGGTCTGGTCTGACGACCACGCCAGCGGGGTTCCAGCGCTGGAACGGGTGATCGATCGTGGGCGGGACCATGGTGAGCAGTACGAGGTCGGCGCCCTGCTGTTCGAGCTGGGACTGCTGGAGTGGTTAGCCGGAAATGTCGGGGTCGCCGAACGCCACCACTCCGCCTCGCGCGACGCGATGGGCGACCAGGAGCTCGTCACCAATGACCTGTGGTTGCGGTGCGGCGAGGCGATGTTCGCGGCGCGCCGTGGCGACCTCGAACACGCCAGCCAGGCCGCGAACGAGGCGCTCCTATTGGCCCATGAGGCCAACGATGTGCTCATCGAGGCGTTCCCACTCATGGTGCTCGCCGCGATCGAGCTGTGGACAGGGAGCCCCGAGCAGGCTCACGAGCGACTGCGTCGTCTGCGGGAGGGATTTATCGCCACGGGCTTCGGCTTCCTGGGCGCATTGACACTCGGCCTCTGGGCGACCGACATCGAGGCTCTGATAGCACTCGATCGCCTCGACGCCGCCCAGCGACCTCGCCACCCGGGCGGAGATCGTCGGTAACCCGAACGCCGCTGCCGTGGCCGAGCGATGTCAAGGGTTGCTGCTTGCCGCTCGGGGTGACCTTGCCGCCGCGCTCCTGGAGCGTGGCACCATCCAGCGGCGCGCCAAACAGAAGAACGCGGCCAAGCAGAGCCTCAATGAGGCGTTGGTCATCTTCGAGGAGATCGGAGCAGCGAGGTGGGCTGCCCGGACGCGCGACGAACTGCAGCGTGTCGGCCTAAAGCGAAAGGCCCAGGAGGGGCTGACTCCGGCGCAGGCTCGCGTTGTCGAGCTTGTGTGCGCCGGGATGAGCAACCGGCAAATCGCGGGCACGCTGTATATGAGCCCGCGCAGCGTCGAGTCTCACCTCACGAAGGCCTACCGCGAGTTCGGGGTGAAGTCGAGGGCGCAGCTCGTCGCGGCAATCGCCGGTCAGCCCTCGGGGCCGCGGGTTGACCTGTAACTGACGGCCCTCTCAGCTGTGCCGGTTCATGCCTTCCACGCACATCAGTAGTGAGCCGGTCGGTCTCGTTTCCATGACAGAACCCGACCCGGTGGGTGACCGGCCGACGGGACCGGTCACCCACACGCCTCACGCGCGACTCGACGTGCTCAAGAGCCGCTGGCGGGGCCGGCCCCCCGGGTCCGCGCCGGCACTCTGAGCCGCCGGCGCCTTGCCCCCACGCTCGCCCCCACAATTGCGATCGCACCGGCCCCCGCAACGCCGATCAGGGGCCAGTCGGTTGAGCTCGACGGGTGATGCGAGACCAAGGCCCCGCTGGTCTCAGGTCCACCCCCGAGGGGGCCGGGTTGGAACGCGTAGGCAGGCGTCGCACCGATTCCGGCGAGGGCCGCGACGGCAGCCAGCGTGGAGACGCGGCAAGATGAACGCATCAGTCAAACCTCCTGAGGAACCCCTGGAGGGGGCGAAATTTTGGCCACGGGGGTCGCTGGGTCTGCAAGAGTGGCCCGCGGCGAATGACTCACTCGATGGCCTGACCGTACGCCGTAACACCACCAAGGTAAATCGGGGAACCCGCATGCTTCGGCCGAAGCACTAGCGCGGTGGGTGCGACGGTAGAGGCGGCCAGGCTCTCGCAATCGACGGCGCGCGTGGAAGAATGGTCCAGGTGGATACGAGGTCCGCGGCGGTGTGGGCAGAAGAGCAAGTCACGGCCGTACGTGACGACCCGCCGGCGCGGATCGCGTTGGTCGAGCGCACGTACCGGGGGCCGTTTGGCCGCGCTCCTCGGCATCTTCCATATCGGCGCGCGGCGATGTCGTTCATGCGGTGGCAGCTACGACGTGGCGTGCTTGCGCCAGCCCACGACGAGCGGCCAGGGAGCTCCTGGTGGCGTGCGGTGAACGAGCGCCTACTCCGTGACGGGTGCGAGACGATCGCCTTAAGCGGCGACTTTGGCGGGCGGCCCTCGTCGCGCACGGTCGAACGGTGGATGTCGTTCGCGGACGAGCCGAACGCCCGAGCGTGGTACCGGGCGCACAACGGGAGCGTCGTAGCCGCGTATCTCGACAACCGGGATCTGGCCGAACACGAGAACTCAGCGGAGCGCTTCTTC
This sequence comes from Solirubrobacteraceae bacterium, assembly GCA_036490435.1. Lineage (GTDB taxonomy): Bacteria > Actinomycetota > Thermoleophilia > Solirubrobacterales > Solirubrobacteraceae > Palsa-465. Next base: position 3,414 of record DASXDW010000102.1, read on the forward strand.
ATGAACGTGGTGCTCTGCCGCGTGCTCTATGCCCACGCCTTGGTCGCGGCGCCGCGCCTGTCACTGGCCTGGCTGGGTCGGCTCGCTCCGGTGCTCGGCGATCCGAGGCTTGGGATGGCCGGGATCTTTCTGCAGCTCTCGCGGGTACTGCCCGATGAGTACCCCCTACGCGACGACGTGCACTCCTACGTCTCGGACGAACTCGGCTTCGGTCGGATGCTGGACTACGGGGTGATCTTGCCGAGGGTACGGGAGCTCTACGAGTGGTCAGCGCACGAACTCGGCGCGCCGGGGCTACTGGACTGCGTCCACGATGGAGCCCTGACCTACGCCTGGCCCCTGAAAGACCGAGACGTCTGGGTCTCGAGGCGATCCATCTCTGTTGGGATGGTGCGCCGCGCGATCCCCGCAGCACGTCGTCCCCACGCTTGACCGCCATCGCCGGGTTCCTCAGGCGGCCCAACAGCCGACGGGCCGCTCAGTCAGGAACCTCGCGCGCGATCCCGAGCCGGTGGGCGGTCGTTGCCGCCTCCACGCGGCTGCGGACCCCCAGCCGGGCAAGAATGCTCGAGACGTGCGCGCCCGCGGTCTTCTCGGTGATGAACAGCGTCTCGGCGATTTCGCGGTTGGTCTGGCCCTCGGCGAGCAGCGCGAGCACCTCAAGCTGCCGCGCTCACAACTCCCGGGGAGCGCGACGTTGGTGCAGGCGCATCTCACTATCGCGATCAACCTGGGATCACGGGCGGACGTGACCGCGAACTCGGCGCTTGCGACGCCGGCGCACGGGGACGAGGAACCGGTAACGGCGCAGATCGCGCCGGGAACCGAACCGCAACCCACGGCACAGATCGACAATCTCGTCTCTGACGACGATGAGTTCACGAGCGTGCCGTCGGCTGCGGTCGCGGCGCCGGTCATCGGAGACCTGTGGCCGACGTCCGTTCAGACAGACGGAACCAGCAACGGACACACCACTCTGGTCGGCTAACCCGGCCGCGTTTCAGCACCTACGAAGGGGGCAACGATGACTATTCAGATGTTCGACACGACGACGCCCGAGGCCGTGCCGGCCGGCAACGTGCAGGCGGTTGCCGGATACGTGGGCGGCCACTGGCCGACGTACGCTCGGTTGGTCCAGGATCACCCGCAGGCCCACCACCTGTCGATCGCGGTCAACGTGCACGAGGACGCAGAGTGCCTCGACGTGGAGGCGGGCGACGCAACGCCGGACGAGGCTCCGGCGTGGGTGAGGCGCCAGCAGGGCCGCGGCGTGCAGCGTCCGGTCTTGTACGCCAGCGTGTCGGCGATGCCGTCGGTGCTGGCGGCGCTTGCGCACGCCGGGATCGACCGTTCGCACGTGCGGCTCTGGACGGCGCACTACACCGGCCACGAGCACCTCTGCTCACCAGCGTGCGGGTTCGGGTTCAGGTGGGCCCCGGACGCCACGCAGTGGACCGATCGCGCGCTCAACAGCAACCTCGACGAGAGCGTCTGCAGCGACACGTTCTTCGGCCCGCCGCCGTCACCGCCCGATCCGCACCACTACGCGTTGTATCCCGAGGGCCCGTTCGCCTTTCGTAGTCCGGCGACCGGCCACGTCGACGGGCTGAACGAACGGGCGATCGTCGTGGAGTACGACCACCGCCGGGTGCATCCGCAGATGCACGCCCAGCGGCTGAGCGAGCTGCGCACGTACATCACGTTCCTGCGCAAGCGCGTCTGGTATGTGGCGCACTACGAGGTGCAATCGGGCGTCAAGTACGCCAAGCCTGACTGGGACTCCTACCACCGCGGTTGGCGTTGGCAGATGCTGCTCAAGCGCTCTAACGGCGAGCGGGTGGCGTAGAAGCACCGTTCCGCCGGCGACGTGATCGGGGACACGGGTGCGGTGAACCCGCGCCCGTGTCCGTCACGCCGAACGCGACTGCGTCGACCTATCAAGGATTCGAGCACCGTCTGTTCGGGCCGAGCGGTCGCCAAGCCCGCGCAGGCACCGTCGCTGGGGCTCTCGGGTCGTGCCGGCGGGGGCTGAGTTCTACCGGTAGTAGTGGGGTTGGTCGGCCGTAGGGTCGGCTTTGACGACGTCGAGGCGGGGGTCCTGGAGAAGCTCGTCGATGAGCGGCCGGTCGCCGCCGATTCCGGCCCAGTGCGGATCGACGTCTTTAGTGACGCACCACGCGTGGTCGGCCGGCCAGATGAACGCCGGCTCAAACCCGAAGGGCTCGCCGGTGTCGAGCCATGGGACATCCCACTCGCCGATCTCAGACAGCGGGCCATGAAAGAGAAGGTAGGCGCGCATGGGGTGACCCGCATCGTCGGAGATCTTGACCTGGGCTCCGGAGAGAAGCGTGCCCACGCTCCCGCCGCGCAGGGTGGGCCACCCGTCCCAGAGACAGAAGTAGCAATCGTCCGCGGCCCGGGTGTGCGCAGCGAGCCGTTCAGCCAGCAGTGGCCATTGCTCGCGCCCGTCTCGCGTCGCGGTACGGCCGGCATCGCTTGATGTCTCGCCCGGGTAGGCGGGATCGCGAAGGAACAGAAGCCGTGCGTAGACCGCAAAGACGGATGGGCCGAAGGTCGCTAGCTGCCGCCATGCGATCTCGCTACTGCTGATCCAACTGGCCGGCGAGACATCGGTCCTGCGAAGGAGCGCCATACCTCACTGTCTACCACCGCCTCGCAGCGTGGCTCCCGGGCCCGGGGCGGACTGCAGCAGACTGTCCCAGCAGACCATCCCCTGGGAGACGCTCTTATCCGGCCGGCAGATATATTTGGGCGCATACCGCAGGGGTAACGGGATACGAACCGGGACGAGCGAATGTGGGGTAAACGCAAGGGCGGGGTCCGCAGCACGGCGGCGCAGGCCGTGGTGATGGGCGTGAAGGCGCATGGCGGCGAGGACGGGTCGACGGGACTGATGTACTTCGATGTCGATCTGCGCGCGCGCTTTCACGACGGCAGCACGCGCGACTTCCGTTGCCGCGTGGGTGGGCCGTTCTCGGGCACCGACCTGAGGTTCACCGAGGGCGACATCGTGCCGGTGCACTACGACCCGGACGATCGGTCAAAGATCGCGCTTGACGAGGACGCGATGAACGACGATCAGAGAAGTCGTTCCGAGACGTTCGCGGCCGCTCGTATCCACGGTGCTGAGCTGGCGCTTGACGATCAGGCCGCCGAGGCGGCGCGCACCGGTGTCCCGACCGACGCGGAGCTCGAGGATGTCTCTGACCGCTGGAACACTGCGATGGCGAACGCTCGGGCCTGTATGGATGCCCACAATGAAGCGAAGGCGGCCGGCGACTCCAAGGAGGCTGCGCGTCAATTGGCCGCGGGAGCGATCGCTAACGCCGAGCAGGTGCAACTAGGCGAGCGCTACAAGCGCCTGCGCCAGCAGCGACCCGACTGGCAGCCAGTCAAACCCTGACGCCGGCACGCGGCCTACCACGCCCGGGCACGCGCATGGCGGGGGGCTTGATGAGCACCGCGCTTTCAGCATCTCGCCAGGCCAAGCAAGCGCTTGGCGTGACAGACGAGCCGTCGGGTCCCGCCGGGAGACGTTCGATGGTCGTTCGTGCCGGGGGGCGATGGCGCGCTCAGTGGGGCTCGGGCGCGTGGGCGCGCAGTAGGACGAGTGCGCTGTCGAGAGCGGCTCGCAGGGGCTCGATTGATTGGGCGCTGGCGGTGAGGGTGAGTCCGCCTTGCAGCATGGCGAAGATCGCGAGTGACAGGTCTCGGGGGTTGGTGCCGGGCCGTAGTCGTCCGCTGTGGGTCATGCGCGCGATGCCGGCCTCCAGATGGTCGCGCCAGCGTTCCATGTGGGCCACCGCCTCGGCGGCGCGGTCGGGCTCGGTACGGACAAGTTCCGCGGTGAGCGCTCCGATCGGACAGCCCCACTGGGGCTGGGCCGAGTAGTGAGCCAGGACGGCGTCCCGCCACCCCTTCCATGAGCTCCAGGTGTCCAGATGATCGAGGAAGGGTTGCTGCGCGTCGAGGACGCGTTGGGCTTGTAGCGCGCCGATCGCGCTGATCAGTCCGCCCTTGCCGTCGGGGAAGTAGTGAAACAGTTGGCTTTTGCTGGTCTCGGTCGCTGCTCGGATGGTGTCGAGGCTGGTGCCTTCGGCGCCGCGTTCGAGCACGAGGTCGGCGGCGGCGCGCACGATGCGCTGACGTGTCGCGGCTCCCTTCGCTGTCAGATGCGAGGTGGGAGGCGCGCTCATCTCCAGCATCTTAGACCCATGTCTGGACCGCCTAGTCCATTCCTGTGTCAGACTATTGGACTAGGCGGTCCAATCTGATCGGAGGGATGCATCGTGGTAGACCGGCTGCACGACAAGACGGCGCTTGTCACTGGCGCGACTAGCAACATCGGACGAGCGATCGCCGTCGCCTTTGGCCAAGAGGGCGCCCAGGTGATTGTCACCGGGCGTAGCGCCGCCCGCGGCGCCGAGGTGGTCATGGAGATCGAGGAGCGGACGAGCGGCCACGCGAGGTTCGTCGCCGCCGAACTCGATGGCTCGCCCAGCGCGTCCAGGAAATTGGCTCAGGCCGCGGGTGACGCGTTCGGAGCACCGGTCGACGTGCTCGTCAACAACGCCGGCATCTTCCCGGCGTCGACGACGACGACCGTGGACGAAGCGATGTTCGACGAGGTCTACGCGGTCAACGTCAAGGCGCCGTTCTTTCTGACCGCGGCATTGGCGCCAGAGATGACCGCACGAGGCGCGGGGTCAATCATCAACCTGGGCTCCTGGGTGGCACGGCTCGGCATTCCCGTCGGCGCCTTGTACGCATCGACCAAAGGCGCTATGGAGACCCTCACCCGCGCTTGGGCCGCCGAATTCGGATCACCTGGCGTCCGCGTCAACGCAATCTCCCCGGGGGTCGTGCGCGCTCAAACCGAGAACGATCCCGCCGCAGCGATGATGCGCGGAACGCCCTACGGGGCGTTCGGCACGCCCGAAGCGATCGCCCACGCTGCCGTCTTCTTGGCCTCTGACGAAGCTCGATTCGTCAACGGCACCGTCATCGACGTCGACGGTGGACGAACCGGAGTGGCAGTGATCGCACACTGA
>DASXDW010000108.1:0-3248 GCA_036490435.1 Solirubrobacteraceae bacterium
CGCGCCTCGGTCGGGTCGCCCAGATCGGTCGCGAGAACGCGCGCCAGCCGTACCGCGCCGAGGAACACGCTTTCAAACGCCGAGCGCCACGCTTCGTCGGTCGTGGTGGCGATCGTCCCGGGCGGCGTTCCTCCAACGCTGACCAGCGCACCATCCACGCGCCCAAAACGATCCTTGGCGGCCGCGATCAGCCGGTCCGGGGTGGCCGGATCGCTGTTATCCGCAACGACCCAGGCAACGCTGTCAGCCGTGGCCGCGGTCTGCGACAGCCTGGCGGCGGCCGCGGACGCCGTCGCCTCGTGAGGTGAGCTCAGGACGACGCGCGCCCCGTCGGCGACGAGTGCCTCGGCTGCCGCGAGGCCAAGGCCGCGGCTGCCGCCAGTCACGAGATAGACCCTGTCGCCCAGTCCGAGATCCACAGCGTCATTCTCTACCAATGCGCCCATCGGCAGAAGGTCCCCGCCGGCCGGAGTGGGCCGATCATATGTGCGAAGCGCACATCCTCTCCTCCGTCAACGGGTGCCCGCGGCCATTGCCCGGGGCCGGGTGCGGCGGATAGAACTCGCAACAGACCAACCAGTGGGAGCCCGACCGTTACCTGCAGCTGCAATAAGAGAGTGGGATCGCCATGAAGAACATCGTTCTCGGCTATGACGACAGCGAGCCGTCCCAGCGCGCCCTGGAGCGCGCCGCGCAGCTCGCCAAGGCGCTGAGCGCCGAGCTGGCTGTCGTCAGCGTCGCGCCGCTCGGTCCCGGAGGCGTCCGCGGGGCGGGCGGGGTCGACTCGATCGACTCGCCGGCGAAGCATGCCGCGGAGCTGAGCCGGGCCCGGGAGTACCTCGAGGGCCAAGCCGTCACCGCCGTCTACCAGGAGATCGTGGGCGACCCCGCCGAGGCGATCGTGGCGTTCGCGGACCAGCGCAAAGCGGACCTGATCATCGTCGGGACGCGGGATCACAGCATGCTTGGTCGGATGCTCGGCCAGAGCATCAGCGAGACCGTCTCACACCACGCGCACTGCGACATGCTCGTCGTTCACTGAGTATCACGCCGGGCCGGTACTCGGGCCGGCCGCCGACGATGACGCCGCGCGAGTCCGCGATGTTGCTGTCGCAGCAGCGGTCGGCAGAAGCGTCGCGATTGCACGTGGCGGGGGCCGACCACCGGACCTCGCCGGGTTGTCGGGCTCTTCGCCCTCGGCAGGCGGCGGCCCGAAGGCGTCTGAGCCAACGCGCTTAGGGGAGCTGCGGACCGGGGCGACTCATGCCCGACCCACAGCTCCCTCAGCGCCCCGATGCCCCCGTGGGTCCGCCTCGCCGGAGCTCATCCTTTGCATCGTGTGCCGGCTGGACCCCGAGCTGTCCTGGCGTGAGATCGCCGGGGTGCCGTCATCCGCCGGCTCGCTCGGCTCGCATGACCGCAACTCAATGCGAATGCGATCAAGCGCCATCCTCAGGCGCTCTTCAGGCACGGCACGGTTGTAGAGCGGGCTCGCGCAGCCGTCTCGGAGCAGCTGGCGCAGGGCCTCGAGCGTGCGCCGGCTCGGCTGCGACGTGCGCTCCAACGCGGCCGCAACCTCCAGCAGCTCGGCGCGGACTGCCAGTGCTCGGTCGCAGAGCAGCACGTCGAAGCGGCGGGCACGGGGCGGCGCGGCGGCGCGGCGGCTCACGCTCCGGAGTTCGGCCACCAATCCGTGGCGTTGTCTTTGGTGCGCGCGCTCACGCGACCGATCGCTGATCACCCGCACAACCCAGCTCAGATCTGACTCCACGACACCGGGGGATATCGGCGGTGGAGCGCGCCACATCACGGGCGTCCTGCGCCTGCGCGTCCCTGGAAGTGGCTAGACAAGGTGCCCTCTCGTGTTTCGCTGTTGACGCGGTAGCGCCGAGCACATCGTGTGTGTGGCGGAGACCGTCCCAGCTGCGACCACCCAGCGTCAAAGACAAATTTCACTACTCGATATAAGCTGCGCAAATGGCGATCGAGCTTCGCCATCTGCGTCATGTGATCGCGGTGGCCGAGACGGGGCAGCTCACGCAGGCGGCGGCGCGCCTGCACGTCGCGCAGCCTGCGTTGTCGCAGAGCATCCGTCATGTCGAACAGGAGCTCGGTACTCCCTTGTTTGATCGCCATCCGCGCGGCGTCACCGTGACTCCGGCCGGCGAGGTCTTCGTCGCGCACGCCCGTGCCGCCGTGGCCTCGAGCGAGGCGGCGATCACGGCCGCGCAGCAGACCGCCCGAACGGCGGTCGATCAGCTCGTACTCGGCTTCATCAACGGGGGGCTCGGGCCGGCGGAACCCTTGATCAATGCGTTTGGCGCCGCTCATAGCGAGATCGCCGTGGTGGTCCGGGAGGTCAGCTTTGCCCACCAGGTGGATTGGCTGGTGGACGGCACGGTTGACGCGATGGTGATGTGCCCCGGGCCGCCATTCCCGGAGTTCGAGTGCATTCCGCTCAGCTACACCGCTCCCTGCGTGTTCGTCGCCGAGAGCCATCGGTTGGCGTCGCGCACCGAACTGCGCTTCGCCGACATCGCGGACGAGACATACCTACGGATGGCCGAAGGTCTCCCTGAGTGGTGGGCCGATATCTGGTTGCTAACCGCTCGGCGGGGGCGGCGCCCGAAGACAGGTCGCCACACATCCGGGACGGTCAACGAGAGCCTCGCCGCTGTCCTGAGCGGTGAGGTCATCGTGGTCGCCCCGGCCTTCTTCAATTCACCTATGCCGATTCCTGGCGTGCGCGCGATCCCGCTGATAGACGTCGATCCGGTTGACGTGGAGCTGGTCTACCTCCGCGACCGCGCCGCAGGTGCGACGAGGCAGCTTGCGGCGGTCGCCCGCAGTCTCACCCCGATCGAGCCACCGGGCGTGTCTGCCGTGTGATCCCGGCACGCTGACCGGCGGGTCCGTGTTTGCGCCTCGCGCTATGTCCCCAGCTGCTCGACCGCCGCGCGGACCCCTAACTGCTCGGCGGCGTAGGGCACGCTCCGTCGGCCCGTGTGCAGCTGGAGCGGCAAACTCCATCGCCGCGGGTGGTGAACTTCAGCCTGCGTTGATGATCGGAATCGCCGGGTATGCATTGAACGTGTCCGTCGGTGCCGACCTTGATCGCTATCGCCTGATCTCCAAGATCGGGGTGGGAGGCATGGCCACCGTGGACCTCGCGGAGGACACTCGCCTGGGGCGGTTCGTGGCGCTCAAGCGAATGGCGGGAACGGTTGACGTGAGCGGGCTGTCGCGCC
>DASXDW010000111.1:0-18940 GCA_036490435.1 Solirubrobacteraceae bacterium
CGACGCCCCGTCCAGGAAGCGGGCCTCGTACTCGCGGCCGTACATCTCCGGGTCGGCTTGCCGCTGCTGCTCAAGCCACGCGGCGCTGATCCGCGGGTTCATCTGCGCGGTGCTCAGATGCCTGTAAAACATGTGGCCGAACCGCCCGCTGCTCGCCCGCTCGACCAGCTTCCAGTAGCCGCCCTGCTTCCACAAGGGCGTGCTGATAGCCCAGAGCCAGCCATCGCCGGCGAACTGCGCAGCAGATGGCCGCACCGCTTCGAGGATCCTGTCCCCGGCTGCATTTCCATCCTCGGAGGTCACGAAGTGGCCCATCTCGTCCAAGACCGTGCAGCTCCAAGCACCGCCGCGAATGCCCCTGGCGCTGGCTGGAAATGCCCTGATCGTCGAGCCGTTCATGAACGTCAAGGTCTCCGACGTCTCCGAGGTCAGCATCGCCGCCAGCGACACGCTGCCATCGATCAGCGTCCGGCAGTTTCTGATGTGGCTGAGACTCTGATCCAGCCTCGGCGAGATGATCGCGCTCACCTTCTCCTCGCTCGGGCGCATCCGGGACCTGAGCACCTCGTCGCGAGCAACCGCGTCATAGAGGCAGATCACATCTGCGAGCAAGCTCTTGCCGCCGCGACGCCCGGCCTGGATCACCGCCTCGGAGTACCCGCCCAGCTCGAAGTCGGCCAGCAGCGCGGCCTGGGCTTCCGTGAGGTCGAGGCGTAGCTCATCACGAGCGAACGCGGTGATCCTCGACTCGCTGGTCACGGCCGCAGGATACCGCGACTTGGTCGCAATTAGGGACCAGCCCTGAATGCCCACCACCAGCCGTTGCACCTTGTCAACGGAGATGCGATAATGGGCACATGCCGACGCGGCCTCGCCACCCAAAGCCTGAGGTCGAGGCTGCGTTGCAATACGCGGAGTCCCAGGAATGCAGCGTGGAGATCCGGCGCGGACACGGACACTCATGGGGTGCGGTCAAGTGCCCGGAATGTCGGCCGTTTTGGGTTTGGAGCACTCCGGCCAACCCCGGCAACCATGCCAAGCGGATCCGGGATCACGTGGATAAGTGTCAGGCGGAATGAGGTAGTGAGAGCGATGGGCGAGTACGACTTCACCCTCGCCATCGAGGGTGATCTTGACTACGAGACGTTGGACGCGCTGTTCGAGGCGGGACTCGGGGACGCTGACTTCGTTGGCGAGCACAGCCCTGTCTATGCAACCTTCCACCGCGAAGCACCCAGCTTCTTCGACGCTGTGATGGGAGCCATCGGTCAGATCGAGTCCGTTAGGGGTCCGCGCGGTCACCTGCAAGTAGCCACGCTCGATGCTGACGACTTGGTCACGATGGCGGAGATTGCCGACCGGCTCGGGCGCAGTCGCGAGAGCGTCCGCCTATTGGTCGCCGGCGCCCGAGGGCCAGGTGGATTTCCACCGCCGGCGTTGCAGCTTCGCGATCGCACCAAGCTGTGGCTTTGGTCAGAAGTGGTGCCTTGGGCCAATACGGCCCTGCATGCCCACTTGGAGGCCGGCCCAGCCGACGTCGCGCCGACCGTGAACGCTGCGTTGCGAATGCGGCGGGGTGAGGCACGCCTCTCCGCCGATCAGCGGGACCAACTCCGCAGGCTCGTCAACTCCTAACCCGGGGACACGGGCGGTTGCCAGCAACCGTCATGCCGACCTCGCCGTCACGCCGTGGCGGCTGAGCGTCGTGGTGTGCACGCCGACACGGTGGGCGACATCACTCAGCGGCATTCCCGTCGCGATCAGCCGGCGAGCGACGTCGGCCTGGTCGGCGGTCAGCTTCGCCGGCCGACCCATCTGCTTGCCAGCAGCGATCGCGCGCTGACGGCCTTCCTGGGTCCGCTCGGTGATCATGTCCCGCTCCAGCTCCTGGAACACCAGCCGCATCCGGAACATGGCCTTGCCGAGCGCGGTGGTGGTGTCGATCGGCATCGACCCGCCGAGCACGCGGAGCTCTATGCCGCGGCGCTCCATCGCCTCCATCGTCACCAGCACGTCGTTGAAGGTGCGCCCGAGCCGGTCCAGCTTCGTGACCACGATCACGTCGCCAGGACGCGCCTGCTCGAGCATCTTCTCCCGCTCCGGCATGCGCTTGCGGGTGCTGACGGTCTCGGTCCAGGTCCGGAAGCACCCGGCGGCCTCCAGCTTCTCGACCTGGGCCTCGACCGATTGCTTCGGACCGCTGACACGGGCATAGCCGAACAGGTTCACCGTGCCCTCCGCGTTCTCAACCATACATAAATCATACTGCGATTCTCTAACTTATGCAGCGATTTACGCCGGTTTGAGTGAGTTCGGATGAGCGACGATTTCTCGGATTCTGGCAGCGAGCATTAATGCACATTTATGCACCACCGTCCGAGCCCTCGACCGGCTTCGGCGGCGGCCCGTACTTCGCCTGCACCTCGCGCAGCGCGTTCCGCGCCTGGCTCTCCTTCACGCCGGTCAGCGAGGTCATCAGCTCGCCGCGGGCGAGCGGCGACAGGCCCAACTCGCGGATGCCGCGGCTCAGCGCGTGGAACGTCGCCGACCACCAGCGCGTCGCCGGCCGGGGTCTGCCGTTGTCGTCGAGCGCGCCGTTCTCCTCCAGGTACTTGTCGACCTGCTGGAAGCGGACTAGCGCGCGGGCAGTCACGTGGAGTTGAAGGTCGTCGGCCCGGATCAAATACGGCGCCGCACCGGTCGCCACCAGCGCCTCGCGGAGCTCGGACACGGCGTCGGGGAGCAACTGGGCGATCACGCGCTCGGAATGCGCCCCGTACTTCACGCTCAGCGTGTGGCCATTCTCGAACGGCGGGCGCTGCCAGCTCGGACGCTCCTGATCAGACATCGGTGGCCTCATCTCGCGCGGCATTCTTGAAGTACGGACCTGGCGAGACGTTTGACGCCAAAACTCCCTCTCGTCTGACCTCGGAAAGGGTCCTGCGGGGTTTGCGTGGTTTGGCGTGGTTTGCGTGTAGCCCCTCTCGCGCGCAGGCGGGCGGGCGCACGCGAGGATGAGGTTTAGAGAACCCCGCGTAACCCCGCAAACCCCGCAGTCTCGGATCGCTCATAGTTTCAGCTCCGATGAGGGGGCGCCGGAGGCCACCCGCCATTCCTGAACCTTGGCATGACCGTTGGTCCGCTTCGTTATGAAGAGCTGGTCGTCACCGTGCCGGGTGCCGACACGCTTGCGCATGGCCTGGCCGAGCTTCTTGCGGAATCCTTTCGTTCCGACCGCGTCCGATATCTCCGAGGGGAGCGCGTCGCGGAGCTCGACCTTCCCGGATATGGTTCTGCCTTCCGGGTCGATGTCTCCCTGGATTTGGGCGTCGAGTGCCGCCACCGTCATCCAGCCGTCTCCGAGCAATTCATGCCATCGGGCCAGGAAGCCCTCCCACTCCGGCGTTTCCGCGTCGGCCTGCTCGTAGACATCGCCCAGATCGTCGAGGAAGCCCTCGATGCTGGCGACCTCGAGGATGCCTCCCACCGTCCTCGACCAGGCTTCGTAACTGCCGAGGATCGGTGTGGTCGGGTCGGGCCGGCCCTTGGCGACCCAAGCTCGGCAGACTGTGAGGAGGGCGCCGAGGAGCTCGCCGCGGTGCCGCTGGACATGCTCGAGCAGCTCAGGGTGGCGGAAACCGGACGAGGGGCGCAGCCACGGACGGGAGACCTGGGCGTCGAGTCGCACTCGGTAGACCCGGCGGATCAAGTCGCCTCCGACCTGGATGTTGTTGCCGGTCGCGACCCAGGTGGCCCGGCTGGGGAGCTCGACCATCTTCGAGGCGCCGAGCACGCGGTCCTTATGTCGCCCGGTCGTGAGGAGGGCGGAGAGGGCGGCGGATTGAAGAGCGATTGAATCGCCGGACCTGAAATCCCGCAAATCGACGTTGTCGATCATGACGAACGGTCTGCCCTCGATGACCATGGAGGTGATCGCCTTCCTCCATTCCGCCTCGTCCTGAGGAGCCGTGAACGCCGCGGCGTCCTGGCCGGTGGCGAGGATGGAGATGGCGCGGACCAGCAGCGACTTGCCCGTTCCCTGCTTCGGTGCGTCGAGGAGCGCCATCGGGGCCGGAGAGTCGCCGAGCAGGGGTCGGATGACCGGCGTCAGGAGCAGGGCGTGGGCGTTCGCCCGCGAGGCCTGGCTGTCGAAGGGGAAGTCGTCGAGTATGTCGGCGATGGTGGCCACGGCGGCGTGGAGCTGCTCCTCGGTGGGCTGCAGCGGGATGTCGGGCACGGTGAGGCCGGCATCGGGATCGTAGAAGAGGTGAGTTGGCCGGTCGTATCCGGGCTGCAGGATGATCGTGCCGTCGGGTCTCAGGCTGGGTGCCTCAAGGATTCCGACCAGGGGCGGGAAACCGTCGCCACGGTCGTCGAGGGAGCGGATGTCCTGCACCACATCCATCGGTGGGGGTGCCGGGTATGGTCCGTTCTTGGCCTTCAGGTACCAGGAGGCAACCCTGGCCAGCCGGCCGCGGAGGGCGTGCGGTTCCAGGGTTTGGATGAGCGGCCGGTCCTCGTCGTTGCGGATGACCCGGCTGAGTTCAATACCTCGAGTGAAGATATGGGGGGGATCGTTCGCGCCGGCCAGGACCCGGAGAGCCTCGGCGGTGGTCGCGGCGAGGTCGCCCTCGAACACGATCTCAGGGATGTCTGCGGACTTCTGCTGAGCTGCGACTTCGCGCCGCTCCCTGGCACCCCTGCCAACGGCTGCTGGCAGTCCGGTCGCGAGCTGGATGAGCGCCTTGTCGAGCATCACCGGATCGATCTGTGGGCAGGCGTCGATCGCAGCCTTCGCGAAGGCCTTCCGCCCCCTTGATTCGTCGATCAGCACCTTGTCCTGAAAGAGAGGGTCGGGCTGCCCGTTGGTAACCCACACCTTTGCGCTCAGACGCTCCTGGGTGTCGTACCCGGCCTGGTAGACGCTGATTTCGAGGCTGGGTCCGATCTCCTGGGGTGCCTTCAGTCGAGGGTTGAAGTTGATGGCCCTCACGCCAGGCCCTCCCGCCAGCTGGGCACCGAGACCGCCGGCTCGAGCCTCTCCCGATTCAGGTCGACGGACCCGCGTTCTCGGGGCGGATTCAGCGCGCGGGACTGTGCCTGCTCTTGCTCCCCATCGTCCTCATCGTCATGTGGCTCATAACCGACGCCGTCCCACATGCCGATCGCAACAGAGGTCGTGTGGGTGCCGTAGGTTTCGCGATTGCCGTAGTGGACCGCGTCCCACTTGTCGCGCATGAGGCCGGAGCAGCGGAAGAGTTCGTCGATGCGGCCAGGGTCGCCGTGGGTCCAGAAACAGAGCCGGATGCATAGGGCGAGGTCAGCGCTGCTGTGATTGCCGTTGTAATCGGTGAGGCTCCCGTTCCAGAGACGCACGAGTTTCGCGTCGCGGGAGGCGAGCATGCGCCTGACCAGCTCCTGGTCGTCGAGCTCGACGGGGTCGGTTGCCCTCTGCGTCTGCTCGCGCTTCGGCTGCGGCGGGAAGAGTTCGTGGTAGAGCGTGGCAAGGTTCGCCTGCCGGTGCTCGATTCCCCTTGGGGTGCCGGGGACGTGCTCACCGGTGACCGTGAACATCCTGTCCCGTTCGTAGATCTCGATTCGGTTGGCGCCGGTTCTCACACACCGCAGGCCCGGCTTGCAGGCGATGATCCAGATCCGGATACCGGTCTGGCTGGGGCTGACCTCGGTGTAGGAGTCGAGGGCGTCGATGATGGTTTGTGTCCATTCGGCGATCTCCCCGGTCTGAGGATCGCGACAGTGGTCGAGATCCACTCCGCAGAGATCGTCCTCATCGCTGACCACGAAACCGACGCCGTCCCAGAGGCCGCGCTTGTAAGCGCGGACGATGAGGTGGAAGGGCCGCCAGGTGGTCGAGTCGTTGGCCTTGGCGCGCTCACCGCTCGGCCGGTAGGGCACTTTCGTGCGCCCTCGGCCGGGGATCTCTTCCCATCGCCACAGGACCCAATTCGGGCGGTCGTAGAGCAGTGCGGGGACGTGATCGTAGAGGCTCTCGATGAGGTCCATCACCGTTCACCTCCGGCCAGCCGCACGACGCGTGGGAGGCCGAGCATCCGCTCGACCATGGCGGCGGCGACATCACCGGCCGCGCCCGGATGGATGGTGAGGTCGGAGGTCTTCTCCGCCAGCACCGTGCAGTCCGACCGCTTCCGGATGGTGATGGCCACGACGGGAGTCGGACCCCAGAGCCACGAGGCGGAGATCAACACCTCCAGATCCATGCCGCGTGCCTTCTCGAGCGCGGAGGCGAACGCCGGCGAAGCCGTGAAGGAGTTGAGGTCGAGCTGCTCCACTTACCCATCCCTCCCGACGGGCACCAGGTCCTCGGCCGGCTCATGGGTGCGGACGCCGGGGGCGATCTGCGAGATCAACATCCAATGGAACCGCTCGGGGTCGGGGTCTCCGGCATCGCGAAGCTTGTCGATCTCGATGTCGGCGATCGGGCGGGCGTAGCACTCCCACTCCGGATGCACCTCGAAGGCGATCCGATCGAGGACCGCGAGGGCGTCCAGATCCGCGGGTTGGAAAGGGAGCGGACCACCGATGAAGTGGACGAGGATCTGCTCGCTCACGACGCGACCCCGAGCCGACGACGCTCGACGATGTCCCGGAGCTCATCCATGTCGAGGACGTGACCGTCCTCGAGAACGTGGATGGTCAGGCTCGGCGGCGGAGTCCGATCATGCGGCCTACCGATGGTCTCTGCTAGTCGCGCGGTTGGATGTGCGTTATGTTTAACCGGGACGTACACGGGGTGAGCTCCTGTGTGGGTCCGGGTCGCTCCTGGGGTGATGGCCAGGTGCGGCCCTTTTCCTTTCAATCGGGCGCTATGCCGCTCTGTCTGGCTGGGCAACTCCAGCGCGGTGCCGAAGCGTTGTTGCGACCCGGGCCAGCGCTTCGGGATCGGTGATTTGAGGGGGGAACCCCTGTGCCTCCCGCTCGGCGCGGATTCGCTCGAGTTCCTGGTCGGTGAGGCTCATCGCCGGCTCAGGGCCTCGTTGTTGAGGTGCTCGAGCAGGGCTTGGCGGGCGGCTGCCGTCGCCACTCGCACAGCCGCGACGGCGCGGCGATAGCGCTCGGCGGTGGGCGGCCGGACCGCAGGTGTGCGCTCGATGCCGATCACACGGACGTGGCTGACGTCCATCATCCTGGCCACGTCCTCGACGCGGACATGGGCGGCCTCACGCTCGGCTCGGAGCATCGATCCTTCGACCGTTTCAGTAGTGACCACGAGCCTAAGCTATCCCTATAATGCAGTCGTGGCACGTACCGCACCGTTCAAAAAATCGTCTAATTTCTGGGAGGAACTGGAGGCGGGTGTGGCAGCGTCTCGATGGGCGCGGCCTGTTGGCGGCTTCGTCTGGCTGGCCGGTCGATCGAGCCGTCAGACCGGCGCCTACGCCCCTTTTCTGGCTCCGGCCGACGGGCCCGGGGCGCAGGCACGGGCATATGGCGTCCTCCGCTCGCGCCGCATCTTCGACGAGTTTGTGGATCTCGGGCGGGCGATCGACCGGACCGAGGCCGACTGGGACGCCATCCTCGCCTTCGCCAATCGGTGGGGCGCACTCGGCATGCCGGTGGCGACGTTCCCCAGCGGCAAGTGGGCAGATCTGCCCAACGGGGTCAGGCAGGCGATCGCCCAGCGCACCTTGCCCGGCGAGCCGATCGAACTCTGGCGCCGCTCGGCGATGAGGTTGGCCGGGCTCGAGGAGGTCCGCCGCCAGGTCGTGCAGATGGAGGGCGGGGCCGGTGAGAAGGACCGTCGGCTGCTGGCCGAGCATTTCCCCCGACCCCGAGAGGAGGAGCGCGGAGGGTCCGCGGCTCCCAAGCTGGACGGCTGGCATTTCGCCTTCGGCCAGGAGTTGGTCTTCATCCGCTCGGACTTCGTCAGGCCGCCGCGCGATCTGGTCGAGCGGGCCCGGGTCGCGCTCGAGCATGTGGTCGAGCAGGAGATGCGGGGGCAGCTGACCCTGATGGTGGCCGACCACACTGCCATCAGGTACGTTCCCGTGAACCTCTGGGCCTCGCTGGTCTGGCTGTTCGCGCAGCTTCTGATCGCGGCCACCAAGGCGCCTGCACGCGTCTGCGCCTACTGCGGCGTGGAGTTCACCCCCAGGAGCAGCAAGGCGAAGTACTGCAAGGATTCCCACCGGACGCTCGCCGCGTACCACCGGAAGGTGGATGCGGCGAAATAGCAGTGTGGGCATCAGACACCTCCTTGCCGGAGCTCGCGCAGCACTCGGTTGACGACCACCTGCTGATCGCCGGCGGTGAAGGGGCCATCACCGCGGCGCTCGCGCTCCGCCCTGAGCTCGGTGCAGATCCGCCGCCACTCTGCGGACGAATACGGGGCGCGATGACTGGTGGCGCCGCCGCCAGTCATCGGTAGTTGAAGTTGGTCGGCAGTCACAAGCCCCGCTCCCGTCTTCGGGCGTCCAACCATCGCCTCGCCCGCTGCTCTCGCAGGACCTCCTCGAGCAGCTGCTCGGCGTGCTGGCGGACCTCGTCGACGACATCGGCCGGGATCGTCGGGTCGGACTCGAACTCGGCGAGGGATCGGACCCCGTTCATGACGGAGCTCCGAGCGCCCTCGCGCTGGCCAGCAGGTCGACCAGCGGACACCAGTCCGCATGCCCGTGGAGCCCGGCGCACCAGCAGCAGCCCCGCGACGTGTCGCGGTCCCGAAGGTGCCCGAGCAGCGCCAGCGCGCGGGGCAGCAGGCCCTGGGTGCAAACGTCTTGCCGCCACTCCGCGAGCAGCCGGTGCCCTCGCACGCCGAGGCAGCCGGGACGGTGCCGTAGGCGGCCACGCCTACCGCGTTCGCCGCAGTGGTCGCACCTCGGCGCGCCCGCAAAGTGGTGGGGCAGGTAGGTCTCGACGTCGTCCTGGTCCAGGTCGAGGATGTCGTCCATCCAGCGCAGCAGCCGCATGGACTCGGCGAGCAGCCGGGCGTTGGCCCACGTCTCGATGCGCTGTTCGGGGATGTAGGCGACGGTCATGCCGCCCGCCCCGCCTGGGCGAGCTCGTGGCGGATCTCGGTCTCGGTTGCTTCGCGGAGGCGTTCGAGTTCTCGGGCCCTGGCGTGGTTGCCGAGCGCTCGCTGCTCGGCGGTCAACTGCTGAAGCCGGAAGCACCACTCCCTACCGGCGCTGAGCGTGTGGCGGTTCATGTAGCTGTTTCCTCCCGCGCCCCGGCCGAGGCCGAGATACGCTGTGTGGCGGTCCCTCGAGGGATGGTCGGCGGTTGTCATGTCCAAACAGATGCCGCCGGTCTAGGTGGGTGGTCCGCGCCAACGGACTACCCACCGCTCCAAGCCGGGATTGGGACCACGGTCACCCGGCTCGGTTCGTGCTGATCAGCTCGCTCGCCACCTCCCGACGAACCGGTTGGGCATCAACAATCCGACGCCGGCACCCCGCATCTCCACGGCCAGCAGCAGCGCCGTCACTGCCACCTCGACCGGCGTGACGACCAGCCCGAGCAGGAGCCAGCCCACGGCCCGGAGGACCGTCAGGACCAGGCACAGCCCGCCAGACGGGCTCAGGGACTCCCTGCTCGGTGCGCACACGGGCACGCCGCTGCGGGGCCGCAGAGCGCCGAGCCGGACGGCCGAGGCCACGGCCGGGACCGGGTACGAGAGCATCCCGGCCAGGAGCAGCGGCAGGTGGCCGGCGATCAGCCACAGCGCCAGCGGGGCCGCCAAGGCAGCGACGCTGACCGCCAGCCGGACGAACAGCTGCCGGGCTCGACAGGTCGGACAGCGCCCCTCTCCGCCAAGGCGTCGGCGGAGGCCGATGCACACGGCACACATGGGCGCTCCACAGCAGGAGCAGGAGCCCGTGGCGGGGACGCCGAAGTGGTGGACGCAACCTGGTGCTTGCGGGGCCGCCCCGGGAGCTCGACGAGGTGTTGTCGGCACCGGGTGGGCCCGGTCGAACGCCGACCTCGTGTCGGTGTTTCCCAGCACGCTGTAGGCGGCCGTCAGCGCCTTCATCCGCTCCTCCCCGGCTGGGTTCACATCCGGGTGCCACTTCCGGCTCAAGGCCCGGTACGCGGCCGTGACGGCCTCCGGCTCGGCGGTCCGGGCCAGGCCGAGGACGGTGTAGGGGTCGGTCACCGCTGCCCCTCCCTGCCCGGGGACCGCGGCGCGACAAAGCGGTGCCTCCGCTCGCTCTCCCCGACGCGCGTGTCCCCGGCCGGTGCCGCATGGCGCTCCCAGCGGGTGTGCGATCGCCTCGAGCGGCGGCAGATCACACAGCGCTCCTGCCACCAGCTCATGCCACCCTTCTCCGCGCGCGGCGGACGGGACGGCCGCCCTCCTGCCGGCGCTCCCGGGCCAGACGTGCCAGGCGGGCGTACCGCTTGAGCTCCGCGAGCTGGTAGGCGCGACCAGGTGCGCCCACCGTCCGGCGCCCCAGACGCTTTGCCCACCTGCCCATCCGGGAGGCCGCCCGCCGGCGACGATGGGCGGCGTCGGCGTGGTCGATCAGGGCCCGCCGGATGTCGGCGTCGAGGACGAGGACCCGCTCGAGCCGGGCGATGGAGCGGCGGCTCGGCGAGCGCCTGCCGCCCTCGATCAGCGACAGCATCGGCTGCGAGATCCCGGTGCGCTCCCCGAGCTGGACCTGACTGAGGCCGGCGGCGAGACGTGCCTCGCGGACGGCGTCGGCGAGGACCGAGGGCAGGGACCGTCTACCGGGGTGATCCGCCCGCGCGCGGGAGGTAATAGGAAGGGCGTCAGACACCGTCGGCGCCCTCCACGGCAGCGGCGGATGCCTCGTCCAGCGACGGTCGGTTGGGAGCGCAGCGAGCGGCCCAGGCGGTCACGTCGGAGTCGGTGACGAGGAGGGCACGGGCGCGTCTGACCGTCTGGTGCTCGGGGTCGTCGGTGGCGATCAGGAACTCGCCCGGCCGATGCAGGATCTGGTCCGCCCGCCACCCGCCGCCGGCGGCACCGCCTCCCAGGACGAGGTTGACCTCGGCCGGAGTGGCCACCTGCAAGCAGATCGAGCCGCCCAGCTTGGCCTTGAGCTCGCCGCCCCAACTGGAGAGCGCCTTGTTTGTCGGGCGCTGTGTGGCGACGACCGCATGCAGGCCACATTTGCGCCCCTTGCGGACGATCTGGTCAAGGTCGGCCAGGTCGTCCTCGTCGAGGTCGGCGAGTTCGTCGATGACCAGGACCACCTCCGGCTCCTCCGGGGTCGGGGTCCAGTACCGGAGCCCGCGCTCGCGCAGCACCCCCTGGCGGGCCGCCATCACGGCAAGGAGCCGCGCCAGCACCTGCTTCGCCTCCTGGCCCGCATCGAGGGCGAGTAGGCTCGGCTCGAACACGTCCGCCCAGCCCCGGAGCTCGGTTCCCTGGCAATCGACGCCGGCCAGCACCAGGTCGGTGCAGGCGCCCCAAGCCGCGACGAGGACGTTCAGCAGACCGCTCTTGCCGCTGCCCGGCTTCCCGGCGATGAGGAGCGAGATCCCCCGCCCTGCCTCCGGGACCAGGCGCAGGAGCGCGGGCGCGCCATCCTCGAACGTGCCCAGCCGGACGGGGTCGAGCACGGTCGTGGACTGCGGCTCGGTCCATCTGGTGGAGCGCGCCAGCACATCCCGCGTCACCGCTCGGAGGAGCGCGACGTGGGCATCTTCGTGGTGCACGACGCGGAGCGCGCCGCGCCGGATGCGGAAGGCGCTTTCGATGTTCCTGGCCAGCGCGACCAGCTCGTCGGCGGTGTGCGCCGCGGCCAGCTCCACGCGAATCGTCCAGCCGACATCGTCCCTGGCGTGGACGCGCGCCGCGCTCCCGCCCAGCGCGCCGGAGATCGGGGAGCGCACCTCGGTCAGCGCGCCCCAGTTAGCGACGATGTCGGCCGGGTCGCGCTCGGCGCGCGCCTTCGGCTGGGGGCGGCGCGTGCGCCTGAACGCGACCACGACCCCCGCGCCGGTCCCGACGGCCAGGAGGAAGAGCAGCGCCCTGTCGATGCCGACGAGCCAGGCGCTCGCCGTCCAGATGGAGAGGAGCGCGACCGCGCCGGGAAGGATGGCGCGCCGAGGCAGCGCGCCACCGAAGGGAAGGGGGAGTACGCCAGTAGCGCGGACGCCCGTCCAGAGGAGCGCGGCCGCCGCGCCACCGAGGACCAGCGGCAGAGGCCACAGGCGCGCGGCGTGCTGGTGCAGCCCCTCCACCCCGACGACCAGGACCAGCGCGCCGACAAGTGCGCCCCAGACCGCGGTCGGCACGCGGAGCGCGAGGCGCGTGATCAAGTCAGGCTCCGTCGGCGCGTCCTCTGTGCCCTTGGTTCGGCGCGCCCGCCGGGCCTGCTCCTTCTCAACGGCCTTGGCGCGGCGCTCCTGTTCCTTCTCAAGCTGGTCTACGAAGGTGCGCACGCGCGCCTGCTCCGCCCTGCGCTCCGCTGATGCAAACACGCTCATCACCTCCTCA
Organism: Solirubrobacteraceae bacterium; assembly: GCA_036490435.1. Classification (GTDB taxonomy): domain Bacteria; phylum Actinomycetota; class Thermoleophilia; order Solirubrobacterales; family Solirubrobacteraceae; genus Palsa-465. The sequence continues at coordinate 12,452 of DASXDW010000111.1, forward strand.
GCAGGTGCCGTAATCGAAGCCGGCGAGCGCCGACTCGACGCCCGGCAGGTACTGCAGGTTGAGCCCGTCTCCGTAGGTCGTCCACGGCGAGAAGCTGTCGCCCGCGTCCTCGAACTTCTGGAGCGCCGCCTTGGCGTTGGCCACCGGATCGAGCAGCGCAGAGTTTCCCGGAGTGATCTGGAGCCAGCCCCAGCCGGTCGTCGCCCAGGGCTGCCCCTGCTGAACGGCCGAGGGGTTGCCGCCGGACTCCGGGTAAGCGATCGAGACCAGGGTCGGGATGTCGCCGGCCGGCCACCCTGCCTCGAATGCCCAGCACGCCAGCTCCCGGTCGTGGGCGACGCTGGGGCCGGTGGTGGTGTCCTCGGTCGCCGCGGCCGGAGGAGCCGCAGCCAGGGCAGCCGTGGGCAGCATCGAGGTCAGCGAGGACGCCATCGAGCCCACGGCGCCAGGCACTCCCTGGAGCAGCTGTACACCGACCCCGGCGACGAGGAACCAGCCGACCAGGATGCAGACCACGACCCGTGTCATCAGTGACCGATCCCGGTTCGGATGCCGGTGAAGATGGCGCCGATGATCTGCGCACCCGCCTGGATGCCGTCAAACGTCAGGCCGACCCCGCCGGTGCCGGAGTGCAGCCAAGTGAGCCCCAGCTTGGCGAGTCCGCCACCGAAGCAAGCGACAACCCCTCCGATGACCATGTCGATGCCATGCCTTCGATGCCACGGAGAAATGAAGACGAGCAGGCCGACCAGGACGGCGCCGAGGCCAACGGGCAGCGCCAGCAGCTCGAGGCCAGCGGAGATCTTGTTCACGAGGGCGATGGCCGCGCTGATGATCGGGTTGATCAGGGTGTACAGGCCGAGGAGCCCGACGCAGGCCAGCGCGACCTTGGTCAACGGGCTCATGCCCTTGCTCTGGCCGCCGGGCAGCATGGCCATCACCGCACCTCCCGGCGCACGCCGCGCCACTCGCGGAGCCAGACGGGCCCGGTGGCGACGAGGGCGAACACGACCGGCATGACGAAATCGATGACGAAGCGCATCTATGCGATCTCCTTGGCCGCCAGCGCGGCGGCCTGCTTGCGGACGTACTGGACGGACGCGCCGGTCTCGCCGGCCACCGCCCGGATGACGGCAGCGCGCTCCACCGGATCGGCCTGGAGCGCTTCGCGGCGCGCCTCTAGCAGGGCCTTGGCACGCGCGCCTTGACCGGTGGCGCGTGCCCTCGGACGGCGCGCCGGCGCGGGGAGCGACGGCTCCGCGTCTGGCGCGCCGGCCACGACCGGCTCGGGAGCGGGCTCCGGCTGCGGCGCGCGCGCCTTGCGCCCATGGGTGAGCGCATGCCAGGTGGCGACAGCCAGGACCGGCGCGGTCGCGTGCATCAGGGCGCCGACCACGTCCCCACCGGCGACCAGGATGTTCGCCGTGACCATCGCGACCGTGGCGGCGCCAGCGATCGCCCAGGTCTCCGCCGTACGCCTCCCGCGCCGCGCTCCGTCCAACGCCAGGAACATGCAGGAGAGCGCGGTCGCGTCGAGCCCCAGTGCCCATAGCACGCTGAGCGCGCCGAAGCCGTGCTCCAGGGCCAGCCTGACCTCGCTGATGAAGCAGACGGCCCAGGCCAGGAACGCGGCCGTCCAGGCGAAAGCCTCGGCGGCGCGCTCCTGGATGGACTGGCCGGGGTCGCTCATGCCGACCTCCGGGAAGCGACCACCGCCAGGGCGGCGTACGCCTCAGAGAGGATCTGGCCGGAGCGGCAGAGGCGCGCCACGCGCCAGAGCTCGTTGCGCGATTCGAAGCATCTGGCGCAGCGCTGCACGTGCTCGAGGAGCTGGTCGTACGCGTCTTCGGCGATGACGGGCAACGCCTCGGGGGCGCGTGCCTCAGCGCGGCGAGCTTGGTGGTAGTGGAGGCTCACGCCTCCCAGACTAGCGCATTACCCGAGTAATTACCAAATCTATGGGTAACGGCGGGTAGGGATTAGGCCAGCGCGGCCTGCGCCTCCTCGACGAGACGGAGCATCTCCGATCCGCGTACGGCAGCCGCGCGGAGGTGGTGGAAGGTGTCGCGGTACATCTGCACCGCATCTGGCTCGGAGACGCTCAAACCGGTCGTGAGCGTCTCGACCAGGACCATGGGGACGGGGCCCTCGTAGATGGCGAATGCATGTCCTGGCCAGCTCGACATCTCAGCGGTGGAGGGGATGATCCCCATTTCGACGTGAGGAAGAGCAGCGACCTGGAGGATGCGCTCCAGTTGGCCGCGCATGACTGGCCGAGGGCCCAGCCGCCAGCGCAGGATCGGCTCGGCGAGAACGTAGTCGAAGGACTTCCGTGAGTCGAGCAGGACCGCCTGTCGTTCCAGGCGGGCGGCGATCGCCTGCGTCACGTCGGTGGGGCCGAGCCCGAAGGACTCGATGATCCGGCGGGCGGCATCGGCCGTTTGGAGCAGCCCGGGGAGCAGCAGCGGGCTGTATTCGAGGATGGCCGTCGCCTCGGCCTCCACGGCATGCATGTCGCGTTGCAGTCGCGTGTAGCCGTGGCGGGAGGCGTGTCGCCATTCGATGATCTCCGTGCTGACCGTCTCGGCCAGCTCCACGAGCTCGGCCGTCGTTGCGGGATCCGCCCCGACCGCTTCGCACCACCTCTTGACGGTGGCGACGGTCGGTGCCTGGGCTGCGTGCTCGATGCGCGAGATGGTGGACTGGCTCTGGCCGACCATCTCGGCCAGAGCGGTTCCGGAGATCTTGGACGCTCGACGGAGCTGGGCCAGATGTCGCGCGAGCCGCCGACGGAGCGGCGGTGTGTCGCCGAACGTGTTGACGCTCACGCAGCGAGCAGCTCCTCGGCTTCGGCCAGCGGCAGTGAGTAGGCGAGAGCGATGTCGCGGCGCTCCCGGCAACTCCTGATCGTCACGGGGTCCTCCGTCGGATCCCAGCCGATGAAGTGGCCAGCCAGGTCGTACCGCATCAGCACGGCCACCGCATGATCCGTATCGCCGTCGAACAGCCAGAAGTCACTGGTCAGCCCCTCGAGCAGCTGGGAGGCGGCGCGATCAGCGATCCGGACATCCTCGCCGGCAGCGGCGGACTCGCGATAGCCCACCACCTCGTAGCGGACGTACTCGGAGAGTGGCTTGTCCACGACATGGACCCTGCACCAAGCCTTCCCGGACCAGGTCGTGTCCTGGATGCGGCGCAGCCAGGGACTTGTCCGCGGTGATCGCTCCGGCAGTGAGCGTCCGGCCTTCCAGGTTGCGAAGTCCTCGCTCTCCTCGTCGACGAGGTACTGAGGCAGCGTCTCGAGCCTGAACGCCGAATGGGTGAAGTTGTTGAAGAGGTCGTCGAAGGTCACATCGCCTCCAGTGCGCGGGCAGCCTCCAGGAGCACGTCCCGCGGAATCCGGACCACACGCTCATGTCCCGCCGGCGTGGTCCGCTCCAGCACGTCCTGGTCCTCGACCAGGGAACCCTGCACGACGATCTGCCCGTCGGCATCCTCGAACACCTTCGGGCACGGGCCGCCGTTGCACTCTTCGTACAGCACGACCAGGGGCTTGGGCACTACGAACACCTCCCGCTTTGCGTTCCGACGACCTGCATATATTCATGAATTCTGCCACGGACACGGATAATCGCCAAACTGAAGGGTTGAGATGACCACGGCTGTTACCACAAGCGCCACCTGTTGACCAGCAGGTTCACCTATACGACTGCTATGGAAAGGCGATACCCATGACCCCCGCCGAGGCGTACACCGAGCTCGGTCTCGCCCCCGGCGCCGAGAAGGAGGCCGCGGCTGCCGCCTACCGCGCCCTGTGCATGAAGCACCATCCCGATCGAGGTGGTGACCCGGCAAGGATGCGGAAGGTCACCGAGGCCTGGGCAGTCATCCGCGACGCGCCGGCGGATGCTGGCCCGAAGGCGCGTCGTGCAACTTCGGGCCCACGTCAAGCTCCGCAGCCGCCCGCCCCCCGCTGCCACGAGTGCGGCCTGCCCATGTACGTCGCCGGCGGCACCAGCGTCCTGGACCCGACCGTCGCCATCCTCTGCCCTGAGTGCCGCGCCGGGTGGGGGACATGGCGCTTGGTGTCGTTCGCGGGCCCCTGGCTGCTCCTGGCCCTGATCGTGGCCCGCTTCACGCCCCTGCCGCTGAACGAGGCCGCGTACATCGTATACGCCCTCGCCGCGGTCCCGGTCGGGGTGAGGCTGTGGCGCCCGCTGACGGCCTCAAGGCCGGGATCAGGGCTTCGCGGCCTGGCCTCCCGCCGGCGCTGGCTGTGGGCGCTGAGGGCGCCGCTCACGGTCCTGCTCGGCGTCCTCGGGACTCCTGTCCTCGTGCTCGATGCCGCCATCGTGACGGGGCAGGCGATCCGCGCCGGCGGCGGCCGCGACAGCGCCTACCTGAAGCGCCACGCCGAGGCTGTGGTCATGCGGCTCGAGGACGGGGTGCGGGGCTGGATGCGGCCGGTCAGCAGCCGGTAGCCTTTCGACCCGGGCAAAGTCATGCGCAACCCGTTCTCCGCTCTTCGCGGACTTGGTCGGCGACTGATGGTGATGGGCTATTCGAACTTCATGTTCGGATGGCTCACGAAGCCAGCGTTGCAGCGTGGCGGCATCCTTCCGCAGAGGGAGAAAGGGCTCCGGGCCACGGTTATCAGGATCATCTACTGGGTAGTCGTGATCGGGGTGGCTCTGATTCCAACGACACCAGATCGGGGCCCTTTCTATTTCCCCGCGATATTTGCGTTGTCAGCCGCCTGGCTACTCGCCCTACCGTTCTACGGCCGAATCATGACCTCGTCCTCCATCGATCTCTCGGTCTTCAATCTGAGTGCTGAATTCATCGGTAAATGGGCTGCGGCCGTTGACCGTCGATTCGGTCTGCCAGCGGGCGTCCGCCAACAACTCGACAAAGGGGCTGGTGAGATAGAGGAGGGCGTGAGGCGCACCTTCAGAGGCCGGATCATGAGCATGGTCTACCGCGCGGCCTTGCAGGGGTGTATCGCGATGTTTGTGTCGCTGGCAGGGATGGTCATAGGGCCGTGGCTGTCCACCGTGCGTTTGGAGTGGCTTCCCCTCTGGCTCCGCGGGTGGTCACCGGTCGCGCTGCTCTACGGCCTGACGGTGCCGCCAGTGTTCGTGATGATCGTCACGATGATGGTTCCGATCGCCGCGTACACCTACATGGCCAACCAGCAAGTTCAGCCGGCGGCAGAAGCGGAACAGGTCGATCCTGGCGACGATGAGTAACCGGAGGTCCCGAGCTTGAGATGCCGTGTGATCGTCACGGGCAGTCGCAACTGGGACGACGTCGACGAGATCGACCGCTGCTCCGCAAGGTCTACGCGCGCGACCCCGAGGCGGTCATGGTCGTCGGAGATTGCCCGACCGGCGCCGACGCGATCGCCACGCGCATCTGGGTGCAGCTCGGCGGCCTGCCCGAGATCCATGCGGCGGACTGGAGCCGCGGCAAGCGGGCTGGGCCGGAGCGCAACGCGCGCATGGTCAGGATGGGGGCGGACCTGTTGCTCGCGTTCATCCTCGACGCCAGCCCCGGCGCGACCGGGTGCGCCGAGATGGCGGAGCGGGCGGGGATTCCCGTCCGGCGGTACGCGAGAACGAGTGCGGCGAGCGCCACCTGAAGCCGGTAACCGAAGACTAAGATCGTCGGGTTTTGAGTTCCAGCCTAAAGGCGGTCCGCGTCCAGTGTCCTTGGTCGAGGCGATGGATCACCATCGACGAGAAGGGATGGAAACACGTCATAAAGGGGCACTCGATCCTCGACATCACCGACATCGAAGAGGATCTACGTAGGGCGATCGAGCGGCCACGGCTGGTTACCGACGACGGGTTCCAGCCAACTCGTCAGGAAGCGCGCTACGCCTCTACGCGGAAGCTCCATTCGGATTCCGCGATATTGAGATGCTGAAGGTCGTGGTCAAGGTACGTCCCCGTAAACTTCAGGGTTTTGTCTCAACGATGCACCTTGTGACAGCGGTCAAACCGAGCGACAATGTCCTTTGGAGGAGACCATGAGCGCCGACAGGCTCGACGATCTGGCCAAGGCCGGCGAGGCCGAAAATTCCTCCATGGCTGCCCGCGCTGCAGAGCAATCTTGGCGCGTGACCCAGCCGGACTGGACGGTGGAGTACGACCGGGAGGACGACGCGATTCGGATACGTGCGCCAGGCCGGCGGCCGGCGGTGACGTATTTCCTCCCGACGCTGCCCGATGTAGAACTGCTCTTCGAACGAGAGACAGGCGAATTGGTCGGCCTCGACATCGTGAACTGCAAGCGCGTGGCCAAGGATCACCCTGAGGTCCGATGGATGCGGCGAATGCTACTCACGGCTCAATGGACGCGGCGCTTTCCCGTCCTTCGGCGGGCCGCCGCCATCGTACGCAAGGGCGTCCGGGCTGACGCGCGGGATGAGATCCAACTCCACCTCCATCCAGGTGCAGGGCCCGCCTGATCCGGCGAAATGAAAGA
>DASXDW010000167.1:0-11072 GCA_036490435.1 Solirubrobacteraceae bacterium
CCCGCACCGCCGATCGCGTGGTCAAGTCGGTGTGCCCCTACTGCGCCGTCGGGTGCGCCCAGAACGTGTTCGTCGCCGGCGAGCGCGTGGTCCAGATCGAGGGTGACCCCGATGCGCCCCACAGTCGCGGGCGGCTCTGCCCGAAGGGGTCGGCATCGCTGCAGCTGACCACCGGCTCCTCGCGCGAGGAACACGTGCTCTACCGCCCGCCGCACGCCGCCGACTGGCAGCGGCTGGACCTTGAGACGGCGATGAACATGGTCGCCGACCGGATCGTCGCCACCCGCCGAGAGGGGTGGGAGTGGGAACGCGACGAGCGGGCGGTGCGGCGGTGCATGAGCGTCGCGGCACTGGGCGGGGCGACGCTCGACAACGAGGAGAACTACCTCATCAAGAAGCTTTTCACCGCGCTGGGGATCATCCAGATCGAGAATCAGGCGCGCGTCTGTCACAGCTCGACGGTGGTCGGGCTGGGGACGTCGTTCGGCCGCGGCGCCTCGAGCACCCTGCCCGGGGATCTCCAGAACTCCGATCTCATCGTGTTGGAGGGCTCGAACATGGCCGAGGCCCATCCGGTGGCGTTCCAGTGGGTGGTGGAGGCCAAGTCGCGCGGCGCCACCGTGATCCACGTCGACCCGCATTACAGCCGTACGAGCGCGCTGGCCGACATGTTCGTGCCGTTGCGGGCCGGAACCGACATCGCGTTCCTGGGCGCGATCATCAACCATGTCGTCAGCACCGAGTCAGATTTCCGCGAGTACGTCCTGCACTACACCAATGCCCCGGTGATCATCCGCGAGGAGTTCGAGGATGCCGGCGCCGACGGCCTGTTCTCAGGCTGGGACCCCGATCTGCGTGGCTATGACCCGACGAGCTGGCAGTACCAGGACGCCTTCGTGGCTGCGGCGGCAGGGCAGCGCGATCAGGAGGGCAACCTGCCCAGCCAGGGTCCCGGCGGGGAAGGGCAGCGGCGCGGCGACGCCCAGGGCACCCCGGAACTCGATCTCACGCTCCAGCACCCGCGATGCGTATGGCAGATCCTCAAGCGACACTACGCCGCCTACACCCCCGAGATGGTCGAGAGGGTGTGCGGCATCCCCCCGGACGTGTTCGGCAAGGTGTGCGAACTGTTCGTGGCCAACTCGGGGCGCGAGCGCACCACGGCGTTCGTGCACGGCGTCGGCTGGACACAGCACACGATCGGCTCCCAGTACATCCGAGCCGCCTCGATCCTGCAGTTGTTGCTCGGCAATATGGGCCGGCCCGGCGGCGGGGTGATGGCGATGCGCGGGCACGCGTCGATCCAGGGCTCGAGTGACATTCCCACGCTGTTCGACACGCTGCCGGGCTACATCCCCATGCCGCACGCGCACGCCCACGCCGATCTTGATGAGTTCATCGCGGGCAACGCCGCCGACAAAGGGTTCTGGGGCAACATGCGCGACTACACCGTCAGTCTGCTCAAGGCGTGGTGGGGCACGCACGCGCGCGCGGAGAACGACTTCTGCTTTGACTATCTCCCGCGCCTGACCGGCAGCCACAGCACCTACGACACGGTGATGGAGCAGATCGCGGGCACGGTCAAGGGGTACATGCTGTTCGGGCAGAACCCAGCGGTGGGATCGGCCAACACGCGGATGCAGCGGCTGGGCATGTCCAAGCTCGACTGGCTGGTGGTCCGCGACTTCTCGCTGATCGAGTCGGCGACCTGGTGGAAGGACGGACCGGAGATCGAGACGGGGGAGATGCGCACCGAGGACCTCGCCACCGAGGTGTTCTTCTTCCCGGCGGCGGCCCACACCGAGAAGGACGGGACGTTCACCAACACCCAGCGAATGGTCCAGTGGCATCACCAGGCGGTCGAGCCCCACGCCGAGCAGCGCTCGGACCTGTGGTTCATCTATCACCTCGGCAACCTCATCCGGCAGCGTCTGGCGGGCTCCACCGACGAGATGGACCGTCCGGTGCTCGACCTCACCTGGCAGTACCCGACCCACGGCGCGCTGGACGAGCCCAAGGCGAACGCGGTGCTCGCCGAGATCAGCGGCTGGGACGCTGACGGTGAGTTCCTCTCGGCCTACACGCAGCTCAAAAACGACGGCTCGACCTCGTGCGGATGCTGGATCTACTGCGGCAGCTACGCCGACGGGGTCAATCAGACGGCGCGGCGCAAGCCCGGTTCCGAGCAGAACTGGACCGGCGGCGAGTGGGCGTGGGCCTGGCCGGCCAACCGGCGGATTCTCTACAACCGCGCGTCCGCCGACCCCGAGGGCAGGCCCTGGTCAGAGCGCAAGGCGCTGGTGTGGTGGGACGCGGAGCAGGGCAAGTGGACCGGCCACGACACCCCCGACTTCGAGGCCGACAAACCCCCGGACTACCGTCCGGCGAAGGATGCCGTCGGTCCCGAGGCGATCTCGGGCACCGACCCGTTCATCATGCAGGCCGACGGGCGAGGGTGGCTGTATGCCCCCGCCGGGGTGGCCGAGGGACCGCTGCCCACCCACTACGAGCCCCAGGACTCTCCGATGCGCAACCTGTTGCACCGTCAGCAGCGCAACCCGTCTCGGCAGGTCTACGACCACGAGAACAACCGCTACCACCCTGATCCCGGTGCGCCCGGAGCCGGTGTGTTCTCCATCGTGGCCACCACCTACCGCCTCACCGAGCATTTCACCGCTGGGGGGATGTCCCGGTGGACGCCTTACCTCGCCGAACTGCAGCCGGAGTTCTTCGTCGAGGTGTCGCCGGAGCTCGCCGGCGAGCGCGGGCTCCAGCACGCCGAATGGGCCACGATCATCAGTGCCCGCGGCGTGGTGGAGGCTCGGGTCATGGTGACCGATCGTATGACGCCGTTGCAGGTCGAAGGGCGCACGGTCCATCAGATCGGGATGCCCTATCACTGGGGTCCCAACGGCTACGCGCGGGGCGACTCGATGAACGAGCTGTCGGCGATGTCGCTGGATCCGAGCTCCCACATCCAGGAGGTCAAGGTGCTGACCGTCGACATCCAGCCCGGCCGGCGCCCGCGCGGCCCCGCGCGCCAGGCGCTTGTGCGCTCCTACCGCGAGCGCGCCGGGATCACCGCGGAGACGGGGATGGCGCCGTGAGCGACAACGGCCCGCTCAACATCATGCTGCGCGGCGGCGATCCGGCCACCGAGGCAGGTCACCCCGACGCCCCGCCCCGCATGGGGTTCTTCACCGACACCTCGGTGTGCATCGGCTGCAAGGCATGCGAGGTGGCGTGCAAGGAGTGGAACAGCGTCCCCGAGGACGGCCTGAACTGGACGGGCTGGTCGCACGACAACTCGCAGGGCCTGGGCGCCGACACGTGGCGCCATGTCGCCTTCATCGAGCAGCGTGCTCCGCTCGGCGGTCACGTCACGAACTTCCAGCGCGAGGACGACGACTTCCGCTGGCTGATGTCCTCAGACGTGTGCAAGCACTGCACGCACGCCGCCTGCCTGGATGTGTGCCCCACGGGGGCGATCTTCCGGACCGAGTTCGGCACCGTCGTCGTGCAGGCCGACGTATGCAACGGCTGCGGCTACTGCGTCCCCGCGTGCCCCTACGGGGTACTGGACAAGCGCGAGGAGGACGGCCGCATCTTCAAGTGCACGCTGTGCTACGACCGCTTGGAGGTGGGGCAGGAGCCGGCGTGCGCCAAGGCGTGCCCCACCGACTCGATCCAGTTCGGCGAGCTGGAGGTGCTGCGGGGTCGGGCCGGCCGGCGCGTGGAGCAGTTGCACGAGGCAGGGGTGGAGCAGGCTCGGCTGTACGGCCACGACCCCGATGACGGCGTCGGCGGCGACGGTGCCTTCTTCCTGTTGCTCGACGAGCCCGAGGTCTACGGGCTGCCGCCTGACCCCGTGGTCACCACGCGAGACCTGCCGGCGATGTGGAAGCGCGTCGGGCTCGCCGCCGGCGCGATGCTCGCCGCTACGGCGGCGTCCTTTGTGGGGGCGGGACGGTGAGCGAGGCTCGCGGCTCCTACTACGGCGCGCCGATCATCAATCCGCCGGTGTGGGCCGAGCTGGACATCGCCGGTTACCTGTTCGCCGGTGGGCTGGCGGGCGGGTCCTCGCTGCTGGCCGCGGGCGCTGACCTCACAGCCCGGCCGCTCCTGGCGCGGCGCGCCAAGCTGTGCGCCTCCGCCGCGATCGGGGCCTCGCTGGTCGCGCTGATTCACGACCTGGGGCGGCCCGGACGTTTCATCAACATGCTGCGGATGTTCAAGCCAACCTCGCCGATGAGCGTCGGCACGTGGATCGTGTCCGCCTACGCTCCGCTCAACATGGCCAGCTCGGCCAGCGCGCTGACCGGCCTCGCGCCGCGGGTCGGGCGCGCCGCCGGAGCCGGTGCCGGGCTGCTGGGCCCCGCCGTCGCCTCCTACACGGCCGCACTCATCGCCAACACCGCGGTTCCGGCGTGGCACGAGGGCCACCGCGAGCTGCCGTTCCTCTTCGCCGGCTCGGCGGCGAGCGCCGGAGCCGGATTCGGGCTGCTGGCGGCGCCGCTGACCGAGAACGCTCCGGCGCAGCGGCTCGCCGTGCTGGCCGCCGCCGGCGAGCTGGTGGCCGAGCATCGGCTGGAGCGCAGCCTGGGGATGGTGGCCGAGACGATGCACACGGGCACGGCCGGCCGGCGCATGAAGGCAGCCAAGGCGCTGACGCTGGCTGGCGCACTTGGCGCGGGGACCCTGGCGCGGCGCAGCCGGCTCGCCGCGGCGCTGTCGGGCGGGGCGCTCGTCGCCGGCTCGGCGCTGACGCGCTTCGGGATCTTCGCGGCGGGGATGGCCTCGGCCCGTGACCCTAAGTACACCGTCGAGCCCCAGCGGGCGCGCCTGGAGCGCGCAGGGGCCTCGTCCCGCGGGGCGCCCGGCGCGGTTGCCCACGGTGTCAGCGGGTAGGCGTCCGCTGATGGCCACCGCCGTGCTCGACATCGACGGCACGCTCGTCGACACCAACTACCACCACGCGATCGCGTGGTTCCGGGCGTTCGCGCAGCACGACATCATCCTGCCGATCTGGCGCATCCACCGTCACATCGGAATGGGCGGCGATCAGTTGGTGACGGCTCTGTGCGGAGAGGACGTCGAGGCGCGGTCGGGTGACGAGATCCGCGACGCGGAGGGCGACGCGTACAAGGCGCTCATCGGAGAGGTGCGCACGATGGAGGGCTCTCGCGAGCTGATCCTGTCGCTCAAGCAGCGCGGGCATGTCGTCGTGCTGGCCAGCTCGGCCAAGCAGGGGGAGGTGGAGGCCTACCTCGACTTGCTCGACGCCCGGGAGATCGCCGATGCGTGGACGACGTCGGCCGATGTTGAGTCGACCAAGCCGGCGCCGGATCTGGTGCGCGCTGCCGTGGCGCGAGTGGGCAGCGACCCAGGCGATGCGGTGATGGTGGGTGACACGCCGTGGGACGTCAAGGCGGCCGAAGGAGCTGACGTGCCCACCCTGGCGGTCGTCACCGGGGGATTCTCGGAGGCGGAACTGCGCGACGCGGGGGCGGCGGAGGTCTATGAGTCCGTCTCCGAGTTGGGTGGCCGCCTCGACGAGACGCCGTTGCGGTGAGCGACCCGTCCGAGCAGGCTGAGCAGGAACGGGACGAGAGCCAGCCCGAGCGGCTCGATCGCAACACCGTCGAACTGCTCAACGAGCTGCGCATCGCCGGAACCGGGATCCAGGTGATGTTCGCGTTCCTGCTGGTCGTGCCGTTCAACACCGGCTGGAAGCAGGTCGACGGCTTCGAACGCACGGTCTACTTCCTGACCCTCCTGGTGGTGGCCATGGCGGCATTCCTGCTCATGGCGCCGCCGATCCACCACCGGCTTCTCTTCCGTCACGGGGAGAAGCCGTTTCTCATCCGGATCGGCAACTACATGGCGATCGGCGGGATGGCGTGCCTCGGCCTGGGCTTCGTCGGCATCCTCGTCCTCATCTCCGACGTGGTGGTCGGAGGTGCCGCGCCGGCGGTGGTCGGCGCCCTTGCGCTGGCGCTGGTCGCGGGGTTGTGGTTCGTGCTCCCGCTGGCGCGCCGCGGAGAGGACTGAAGGCCCCCGCAACCGAGCAGGATTCGAGAAGCGCGGGGCAGGAGCCGGGGCTAGATTGGCCGCCATGGAGACCACCGTCAACCCGCCTGAGGAGTGACCATGAGCGACTCGTCCACGCAGGGAATCACGATCGTGCTGCATCCGGTGACCGACCTGAAGGCGGCCACGCCGGTGTACACCGCCCTGCTCGGCACCCCGCCCGCGCACGAGGCTGACTACTACGTCGGCTATGACGCCGGGGGCCAGCAGATCGGCCTGGTGCCCGGCGGCGCCGAGCAGGGCATGACCTCGCCGGTGGCCCATTGGCAGGTGCCCGACATCGAGGCCAAACTGGCCGAGGTCACCGCCGCGGGCGCAGAGGTCAAGCAGGCGCCGCGTGATGTCGGGGGCGGCCGGTTGGTGGCCAGCTTCACCGACCCCGACGGCAATGTGCTGGGGCTCGTCCAGGACCGCCCGGCCCCGAACTGAGGGCGTTGGCCGGACACATGGTGGGCGCGCGATGCGAAGGCGCTCAACCCGCGGGCGTTAGCGTCCGATGAAGAGAGCAGAACGCCGACCCCCGACCCGATGCTCGACTCATGCTCGCACTCGCACCACCCGCCCCACCCGTCCTCGAGTCCGTCACCCGTGACGCCGAGCTCAGCTTCGTGCTCCTGCGCGGCGCGACGCCCGGACTGCTGCTCGCCCACCCGACCCGTGACGGTGGCCTCATCTGCGAGCACCTGCGCGACGGGTGCCGACCGGGCTTCTACCGCGTGACCCCGGCCGGCGCCATCGAGCCCGACCAGGTGCTCGACCGCCGCACGATGAGCTTCACGCCGGCGCTGCTGCCCGCTGAACTGCGCTAGCCGCGCCGGGTGGCGGAAGGGCGACCGGTCCGGCAAGCTTCGGCGTATGCCGCCGCCGACGACAGCTCCGGTGCGCTATCGAAGGCTGGGCGCGACGGGACGCCGTCCCGCCGTGGCCGGGGGCGGCCTGGGCGGTGACGGACGGAACCTTCGTGCTCACCCGCGACGACGAGACGCAAGCGATCGGCCTGTACGACGTGCGCGCCGGAACGATCGTGGCCGAGTGCACGCCGCCGGGCCACTGCCTGCTCCTCTCCGGTGCCTACGACGCGACCGCCCGGTCGGTGGCGTTCAAGGGGTGGAAGGAACCGTAGGCGGTGGTGGCCGGCGAGACGATCGGCGATCTGCCGCTGGGCGAGGCGCTCGCGTCCGCCGAGCTGACGATCGACAGCACCTGACCCGCGCGAGATACAGGGTCGGCCCCCTGTCCGATGGAGGCTGGGCCCCATGTCCCCCGGCGAGGCGATCGGGCACGCTGATGTGACCATCATCCCCGACCTCCTTATCGCGGGCGCGCTCGTGCTCGCCAACGCGTTCTTCGTCGCCGCCGAGTTCGCGCTGGCCCGGATGCGCCCGACCCAGCTGTCCGAGCTCGAGGACGCGCGGCGCCGTGGGGCGCGATCGCTGCGCCACGCGGTGTCCCACCTCGACGCGTACCTGGCCGCGTGCCAGCTGGGCATCACCATCGCCAGCATCGGCCTCGGCGTCGCCGGCGAGTCCGCGTTCGAGCATCTGCTCGAGCCCGTGCTCGGGGCCGAGGCGCAGCTCGCCGGGATCGCGCTGGCGGCGGCGCTGGCCTTTGCGCTGATCACCGTGCTGCACGTCGTGCTCGGCGAACTGGCGCCCAAGAGCGTGGCCATCTCGCGCACGGTGCAGACCTCGCTGTGGGTGGCCCCGCCGCTGCGCGTGTTCTACCTGGCCACCAAGCCCCTGGTCGACGTGTTCAACGGCCTGGGCAACCTTGTGCTGCGTCCCTTCGGCATCCCGCCCGCGCGCGAGGCGGGGCACGCTCCGCACTCCGAACAGGAGCTGCGCGAGCTGCTGGCTCAGAGCAGCGAGCATGGCCTCATCGCCGCCGAGGAGCAGCAACTGGCCGAGCGGGGCTTCGTCTTCAGCGAGCGCCGGGCGTGCGACGTGATGGCCCCTCGGGAGTCGATCGAGTTCGTCACGCTCAAGACGCCGACCGCCGAGGCGGCCCGGCAGGTCGCCCGGTCGCGCCACACCCGGCTGCCGGTGGCGGACCCCGAGCTGGGACTCGATGCGCCGTGGGGCCTGATCCACGTCCACGATCTGCTGGCGGCGATGCTCCACGACCCCCGCGTCGAGCTGCGCGGCCTGCTGCGGCCATTGCCGCGCGTCGGCCGCGACACGCCGGTCACCGGGCTGCTGGCGCGGATGCGCGACGAGCGCGTCCAGATGGTGCTGGTCACCGGCGACGCCGAGGTCACCGTCGGACTCATCACCCTCGAGGATCTGCTGGAGGAGCTGGTGGGGGAGATCGAGGAGGAGCCCCTCATCCCCGAAATGGCAGAGGAGTAGGCGGCGGTGGCGACTGGAGCCGGGTGGGCCGCGACGCTCGCCTTCATCGCCGCCCTGGTGGCCTTCGACCTGTGGCAGGGTCGTCGCCGTCCCCACGCCCCGGGCCTGCGCGAGGCCGCCGCGTGGTCGGTGTTCTACGTCGCGGTGGCGGTCCTGTTCGGGGTGGTCTTCGCCGTGATCGCCGGATGGGACCTCGGGGCCCAGTACTTCACCGGCTACGTCGTCGAGAAGAGCCTCTCGGTCGACAACCTGTTCGTGTTCGTGATCATCATGGGCACCTTCGCGGTACCGGCGGCCCAGCAGCCGCGGCTGCTGATGCTGGGGATCGTGGGCGCGCTCGTCCTGCGCGGCGCGTTCATCGCTGTCGGCGCCGCCATGCTCGACGCGTTCTCGGTCACCTACCTGCTCTTTGGCCTGGCCCTGGCCGCCACCGCCGTCCAGTTGTTTCGCCACCGCGACCGCGATCCGTCGGTCACCGACAATGCGCTTGTCGCCGCCGCTCAGCGCGTCCTGCCGGTGAGCGACGGCTATGACGGCCACCGCCTGATCACCCGCCGCGGCGGGCGTCGGGCGCTCACCCCGTTGTGCGTCGCCCTCGTCGCCATCGCCAGCACCGACGTTCTCTTCGCGCTGGACTCGATCCCCGCGGTGTTCGGGGTCACGCCGCACGCGTACATCGTGTTCGCGGCCAACGCGTTCGCCCTGCTGGGCCTTCGTGCGCTGTTCTTCCTCGTCTCCGGGCTGTTGGACCGGCTCGTCTATCTCTCCACCGGCCTCGCGGCCGTCCTGGGTTTCATCGGCCTCAAGCTGGTGCTGCACTTCGCCCACCTGCACAGTCCTGCGATCCCCGAGATCTCGACCGGCCTGTCGCTCGCCGTCATTGCGCTCATCCTCACCGTGACAGGGGTGGCGAGCGCCGTCGCGGCGCGGCGCGACCCACGGGCCCGCGCACACGCCGGGTCGCTGCGCGGCGGCGAGGACACGCCTACCCGGGCGGCCGCGCCGGGCGCGACCCCGCCGCGCGATACTTCACCGTCGACATACCGAGCTAGTGTCGTGAAGCGCTAATTCAATACCAGTCTGGGCGCATCACGACGGAGGGGAGACATGCGCGTCGACAACAACGGGGTGGGGATCGAGTATGAGGTGACCGGCGAGGGGCGGCCGGTGGTGCTCCTGCACGGCTTTCCCGACTCGGGACGCGTCTGGCGCCACCAGGTTCCCGTGCTCGCCGACGCGGGGTTTGAAGTGATCGTGCCCGACATGCGGGGATACGGTCGCTCCGACAAGCCCGCCGAGGTCGAGGCCTACGCCGTCGCGGCGCTGGCCGGCGACGTGCTGGCCGTCATGGCCGACGCGGGGGTGGAGCGCGCCCACGTGGTGGGTCACGATTGGGGGGCGGCCGTCGCCTGGGGCCTGGGCGCGCTGGCGGGCGAGCGGGTCGACCACCTGGTGACGTTGTCAGTCGGGCACCCGGCGACGTTCCGCACCGGGGGGTATGAGCAGCACGCGAAGTCCTGGTACATGCTGCTGTTCCAGTTCCCCGAGATCGCCGAGGAGTGGGCGTCGGGCGACGACTGGGCGAACTTCCGCAACTGGAGCGGCCATCCGGACCCCGACGGTGTTGTCGCCGACCTGGAGGCCAACGGCTCGCTGACCCCGGCGCTGAACTACTACCGCGCCAACGTCCCGCCCCGGGTCTGGCTGCGACCGGCGCGGCTCCCTCCGGTCGCACTTCCGACGATGGGCGTGTGGAGCTCAGGTGATTTCGCGCTCACCGAGCATCAGATGACCGCCTCTGAAGACCACGTCACCGGCGGCTGGCGCTACGAGCGCCTGGACGGGCCGGGGCACTGGATGCAGCTCGAGGCCCCCGAGGCGCTCAACGCGCTACTCATCGACTTCCTGCCGGCGGGGCGCTGACCGCGCCGTCATCCCCGGGCACCGACCAGGGCACCCACGGGCGCGACGAGGCCCGTGGGAGGCGAGCCTTGGCGCACGAGCCACGCCCCACTGCAGACAGGAGCACCCGATGCGCGCCGACATCGTTCCCGGCGGGACGTTCCCTGACTACGAGCTGACCGACCACACCAAGGTGCGGCGCCGGCTCTCCGAGCTTCAGGGCAATGATCCGACGATCCTGCTCCTGGCGCGCGGTCACTTCTGCCCCAAGGACCATCAGCAGCACCTCGAGCTCGCCCACAACTATCCGAAGATCGCGGTGGCCTACACCAGGATCGTCACGATCTCCACCGACCCCATCTTCGAGAGCAACGAGTTCCGCGCCTCCACCGGCGCTCAGTGGACCTTCCTCTCCGACGCCGGGCGCAAGATCCAGAAGGACCTCGATCTCCAGGAGTACACCGATGCCCACCACGACCCGATGGTGCCGCACACGCTCGTGCTCAAGCCGGGCCTCGTCATCCACAGCGTCTACAACGGGTACTGGTTCTGGGGGCGCCCGTCCTTCTATGACCTGTGTCGTGACCTGCGCGCAGCGTCGAGCGAGGTCCGTCCCGACTGGGACCTCAGCAAGCCCGGGCTGCGCGAGGCGTGGGACGCGGGCGATTTCTCCCAGTTCCACGGCTGGGACCGGAAGTCGCCCGAGGCCACGCCGACGTCTTACGTCGAGTG
>DASXDW010000218.1:0-81633 GCA_036490435.1 Solirubrobacteraceae bacterium
CGGCTCTGCCAGCGGCTGGTCCTTGGCCCGGTCTGAGAGGAACTTGGCGTCCTTCTTTGACCAGGTGTGCCCGGGGACGTGGACGACCGAGGCGGTCTTGGGCGGGACCTCGGTCTCCTGGGCGTAGGGGTCGGCCTTGAGGAGGATCTCGCCGTCCTGGGTGAGGATCTCGTACTTGTAGCGCTGGCCCGCACCGACCTCGGGGAGGAACAGCTCCCAGATGCCACTCGAGCCCATCGAGCGCATCGCGTGCAGCCGGCCGTCCCACGAGTTGAAGTCGCCGACCACGCTCACCGCGCGGGCGGCCGGGGCCCACACCGCAAACGCGGTGCCCTGGGTGGGCGGGTCTCCCATTTCGATGACGTGGGCGCCGAGGCGCTCGTAGAGCTCCTCGTGACGGCCCTCGCCCATGAGGTGCAGGTCCAGCTCGCCGATCGTGGGCGCGAAAGCGTACGGATCCTCGATGGTGAACTTGCCAGCCGAGCCGTAGTCGACCTTGAGCTTGTACTTCAGCGGCAGCTCGGCGCCCTCGATCTCGGCCTCGAACAGGCCGCCGGGGTGGATCTCGGTCATCGGCACGCTCTTGCCGCGGCTGGGCTTGACCGTCACCGACTCCGCCGAGGGACGCAGGGCGCGGACGACGATGCCCCCCTCGGAGGCGTGGGGGCCGAGGATGGCGTGGGGTTCAGGGTGCTCACGGCGGACGAGAGCGTCGAGATCGTTCTTGGCGATGGTGGTCATGCGGTCTCCAAGAGGCGAGCGATACCCGCCACGGGAATGGGCAACCAATCCGGCCGGTTGTCGAGCTCATACTGGAGCTCGTAGATGGCTTTCTCCAATTCGAAGATCGCCAGCATGTTGGCGATGGCGGTCCCGCCGCTGGGCAGCAGCGCGGGGTCGATGCCGGCGAAGTAGTGCTCCAGGAAGATGGCGCGGGCCTGGTCCTCGAACTGGCCGGGCGCCGGGACTCCGCGCATGATCTCGGCCGCCGAGGTGGCGTAGGCCAGGGAGCGCAGCATTCCGGCGACGTCCCGCAGCGGGCTGCGCTTCTGGCGGCGTTCGAAGAGCGGGCGCGCCGGCTCGCCCTCGAAGTCGATGATGACCCAGCCCTTGCCGCCCGCGCGGTGCAGAGTCTGGCCGAGGTGGTAGTCGCCGTGGGTGCGGATGGCGCGGCCGCCGACCCCGGTCTGAGCGCGCATGGCGATCTGCTCGCGAACGTCCTGGCCGCGGCCGGCGATGGAGGCCACGCGCTCGTCGTCGGGCAGGCGGTAAAAGACCCGCTCGATGTCCTCGTCGATGGTCGCGGTGAGGAGCGACATCGACTCGGCGCTCGGCTCGTCGGGGCTGAACGCCGGATCTGCGGCGTCGGAGGCCAGGCAGTTGTGCAACTGCGCAGTGACCGTCCCGAGGCTGCCGAGCTCAGGCAGGAATGCCGCCGGGTCGGTGGCGATCTGGTCCAGCGCCAGCTCCCAGCCGCCCACCGCGTCTCCGAAGAAGCGCTGCGCCACGCCCAGTGTCGCCAGCAGCGACCTGCCCTCGTACTCGTACCACCCCTGCAGCGGCGCGATGTTGGCGAACTCGCGGCGAGTGAGGAATTGGAGGACCTCGAGCTCGGGGTTGATGCCGGGCTCCAGGCGCCGGAACACCTTGAGCACCGTCTCGTCGCCGAAGACGATCGACGAGTTGGACTGCTCGACGCCCATCGGGCGCACCGGAGCCTCGAGCGGCAGCTGCCCGCTGAGCTCCACGCGCTGGAAGCGGAACGTGCCGTTCGCGCCCTCGATCGTGCTCTCGGCATCCATCTGGCGCATCAGCTCGCGCACCAGCTCGGGGTCGGCGACGGCATCCACCGCGGCCCAGTCCTCGGTGGCGCAGACGACCGGGCGATCGCCCACCTGATCGGCGGACAGCAGGACGAAGGGCAGCTGGTAGAGCTCGTGGCTGCCGGAGGCAAAACGCGCCTGCACAAGGTTGACGACGAGCGGCGGGCCGTCGGCGATGGCCACGCTCTCCTCGATCTGGAGGCCGGTGACATGGCGCGACTTGGAGGCGTACCAGCGCTGGGCCTCGAGCCACGCCGCCACCATCTCGGGGTCCAGACGGTCGATCTCGGCTCGCGCCGGGTTGGTCACGTGCTCGGTCATCCGATCGCGTCCTCGCCCTCCTGCACGAGCTGAAACCAGAAGAAGCCGCGGGGCGCGAGCGTCAGCAGGTAGTTCAGATCGCCGATCCGGGGGAAGCGGCTGCGACCGAACAGCTCGACGAGATGGCGGCCCGCGTGCGCGGACAGGTCGAGCTCCACCGCCTGCGCCGAGCGCGCCATGTTGTGGACGCACAGCACGGTGTCCTCCTCAAAGCGCCGCAGGACCGCGAAGATGCGCGGGTTGGACGTCTCGATCGGCTCGTAGGTCCCCAGTCCGAACACCGGATGCTCCTTGCGCAACGCGATGAATCGATGCATCCAGCGCAACAGCGAGGTCGGCGTGCGCAGCTGCGCCTCGATGTTAACCGCCTGAAAGCCGTAGACGGGATCCATCAGCGGCGGCGCGTAGAGCTGCGCGAAGTCCGCACGGCTGAAGCCGCCGTTGCGGTCCCCGGTCCATTGCATGGGCGTCCGCACCCCGTCGCGGTCGCCGAGGAAGATGTTGTCTCCCATTGCGATCTCATCACCGTAGTAGAGAACCGGTGACCCTGGCAGGCTGAACAGGATCGCGGTCATGAGCTGGATCTCGTCGCGGCCGTTATCGAGCAGTGGGGCCAGGCGCCGGCGGATCCCGAGGTTGATCTTCATCCGCGGATCCTTGGCGTACTCGGAGTACATGTAGTCGCGCTCCTCGTCGGTGACCATCTCCAGGGTCAGCTCGTCGTGGTTGCGCAGGAACAGCCCCCACTGACAGTTGTCCGGGATGGACGGGGTGCGCTCGAGGATCTCGTAGATGGGGGTGGCCTCCTCGCGGCGGACCGCCATGAACATGCGCGGCATCACCGGGAAGTGAAAGCACATCTGACACTCGTTGCCGTCGCCGAAGTACTCCACCACGTCGGCCGGCCACTGGTTGGCTTCGGCCAGCAGGACGCGGTCGGGATAGTCCTGCTCGATCTCCCGGCGGACCTTCTTGAGGTAGGCGTGCGTCTCGGACAGGTTCTCGCAGATCGTGCCCTCGCGCTCGTAGAGGTAGGGCACCGCATCCAGGCGAAAGCCGTCCAACCCCATGTCCAGCCAGAAGCGCAGCACGCCTGACATCGCCTCGTGGACCTCGGGGTTGTCGTAATTGAGGTCGGGCTGGTGAGAGAAGAAGCGGTGCCAGTAGTAGGCGCCGGCCACCGGGTCATAGGTCCAGTTGGAGACCTCGGTGTCAGTGAAGATGATGCGCGCGTCCTGATAGCGCTCGTCGGTGTCAGACCACACGTACCAATCGCGCTTGGGGCCGTCAGGGCCGCCGGTGCGGCTCTCCTGAAACCACGGGTGATCGCTTGAGGTGTGGTTCATCACCAGGTCGGCGATGACCCGGATGCGACGGGCGTGGGCGGCGTCGATCAGCTCCTGGACGTCGTCGACCGTCCCGTAGTCAGGGTGCACCCGTGTGAAGTCAGAGATGTCATAGCCACCGTCGCGCAGGGGCGACTCGTAGAAGGGCAGCAGCCAGATGCAGTCGATCCCGAGCCACTGGAGGTAGTCGAGCTTCTCGATGAGCCCCCGGAAGTCCCCCGAGCCGTCGCCGTTGCCGTCGAAGAAGCCGCGGATGTGGATCTCGTAGAAGACGGCGCGCTTGAACCACAGCGGCTCGGCCTCGAACCACTGATAGGCCGGGGTGGGTGCCGCGCCGGCTCCCGCGGTGCCGGTGGCGCCCGGGCGTGATTCGCGCGCCAGCAAATGCGTCAGCGTTGACGGTCCGACACTCATCGCTCGACGACAAGCACGTGCGCTTGGCGCACCCCCGGGGCGAGCGCCACGTAGTTGTGGCCGATTCGCCACTGGTAGCGCTCGTCCGACAGTTGGTCGCGGACGGTGAAGGAGGGCGGCAGGCCGAGGCTCGCCGGGATCACCGTCATCCCCTGTTGACCCTGGTGCGGGTCGAGGTTGACGACGCACAGGATCGTCTCGCCGCGCGTCTGCTTGGCGTAGGCGATGAGGGCCTCGTTGTGGGTGTCGAGGAAGGTGATGTTCGACAGTTCCTGCAGCGCCGCGTTCTCACGGCGCAGCTGGTTGAGGCGGGCCACCATCGGCAGCAGCGGCCCGTCCAGTGCGCGTTGCTTGATCTCGTACTTCTCGGAGTTCACGTACTCCTCTGAGCCCGGCCGCACCGGCTCGTTCTCGAAGTGCTCGTAGCCGGAGTAGATGCCGTAGCTGGGGCTGAGGGTGGCGGCGAGCACCAACCGGCTCTCGAATGCCGCCGGGCCGCCGTGCTGGAGGTACTCGTGCAGGATGTCCGGGGTGTTGGCGAAGAAATTGGGGCGGAAGTACTCCTGCTCGCCCGAGTAGGCGAGCTCGGTCACGTACTCGGTGAGCTCCCAGCGGGCGTTCTTCCAGGTGAAGTACGTGTAGGACTGGCTGAAGCCGAGCTTGCCCAGGTGGCGCATGACGGCGCGCTTGGTGAACGCCTCGGCCAGGAAGATGACGTCGCGATCGCGCGCATGGACCTCGGCGATCAACCACGACCAGAAGGCAAACGGCTTGGTGTGAGGGTTGTCGACGCGGAACACCTTGATCCCGCAGTCGACCCAGTGCAGGATGGCCGCGAGCTGCGCATCCCACAGTGACCGCCACGCCGGCGAGTTCCAGTCGAAGTTGTAGATGTCCTGGTAGCGCTTGGGCGGGTTCTCGGCGTACTTGAGCGTGCCGTCGGGCCGGCGCTGGAACCACTCAGGATGCTCGGTCAGCCAGGGGTGGTCGGCCGAGGCGTTGAGCGCCCAGTCCAGGGCGATGTCGATGCCCAGCTCGGCGGCGGCGGCGGTCAGCGAGCGCACGTCGGCCTCGGTGCCCAGCTCGGCGTGGACCGCGTCGTGCCCGCCTGACGCGTCACCGATCGCATAGGGAGATCCGGGATCGTCGGGGCCGGCAGTCAGGGCGTTGTTGCGGCCCTTGCGGTGGGTGAGCCCGATGGGGTGGATCGGCGGCATGTAGACGACGTCGAAACCGAGCTCGGCGAGTCGAGGCAACTGCGCCTCGACGCCTTTCAGCCCGCCCCAGGAGCGCGGGAACAGCTCATACCAGGCGCCAAAGCGAGCGCGCAGGCGGTCGACCTCGATCGTCAGCGGATGATCGAGGCTGACGTTGCCGTGGCGCTCCTGCTCGTGCTCGACGGCGAGCCCGAGCTCCTCGCCCAGCACGACGTCATGCTTGGCCGACTCAGGCACGCTCGAGTCGGTCAGCTGCTCAACGGCATGCTGGATGAGCTTGCGCCCGGCGGGATCCTGGGCGCGTTCGACCGCGGCCTCGAGCAGCACGCGACCCTCGGACAGCTCGCCGGAGAGATCGTGCTGGTGGGCGTTGACCTTGCGCTGAAGCTCGTCGCGCCATGTCCCGAACACGTCGGTCCACGCTTCGATGGTGTACTGCCAGGCGCCGGGCCGGTCCACGGTGAACTGGCCCGCCCAGCGCACGCCCCCCAAATGGGCGTCGATCGGGCGCAGGCCCACCTCGCGCCACTGCTCCTCGCCGGGACCGCGGTAGCGGATGACCGCGCGGATGAGCTCATGCCCGTCGCGAAAGATGTCGGCCTCGACGTCGACGACGTCCCCAACGCACCGTTTGGCGGGGTAGCGACCGGCGTCGACGGCCGGCGTGGGGAGCTGGATGACGATCCGGCGCGGAGCCTGCTGTGCGGCGTCTGACGCCGGCGGCGGCGGTCCCGGTACCGGACCTGTCTCGGTGTCTGAAGTCCGGATGCTCACTCGTCTGGAAGGTATCCGCCACACGCCATCAGGTAAACCTCAGCTCGTGAAACGCTCGTGAACCAGGCGAGATCGAGCGGGGTCCAGCTGCACATCACCTCGCTCCCCGACGGGCAGCTCGGCGCCGACGCGTATCGCTTCGTCGACTGGCTGGCCGCCGCGGGCCAGTCGTGGTGGCAGGTACTCCCGTTGGGGCCACCCGACCGCTACCGCTCCCCGTACAAGTCCAGCAGCGCCTTCGCGGCATGGCGAGGGCTCCTCGCGAACCCGCGGGCGGTGGTGTCGGCCGCCGAGATCGCGGACTTTCGCGAACGGCATGCCTTCTGGATCGGAGATTGGGAGCGGTTCGCCGGCCGCGGCGCCGTCGCGGACCAGGTGCGCTTTGACCGCGAGTGGCGCGCGCTCCGTACGTACGCCGCCGAGCGCGGGGTGCGGATCCTGGGTGACGTCGCCATCTACGTCTCGCCCGGCGGCTGCGACCACCGCTACCACCCGGAGCTCTTCCAGACCGGGTTTGTCGCGGGCGCCCCGCCCGATGCGTACTCGCGGACCGGCCAGCTCTGGGGCAACCCGTTGTATGACTGGCCCGCGCTCCAGCGCCGCGGCTACCGCTGGTGGGTGGAGCGCGTGCGCCGCACCCTCGACCTCTTCGACCTCGCCCGCATCGATCACTTCCGCGGCCTAGTCGCCTATTGGTCGGTGCCGGCACACGCGCGCACGGCGCGCGGAGGGACCTGGAAGCGCGGGCCTGGGATCGCGCTGTTCCGGGCCCTGCAGCGCGAGCTGGGTGCTTTGCCCCTCGTGGCCGAGGACCTGGGCGTCATCACCGAGCCCGTCGAGCGGTTGCGCAAGCAGGTGGGGCTGCCCGGGATGCTCGTCATCCAGTTCGGCATGGGCCCCGACGACGCCCACAGCGTCCATCGCCTGGCCAACCACACTGTCGATCGGGTCGCCTACACCTCCACGCACGATCAGGACACCGTGCGCGGCTGGCTCGAGTCGCTGGACGAGCCGACACGAGCCTTCGTGGACTCCGAGGTGGCGAGGCTCGGCTTCACCGACCGGCGCCGCCCGTGGTGGGGCTTGATCCGCTACACGTTCTCCTCGCCCGCCCAGATCGCCATGATCCAGGCCCAGGACGCGCTGGGGCTGGGGTCCGAGGCTCGCATGAATGCCCCCGGGAGCGCGGGGGGCAGCTGGCGCTGGCAGATGCGGCGGGGCGCGCTCACGGCGGCGTTGGCGCGGCGGTTGCGCGAGGCGAGTGAGGAGTCGGGGCGGCTGGCCAACGGGTGACTTTGGCGTCGCGCGGGGCACCGGCGAACGTCAACAGCGGCTTGGGAAGGGTAGGTCGGGGCGAAAGCGGCGATTTGCAGGGGGTTCTGGGAGATAAGGTGCCTCTGACACCCCTTATCTCCCACGACCCACGTCACGCGGCCGCCGCAGCGACCCGGCCCTCATTCGATGGCCGGTGTTGACGTTCGCTGGTGCCCCGCCAAACGCGGAGAGCGCGAGCAGCTACCCCAGTCCCCGCCGCACCCGCCAGCGAGTCACCGCGCCCCGCGCGCGCAGCTTGGCGCCGCGGTACACGTAGGTCGTGTCGCCGCGCAGGCGGCCCACCCGGGTCGTCCGATAGCTGATCAGCGCTGCCGGGGAGACGGGCGCCACCAGCCCGTCGCCGGCCAGCACGGCCAGGGCGCGCTCGGCGATCGCGATCTGCCCAAACGCCGTGGGGTGGACGCGGTCGGCCATCACGTGGTTGCGCGCGCCGAAGTCGCTCAGGTCCACCACCAGCGCGCCGGCCGTGGCCGCGGTCGGGCGGATGACCGCGTTGAGATCGGCCACCTTGGACCCCGCGGGCGGCAGCCCAAGCCCGAGCGGCGCCGTGAGCGTCAGCACGCGGTCACAGCGCGCGGCGAGGAAGCCCAGGGAGGTCTCGTAGTCGGCGGCGAAGGCGCCGGGGTCCCAGTCAATTCCCCGCACGTCGTTGACGCCGACGTACAGGCAGCCCACGTCATAGCGCGCCTCCGGATGCGCGGCGCGGGCCTCGAACGCCGGTATCTGTCGGTGGCGCACATCGTGAGCGCGGGCGCCATCGGTGGCGTAGCCCGTGTAGGCGAGCCCGAGGGCGCGGGCGGTCCACAGCGCCCAGGACTGCAGGGCGACGCCCCACTGCAGATCGCCGCCGGCATTGGTGATGGAGTCGCCAAAGGCCAGCACGCCAAGCCGCACCGGCGCAATCCTATTGTCGGCTCCGTCCTGGCACCGGCCAACCGCTTCAGGACCGATGAGGTTTGGCGTCGCCATCGCGGGGTGATCCTGTGTCTGGCCCGTGTTCGCCCGGCGGTACGCGGGGCAGACGGCCCTGATCGCCCCCTATGTCAGATAATCGCCTCTTGGATCACGCGACCACCCAATATGACGGGCAGATCGACATCCTCGCCGCCGCCGAGGATCTGGCTGAGCGCATCCCCGACGCGCTCGCGCCGCTGGCCCGCGTCGCCTACAACTACCGGTGGTCCTGGCTGCCGGGCGGCCCCGAGCTCTTCCGCGGCGTCGACTCCGAGCGCTTTGAGCTGTGCATGCGCAACCCCGTCCGGTTGCTCCAGGAGTCTCCGGCCCGGGTACTCAGGCGCGCCGCCCACGACCGCGACCTGGTGGCGCGCGCCCAGGCGCTCGAGGCCGAGATCGCAGCCGACGTGGACCGGCCTCCCGGTGCGCCGGGGGTGGATCCCGCCCACCCCGTCGGCTTCCTGTGCGCCGAGTACGGCGTGCACGTCTCGCTGCCCGTCTACTCCGGCGGTCTCGGGGCACTCGCCGGCGACCTGCTCAAAGAGGCCTCTGACCAGGCCGTCCCGCTCGTCGCCGTCGGACTGATGTACCGCAAGGGCTATTTCCGCCAGCGCATCGATGCCTCGGGATGGCAGCACGAGTACTGGATCGACACCGACCCTGACCGCCTGCCTGCCGCCCTGGTCACCGGCCGCGACGCGGTGCCGATCACGGTGACCGTGCCGATCGGCGACAGCGACGTGGTGGCCCGCATCTGGCGGGTGGACGTCGGGCGCATCCCGCTGTTCCTGCTCGACACCGACTGCGGCGACAACGGGCCGATGGAGCGCTGGATCACCGGCCGCCTCTATGACGGCGACCCCCAGACGCGGCTGGCCCAGTACTCGCTGCTCGGCGTCGGCGGGGTCCGGGCGCTGCGCGCGCTGGGCTACGAGCCCGGCGTCCTGCACCTCAACGAGGGCCACGCCGCGCTGGCGCCGCTGGAGCTCGCCCGTGGCTACCGCGAGACCGATGGGCTGTCGCAGTCAGAGGCGCTGGACCGCGCTCGCAGCCGGACCGTGTTCACCACCCATACGCCGGTGCCCGCCGGCAACGACTCCTACCCGGCCGGGGAGATCGAGGAGGCGGTCAGCCGGCTGGCGGGAGAGCTGGGGTTCTCCACCGAGGAGCTGCTCGATCTCGGCCACGACGTCGGCGCCGATGCTCAGGCCCCGTTCGGCGTCACCCAGGCGGCGCTGCGGATGAGCCGCGCCGCCAACGCGGTCAGCCGCCGCCACGGCGAGGTGGCGCGTGGGATGTGGCAGGCGCTTTGGCCAGGCTCTGGGCTCGACGAGGTCCCGATCGGGCACGTCACCAACGGGGTCCACGTGCCGACCTGGATCGGCCGGCCGATGCGCGAGCTGCTGGACCGCCATCTGCCCGACAACTGGTCTGAGCGCAGCGCGGACCCTGGGGTGTGGGCGGCGGTGGACGAGATCCCCGCCGAGGAGCTGTGGCAGACCCGCCGCCGGCAGCGCGCGGACCTCGTGACTTTCGTGCGCTCGCGCAGCGTCGCCGACCGCCTTGTGCGCGGGGACCTGCGCGGCTACGTCGACGCGGCCGCCCGTGCCTTTGACCCCGACGTGCTGACGATCGGCTTCGCCCGGCGCGTGGCCACCTACAAGCGCCTGGAGATCCTCACCCGTGACCCCGACTGGACGCTGCGGCTGCTTGAGGGCGACCGGCCGGTGCAGGTGGTGCTCGCCGGCAAGGCCCACCCGCGCGACGAGGAGGCCAAGCGCACCCTGCAGGCCGTGTTCGGGCTGAAGGCGGCCCGCGTGGTGGGGGAGCGTGTCGTCTTCCTCGACGACTACGACCTGGCCTCGGGCCAGGCGCTGGTGCGCGGCTGCGACGTGTGGCTGAACCTGCCTCGCCCGCCCCTGGAGGCCAGTGGCACGAGCGGCATGAAGAACGTCTTCAACGGCGGTCTGCAGCTCAGCGTGCTCGACGGCTGGTGGGCCGAGGCCTACGACGGCTCCAACGGCTGGGGCATCTCCGGCGAGGTCGACCCTGACCACCAGGCCCAGGACGAGCGCGACGCCGGAGCCTTCCACCACCTGCTTTCAGACGAGGTCCTGCCGGCGTTCTATGACCGCGAAGAGTCCGGCCTGCCCGAGCGATGGATCGCGCTCATGCGCGCCTCGCTGCGCACCCTGGGGCCGATGTTCACCGCCAGCCGGATGCTGGCCGAGTACGTCGACGGCCCGTACCGCGGCTGACCGCGCTCCTTACTGCAGGTCCGAGAGGGGGCGCGGCGGGTGCCCGATGTACTTGGCGGTGGGACGGATGAGCCGGCCCTCGCGCTTCTGCTCCATGATGTGGGCCGACCACCCTGCCGTGCGGGCGCAGGTGAACATTGGCGTGAAGAGCTCCGGCGGCACCTCGGCGAAGTCCAGCACCACCGCTGACCAGAACTCGACGTTGGTGGCGAGCACGCGGTCGGGGCGGCGAGCCTTGAGCTCGGCCAGGGCGGCCTGCTCCAGGGCCTCGGCGACCTCGACGCGCGGGGCGCCGATCTCGTGCGCGGTGCGGCGCAGCACCCGGGCGCGCGGATCCTCGGCGCGGTAGACGCGGTGCCCGAAGCCCATGAGGCGCTCACCGCGGTCGAGCACGTCGTTGACGTAGCGATCGGCGTCGCCCATCTCGGCGACGTCGTCGAGCATCTTCAGCACCCGCGAGGGCGCGCCGCCGTGCAGCGGGCCTGAGAGCGCGCCGACAGCGGCACTCAGCGCCGCGGCCACGTCGGCGCCGGTGGAGGCGACGACCCGGGCCGTGAACGTCGAGGCGTTCATGCCGTGCTCGGCTGCCGAGTTCCAGTAGGCGTCGATCGCCTTGACGTGGCGGGGGTCGGCTTCGCCGCGCCAGCGGATGAGGAAGCGCTCGGGGATCGAGGAGGCCTTGTCGATCTCACGCTGGGATACGGGCGGGCGACCGATGCCGCGAGCCGACTGCGCGACGAACGACAGCGCCATCACCGAGGCCCGGGCCAGGTTGTCACGGGCCTCCTCGTCGGAGATGTCGATGAGCTGCTCAAAGCCCCAGTGCGGCCCCAGCATCGCCAGCGCCGACTGGACGTCGACGCGGGGGTCGCCGGAGCGGACGCTGAGGGCGTTGGGCTCGGCGGGCGGCAGGCCGGGCCGGAGCGAGTCGTCGACCAGCAGCCCCCACACCTGCTCGAAGGGAACGGTCCCCACCAGCTCCTCGATGTCGACGCCGCGGTAGCGCAGCGCGCCACCCTCCCGGTCCGGTTCCGCGATCTCGGTGGCGAACGCGACGACGCCCTCGAGTCCCGACTGAACTTCCGCTGTTGCGCTCATAAAAGGTTTGGCTCCTGGGGGAGGGGGCTCAGGTCGCCCGAAGATTAGTCCGTTGGTCCCGAAGCATCGCCGCCCATGGGGCGGGCCGGGCGCTAGTCTGCCGCCTCGTGCCGGATCTGCTCACGCGTCCCGCCGTCGAGCTCGCCGCGCTCGTCCGCTCCGGTCAGCTGAGCGCCGTCGAGCTCGTCCAGGCATCGCTTGACCGCATCGACGCGCTGCAGCCGCAGATCAACGCGTTCACGCACGTCGCGCACGAGTCGGCTCTCCAGGCCGCCCGGGCGATCGCCCCCGAGGATCCGCGGCCCTTCGCCGGGGTGCCGATCGCCGTCAAGGACAACCGGGCCGTGGCCGGGATGCCGCTCACCATGTGCTCGGAGCTCTTCGGCGACTACGTGGCGCGGCGCGATGCCTACCTGGTGCGGCGGCTCCGCGATGCGGGGTTCGTGATCGTCGGCAAGACGACGCTGCCCGAGAACGGGATCCTGCCCACCACCGAGTCGCGCCGCTTCGGGCCCACGGCCAACCCGTGGGCGCTTGACCGCACGCCCGGCGGCTCGAGCGGAGGGGCGGCGGCGGCCGTGGCGGCGAGCATGGTCCCGATCGCGCACGGCAACGACGGCGGCGGATCGATCCGCATTCCGGCGGCCTGTTGCGGGCTGGTGGGGCTCAAGCCGGCGCGAGGGCGGGTATCGCTCGGGCCCGACGCCGGCCACGGTTTCCTCGTCACCGACGGCGTGCTCACCCGCACGGTGACCGACACCGCGGCCGCGCTCGACGTGCTGGCCGGCTACGAGCCCGGCGACGCCACCTGGGCCGCCCCGGCGCCGGCGCCGTACCTGCAGCTCATGGCGTCTGAGCCCGCGAGACTGAGAATAGGGCTCGTTCTCAACCCGCCGCTCGACGACGCCGAGGTGGACCCCGTCAACCTGGCCGCCGCGCGCGATGCCGCGGCCCTGCTCGAGTCCCTCGGCCACCACGTGGAGGAGTTCCAGGCGCCATGGTCAGACCGCGGGCTGCTGTCTGACTTCACGCGGGCCTTCGGGCCGGCGACGGCGATGGCCACGTTCGCCGGAGGCCGGATCGCCGGCCGCGAGCCCACCGAGGACGATGTCGAACCACTCACCTGGAAGATCTGGGAGCACGCCCGGGCCCAGAACACGATCTCCCAGCTCGCCGCGCAGGGGACGCTGGAGCGCATCGCCCGCACCCTGGTGGTCGAGCTCGAGCGGTTCGACGTCGTGGTGACCCCGGGGCTGGGCATGCGACCGGTGCGCACCGGGGAGATCCACGGGCGCGGACCCGACCCGTGGGGGCACTACCGGCGCTCCGGCGCGTTCACCCCCTACACGGCGATCGTCAACGTGATGGGCCTGCCGGCGATCATGCTCCCGCTCTACCAGGGCGCGGACGGGCTCCCCACCGGGGTCCACTTCATCGGTCCGCCGGCGCGCGAGGAGCTCCTGCTGGCTGTGGCGGCCCAGCTGGAGCGGACGCTGCCGTGGGCCGAGCGGCTCCCAGCACTTCCGCCATCGCCCGTGGAGTGACCCCGAGGGCCTCGGCGTCGGCGGTCCCGCGCGCGGCGACGAGCGGGATCTCGAGCAGCTCGGCCTCGTCCCAGGTGGCAAATGCCGTCGGTCCTCCGAGCAGTTCCACGGTCCTGAGGATGCGGCGGGTCAGCCACATGGGGATGCCGAGGATGGGGCGGCGCCTTGCGAAGGAGCGGAGCGCGAGGGCCACGATCTCGCGGTGAGTCAGCGTCTCGGGCCCGGCCAGCTCATAGCGCGCCCCGGGCGCGGCGCCGGCGGCCGCATCGCCCGGGAGCGCGGCCATCACGCACGCCGCCACGTCGTCGGCGCAGATCGGCTGAAACGCGGCGTCGCCGGCTCCGGGGATGGCCATCACGGGCAGCCACGACATGCGCTGCAGCAGCCGCAGGTACGGGTCCCCCGGGGCGTAGATGATCGACGGCGCGAACACCGTGTGCTCCAGGGAGGAGGCAGTGACGGCGCTCTCGGCGACCGCCTTGGCCCGCATCAGGCGCCCGCGGCTGCGCGTTGATGCCCCCAGGGTGGAGAAGAAGACAAAACGGCGCGCGCCGGCGCGCTCGGCCGCCTGGACCAGCCGCCAGGTGGCCACGCCCGAGAGCTCCTCGATGGAGCCGTGGGGCTGGTCGCGGATGACCGAGGCCAGGTGCACCACGGTGTCCACGTCGCGCAGGGCGTGACGGAACGAGAGGTGGTCGCCGAGGTCACCGAGCGCGATCTGGACCCGGACGCGGTCGGGCCCCAGGCGGCGTGGATCGCGGACCAGGCAGCGCACCGGGATGCCCGCGTCCAGCAGCGGCCGCAGCAGCGCCCGCCCGACGGTTCCGGTGGCACCGGTGAGCAGCAGCACCGCCGGGAGCCTACCCGTGAGCAGCTACCGGGGACCACTGTGCCTAGAATGCGCTCTCCCGCCGCCTCCGTGCCGGCAACGTGCGAATTGCAACCTAGTTAGAGGAAACCGACACTCATGGCCTACGTAATCGCCGAGCCCTGCATTGGCACCAAGGACAACTCGTGCGTCGAGGTCTGCCCTGTCGACTGCATCCACCCGACGCCCGACGAGCCCGACTACGACAAGGTCGAGATGCTCTATATCGACCCGGAGGAGTGCATCGACTGCGACGCGTGCGTGGAGGCCTGCCCGGTGGACGCTTGCTTCGCCGAGGATCAGTTGCCTGACGAGTGGCAGAAGTACATCCAGCTCAACTCGGACTACTACAAGAACGCCGGCTGAATGGACGACCCGCGCGCATGCGCGCGGGTCCGGCGGGTGCATGCACCCGCCGACGGGTGGGCGCATGCGCCCACCCGCACAGCTCCTTAGGCCATCGGAAGCGACATGCCGGCCGGCTTGGGGGCCGCGGCCGGTGCGGGCGCCTGCATGACCGGAAGCTCGATCGGGCTGAGCGCGATGAGCCCGCGGGCGCCGTGGCGCAGCGCCTGGGCGGCGGCGTCGTCCGGATTGGCCAGGACGAGCGGCGTACCGCTGTCAGACTGCTCGCGCAGCGGCATGGTCAGTGGGACCTTGGCCAGGAGCGGCACGTCGAGCTCCTCAGCCAGCAACTGGCCGCCGCCCTCGCCGAAGATCTGGAAGCGTTCGCCGCCCGGGGTCACGAACCCGGACATGTTCTCGATCACGCCGGCGATCTCGAGCTTGAGCTTGGCCGCCATCTCGGCCGAGCGGGCGGCCACCTTCTGGGCCACCGGCTGGGGCGTGGTCACGATCACAAACTTGGCCTGCGGAAGCAGCTGGGCCAGCGTCATCGACACGTCGCCGGTACCGGGCGGTAGGTCGATGAGCAGGTAGTCGAGCTCGCCCCAGGCGACGTCCTCCAGGAACTGCTGGAGCGCCTTGTGGAGCATCGGGCCGCGCCAGACGACCGCGGCGTCCGGCTCGACGAAGAAGCCGATGGACATCACGGAGATGCCGTCGTGAGCGGCGATGGGGATGAGCTTGCGCTCCTCATTGACCTTCGGACGCTCAGAGCCGACGCCGAGCATGCGGGGCTGCGAGTAGCCCCAGACGTCGGCGTCGAGCACGCCCACCTTCTTGCCGTCGGCGGCGAGAGCCGCGGCCAGGTTGGCGGTGACGGTGGACTTGCCGACCCCGCCCTTGCCCGAGCCGATGCAGATCACGTTCTTGACCTGGGCCAGCGCCCCCTCGGGCAGGCCGCCGCGGCCGAGCTTGCGGCCCAGGGCCGCCTTCTCGTCGCCGGAGAGCACATCGAAGCTGACGTTGACGCCGGTGACGCCGTCCAGCTCGCGGATCGCCGTGGCCACCCCTGTCTCGAAGTGGCTGCGGATCGGGCAGCCGGGGGTGGTCAGGGACACCATCACGTCCACCACTCCGTTGGCGTGGACGTCGATCGACCGCACCATCTCCAGCTCGACGATGTCGCGCCGCAGCTCGGGGTCGATGACGGACCGGAGGGCTTCAGTGACTTGTTCTGACGTGGGCATGGAATTCATTCAAGCAGGTCCGATGGGCCCGGCTTTCGGGCCTGTTCGTCAGGCGACCTCGGGCGCGAGCTCCGCGAGCAGGGCGAGGACGTCGAGGTCGTCGTGCAGCAGGTTCTGGCACATCACGCGGTGCACTCCCGCGTCGCGCAGGGCGGCGAGCTGCTCGGCGGCACGCTCGGTGGTGCCGAAGATCCAGCCGGCCGGCGGATCGTTCAGCAGCGCGTCGGCGCTGGAGCCGATCCGCTCCGCCAAACGGCCGGCGCGGTCGCGCAGGTCGGCCTCGTCGGCGCCGACGACGAAGCCGGTCATGATGCTGAACGGCAGCGGGTCGCGCCCGGCCGCCTCGCAGGCCCTGGTCACCATCCCCTTGCGGGCCGCGATGTCGTCGAGCGTCGCGAACGGCGTGTTGTACTCGTCGGCGTAGCGGGCGGCCAGGGCGGCGCTGCGCGGGCCGGCCGAGCCGCCCATGATCAGCGGCGGCCGTGGGGTCTGGACCGGCTTGGGCTGGGCGTCGAGATCCTTGAGCGTGTAGTGCGCGCCGCTGAAGGAGAACGGGGCCTCGGTCCAGGTCCCGAGCACGATCTGGAGCTGCTCCTCGAGAACGTCGACCCGGGTCCTGGTGTCGGCGAAGGCAAACCCGTAGGCCTCGTGCTCGCGCTCGTGCCAGCCGGCGCCCAGGCCGAGCTCCACGCGCCCGCCGGAGACGTGATCGGCCGTCACGACGGCCTTCGCTAGCTCGGAGGGGTGACGGAAGGTGGCGGGGGAGACCATGGTGCCCAGCCGGACCGTGCTCGTCACCGCGGCCAGCGCGCTGAGGGTGGCCCATGCATCCAGCGAGCCGCGCTCGGGGTGCTGGCCGTCGAGGTTCATGTAGTGGTCGGAGCGAAACAGGGTGGGGATGCCGTGCTCCTCGCACCCGTGAGCGATTGCCACCCATTGCTCCCAGCTCACGCCCTCCTGGCCCTCGATCATCAGACACAGATCCATCGGCTCGGACCCCCTCGCGGTTGGTTGGTCATGAGCCTAGACGTGCGCTCCGTACACACGGCGGGCGGGCCGGTCTGAGACCCGGTCAGCTCACCTGATGCGGAAGCTCTTCTGGACCGCCGCCGACCGTTTGTCGACGGTCGCGAACAGCGTCAGCGCGTAGCGGCCCCGGGCAAGCGCCGTGAGGGCGAGCGAGTGTGTGCCGCGGCGTGCCGAGGCGGTGCGTTTGAGCACGCGGTGCCGGCCGCGCTGAATCTGGACGGTGATCGTGGCGGTCTCGTTGAGCGTGAAATGCAGCGTGGGCCGTTTGCCCGCGTGGGCCGCGGCGAGCCGAACGCGCGTGAGCTTGGGCGGCCGCTGCGTTGCGGGGACGAGCGCCTGGTCGGTGGCCGGCCACGCGGTCGTCATGGAGTATCCGCCGTAGTCGGGATCGAAGCGCACCCCCTCCCCGGCCGGGAAGTCAAATTCCCGCTTGCCCTTGACCTTGATGAACCCGGTGCCCTGGATGACGTGGTAGACGACGTCGCCGTTGGGCTGCAGCGAGGCCGTGAACGCGCTGCCCCTCACCCCCGAGGCGATGATCGGCCCCTGTTGCACGAACCCGTGGGCGCCGCCGAAGGCGTGGGAGATGCCGGCCCACATGTTGCCCAGCAGCAGGTGGAACTGGTCGGTGACGGTGCGCGGGCCGACGTCGACGTTCGACTGACCGTCGCATTGCATCTTGCTGCTCGGGCCCACCCGGTAGAGCCCGCCGTCGGGCAGCGTGATCTCAACGCGGGACTTGGCGCCGGTCGACACGGTCTCGCCCCGCTGGATCACCGTGCCGATTGCCGGCGCCTCGCCCGCGCTGAAGGTCACGACGCCGCACGGCACTGTGATCTTGATCGTCCCCGACCAGGACAGGCTCATCGGGCACTGCCCCTCGGGCTCCCCGAACTGGTCCGCGCACGAGTTGGGCAGCTGCGCCACGGCATCGGCATTGCTGACGGCCTTCGTGAACGTGTTGCTCTTGAGAGCGTCGGCCGGCAGTGAGATCCGCGCGCTCAGCACGTCGGGCAGCGACGGCTCCAACACGCCGGACAGGTTGGCTGCGTCAGCGCTCAGGTCGACGGAGTTTCCAAACATGTCCGTGCCCTGGCAGCTGACCTGCCCGGTCTGGTTGTTCTGGTCAACCGAGGTAATCGATTGCACGGTGAGCGTGCCGCCGGCGGCGCTGGCCTCTGGCGCCGGCGCCCCCGGGGCCGCCGGGAGCGTGCCGGCGCAGTCGCCGGTGGTCGCGCCGATGCTCGTGAAGTGATAGGTGCCCGGGGCCGGAGCCGTCGTCTGGAAGACCTCCCCGCCCGGACCGGGTCCCGTCGCCTGGAAGGTGATCGAGCCGTCGGACTGCACCTTGCCGACATACGTCGTCGTCCATTTGAGCGCGACGTCGGTGTGCTCTGGGTTGTCGGTCCCAGCCGGATTGGTCGCCGAGAACGTCCCGGTGCCGTCGAACTCCAACAGCACCGTGAGCGGAGGTGTCGGGGCGTCGGCGGACGCCGGTGCCACGGCCACGGCGGGCAGGACGATCGCCGCAAGCAATGCCGCCATCGCCGGCCTTCCGGCCCGTCCCCGCACAGCCCTCATGGCTTTACTCCTCCACCCTCATGACCCCGATCGAGCGCGCAACCTAACACACCCGAGCGGTGCGGTCGAGCAGCCGGTCCGCTTTAAAGACCGACGGGACGCCACTTGCGTGACGCCCCGGCGGTTGAGGGAGGAGAGGGTGCTACGTCCGCCGGCGAGGTTATGAGGCCGGCGAACCTGTCCCGCACGGAGCGCTCTCCTGGGCGCCCGGCGGGGGAAGTTGGTGCTAGGCGATCGAGGTCAGACGGTCCTGAGCGTCCCCGACGAGCTTCTCGACACGTGCGCCGACAACGCCTGACTGCTTCTCCAGATCGCGGCGGACGGTGTTCAGGTCACGCTCGACGCGGCGACGGTTCTGCTTGACCGTCTTCTCGACGCGGTTGCGCCGCTGGCGCAGCTCGCGCTCGAACTTGGTCCGGGTCCGGCGCACCTGGCGCTCGAAGCGGTTGCGGGCGCTGGCGCCGCGACGCTCATAGCGCTTGAGCTCGCGCTCGACCGAGGTGCGGGTGCCGTACTTCGTGGCCAGGCCCTTGACCGTCGAAACGAGGTTCTCGCGAGCCATCAGGCTGGCGCCCACGGGGACCAGGACTGCGCGCTCGGCGATCTGCTGGACCTGGGTCACGCGCAGCCGCGTCTCGGCACCGGTGGCGCTGGAGGCGCTCGAGGCGGTCGCCCGGGCGGTGTTGGCCGTCCGCTGGGCGTTGCCCTTGGTGGCCGAACTGGTCCGGCTCGCGGTGGTCTTGGCGCTACTCGCGGTGCGGCGGGCGTTGGCGCGCGTCGCGGAGGCGGCGCGGCGCGTCTCGTTGCGCTTCCGGGTAGCTGCGGCCTTCTGGCCGCTGGTGTTTGAGGTCTCAGCCATGGGTTTCAGAGCTCGCTTTTTGTCGTCGTGAAGATGGTAGCTCGTTCGCTTGCGTTGATCGAACACATGTTTGTAAACCACCATAGCGGCTGGGTTACACCCCTGTAGCTTGTGGCGTCTGCTACGTGCTCGAGCGCTGAGGAAGCTGCTCGTGGAACCCCACGCGACGCAGCCAGCGGGCGGGGTCGGTGAGCTCGGGGAGCGTCGGGAGCGCGTCGGGGCCCGAGAAGACCCGCGTCAGCGCCTCGGTGCCGGCGGCGCGGACGATCGCGTCGCAGAAGAACTTGCCCTGCTCGTACTGGCGCAGCTTGAGCTCCAGCCCCAGCAGCTTGGCCAGCAGGCGCGAGAGGCCCGACTGCGACTGGCGCCGGCGGTCCAGCGCGGCACGCAGCGAGGGCAACGAGGGCAGAAGGTCAGGGGCCACGGCGTCCATCACGTGCTCGGCGTGGCCCTCGATGACCGCCATCACCGCCTGGACCTGGTCCAGCGTCGCGCGTTCCACGTCGGTGGTGAGGATGGAGACGAAGTCGCCCTGGCGCAGGGCGTCGAACGTGCGCCTGACCTGCGCCCAGGTGGGCAGCCGCAGCTTGCGCTCGGCCTCCATGCGCAGCTCCGCGCTGCGCAACAACTGGCGGACAAGGCCGGCGACGTGCGAGTGCAGCCACGGCACGCCCGCGAACTGGACCGCGTGGGTGACCTCGTGCAGCGCGACCCAGGTCATGAACTCGTCCTCCTGGGCCTCGAAGGAGCGGACCGCCTGGCCCAGGTTGGGCATCACGAACAGCAGCCGTGGCGGGGTCGCCGCCTCGGCCTCGTCGAGCAGCACGAGCTCGTACTGGCCGAGCACGCGTTGGGCCAGGTACCCGAGCACCACGCCGACCTCGGTGGTGACCACCACTCCCAGCGCGAGCTTGGCGGCCGGCTTGAGCGGCCCCAGGCCCTCGCCGGCGCGGTCAAGGACCGGGTCGAGGAGGCTGCGCATCGCCGTGATGTTGGTCTGCACCCACTCGCGCCGGCCGATGCCCTCCGGGGGCGGCAGAGGGCGCGTGGGCTCCAGGCCGGTGTAGGCGGTCACCCGCCGCTCGGACTCGACGGCCAGCGCGGGCAGGTTTGCGCGCGGGGTGGCGGCGTCGCCGGTGCCGGCCAGGTAGCCGGCGATCTTCTCGGCCAGGATCCAGTCGATGACGGTCACGGGCGGCGGATCGCCTCCAGATCGTGCAGCGTCTGGTCGGAGCGCGCCGCGATCAGCCGGGAGCTGGGGGTCGCGTCCAGCGGCGCCCCGAGGGGATCGTCGAGGTCGGCGAAGTTGATGAAGCCGCCGGCCTCGCGCACGATCAGCTGGCCCGCGGCGGCGTCGACGCCCCGGCAGCGCTGCAAGGTGACCATCGCGTCAAAGCGGGCGCCGGCGACCTGGCACAGCGTGGAGGCGATCGTGCCCAGGGCCCGGAGGCGGCGGGTGCTGCGCGTGAGCGGCTCGATCACCGCGTGCACCCATTGTGGGTCTGAGGACTCGATCCCGAGCAGCTCGAGACGACCGTCGCGCGAGCGGCGCTCGGGCAGCGTGGGGTCCAGCGGCAGCCCGTCGCGCCAGGCGCCCTCGCCGCGACGCGCCCACCACTGCTCGCGGGCGCCGAAGTCGTGCACGAAGCCGAAGGCGACGTCGGCCATCGTGGGGCCGTCGGCGACGGCAACCGACAGCGCGTAGTGGCAGGCGTCGCGCTTGGCGTTCAGCGAGCCGTCGATGGGGTCGATGACCACCCGCACGCCGCCGCCGCCGCCGAAGTCGACCTCCCCGCGCTCCTCGCTGATCGCGGAGAAGCGGTGGCCGTGGGCATACAGCGCCTGCAGCTGGTCAAAGACCACCGCCTCGGCGGAGCTGTCGATCTCGAGCGTGCGGTCGCCGCCGCTGCCGCGCGTGCCCGTCTCGCGAGCGCGCTCGACCGTGCTGGGGGTGGCGGCCAGGACATCGGCCAGACCCTCGACCGAGCGCTGGCACAACCCCAGCCAATCCGCGTCCAATGCCGTGCCGGTCGTGCCCATTCTGCAACCTATGCTGTCAGACGGTGAGCCAGGAGAACGCACGCGGCAGGTCCCAGGAGGGCCCCGACCTGCTCGCCGGCGGCGACGGACCCAGCCTGTTCATCGAGGGTTCGGCGTCGGACCGCCCCCTCGATGGCCTGCTCACCGCGCAGCGCGAGGCCGCGACCCACTCCGACGCGCGACTGGTGATCGTCGGCGCCGCGGGCACGGGCAAGACACACGTGGTCCAGGCGCGCTTTCGCTGGTTGGTGGGGGAGGGCTGCGCCCCCGAGCGCATCGGGTTGCTCGTCCCCACGGAGGCCCGCGCCGCGGCGCTGCGCGCCCGGATCGAGACCGGGCTGCCCCGGGGCTATGACGAGCTCTACGTGCTCACGCCGGCGCAGCTTGCCGGCCTCGTCCTACGCGCGGCGGGCGCCGGCGCCGATCCGTTCGAATCGGTCCTGACCGCGGGGGACCGGCTGGCCATGCTGGTTGACCGCATCGACGAGCTCTCGCTGCGCCACCATGACTTCGGCGGGCGCCCCAACACGCTGCTCGGGGGGTTCGTGCGCCGCATCGACCGCCTCAAGGCCGAACTGGTGACCGCCGACGCCTACGTGGCCTGGGCGCGGGCGCTCGCCGACGATGAGCCGGACGCCGAGCTCGAGCGCGAGTTCGCCCAGATCTACTGCACGCACGAGCGCATGCTGGCCGAGGCGGGAGCACGTGACGACGGGGACCTCATCGTCAGCGCGCTGGACCTCGCTCGGGCGCAGCCCAACCTCGCCCGCCGCTTTGACTATCTGCTCCTCGACGACGCCCAGGAGCTCGACCTGGGGCCGGCCACGCTGGCCCTGGAGGTGTCGGCGCGCCGCGCGGTGACGATCGCCGGCGACCCCGACGCGGGCCTGCGGCGCTACCGGGGAGCCGGCGCCGCGCGGATGCGGAGCTTTCAGGGGGCGGACACGCGGGTGATCGTGCTCGAGCGCGGGCACCGCTGCCCCGGGCGGATCTGGCAGGCCGCGACGTCGGTGCTGGAGCACGCCCCGTCGGTGGAGGCGGCGGCCGCCGGCGGCGAGTGCGAGCTGTGGCGCTGCGCCAACGAGCGCTCCCAGGCGCAGTCGGTGGCCGTGGACATCGAGCACCTGCTCGCGCGCGACGTGGTCGCGCCCGGCCGGATTGCGGTCCTGGTTCCCGAGATCACGCACGAGGGCCAGGCGGTGAGTGTGGCGCTGGAGGAGCGGGCGATCGCGCACCGCCTCGTCGGCGAGGCGGCGTTCTTCCAGCGCGCCGAGATCCGCGACGTGCTGGCGTGGCTGCGACTGCTGGCCGATCCCACCGACGCCGGCGCCGTCGTGCGGGCGCTGGCCCGGCCACCGATCGAGCTGCGCTCGGTCGACATCGCCCGCTGCACACAGATCGCACGCCGGCGCAAGCTCGACATGGTCAGTGCGCTGGCTGCGGCGATCGAGGCTCCGCAGGTCCCGCCCGAGGCCCGCGAGCGCATCCGCGTCTTCCTCAAGCTCTACAAGGCGAGCATGAGCGCCATCGACACCAGCCGCCCCGACCTCTACGTCCACCGGCTGATCGAGCGGCTCGGCCTGCGCCGCCAGCAGCTGTTCGCCGCCCAGTCAGACGTGGTGGAGCGGCTCCGCGCGCTGGCCAGCTTCGGCGAGCTCGCCGCCACCTACGTGACGCGCGCCCCGCAGGCCACGCCGCGCGAGTTCGCCCGCTCGATCGCCGCGGTCGCCGACTTCGGACTCCGCGAGCAGGAAGAGCCCGAGCTGGGGCAGGCGCCGGCGGTGCAGGTGCTGACGCTCGGTGCGTCGGGCGGACTGGAGGCCGACCACGTCTACGTTGTCGGGCTGCATGCCGGGGTCGCGATGACCGCCCCTGCGCGCATCCCCGACTCGCTCGTCTCCGAGGATCTGCCGCCCGACACCGAGGAGGCCCGGGACGCGGCGCTGGCCCAGGAGCTCTACGTCGCGCTCAGCCGCGCCCGCACGCGGCTGGTGCTGTCCTATCCGCGCGCCGATGATCGCGGCGCGCCGCTGGCTCCCCTGCCGGTGCTGGAAAGCATGCCCGCTGCGCTGAATGCCGTATGGCAGGAGCGCGAGGAGGAGCTGTTCGGCCCCGCCGAGACGCTGCACTCGACCTACCGGCTGCTGCGCGACGAGCTCCTGGAGGGCACCGCGCGGGCCGGCGGCCGCCTGGGCGAGCTGCGCTTCGACACCGACCTCGACGTCTCACATGCGGTGGTGCGCTACCTGGAGCTGCTCAAGCTGGCGGCGCTGATCGCCCGGCCGGACGGGCAGAGCGTGGCCGAGTCGCTGCGCGACGTCAACTCGCGCATCCTGCAGGCGGTCACGGCCGAGCAGCGCGAGATCTTCGAGTCCTCGGCGCTGGACGACTATCTGCTCGACGCCGAGCGTGACGCCCGCCGGCGCGCCCAGGCGATGGTCGCGCGCGACGAGCCCTCGCTGGAGCCGTTCCTGCCTCGTCGCGGCGACGGCGTGGTGCTGTCTGCCACCGACATCGACACCTACCGCACGTGCCCGCTCAAGTACAAGTTCGCCCGGGTGTTCCGGATCCCTCAGGAGCCCACCCTGCACCAGCGCTTCGGGATCCTGGTGCACCAGGTGCTGGAGCGCTACCACGCGGCCGCCGGGGACTCGGCTCCGGGCGGACTGCCCGAGCTGCTGGGGCTGCTGGAGACGGGCTGGCGGCGGGGCGGCTTCGGCGACTCCGAGGAGGAGCGCCAACTGCGCGGCAAGGCCGCGTCGGCGCTGACGCGCTACCACGAGCGGTTTCGTTCCGAGGAGGCCCAGCCTGTGTGGTTCGAGCGCCAGTTCACCTTCAAGCTGGGGCCCCATCTGCTGCGCGGCCGCGTGGACCGCGTCGACCGGCTGCCCGACGGCGAGTACGAGCTCATCGACTACAAGACCGGCCGTCCCAAGAGCGCCGCGCAGCTCGTCGAGGACGTCCAGCTCTCGTTGTACGCGGTTGGGGCGCGCGAGGCGTGGCGGCTGGAGGCCTCCCGGCAGGCTTACTACTACCTGCTCGACGACCAGAAGGTGGAGGTGCCCGCCGACGAGGGCGAGCGCGCGGAGTGGGTCCAGGAGGTGGCGATGGAGGTCGCCGACGGCATCCTCTCCCAGGGGTTCGAGCCGACGCCGTCGATCGCGGCGTGCTCGATGTGCGACTACCGCCTGGTGTGTCCGGCCGCTGAGCGCTGACCGGCTCGTCGCGGCGGGCTTAAGGCGACGGCGGCGTCTCGCCGCCGCGCTGGCGCAGGAACCGCTGGAGGTCGCGGGCGATCGTCTCGCCCGACGGGAGCGCGCTCGGCGACTCGTCGGCCTCCTCGCCGGCCGCCTGCTCCAGGCGTTCGACGAACGCCTGCACGTCAGGGTCTGATTGCACGGCGACGTTGACCTGGCGCTCGTAGTCGGCCGAGGCTATCTCGAGGTCCGACCCGTCCACGGCGACGCCGACCAGACCCTCGAGCTTGCGGACGAGCGCGAGCGCTGCCTTGGGGTTCGGCGTGGCCGCGATGTAGTGCGGCACGGCGGCCCACAGGCTGGCCGAGGGCAGGCCCGCCTGCTGGCAGGCGGCGTGGAGAATGCCCACGATCCCGGTCGGGCCCTCGTAGGAGGAGGGAGCGAGGCCGAGCCGGGCCACGAGGGCGGGGTCCGAGCTCAGGCCCGTGACCGACACCGGCCGCGTATGGGGCACGTCGGCGAGCAGGGCGCCGAGCGTCACCACGAGCTGGGCGCCGAGCGCCTCCGCGAGCTCGACCACGATCTGGCAGAAGGTGCGCCAGCGAAACGACGGCTCTGAGCCGGTGAGCAGGATGAGATCACGGGGCGCGCGGGGCACGCGCGCGGCGAACAGCTCCACCGCCGGCCACACGATCTCCCGCGTCTGGCCCTCCACCATCTTGACCCGCGGCCGGGTGGCCTGAAAGTCGTAGAACTCCTCAGGATCGATGGTGGCAAACCGCTCGGCGCCCAGCGCGGTGCCCACGTAGCTGGTCGCGCTGGAGGCAGCATCGGCGGCGTCGTTCCAGCCCTTGAAGCCGCAGATGAGCGCGGGGGCGCGAAGGCCGTCGGGACGGTGCTCCCATTGCAGTGGCTGCATCCGAACCACCGTACATGATGCGCTGGTGCCGTCTGACAGCACCAGCGCCCCCACCGTAAGCGTTCTGCGCCCCGGCCAGGATGTCATCGGGGTGTTCGCCTGCACCCGCAAGGACCGCCTGATGACCCGGTCGGGATCGCCCTACCTGGTGCTCGAACTGCGCGACCGGACCGGCGCGCTCGCCGCCCGTGCCTTCCAGGGTGCTGACGCGCTGGCCGGGCGCTTTGAGCGCGGCGATCTCGTGCGCGTGCGGGGCCGGGTGGAGCGCTTCCGCGACGAGCTCAGCCTCGAGGTGTCCGACATCGCCCGCGTCGCCGCCGAGGACGGCATCGACCCGGCGCAGTTCCTGCCGGTCGCCTACCGCGACCTCGACGAGCTCGACGGCTTCCTCGAGCACCTGGCCGGGGAGGTGTATGACCGGGCGTACGCGTCGCTTCTGGCGCGGCTGCTGGGCGACGGCGAGCTGCGCGCTCAGTGGCGCCGCGCTCCGTGCAGCCGGGCGGGCCATCACGCCTATCTCGGCGGCCTGCTCGAGCACACGGTGGCGGTGGCCACGCTGGCCCACGAGGCCTGCCAGCTGCACCCGGGCCTGAACTCCGACCTGCTCATCTGCGCTGCCCTGGTCCACGACTTGGGCCGGACGCGGGAGTTCACGTACGGCGCCGAGATCGGCCTGACCGACGAGGGGCGGCTCCTGGGCCACCTGGTCATCGGCGAGCGGATGCTCTCCGAGCGCGCCGCGGGCGCGCTGGACGACGGGCGAAGGTTGGCCCTGCTGCACTGCGTGCTCTGCCACCACGGGCCGGCCTCGGCGCCGGGCGGGCGGTTCGCCTCGACGGAGGCGCTGGCGCTCTACCGCCTGA
This sequence comes from Solirubrobacteraceae bacterium, assembly GCA_036490435.1. Lineage (GTDB taxonomy): Bacteria > Actinomycetota > Thermoleophilia > Solirubrobacterales > Solirubrobacteraceae > Palsa-465. The sequence goes on from DASXDW010000218.1 coordinate 26,033, forward strand.
ACGCCGTGGACGCGGGGATCAAGGGCGCGCTGGAGCACGGGCTCGGGGCCGACTGAGCGCAGCCCCGGCGGAGGGTTTCGCGGTTTCAGCGTTCGAGGGGCCAAACTGCACGCACGGCCCGCCCCGGGCGCCAGTGTGTGCAGTTGTGCCCACCATGCTGGGCTTACGCTCCCCACGCCTCGAAACCACGCACCGTGCGTGCACTTTCGCCCACGTCCGCACCCGACCTTCCCCCAGCAGCCGGAGACGTCCCGCGCCCCAGGTCACCTCGCTCGGAGCCGAGCGGGCACCCACCCGGCCGCTAGAATCAGTTGCGCAGTCAAACTTTTCGCCGAGCACTGAGGAGGCACCATGGAGGTTGAGATCTGGTCGGACGTCGCGTGCCCCTGGTGCTACGTGGGCAAGCGCCGCTTCGAGGCCGCGCTGGAGCAGTTCGAGCACAGCGACGACGTGACGATCACCTGGCGCAGCTTCGAACTGGACCCCGAGGCGCCGACCGAGCGCGAGGGTGACCGCGCCGAGCATCTGGCCAGCAAGTACGGCATGAGCATCGAGCAGGCTCGCCAGGCCGAGGCCCAGATGACGCAGACCGCCGCGGGCGAGGGGCTGGACTTCCGCTTCGACGTGGCCCGGGCCGGTAACACCTTCGACGGGCACCGCCTGGTGCACCTGGCCAAGGGCCACGGCCTCCAGGACCCCATGAAGGAGCGGCTGCTCCATGCCTACTTCTCAGAGGGCGAGCTCATCTCAGACCACGACGCGCTGGCGCGGCTTGCCATCGAGGTCGGCCTCCCGGAGGACGAGGTGCGCGAGACCCTGGCCTCCGACCGCTACGCCGCCGACGTCCGCGACGACGAGCGCACCGCCCACAGCTTCGGCATCAGCGCCGTTCCGACCTTCGTGATCGACCGCCAGGTCGGCGCCTCCGGCGCCCAGCCGCCCGAGCAGCTGCTCGGATTGCTGCGCCAGGGCTGGGCTCAGCGCAAGCCGCCGGTCGGCGTCGTCGTGGGTGCCGACGGCGAGGCTTGCGGCGTCGACGGCTGCTGAGTGAAGGCGGCGCGCGAGCGCCTCGAGCGAGCTAGCGGGCCCGCAAGCTGCCCCGCCCGCGGGACCGGTTGACCCGGCCGCGCTTGCCCGCGATCTGCCAGGGCCCGGGCGTGAAGTCGAGTGCCATGTTCACGATCCACACGATCACGGTGGCCCACACCAGGGTCCAGAAGCCGTGGATGAAGAAGCCCGACACGATGGCGCGGGTGAGGACGAGCATGAGCATCGAGACGAAGAACCAGGCGATGCCGAGCGTCAGGATCGCGAACGGGAGGGTGATCAGGCGCAGGAACGGCTTGAACAGCGTGTTGAGCACGCCGAACACCGCCGCCGCCAACAGCAGCGAGCCCGCGCTGTCGACGTGAACGTCCGAGAGGACCGCCGCGACCACGCCCAGCACCAGCGCGTTGGTCAGCCACGAGATGAGGAGGCGGATCCACAGAGGGGGTGCATCAGTCATAGGCGTGTCCGATTCTGATCGCGGTTCGCAGGCAAGGCTACAGGTACCGTTTCGCCTCTCATGAACTTCAGCGCCCAGCATCGCGGCGGGGCGGGCGAGCCGCTCGTGCTCATCCACGGCTTCACCGACACGTGGCGGACGTGGGAGCTGGTGCTGCCCGCGCTGGAGGCGCGCCACGACGTCCTGGCGGTGACGCTGGCCGGCCACGCCGGCGGCCCCAAGATCGACGGCGAGCTCTGCGACGACACGTTGGCCGTGGCGGTGGAGCGCGCCATGGACGAGGCCGGCCTGGCCACCGCGCACCTGGTGGGCAACTCGCTGGGCGGCTACACCGCGCTACGCCTGGCGGCGCGCGGTCGCGCGCGCAGCGTGGTGGCGCTGGCGCCTGCCGGCGGCTGGGCCGCGGGCGACGACAGCTACAAGGACACGCTCCGGCACTTCGTCGCGACCCAGGAGCTCGTCAGGGCCGCCGCTCCGCACGCCGACGCGATCGCCGCCTCGGCCGACGGTCGCCGCCGCGCCACCGAGTTCATCACCACCCACTACGACCACATCCCGCCCGCGCTCATCGCCCACCAGATCCGGGGAGCGGCCGGCTGCGAGGCGGCTCCCGCGCTCATCGACCACGCCTTGCTCCACGGGTGGAGTGTCGACGCCGAGCGCGTCACGTGCCCCGTGCGCTTCGTGTGGGGCACCGCCGACCGGCTGCTGCCCTGGCCCCGCGCGGCCGAGGGCTATCGCGCGGCGCTGCCCACCGCTGACTGGGTCGTCCTGGACGACATCGGCCACTGCCCGCAGCTCGACGTCCCGCTCGAGACGGTGCAGCTCATCCTGGGGTTCACGGGCGGCTGACCGGCCGGCCAGCCGCCCTGGCGGCTCTACCGGGTGACGGGCCGGATGCGCAGGAACGCCGGGCCGCCCGCGCGCCCACAGGCCGGGAACGGGAAGGGGACCACCTTCGACGCGCTCTGGTTGGGCGGGAACACCCGCAGGCCAGCGGCCGTCGTCGGCGGACATGACGGCAGCGCGCCGATGTCAACGATCCCCAGCGTGGCGTGCGCGGTGTGGCCGTTGGTGAGCGTGATGCTCCTCACGGTCTGACCGGAGTCACGGCTGCCGGCGCGGCCGATCATCCCACCGCGCAGGTTCACCGCCGAGACCCCGGGAAAGCCGCGCAGGACACATGAGTGCCCCGAGAGGTTGGTGAAGTTCAGCGTGTAGAAGATGGTTCCGGCAGTCCCGTTGCCCGTGGTGTTGATCCACACCACCAGACCGTGCGTCTGGCAGGCCGGGGGAGTCGCGGCGGCGGCGGGGGTTGCGGCGCCGGCGGGACCGCCCGCCAGCGACAGGACGGCGACTACCGCGGCGACGGCGCTCGCCCCAACGAGGCCGCGGGACAACCACGACTTCAGACCGGAAGGACAACGGATTGTCATGGGCACTCCTCGCTCTGTAGGCCGGACGGCTGCCGGCAGTGGCCGCGATTATCCCCGGTGGGGATGTCACGTTCGCGGGCGCCGTAGCGTTCAATGACAGAGCATGGCCGTCGCTTCCCCGCCCACCGACGTCCCGGCCAACACGCGCCGGCTGGCGCTGGCGGCCGCGCTGGTCACGGTCTGCCTGTGGGCATCGGCGTTCGTTGGTATCCGTTACGCCGGGCGCGAGCTCGGTCCCGGCCCCCTCGCGCTGGCCCGGCTGCTCGTCGCCAGCGTCGCGCTGGGGGCGTTGATGCTCATCCGCCGACCGCGGATGGTGCGACGCGCAGGCCTGCGCGGGGTGGTCATCTGCGGCGTGCTGTGGTTCGGCGCCTACAACGTCGCGCTGAACGCTGCCGAGCGGCGCGTCGACGCGGGCACAGCGTCTCTGCTGGTCAACGTCGCCCCGCTGTTCATCGCCATCCTCGCGGGCCGCGCGCTGAAGGAGGGAATCGGCCGGCTCCTGCTGGTCGGGTGTGCGGTCTCGTTCACCGGGGTCGCGCTCATCGCGGTGGGCACGTCGCGGCACGGGCTCAGCGCCGGCTGGGGCGCAGGCCTGTGCATCATCGCCGCCGCGGTCTATGCGGTGGGCGTGGTCGCACAGAAGCCGGCCCTGCGCTACGGCTCACCGCTGGCGGTGACCTGGCTGGCGTGCGCGATCGGCGCGATCTGCTGCCTGCCCTTCGCGCCCCAGCTTGTGCGCCAGCTCGGCCACGTCCATGGCTCCGCCGTGTTATGGACGGTGTACCTGGGCCTCGTCCCGACGGCGATCGGGTTCTCCACCTGGGCCTATGCGCTGGCGCGCACCGACGCGAGCAAGCTGGGCTCGACCACGTACCTGGTGCCGCCGATCGCCGTGCTCTTGGGTTGGGCCATCCTGGGCGAGGTGCCGCCCCTCATCGCCCTGCCCGGCGGGATCCTCTGCCTCGCCGGGGTGGGCCTGGCGCGCTGGACTCCGCGCCGGCGTGCCGTCACGGGCACCGAGGCCGCCGCCGCACTGCCGGTGGCGCCCGTGAATAGCTAGCCTCGCAGGGCATGGCCCACCTCATCGAGCTCGACGGGGTTCGCCCCACCGTCGGCGAGGACGTCTTCCTGGCGCCGACCGCCGTTCTGATCGGCAACGTGCATGTGGGCGCTCGCTCGAGCGTCTGGTTCGGAACGGTGCTGCGCGGCGACCTGAGCCGGATCGAGATCGGCGAACGGTGCTCGATCCAGGACACGGCGGTGATTCACTGCGCCATCGACCTGCCCACGATCATCGGCGACGCGGTGACCGTCGGCCATGGCGCGCTGCTGGAGGGCTGCACGATCGAGGACGGCGCCGTGATCGGGATGGGCGCCACGGTGCTCCAGCACGCCCGCGTCGGCGAGAGGACAATGATCGCCGCCGGCGGGGTGGTGCCCGAGCGGATGCAGGTCGCGTCCGGCGTGCTGGCCGCGGGCGTGCCCGTGACCGAGCGCAAGCCGCTCTCGGGATCCGCGGCGCGCTGGTCGGACATGGCCGTCGAGGACTACCAGGAGCTGCGTCGCCGCTACCTGGCTTCGGGAACCGAGTCCGCCGTCTCACGATGAATCGCGCGGCGATCGTGGGCGCCGGGCCGTCCGGGTTCTACGCAGCCGACCAGCTGCTCAAGGCCGGATTCGCCGTCGACCTCTACGACACACTGCCCACTCCCTACGGGCTGGTCCGCGCCGGCGTCGCACCCGACCACCCCAAGATCAAGTCGGTCATCCGCGTGTATGCCAAGACCGCCTCGCATGAGGCGTTTCGCTTCTTCGGCGGCGTGTCGCTGGGCGTCGACGTCTCCCCGCAGGACCTCCTGGCGCGCTACCACGCCGTCATCTACGCCGTCGGGACCTCGACCGACAACCGCCTCGGGATCCCCGGCGAGGACCGCCCCGGCTCGCATCCGGCCACCGATTTCGTGGCCTGGTACAACGGCCACCCCCACTACGCCGACCACATGTTCGACCTCAACGGCGGGCGCGCGGTGGTGGTCGGCAATGGGAACGTCGCCATCGACGTGGCGCGCATGCTTGTGCTCGACCCCACGGAGCTGGAGCCGACCGACACCGCCGATCACGCCCTGAACGCCTTCGGCATGGCCGGCGTCACCGAGGTCGTCCTGCTGGGGCGCCGGGGCCCGGCCCAGGCCGCCTTCACCAACCCGGAGCTGCGCGAGCTGGGCGAGCTGCAACGCGCTGACGTCCTCGTCGACCCAGCCCAGGTGGACGGCGTCGCCGTGCCCGAGGACGGGGAAGCCACCAAGCGGCGCAACGTCGAGATCCTGCGCGACTACGCCCACCGCACGCCGGCGGGCAAGTCGCACCGGCTCGAGCTGCGCTTCCTGCGCTCGCCCCTGGAGATCTTGGGGGAGGGCGAGGACGGGCCTGTCACCGGGGTGCGCGTGGCCATCAACCGCCTCGTCTCCGATGACAACGGGCGGGTGCGAGCCGAGCCCACGGGCGAGACCGAGGACATCGAGTGCGGGCTCGTGCTGCGCTCGATCGGGTATCGCGGCACCCCGCTGGCGGGCATCCCCTTCGACGATCGCCGCGGGCTCATCCGCAACGAGCAGGGTCGTGTCGTCTCAGACGATGGCGTGTCGTGCGGGGAGTACGTGGTGGGCTGGATCAAGCGCGGGCCCACCGGCGTGATCGGCACCAACAAGAAGGACGCCGCCGACACGGTGGCCAGGATCCTCGAGGACGCCGAGAACGGCGGGCTGAGCCAGCCAGACCCCGCGCTGGCCGACGGCGCCGCCATCGCCGCCTGGCTCACCGAGCGCGTCTCTGACCACGTCACCTGGTCGGGCTGGGAGATGATCGACGCGTACGAGTCGTCGCTGGGCGAGTCGATGGGGCGCCCGCGCGTCAAGCTGGTGAAGCTGGCCGAGCTGCTCGAGGCCAGTCGCGGCCCTGGCTGAGTCGCAGCAGCGAGAACGTCTCGCCGCCACGGCCGGTTCCGTCGCGCTCGTAGGTCAGTCCGATTGTCGCGGCGACGGCGAGCGATGCGGCGTTCTCGGGGCGGATCCGAGCGACGATGCTGGGTGCGCCGACGCGGTCGAACGCCTCGTCGCGCACGGCGGCGGCGCCCTCGCGGGCCAGTCCGCGGCCCCAGGCGCTCGGAGCCAGCCACCAGCCGATCTCGTACTCCTGGGCGTCGATGCCCGCGCCCTCTCCGGCGAAGTTCAGGGCGATGAAGCCGACCGGCGCACCTTCGCAGCGGGCGATCCGCCAGCCGAACCCGTGCTGGGCCCAATGGGCCAGAACCTGCTGCGCCACGCCGTGGATGCGCGCCTCGTTCCACGTCGTCCCGTCGCCGACGTAGCGCATCACCGCGGGCGTGCGGGCGAGGTCGCCGAGCAGCCGACCGTCCGCCTGGGTCCAGGGATCAAGCGTCAGGCGCTCGGTGCGCAGGGGCGTCGGCGCGGACACGCCGGTCACCTTAGACACGGCCTGGCGGTTACTAGGCTCGGGGCTCGTGAGACGCATCGGGCCAGCCCTGGAGGTGCGCGATTTCCGCCTGTGGTGGCTGGCCATCCTCTGTATGTGGCTCAGCCTCCAGATGCTCGAGGTGGCGATCGGCTGGGAGGTCTACGCCCAGCACGGGTCCGCGCTTGACCTGGGGTGGATCGGCCTGGCCGAGTTCGTGCCGATGTTCGTCCTCGCGCTCCCCGCCGGCCAGCTCGCCGACCGCGCTCCGCGCCGCCTCGTGTTCGCCGGCTCACTGCTCATCGGCGCCGGCGTGGGGGTCGGTCTGGCGCTGGTGAGTGGCTCCGGCGACACCTCGGTCGCGCCGTACCTGGCACTCGCGGCGGGCGCCGGTACCTCGATGGCGATCGGCACCCCGGCCGCCCGGGCCCTGCCGCCGACTCTCGTCCCGCCCGAGCTGCTGCAGAGCGCGATGACGCTGCGCTCGATCGCCACGCAGGCGGGGCAGGTCACGGGGCCCGCGCTCGGCGGACTGCTCTACGGCGTGTCGCCGTCGCTCGTGTATCTGCTTGCGGCCGGCGCGTGCCTGGTGGCGGCGGCACTGGTGATGGCCATGCACCCCGCGCGGGCGGCCGATGTCGCGCCCGCGGACGGCGATGACGCGGGCGAGAGCGAGGATGGCGCCGAAAGCCAGGGCACCGACCTGCACAGCGTGCTCGAGGGCCTGCGCTTCGTCCGCCACACCCCGATCCTGCTCGGCGCCATCCTGCTCGACCTGCTGGCGGTGCTGTTCGGCGGCGCGGTCGCGCTGCTGCCGATCTTCGCCAAGTCGATCCTCCACGTCGGCGCGACCGGCTTGGGCGTCTTGCGCGCGGCGCCGGCCGTCGGCGCACTGCTGGCCGCCGCGGTGATCACGCGGCGCCCCATCGCGGGGCGTGCCGGCCGGCTCCTGCTCACGGTCGTCTTCATCTATGGCGCCTGCATCGTCGTGTTCGGCCTGTCGCGCTCGTACCCGCTGTCGCTGGCGGCGCTGGCCGTCAGCGGCTTCGTCGACCTCTACAGCATGAACATCCGCTCCACCACGGTGGCGCTGGCCAGCCCCGATCGGCTGCGCGGTCGCGTCAACGCGGTGGGGATGGTGTTCATCAGCGCCTCCAATCAGCTGGGCTACTTCGAGTCGGGGCTGGCCGCGGCTCTGGTGGGGGTGATCCCCGCCGTCGTCGGCGGCGGCATCATGACGATGCTGATCGCGGTCAGCTGGGGCCGCCTGTTCCCGGCGCTGGCCGCCGTGGATCGGTTGGAGGCGGTCAGGCCAGAGCCGGTCGCGGCCGCTGGCTAGAGGGGCTCCCAGAAGCAGGGAGACCCCACCAGAGTGATCAGGTGAACACGTACTCGGCGGGCGCGAAGCTCTGCGTCCGCTCCAGGTACTCGCGCATGTATCCCGGCCAGTTGGTGACGATCCGCCCCTGGCGGTCGCGATACCACGAGTCACACCCGGTCCACGCCGTGCCCGCAAAGCGAGCCTGGAGCTCGCGGTCAGACGCCGCCTCGACCTCGGGCCGGACGTCGAGGCTGTGGTAGCCGCCGGCGCGCAGGTGCTCGAGCGCTCGGCGGATGTAGGTGGCCTGGGCCTCGTGGTAGAAGATGATCGAGCCGCCCGAGGTGTTGGTGTTGGGGCCGTAGATCAAGAACATCGATGGGAAGCCGGGCACGGTCAGGCCCAGGTGGGCGTGCGCGCCGCCGCTCCACACGTCGTCGAGGGTGCGCCCGGCGGCGCCGGTCACGCGCGCAGGGGCCACGAACTCCGTGGCCTTGAAGCCGGTCCCCCAGATGATGCAGTCGGCCTCGTGCACGCGCCCGTCGGCGGTGCGCAGCCCCGTCTGAGTGATCTCCTCGATGTCTGCGGTGACCAGGTCGACGTTGGGCCGGCCCAACGTCGGCAGGTAATGGGAGCTGAATAGCACGCGCTTGCAGCCGAAGGTGTAGTCAGGCCAGGCTCGCGCACGCACCTCGGGATCCGGAAGCTGGTGGCGCATGAAGGCCGCCGAGCGCATCCCGGCGAGCCGCCCGACCGTCCGCGGGTGGCGGATGGCCAGGGTGAGGCTCTCGCAGTAATTGAAGAGGAAGCTGCGGCGCAGGCGCTGCAGCCCGGGAACGTGGCGGATCGCGGCTCGCGCCAGCGGCGGGTAGACGTGGTTGCGCCGCGGCAGAAACCAGTTGCCCGTGCGCTGGAAGACACTGAGGTGGGCCGCCTGACGGGCCACCTCAGGTACGAACTGCACCGCGCTGGCGCCGGTCCCCACCACGGCGACGCGCTTGCCGCGCAGGTCGTATTCGTGGTCCCAGCGCGCGGAGTGAAAGCTGTGGCCGGCGAAGCCGTCGCGGCCGGGCAGGTCCGGGATCGACGGGCGGTTGAGCTGGCCGGTGGCGAGGATGAGCACGTCGGCGTCATAGCGCTCCCCGGGCTGGGTCTCGACCGCCCAGCGGCGGTTGACCGGATCAAAAGCGCAGTCGCGCACGCGCTGGGAGAAGCGGATGGCGTCCATGACGCCGTGGTCGCGCGCCACGTCGTGCAGGTAGGAGAGGATCTCCTGCTGGGGCGAGCACAGACGCGACCAGCTCGTGCGCTGCTCGTAGGAGAACGAGTACAGGTGGCTGGGAACGTCGCACGCCGCCCCGGGATAGCTGTTGTAGAACCATGTGCCGCCCAGGTCCGAAGCGCCCTCGAGGATCGTGACGTCGTCAAAGCCGTGGCGGCGCAGCTCGATAGCGGCGGCGATGCCGCCGAAGCCGGCGCCGACGATGACGATCTGAGGCGGCGAGGACATGGGACCGATACCAGGTGCGACGGGGTCATCTTCGCAGGAGCGGGCGCGCGGGCGTCGCTGCGTGCGATGCTCTGCATCGATGGCCTTGGTGGACGGGTTTGCAACGGCGGGGATCGTGTCGGAGGGCGGCGCACTGGAGGCGCGGTTTGTCCCTGACGCCAACATGCTCTGCCACTCGCTCACCCACGACGGGGTGCAGCTGCTGCACGTGGCGCGCGGCGTGGAGGCCTATGCCCGGCGCGGCAAGACGATGGGCATCCCGCTGCTGCATCCGTGGGCGAACCGGCTGTCGCGGCCCGGCTATGTCGCCGGTGGCAAGGAGGTGGCGCTCCCGCCGCCTGACGGCCGCTACGCCCTTGACCCCAATGGTCTGCCCATCCATGGCGCGCTGCCCGGCCTGCTGCGCTGGGAGCTCATCGAGACCGGCGCGAAGGACCGCATCAGCGCCCGCCTGGACTGGAGCGCCCCGGAGCTCATGGAGCTCTTCCCCTTCGCGCACGAGCTGCGCCTCGACGCCATCGCAGGCGACCGCGGGCTGGAGCTCATCACCACGCTGAGGCCCACCGGCGCCGACGCCGTCCCCGTGTCCTTCGGGTATCACCCGTATCTGCACCCGCCGGGCGACGCGCCGCGCTCGCAGTGGCAGGTCGCGCTGGGCGCGTCCGAGCGCCTGGTGCTCGATGAGCGGATGATCCCGACCGGCGCCACCGAGCCGCTGGAGTCCCGCCGTTTCGCGCTGGACGGCCACAGCTGGGACGACGGCCTGGTCGGGCTGACCTCGCCGCCGGAGTTCAGCGTGACCGCGGGCGTGCAGACGGTGACGGTCACCTTCGACGAGGGCTACGGCTACGCCCAGGTGTTCGCGCCCGAGGGCCAGGACTTCATCTGCTTTGAGCCGATGACCGCGCCCACCAACGCGCTCGAGGACGGCGGCGGTCTGACGCTGGTGGCGCCGGGCGATGAGTACCGCACCGCGTTCAGCATCGCGGTGACGGACAATTGAGACACGGAGCCCCGTATGTTTCATATCGGTCATCCTTTGGCGATGACCGCTGACTCACACGAGATGGAGAGCCCATGGACCTGACCTTCAACGAGCGCGAGCTGGCCTTTCGCGAAGAGCTGCGCGGCTGGCTGGCCGACCACGACCCGGGCCGCGAGCCCGACGGCGAGGACGCCAACTACACCTGGCGGGTCGAGTTCCAGCGTGCCCTGGCGCGCGACGGGTGGGCGGCTGTGCACTGGCCGCCCGAATACGGCGGCCGCGGTGCGACCCTCACGCAATCGGCCATCTTCTTCGAGGAGCTCGGCCGTGCCGGAGCGCCGCTGCCGGCCAACGTGCTCGGGCTCCTGCTCGCCGGGCCGACGATCATGACCTGGGGGACCCCGGAGCAGAAGGAGCGTTATCTCACCCCGATCCTCAGCGCCGAGGAGATCTGGTGCCAGGGGTTCTCAGAGCCCGACGCCGGCTCTGACCTGGCCAGCCTCAAGACCCGGGCGGTCAAGGACGGCGACGACTGGGTGGTGACCGGGCAGAAGGTGTGGACGAGCGCCGCCCAGTACTCCAAGTGGTGCATGCTGGTGGCCCGCACCGACCCTGAGGCGCCCAAGCACAAGGGGCTGACCTACTTCCTCATGGACATGGAGCAGGAGGCGGTGACGGTGCGGCCCCTGCGCCAGATCACCGGCGAGAGCGAGTTCAACGAGCTGTTCATCGACGCCGCCCGCATCCCCGCCGAGAACGTGCTGGGCGGGGAGGGCAACGGCTGGAAGGTGGCGCTGACCACGCTGATGAACGAGCGCGCCGGCTTGGCCTTCTTCCTGCAGGTCCGGCTGCGCCAGATGCTGGACCGGTTGATCGCCGAGGCCGCGCAGCGCGGCCAGCTCGAGGATCCGGTGATCGCCGACCGTCTCGGCGAGCTGCACCTCAAGGCCGAGATCCTGCGGCTCACCGCCTACCGTGGGCTGACGGCGATCGAGAAGTATGGGCAGCCCGGCCCCGAGGGCTCCCTCACCAAGTGGATGTGGTCAGAGACCAACCAGCAGCTCACCCAGCTGGCCGCCGATCTCCTCGGCCCCGCCGCGCTCACCAGCGGCGGGCGCTGGGCCTACGAGCTGCTGCGTGCCCGCGGCAACTCGATCGAGGGCGGAACCACCGAGGTGCTCAAGAACATCGTCGCCGAGCGCGTGCTCGGCCTCCCGAAGGCCCGCTAGGAGGGTTGACATGGATTTCGACCTGACCGAGGACCAGCGCGAGATCAAGAGCGTGGCCCGCGAGCTGCTGAGCGCCCGCTCCCCGTTCGCCAAGGTGCGCGAGGCGGCCGAGGCCGCGGAGTACGACGACGCGTTGTGGCGCGAGATCGTGGAGCTCGGGTGGCCGGGGATCGCGGTCGCCGAGGAATACGGCGGGCAGGGCCTGGGCGCGGTGGAGCTGGCCGTGCTGCTCGAAGAACTGGGCTACGCCTGCGCGGCGACGCCGTTTCTGGCCACCGCCGTGGCCGCGGCGGTCATCCAGGCGGGCGGCGGTGACGAGCAGCGTCGCCGGTGGCTGCCGGGCCTGATCAGCGGCGAGTTGCGCGCCGGCGTGGGCAGCGCCGACCTCGTGGTGGACGGCGCCGGGGCCGACGTGGTGGTCCTGCTCGAGGACGACGGCGCGCGCCTGCTCGAGGGCGGGCGGGCCGAGGTCGAGCCTCTCGTCGCGATCGACCCCACCCGCCGGTTTGCCACCGTGCGCGGCGAGGGCGAGGGCGAGGGCGAGCCACTGGGAGCGGACGCCGCCGACCGGGTGCGCACCGCGATCGCCGCTGAGGTGGTGGGGGTGTGCCAGCGCGCGTTGGAGATGACGCTTGACTACGTCAAGGAGCGCAAGCAGTTCGGGGTGCCGGTGGGGTCCTTTCAGGCCGTTTCGCACCGCTGCGCCCAGATGCTGCTCCACACCGAGAGCGCCCGCTCCGCCGCGTACTACGCGGCGTGGGCCGCCGACGCCGAGCCCGCACGGCTGGGCGAGGCGGCGGCGCTCGCCGCGGCCGCCGGAGCGACGGGAGCGCGCGAGGTGGCGGCGTCGGCGATCCAGGCCCACGGTGGCATCGGCTTCACGTGGGAGGCGGATGTGCACTGGCTCTACAAGCGCGGCGAGGTGGACCGGGCACTGCTGGGTGGAGCCAAGCGTCACCACGCCGTGCTGGCGCGCGCCGCGGCGCAGCGGCTCGCCGTGCCCGCCTCGTGACCTGATCGCCCCAGAAGTACACTTATAAGTTTACTTGGCTAGCGGTCGCGAGCGGTCCACTGCGGCCGCAAGATCTGTGGCGGGGGCGTGGAGGCGACAGGGAAGCGCGCGGCGGCGCCGAACAGCCTCGTGATCGCCAGCCAAGGAGCCAGCTCATGAACAACTTCCATCGCCCGCCCGCCGGGGTGCAGGAGGCCGACGCCTCCGACGAGGCGCCCCGGTCACCGTTCTCGGACCTCGCTGGGCGCTTTGCCAACTGGATGACGGGTGCGGACCGCCTGACCGTTGATGAGGCGGCACAGGCACCGGTGCCCACGCCTGAGCCGGCGGAGAGCGACGGCGCCGAGCCGCCCTCCGTGAGCGACGAGCAAGAGGCCGCGCGCTTCCCACTGGCGCCGTTCGGCTACAACCGCACCGCCGTCGACGAGCACCTCGCCACGCTGGAACGCGAACTGGACGAGCTACGGGGAGCCGAGGAACCCCCGATGGCGTCGATCACCGATGAGCTCGAGCGGATCGGCGAGCAGACCGCCTCGATCCTCGTCGTCGCCCACGACCAGGCCAACGAGACCACGCGCCTGGCCCAGGAGCAGGCCGAGCGCTGCGTCGCCGACGCGGCCGCCAACGCGGTGCAGATGACCGCCGACGCCAAGTCCAAGCTGCGCGACCTCGACGCCGAGACCGATGCCGTGTGGCGCGAGCGCGAACGGTTGCTTGAAGATGTGCGCGTCGTCTCCGCGGCGCTGGCCAACCTCGCAGACCAGGCCTCCGAGCGCTTCCCGGCCGAGCCCGCGGCGTCCGCCGGCTCGTTCGAGAGGGTGGCGGCGCCCGCACGCGGCATCTGGGAGCAGACCGACGAGGCCGCGGAGGCACAGGACACGGACGCCACCCAGAGGGGGACGGCCGAGCCACAGGCCACTCAGCCCTTCGCGGTTTTGGAGGAGGACGGTCCGCCGGAAGCCCTCCATACCCAGCCGGGCGACACGGGCAGTTGGCTGGTCGGGCTCGAGCCGCCCGACCTCGAGCGCTGAGCGACGTCAGAGGCCTGACGACTGGGTCAAACAGGGCAGACAATTCCTTGCAAAATCCATACAAAACTCACTTAAGGTCGCCCCGGATCGGGCCGACAATTAATGGGCATGGATTGCACGGGCGCATCGAGGGATTCCGAATCGCAATGGCGCGAGCGTCAATTCGCCGACGCGCAGGCTCTCGCGCACGTCGGGTCCTGGGAGCGCTCTCTCTCAGAGGACGGCGCCGCCTGGAGCGACGAGCTATGCCGGATCTTCGGCCAGCCGGTTGGTTCGGCGCCCACCTTTGACGAGTTCGTCGCCCTGATCCATCCTGAGGACCGCGACCGCGTGCGGGGCGACCTCGGCCGCGTCGCTGGGGGCGAGGTGTGCGACTCGAGCTTCCGGATCATCCGGCCCAGCGGAGAGATCCGCCACGTCCACGGCCGGGCGCGGCGGCGTCCAGGGGTGGCCGGTGGCGCCAGCTTCGTGTCCGGGACCATCCAGGACATCACCTACCGCCATGAGGCCGAGAACGCTCGCCGTCAGGCACAGGAGCTGTTCGAGACCGCTTTCTCCCACGCGCCGATCGGCATGGCGCTGATCGCTCCCGACGGCCGGTGGCTCAAGATCAACCGCGCCCTGTGCGCCATCACCGGCTGGTCTGAGGTCGAACTGCTCCAGAAACCCTTCGCTGAGATCACCCACCCCGATGACGTCGGTGTGGACGCAGAGCTGATCGCACTGCTCGAGGCCGGCGAGATCCCCAGCTACCAATTCGAGAAGCGCTACGTCCGCCGCGGCGCGACCGTGATCTGGGCCGAGGTGTCGGTCTCGCTGGTGCGCGAGCCCGACGGCAGCCCCCGGCACTTCATCGTGCAGGTCGAGGACATCACCGAGCGCAAGGAGGCCGAGCGCCGCCTGCAAGCTGCCGAGGCCGATGCGCGTGCCGAGCGCGACCACGCCACCGCGATCATCGGGGCCATGGGCGAGGGCTACACGCTCACCATGGACGGTGAGATCAAGGCGGTCAACGAGGCGATGTGCGTCATCACCGGATTCTCGGCGTCAGAGCTGGTCGGGGCACGCGACCCGTTCCCGTTCTGCCCGCCCGAGGGCGTGGGCCAGATGACGTCGGTGCTCACCGACATCCGGGCCAAGGGCGGCGGCACCCACGAGCTGATCCTCATGCGCGCCGACGGTGAGCGCTTCGAGGCCGAGTGCACCACCCGGCCGGCGCGTGAGGAGAACGGCCGCGCCATCGGCTTCGTCAACACCCTGCGCGACGTCAGCGCGCAGAAGAAATACCAGCGCGAGCTCGAGCGCCTGGCTCGCACCGACAGCCTCACCCAGCTCGCCAACCGCCACGTCCTGCAAGAGGCTCTGGCGCGCGAGGCTGCGCGCCGATCTCACGACGGCCGACAGCTCGCCCTCATCCTGCTGGACCTCGACCTGTTCAAGCAGGTCAACGACGCCTTCGGTCATCCCGCCGGCGACGCGGTGCTCATCGAGGTCGCGCGGCGCCTGGAGCGCACGGTCCGCGCCGGCGAGGTGCTGGCACGCGTCGGTGGGGAGGAGTTCGCGTGGCTGGTGCCCGCCTGCGACGCCGAGGAGGCCGTGGCAGCGGCCGATCGTGCGCGAGCGGAGATCGCCTCCGAGCCCTTTGGGCGCGCGGGCAAGCTGACGATGTCAGCCGGCGTCGGCCTGGTGTCGACACCGTCGGACGCCGACACGCTCTATCGCATGGCGGACCGCGCCCTGTACGAGGCCAAGCAGTCCGGGCGCAACCGGACCTGCTCGCACGGCGCCGGGGTCCTGCGCACCGCTCGACGGGCGTCCTAACGCCCGCGGCGCCGCTACGCTCGGGCGCCATGACCACATCCACCCGGTCGCAGGCGATCGATGCCGTGCTCGCCGAGGCGGTTGCCTCGGGCGAGGTCCCCACCGTCGTAGCGGTCGCCGCCGACCGCGACGGCGTCATCTACGAGGGTGCGGTGGGGCCGCGTATTCCCGGCGAGGAGGCGACCGTCGACGCGGACACGCCCCTGCGGATCATGTCGATGACCAAGCCGGTGGTGACCGTCGCCGCACTCGTGCTGGCCGAGCAGCGCAAGATCGACATCGACGCGCCGGTGGAGGAGTACTGCCCCGAGTTCGCCGCCCTCGGCTTGCTGGACCGCATCGAGGACGGTCGTCCCATCCTGCGCCCCCCGGCCCGCAAGGCCACGGTCAAGCAGCTGATCACCCATACCGCGGGGCTCGGGTACTGGTTCTGGAACGCCGGCGTACTGGCCTGGGAACAGGCTGTCGGCGCGCCGAAGCCGATGTCGGGGCTGCGTGCGGTGCTCGACGCTCCCCTGGTGGCCGAGCCGGGGAGCGTATTTCAGTACTCCAATGCCACCGACTGGCTGGGGCTGGTCGTCGAGGCGGCGTACGGGCGCTCGCTTGACGAGGCGGTCACCGCGATCGTCACCGAGCCGCTGGGGATGAGCCGGACCGGGTTCGCGCTCGACGAGCGCGCGCGGGCCGAACTGGTGCCGGTGCACCTGAGGGCGCCCGACGGGCGCTGGGCGGCGAGCGAGATCGAGCTGCCGTCGCGGCCCGAGTACGTCTCAGGCAGCCGCGGTCTGTACTCGACGGCGCACGACTACCTCACCTTCCAGCGGATGCTCCTGGGCGAGGGCACCGGCCCCGACGGGACGACGGTGTTGACGCCGGCGACCGTCCAGGCCATGTTCTCCAACCAGATCGGTCTGCTCGACTTCCCCGCCGAGATCCGCACCGCCGACCCGCAGTCGGCGTTCGGTCTCGCGCTGGGCCCGGGGTACAAGTGGGGCCACGGGCTTCTGCTCAACACCGCCGACGAACCCGGCCGCCGGCGCGCGGGCAGCGGCGGCTGGATGGGGCTGTTCAACACGTTCTTCTGGGTGGACCCGGCGGCCGGGGTGACGGGCGCGCTCTACACCCAGGCGCTCCCGTTCCTGATCCCCGAGGCGCTGCGTCTGGCGCGGGACTTCGAGACCGCGCTCTACGCATCGCGGTGAGCTGACTCGGGGCACGAGGACCCATGAACGACTCCGCGCCCTCCCCGCGCTCCGCCTGGGTCTGCACGGCCGTGGGGCTCGCCGGCTCCCTGCTCGTCGCCTACGCCGCGCCGCGCGCGGTGGCCGACCACGTCGTCGGCTGGTGGTACATGCCGAGCGCCCCCATCGGCAAGGGACACAGCACCGTCCTGGTGTACATCGGCATGGCGGTGTTGTGCGCCGCCTGGCTGGCCATGGGGCGTGCGGTGCCGTCGCGGCGGGCGCTGCCTGTCATCGGCGCGCTGTGGATGCTCCCGTTGGCCCTCGCGCCCCCGCTGTTCAGCCGCGACATCTACAGCTACCTGGCCCAGGGCCTCATCCTGCACCTGGGCCACAGCCCGTATCACACCGCTCCGGCCGCCCTGGCCGGCCTCGGTCATCAGCACGTGCTCGACGCCGTCTCGCCGTTCTGGCGCCACACCACCGCGCCCTACGGTCCGCTCTTCCTCGGGCTGCTCAGCGTGATCGCGGGCGTGGTGGGACACCACCTCGTCGCCGGGGTTCTGCTGGCGCGGCTGCTCGAGCTCTTCGGTGCCGCGCTGCTGGCGGTGTACGTCCCGCGCGTCGCTCGGTCGATGGGCAGCGACGGGCGCCGCGCGGTGTGGCTGGGGCTGCTCAGCCCTCTGGTCAGCCTCGAGCTGATCGCCGCTGGGCACAACGACCTGCTCATGGTGGGCCTGCTGGTCGCCGGCGTCGCCTATGCGCTGGACGGGCGCCCGCTGCTGGGCGTTGCCATCTGCGCGCTGGCGGCGACCGTCAAGGTGCCCGCGCTCGCCGGCGCTGCATTCATCGCGGTGGCCTGGGGGCGCGAGGAGCTCGGCCGCCGGGCGCAGGTGCGCTTCATGGCCACCGCGGCGCTGGTGGCGCTCGCCGTGCTGGGGGCGGTGACGGTGGCGGCCGGCGTCGGCGTCGACTGGCTCTCGACCTCGCTGTTCTCGACCCCGGCCAAGGTCCGGCTGGCCATCACCCCCGCCACCGGCCTGGGCTACACGGTCGCTGCACTGCTCTCCGACGTCGGCATCGGGGTCTCGCACCGCGGCCTGGAGGGGGTGTTCGGGGTGATCGCCTTCGGGCTGACCGCCGTGACCGGCGCGGTGATGCTCTACCGGGTGCGGGTGGGGCGGCTGGTGCCGTGGCTCGGGGCGTTTCTCGTGATCGCGGCCGCGGGCGGCCCCGCGGCGTGGCCGTGGTACTTCATCTGGGGCCTGGCGCTGCTGTGCGCGCTGCGCGGTCCGCAGCGCTCGGTGGGCCTGGCGCTAGCCATCGTGGCATCGGTGTTCGTGGTCAAGCCCAACGGCATCCTCGCCCTGCCCCTGCAGTCCGCGCCGGCGGTGATGCTGGCCTACGCCCTGATCGCCGCGATCGTGTGGCACCACGGCCGGCGACGGCGCCGCGAGGTCCCGGGCCCGGCGCCCGTCCGCGAGAGCACCCCATCCGCGCTGGCCGGTACCTGAGGCCCGGCGCCGTGTCCGTCGAGGTGCAGCAGCGACCAGGCCTCGTGGCACCGGCGCGAGCCGGCGTCCGCGGCGCGCGCGCCTGGGGCGCGATCGCCGCGCCCGTCGTCCTGGCCGCCGTGCTCTCGCTCATCGGCCTGAGCGGGCGCAGCCTCGGCTTTGACGAGGGGGCGACGGCCTCGATCGCCGCCCAGCACGGGGCGTCGCTGTGGCGGGCGATCGCGCACGACGGCGGCAACATGTCGGGCTACTACCTGCTCATGCACGTCCTTGTCGGCGTCTTCGGCAACGGCCTGGTGGTGCTGCGACTGCCGTCGGTCATTGCCACCGCGGCCACCGCCGGGCTGATCGCGGCGATCGCGCAGCGCCTGTTTGCCGACCGGCGCGTGGCGCTCGCGGCGGGCGTGCTGGCCGCGGTCAGCCTGCCGTTGATCTACTGGGGCCAGACGGCGCGGGGCTACGCGCCGATGGTGGCCTTCGTGTGCGCCGCGATGCTGGCGTTCATCGCGCTGGTCGACGGCGCCGCGCGAGCCCCCCGCGGCCCCTGGTTGTGGATGGTGGCCGCGATGACCCTGGCCATGTATTGCAGCTTTGTCGCGGCGCTGGCGATCCCGGTCCAGCTCCTGGCCCTCCTTGCCCGCCGCGGCGCGTGGCGCCGCTACGGTTCCGCGCTGGTCGCGATCTGCGTGCTGTGCGTGCCTCTGGTTGTCCTCGCCGTCCGCCGGGGCTCGGGCCAGCTCTTCTGGGTGCAGCCTCCCAGCCGCATGGTCGACACCCAGGTGCTGCAGGCGCTGACCTCCGCCGGGCTGCGGCCGGTGTTCCACCACAGCTTCACCACGAAGGCGCTGATGTGGGCAACCGTCGCGGCGGTGGTGGCGCTCGTGATCGATACCGCGGTGCGGTGGCGCCGTGGCGAGGCGGTGTGGGGGATGGGGTTGGTCCTGGCCTGGTGCGTGCTGCCCGCGGGGCTCACCTTCCTGTACTCGATCATCTCGCACCCGATCTTCGTGCCGCGCAACGTGCTGATGTCCACCCCGGCGGTCGCCCTGGCCTTGGCACCGGCCCTGCGCGACCACCGCTGGCCGCGCTACCTGGCCCCGATCCTGCTGGTGGTGGTGCTCGCCGCGCGGGCGATCCCGGTGGTGCGCGCCTACGGCGTCTCGCCCGAGCCGTGGCAGGCCGTGACGGCGACCGTGCTGGCGCAGACCCAGCCGGGCGACTGCGTCACCTTCTATCCCGCCGATGCCCGGATGGCGTTTCAGTACTACGTCGGCACCGGCGCCGCCACGCGCGCCGCGCCCCGGTCCGTGGTGCCGGCGATCGCCTGGGGCACGGTCCGCCCCTTCGTGGAGGACTACGCCATCCCCTCGCGCGCAGAGCTGGCACGAAGGACCGCCGGGTGCAGGCGCATGTGGCTGGTTTCCAGCCACGAGGGCCAGCGCAACGGGCCGCCCCAATCGCGCGCCAACCGCGCGCGCTGGTTCGGGCTGGCCGCCGAACTCGAGCGGCGCTTCGGCTCCGGGCACGTCTACAAGTTCGGCTACGCCAGCATCATCCACGTCCAACTGATGCCGGGCCGCTCCTCGGCCGGCTGATCGCGCCCAGGTCCCTCGGCCGGGCCTAGGGACGCAGCGTGAAGCCGTAGAACGTCAGCATGCTCAGCCCGGCCAGCAGGATGCCGTTGCCCCACACGATCACGCGGAACCAGCGGCCGCGCACGTAGCGGCCGACGACCATCAGGGCGGGGAAGGCGGTGATGAGCATCCGCGGCAGCGGGGGCACGTTGGAGGACGTGTAGGCGAGGAAGGCGATGGCCAGGGTCCACAGGATGGCCTCGGGAGAGATCTCGCGCCGCGAGAGGTAGACGAGCACGAGCCACACGGCGAGCACCACCCCCCCGATCAGCCCGACGACCAGGTTGAGGTTGATGGTGGGTTCGTTGAAGTGCTGGAAGCTGACCTCGGAGGCCAGCTTCTGGGCCATGTGCCACAGCGAGAGCGGCGTGGTGGTCTCGCTCCAACCGTGGTGCTGGGCGATGTAGGTGGCGAACGGGTTGCCGGTCCATGCCCACAGGAAGGCCATGAAGCCGCCGACGCCCGTGAGCGAGAGGATCGGGGCGAGGAAGGCCCGGCACGCCGGGCGCACCGACCAGCCCCACCGCCGCCATTCCCGCAGCGCGGCGACCAGGCACACCGGCACGAGCACGAGCCCCACCGGCTGAACCGCGGTGCCAAGCGCGGCCAGGACGCCGGCCAGGAGCCAGCGCCGGCGCTCCAGGGCATAGATGCAGCCGGCGGCGAGGGGCAGCAGCAATCCCTCGGAGTAGACCATCGAGAACACCACCGAGCCCGGGAAGACGACGAAGAAGATCGTCGCGCGGCGCGCCGTCTCACGGTCCCACCAGCCCTCGGCGAGGCGGTGGACCAGCACGGTGGCGACGAGCCCGCCCGCCCCCGAGACGAGCAGCCCGGCCACGGTGGAGCACCAGATGGCGTCGTGGCTGGTGAGGAGCAGCAGCGGTTGCTCGACGACGTAGATTGCCAGCGGGAACAGGGGGAAGAAACCCAGGTTGGTCTGGGCGAAGGACACCGCGTGGGGGTAGCCCTGATTGGCCACCGACCGGTACCACAGCCCGTCCCAGTTGGCCAGCTCGTGCAGGAAGTTGTGATGGCCGAAGGCGCCGTTGAGGTAGGCGACCAACAGCAGCAGACCCCGCGCAGCGAGATAGATGACCGTGATCCAGAGCAGCTCCTGGCGGGCGGCTACGGACAGGCGGGCGCGCCTGGCAGCGCGCTGCGGGACCGCGCGCACGCGCACGGGCTCCTCAACGACGGTCGCGGCGCCGGCTCTCAGTTCGAGCTCGGACATCCCCGAGACGCCGACGGGCTCGTCACCAAGCGGCCCGGCTGAGTCGGGAAGTGTCTCCACCGCGGGCCAGTCTATGAGCCGTGGAGTAAGAACGGCGTATGGCGCAGGGTTTGCGGTGGCTCTGGCACTAGCCCGCGACCGGTTGCAGGGACACGGTTCCATGCCACTGGAATCCGTCTGAGCACGCCGCTCCGTCGCCCTGACACGGGCTGGCGGCAAAGTCCTGGGCCTCGTCGGCCGAGCCCCTCGGCCATGCGACCGAGACCGGCGCATAGGGCCGGGACGGCAGCGAGCCGCCCAGCAGCTTGAGCGAACCGACGAGCGCGGTCGCGGCCCCGGAGTCCCACAGTGACGGCCCCAGCGTGAAGTTGTCAGGGCTGCAGGCCCCCTGGGGGCGCGTGGCCACCGGTACGCCCGCCTCCAGGCCCGCGCCCGCCGGGAAGGACAGCAGTCCAGCGGGATCGCGGCCCCCGGCGGCGAAGCTCATGGTGCAGTGAAACGTGGTCGCCTTGCCGTTGCAGCCCACGTCCTGAACCGAGCGGACGATCGTCTCGCTGGCGCTGACATGGGAACCGGCGGCGTCGAAGCTGACGGTGGGGACGAGCGCGGTGACTCCCGAGGCGCGCACCGCCGAGAGCAGGCGGTCCAGATCCACCACGTAGCGCACGCTCCACGTCATCGGGCTCACGGTGTCGGTCTCCTGGTCGACGAGGAACCCCGCGCCCGCGCACGCGCTGCCGTAGTCCTGCTGGTAGGCGATCGCCTCCCGGCCCGAGCCCGCGTAGACCACCGCCACCTGGAAGTCGCGCGCCAGATCGGCCCGGACCGCCCGTGGGGGCGGCGCGGGGCGCGCCCCGTTGCCCACCAGGTGGTAGTAGGTGCTTTGCAGTGGCGGGGTGGCGCCCGAGCGCGTCTGCCCAGCCGCCTGAGGCATGACCGAACGCACGACCGCCCAGGAGCCGTTGACGCTGGAGGTGCGGATCGAGACGATCGCCTGGGCCCGGTGCGATCGCTGCGCGCTGAAGGCGTGCGCGACCGCCCGTTGCGTGCGGCCTCCGGCCAGTCGCGCGCCCAGCCCGGCCGACGGCGCCGCGAGCGCCAGCGCGCACAGTCCGACCATGATCGCCACCCCTCGCGTGGCTGCCTGCGAGCGCACCGGCATCCGGGTCGAGATTAGAGCGTGCCTCCGTCGCCCAGCGCCGCCAGGATCGCCCCCACCACGGTCTGAGGGTCACGCTGGGGCACGAGGTGCCCCGACGTGGTGCTGTGTTGCAGGCGGGCCCCGGGGATCTGATCGCGCAGACGCTCGACCGCGCGCGCCGGCACGACCCGGTCGTGCGTGCCGGCGATGATCGTCGTCGGGGCGCTGATCGCACCCAAGCGGCGCTCGAGCTCGGGCAGGCCGCGGACCAGCGCCCGTTGGTCGGCCGCGTAGGCGCGCCACGCCGCCGGCCGCCGGGCGGCGGCGCCGGCGCCGCGCAGGTAGCCGTCGTCGAGCCGGCTGGTGCGGGCAATCCACCGGCGGACCGGCGCCGTCCCCAGCGCCAGACCCAGCCCGCCCAGGATCATGGCGGCGGCCAGCTCCCCGGCCACCGGCGCCGACAGCCAGCGGTCCACCGGGTACAGGGCGGCGAGGTTGGCCGCGGGGGCCGCCAGCACCAGGGCGGACGCGCGGTCGGGCCTGGTGGCCGCCAGCCACGCCGCGACGGCGGCACCGAGGCTGTGGCCGACGATCACGGCACGCTCGGTGCCTCGCTCATCCAGCGCGGACAATGCCGCCGCGGCGTTGCCGGCGAGGTCGCACGGGGGCGTGACGCCGTCCCAGCCGGGGCGGTCGGGGGCGAGGGCGTCGGCGCGCTCGCTCAGGCCCGCGACCACGCCGTTCCAGTCCGCGGCGCTGCCGGGCTGGCCGTGCAGCAGCAACACCGTGGGGCGCGCGGCCGAGGTCACAGCGGCACGGAGGGGTGGGGCAGGAGGCGGCGCTAGGCGCCGGGCGGCCCGCCACGGGGGTCGTCGCCCACGGCCTGACCGTCTCGCCCCACGTAACCATCCTTGCCGCCGGCCACCAGCACGATCGCGGCGTCCTGACCGACGTTGCGCATGCCTCGATGAGTGGAGGGATCCACGCGCGCCATCCCGCCGGCGCGCACAACGTGCGTGGTGCCGTCACCGAAGCGGAACTCCACCTGGCCCTGGTGGACGAAGTAGGTCTCCTCCTGGTGCTCGTGGAAGTGCAGCCCGGTCGAGTAGCCGGGCGGCAGCACGACCGCGTTCATGCCGAAGGCGGTCACTCCGAGCTCACGGCGAACCTTGCGAAACCCGTAGCCCTCGCCCATGGCGTCCAAGTGGGACACCGCGTAGCCGTCGGGGGTGGGTGCGTGTTCCTCGTCGGCCACCAAGCGCTGCATGGTATCTGCCAACGCTCCCTCCGGCATGCCGCGAGGCACGTGAGGGGGCATACTAGGCCGGTGACCTCAGCGCTCCTATCAGAGGCGCTCGCTCCTCTGCGCACCAACCCACAGCGCACTGCGGTCATGTTCGACATCGACGGGACACTCGCGCCGATCGTCGACCACGCCTCCGACGCGCACGTCTCGGAGTCGACCCGCCAGCTCCTGATCGTGGTGGCGCGCAGCTACGGCCTCGTTGCCTGCGTGACCGGGCGGCGCGCCTCCGAGGCGCGCGCCATGGTCTCGATCGGCTCGATCAACTATGTCGGGTCCCATGGCGTGGAGCTGCTGCGGGCGGGGTGGACCGAGGCCGTGCTTGACGCCGGGGTCGCCGACTGGATCCGCCGGATCCACGACTTCGGCCGCGAGAGCGACACCGCGGACGCTCGCAAGCTCCGCGTCCGCCTCGAGGACAAGGGCCCGATCGTCGCCTTCCATTGGCGGGGCGCCCCCGACGAGGACGCGGCCAAGGCGGCGGTCGACGCCATCGCGCAGCGCGCACAGGCCGCCGGCCTGCGCACCCACTGGGGCCGCAAGGTGCTCGAGGTCCGGCCCCCGGTCAAGATCGACAAGGGGTCCGGGATCACCCGCCTGCTCAACGAGGTGGGGCCCGACATCGAGATGGCCCTCTACGTCGGCGACGACACCACCGACATCGACGCCTTCCGCGCGCTCGGCTCACTGGTTGAGGAAGGTCGCCTGGAGCGGGCCGTGCGGGTGGGGGTCCAGTCCGACGAGGGCCCCTCAGAGATCCAGGACGAGGCCGACTTCGTGGTGGACGGGACCGACGGCGTGCGCGAACTGCTGACCCTGCTCAGCGGTGAGTGAGCGCCGGTGCGGTTCGCCGAGTTCCTGCGCACCACCGTCCTGATCAGCGCTGCTGCCGCGAGCGCCCTGGCCGCGGTGACGTTGGCCGGCGCCGTGGGGGGTGAGCATCCGCTCGTCGTACCGGTCGCGGCCGGGTGGTGGGTGGCGGCGGGTCTGATCGGCTGGTGGCTGGGCCGGCGCGCCGAGACCTCGTCGCCGATCGCCAACCTGCTGGCCAGCGCGCGCACCCAGCCGTCGCTGCCCGAGCTCAATCCGGCGCGGGTGCTCCTGAACCGGCTCTGGCCACTGCTGCTCTCGACGCTGGGCGCCGGCGCGCTGGGGGTCATCCTGCCGCAGGTCCCGGCGGTGGCGGCCGGCTTCGCGGTCATCTGGGCGTTGGCCTGGCGGCGCCAGTCGAGTGCCGTGACGGCGATCGAGGAGCGCGACGGGGCGCGCTTCTACGTCGAGCGTACGTCGCCGCTGCAGCCGATCCAACTGGTGCGCACCCCCGGATTCCGCACCAACCTCATGGAGCTCAACGGCTCGGCCTCGTCACGGTCGGCCCGCCAGGTCTGACGCCGCCATGGCTGTTGCGGGCCCGGACGGAGCCGTCGACGTCCTGATCGTCTCCGTGGGCGCCACCACCGGGTGGCAGGCCGCGGCGCGCGAGCTCGGCGCGGCGTTCGAGCGCGCCGGCGCGCGGACGGTGACCGTCGAGACCGGCCCCGTTCGCGAGGTACGGACGTTCATGCTCACTGATCTCGTCCAGGCAGTGGCCGCGCGCCGGGCGGCCGAGCGCGGGGTCGCCCGGTATCGACCGAGGGTGGTCGTCTACTGCTCGCTCACCGCCGCCCTCCTGTGGCCGACGCCCGGGGTCATCTGGACCGACGCGATGGCGGCGGAAAACCGCCCCGGGCGCCACGGGGTGTGGCAGCGGCCGCTCGAGCGCCGGCGGCTGGCTCGGGCCCCGCTGGTGCTGACGATGGCCGCCGACGCGCTGGCTCCGCTCGGCGTGGCCCAGCGCCCCCAGTCGGTGGTCGTGCCGGTGGCCGTGGAGAGCTCGGGGCGCGCGGACGCGGTTACGGTGCGCGACATCGACGTCGTCGCCTACGCTGCGGACCCGGTCAAGCGCCGCCTTGACTTCCTGCTCGAGACCTGGCGCAGCGCCCGCCGCGGCGACGAGACGCTGGTGGTGACCGGGATCGATCGCGTCTCCGCCGTCCCGGGGGTGCGGTTCACCGGGCGCGTGCCCCCCGGCGAGTTCCGGTCCCTGTTGCGCCGCGCTCGGGTGTTCATGGCGGCCTCGCGGCGCGAGGACTTCGGCATCGCCCAACTCGAGGCGCTGGCCGACGGCGCCATGCTGGTGACCACGCCCGCCCCGGGCGCGTACCCGGCGTTGGCGCTGGCCCGCGCGCTCGATCCGCGGCTGGTGTCAGAGGACCTCGTGCCCGCCCTGCGCAGCGCCCTGGACGATCCCACGGCAGACTATGCGGGCCGGGCCGCCGACCTGGTGGCGCCGTTCAGCCGCGACGCCGTGACCACAACTCTGACCGAACACGTACTGCCCCGTTTGCTGCCAGGATGGGGCGCATGATCGCCCCCGCGGCCATCCCCAGCCCAGCGTCGAACGGCTTCAGCATCGGGCCGTTCTTCTTTCATGCCTATGGGATCGCCTACGTGTTTGCGGTCGCAGCGGCGATCTATATCTCCCGCCGGCGCTGGGGTCGCGTGGGTGGGGACCCGGAGCTCTGCTACGAGATCGCGATGTGGGCCTTCCCCGCCGGGCTGATCGGCGGGCGGATCTACTTCGATATCACCACGCCCAGCCAGATCCCCGATCACTGGTGGGGGATCTTCGCCATCTGGGACGGTGGCCTGGGCATTTGGGGCGGCATCGCCGGGGGCGTCATCGTAGGGCTCTGGGTCGCTCACCGCCGGCTGGGCCGCCCCGATCTCTTGCGCTTCATGGACGCGGCGGCGCCGGGGCTGCTCGTGGCCCAGGCGATCGGGCGGATCGGCAACTACTTCAACCAGGAGCTGTTCGGCGCGCCCTCGTCGCTGCCCTGGGCGCTGAAGATCTCGCAGCCGCACCGCCCGCCGGGGTACCTCAACGTGCCCACGTTCGAGCCCACCTTCCTCTACGAGCTGATCTGGAACCTGTTGCTCGCCTCGTTCTTGGTGTGGCTGGGCTCGCGCCGGAAGATCCGCGCCCCCGGGCTCTTTGCCTTGTATGTCGCGGGCTACTCGGGCTTTCGCATCTTCGAGGAGACCCAGCGGATCGACTACTCCAACCACATCTTCGGCCTGCGCCTGAACTTCTTCGTCGCCTCGGTCCTGTGCCTCCTCGGGCTGCTGTGGTTCGTGGCGCTCCAGCGTGGATGGCGCGGCTGGGGGGTGGAGCCGGCCGAGGTGGTGCCGGAGAGCGCGCGGGCGGCGGGGCCGACGCGGGGGCTGGGGTTCCCGCGGCCTGTTGCTGCCACCTCCGGGGGCTCCGGTTCCCGCTCCTCGGGTACCCGTGCGGGCGCTGGCGCGGGACGCCGGCCACCACCACCACCGCCCCGGAAGGCCTCGGGGCGCTCGCGGCGACACTGACGCTGGTCAAACGGCGGCTCTCGAACGCGAGATCGTCGCGCCGCAACCTCAGCTGCGGGTGCGGGGCCGCAGCGCGGCCAGCTCGTCCCACGGCCGCGTGTTGACCACGTCGTCGGGCCCCAGCCACGCCCGCCGCGCCGTGGCCACGCCGTAGCGGACCACCTCGAAGCCACCGACGCGGTGCGCGTCGCAGTTGATGACGATCGGGATCCCCGCCTGCGCCGCGGCGCGGGCGTTGACCTCGTTGAGATCGCGCCGGTCCGGGCTGGAGTTGATCTCCATCAGGGTGCCGGTCTCCCGCGCGGCCTCCACGATCGCGGGGAAGTCGAAGTGGTAGGGCGGACGGCGTTCGATCTTGCGCCCCGAGAGGTGCCCGATGACATCGACGAGCGGGTTGGAGATCGCGCGGATGATCCGGGCGGTCATGGCCGCCGAGTCCATGGCCATCGACGAGTGCACGGAGGCGACCACCCAGTCGAGCTCGGCCAGGGTCTCGTCGTCGTAGTCCAGCGAGCCGTCGGGCAGGATGTTGACCTCGCTGCCGGCCAGCAGGGTGATGCCGCCGACGGCGTCGGTGCCCGAGAGCTCCCGGATGCGGGCGATGTGGCGCGAGAGCTGGGTCGGATCGATGCGCACCGCCACCGAGGTCGAATGGTCGGTCACGGCGAGGTACTCGTAGCCGGCGTCGCGGGCGGCCAGGGCCATCTCCTCGATGGAGGCCGTCCCGTCAGAGGCGGTGGTGTGGCTGTGTAGGTCGCCACGCAGGTCCTCGGCGGTGATCAGCTGCGGGAGCGTCCCCTTGGCCGCGGCCTCCAGCTCGCCGCGGTTCTCGCGCAGCTCGGGCTCGATGTAATCCAGCGCCAGCAGCGCGTAGACGTCCTCCTCGCGCGCACAGCGATGGGTCTCGCCGGTGCTGTCGTCGAGCACGCCGTACTCGGACACGTGCAGACCTCGGCGCACGGCGGCCTCGCGCAGCGCCATGTTGTGCTGCTTGGAGCCGGTGAAGTGCTGCAGCAGGTTGCCGAACTGGTCGGGGGCGACGATGCGCAGGTCGACCTTGAGCCCCGTGTGGGTGCGCAGCCGCACGCCGGACTCGGTCGGGTTCTGGGCCGTCTCGACGAGCTCCAGCGCGGCGGCGGCCTGGGCCAGCGCGAGCGGATCGGAGGCGGTGGCGATGATGTCGAGGTCCTTGACGCTGTCGGTCATCCGCCGCGCCGAGCCGGCCAGCTCGACCCGTTCGGCCGCCGGGTGGGCGCGCAGTGCGTCGAGCAGTTGCTCGCCGACGGCCAGCGCGCGGTTGAGCACGACGCGACGGCCGGCGCCGTTGCCGTCGGCCTCCTCGGCGCGCTGAACGGTGATGGCGGCCAGGATGCTCTCCTCCGCCTTTGGCCCGAACCCCTTCAGCGCGCGGAGCTTCTGCTCCGACGCGGCCGCTTCCAGTGCCTCGAGCGAGTCGATCGAGAGCTCCTCATACAGGCGGCGCGCCCGCTTGGGACCCAGGCCCGGGAGACGCGTGATCTCGAGCAGGCCGACCGGGAACTTGGCGCGAAGCTTGACCGACGCAGGGATGTCACCCTCGTCGGCGAGGGCCAAGATCTTCTCCTGGATGATGGCGCCGACGCCGGGCAGTTCGGTGGCGCGCCCCTCGCGGGCCAGCCCGGTCACCGACACCGAGGCGTCGCGCACGGCCTTGGCGGCGTTGCGGTAGGCCACGATTCGGTGGATCACCGCCCCGTCGAGCTCGGAGAGGTCGCCGAGCTCGTCCAGCGCCGCTGCGATATCCGAGTTCGTGGGGTCCGCCATGGTTAGTAGCCTAGCTTCGCCCCGGCGCTATACTTTCTGAAGTAAACCGACAAGGAGACCGACATGGCAGGCCCCGTGACTGACGTGACCGACAACAACTTCCAGGCCGAGGTCGTCGAGTCTGACGTCCCCGTGCTCGTCGATTTCTGGGCGCCGTGGTGCGGTCCGTGCCGCCGGGTCTCTCCCGTCGTGGAGGAGATCGCCTCCGAGCGCGGTGACGCGCTGAAGGTGGTCAAGCTCAACATCGACGAGAACCAGCAGACCGCGGTCAAGTTCAACGTCATGTCGATCCCGACCCTGATGCTGTTCAAGCACGGCGAGGTCGCCAAGACCGTGATCGGCGCCTACCCCAAGCGCAAGATCGAAGAGGAGCTCGAGCCGGCGCTGTCCTAGCTCGCGATCGCGACGCCGATCCGCAGCGGCCGGCCGTCGATGACCGACGGCTCCAGGCCGTCCAGCGATTCATAACTGACGGCGGTGGCGAGGGTTTCTCCCGCGATGAAGGCCTGATGCTGCCGGGCGGCGGCGAGTAGCTCGGGGTCCCCGTCCAGGGTGAGCACGATCCGGTCTGAGACCTCGAGTCCGGCGGCCTGGCGGGCGTTCTGCACGGCACGGACGATGTCCCGCGCCCAGCCGTCCACGCGGAGGGCGTCGTCGATCTCGATCTCGAGGGCGACGGCGTGCGACCCCTCTCGCTCCACCTGGTAGCCCTCGAGCGGCTTCATGCTCATGAGCAGGTCCTCGGCGGTGAGCTCGTGCTCGTTGCCGCCGATGGTGATGGCCACCGTACGTCCCTCGCGCAGAGCTGCCGCGACATGCGCCGGGTCCAATCCCGCGACGGCGGCGGCCACCATCGGCATCTGCTTGCCAAAGCGCGGCCCGAGCGTCCGGTAGTTGGGCTTGACCTCGATCTGGCCCAGCTCGTCGGCCTCGGAGACGAAGCGCAGCGCGTAGACGTTGAGCTCCTCGCGGACGATGTCCGCCAGGCGCTCGATCGCCTCGCGCTCACGGCCGGTGGCGACGATCACCGCGGCACGCAGCGGCTGGCGCACCTTGATCTTGGCCTGCGCGCGCGCCGCCAGGCCCAGGCGAACCGTCTGGCGCGCGACGTCCATCGCCTGCTCGAGCTCCGGATCGCGCGGCGCGGGGACCGGGAAGTCGCACAGGTGCACGCTGGGCTCGCCGCCGTCGAGGTTGTCGTAGAGCTCGTCGGCGAGGAAGGGGCAGAACGGCGCGAGCAGCTGGGCCACCGTCACCAGGCACTGGCGCAGCGTGGCGAACGCGGCCGGGTCCCCGTCCCAGAAGCGACGGCGCGAGCGGCGCACGTACCAGTTGGACAGCTCGTCGACGAAGGTCTGGATGGCCCGGCCGGCGGTGGTGGCGTCGAAGTCGTCGAGGCGGTCGCGGACGACCTCCACGGTCTCCTGCAGCCGCGACAGCACCCAGCGATCCAGGTCGCCGGTCGGTGCGGGCGAGCCCCCGTTGGGGGAGACGCCGTTGACGTTGGCGTAGAGCACGTAGAACCCGTACGTGTTCCACAGCTGGAGCATGAACTGGCGCACCGCCTCGCCGATCGTCTCCAGCGAGAAGCGGTAACCGTCCCACGGCTGCTTGGAGGTGAAGAAATACCAGCGCAGGGCGTCGGCGCCGTAGCGGTTGATGACCTCCCACGGCTCGACCGTGTTGCCCAGCGACTTGGACATCTTGCGCCCGTCCTCGTCGAGGATGAGCCCGAGGCACACCACGTTCCTAAAGGAGGACTGGTCGAACAGAAGGGTGGCGATGGCCAGCAGTGAGTAGAACCACCCGCGGGTCTGGTCCAGCGCCTCGCAGATGAAGTCGGCGGGGAAGCGCTCCTCGAAGTGGTCGAGGTTGTGGTGGGGAGCCTGGAACTGGGCGAACGGCATCGACCCCGAGTCAAACCAGACGTCGATGACCTCCGGGACACGGTGCATGTCCCCGCCGCAGTTGTCGCACTTGAGGACCACGTCGTCGACGAATGGGCGGTGCGGGTCCTCCAGCTTCACCCCTGACTCGCGCTCGAGCTCGGCCAGGGAGCCCATCACCTTCACGCAGCCCTTGGCGCAGCGCCACACCGGC
Organism: Solirubrobacteraceae bacterium; assembly: GCA_036490435.1. Taxonomy (GTDB): domain Bacteria; phylum Actinomycetota; class Thermoleophilia; order Solirubrobacterales; family Solirubrobacteraceae; genus Palsa-465. The sequence goes on from DASXDW010000218.1 coordinate 56,671, forward strand.
AGCGGCGTGCCCCAGTAGCGCTCGCGCGAGAGTGCCCAGTCGACGTTGCCCTCGAGCCAGTTGCCGAAGCGCCCGTGCTTGACGTGGTCGGGATGCCAGTTGACGCCCTCGTTACAGGACAGCAGACGATCCTTGATCTGACTGGTGGCGATGTACCAGGACGGCTTGGCGTAATAGAGCAACGGGGTGTTGCAGCGCCAGCAGTGGGGATAGGAGTGCTCGTAGTTCTCAGAGCGCAGCAGCCTGCCGCGGGCGCGCAGATCCTCGATCAGGTCAGGGTCGGCGTCCTTGACCCAGCGGCCGGCGTAGGGGCCGATCCGCTCGTCATAGGTGCCGTCCAACCGGACCGGGTTGACGACGGTCAGCCCCTCCTGCTCGCCGAGGCGGAAGTCGTCCTCGCCGAAGGCGATTGCCGTGTGGACCAGCCCGGTGCCGTCGGTGGCGGTGACGAAGTCGGCGGGTAGGACCGTGTGGCCCTTGGGGCCGTAGGCCTCCCCTGCGATGAATCCGAACGGCGGGTCATACGCCGTACCCACCAGCTCGGCGCCGGGGAAGCGCTCGAGCACCTCGGCGCCCTCGCCCAGCACCTTCTCCACCAGCTCGGCGGCCACGATGGCGATCCGGCGGTCGTCATAGCGCGCGCGTACGTAGGTCAGATCAGGGTGGACCGCGACCGCGGCGTTGGAGACCAGCGTCCAGGGCGTCGTCGTCCACACCATCAGCTCATCGCCCACCTGTGCCGTGGAGTGGGCGGGGTTCGGTACACGCGTGACCGGGAGGCGCACGTAGACCGACGGGTCCACCACGTCCTGGTAGGCGCCGGGCTGCCCCAGCTCGTGGCTGGACAGCGTGACCTGGTCGCGCGGGCAGTAGGGGACGACCTTGAGCTTCTCGTAGAGCAGTCCCTTCTCATGGATCGTCTTGAGCGCCCACCACACCGACTCCACATAGCTGGGGTCAAGCGTGCGGTAGGCGTCGTCGAGGTCGACCCAGAAGCCGATCCGCTCGGTGAGCCGGTTCCACTCGGCCACGTGGCTGAGCACCTTCTCGCGGCACTTGGCGTTGAACTCGGCGATGCCGTAGCGCTCGATGTCGTCCTTGGAGGTGAAGCCGAGCTCGGCCTCCAGGGCCAACTCCACCGGCAGGCCGTGGCAGTCCCAGCCCGCCTTTCGCTCGACATAGTGCCCGGTCATCGTCCGGTAGCGGGGGAAGATGTCCTTGAACACGCGGCTGAGCACGTGATGGGTGGCCGGCGGGCCGTTGGCCGTGGGGGGGCCCTCGTAGAACCCCCACTGGGGCGCGCCGGCGCGCCGGCGTACTGACTCGGCGAAGACGTCGCGCTCGCGCCAGCGGTTGAGCACCGCCTCCTCCAGCTCCGGGAAGGACGCGTGGGGATCGACCGGGCGGTGCGGGCTGCTCATGGGCGGGGGATTCTAGGAAGCCCCGGCGCCCGCGAACCGTCCGCTACGCCCCGGCGGGGGCGCTGGAACGGTGCACGACCGTCGGCGCCGCCCGCGGAGCCGAGCGTGCGGCCGCCTGCTCCAGGCGCGAGAGCAGCGCGTCGCGGGCCGCCATCGGCGTGTCGCCGAGGCGCACGACCGTGCTCGCTCCGGTGTCCGGAACGGCGCTGCGGTAGTCGAACACGGCGACCTCGCGCACGATCGAGCGCACCGCGTAGACGAGGCGGCCGATCGAGTCCAGCGAGACGCGCCGGCCGGTGAGGACCACCGCGGCCGGGTTGAGTGCCCGCAGGGCGCGCCCCAGTCGGGTGAGCTCGATCGACGGGGTGAGCGTCAGCGTGCGCAGCCCGGCCCGGCGCAGCATCACCTCGAGCGCCTGGGCGTGGAGGGCGTCCAGATCGCATGGCGAGGAGGCGTCGAAGATCATCACGCCGTCGCGGCGGCTGGCCGGCGGGGCGAGACGGCGCTGCGCTGAGAGCCAGCCGCCTGCGTGGCGCCAGGCGAACTCGTACTCGGCGGTGGTCGCCCCCGGCTCGAACAGGGTGGTGACGGCGTCGAGCAGGACCTCCTCGATGGTGCGCTCGACCGAGCGCAGCCCGAGGCTCTCCTCCAGCAGGCGGTTGGCGCCGTCCTCGTCAAAGCTCGTGAAGGTGGCGGTGAGGCGCGACGGGGTGGACGGGCCCTCGCCGCGCTCCCGGGCGAGCGAGATCGCCGACGAGACGTTGTGGGTCTCCGCCAGGGTGAGACGCAGGGCTTCGATCTCGGTCAGGGAGTACTGGCGATGGCCCCCGGCCGAGCGTTGGGGCTTGGGGAAGCCGTAGCGGCGTTCCCAGCTGCGCAGCGTGTTCGGGCTGATCCCGAGCATGACCGCGGCCGCATTCGTCCGGATTCCGTTCATAAGGGAGTTATTTCGTCGTTGGGAGAGATAAGCAAGGATCGCAACGTTGACTGCACTTTGGCTGGTTTCGTGCGGCGCGAAGGAGTCAGACGGCGGGCGTCGTACGCGCGCCATGAACCCCGGCGCGGTCAGCGGGCGGCCCGGGGGTGGTCGCCGGGTGGCGCGGGGGTGGTCAGCGGTGGCCCCGGGGCGGTCAGCGGACGGCGCAGCGCCCACAGCGGCGGACGCATGGCGGAGGGGGATCTGCGGCGATGGTCATCGCGCTGACAGGTTTGGGCGGGACGCGCTCACAGCCCCAAGGGCGGCGAGCCGGCCTGCTGCGGCGACTGCGAGCGCTCAGGCGCTGGCGCTTCGGCGCGGCGCGACGGGGCTGCTTTTGCTTGGCGGAGCCACCACGGCGAGCAACTCGCCCTCAATCAACTCCAGGATCCGGCGCTGGGCTGCTCCGGAGCCGGGAGGCAGATTGCGCGTCCCGGTGGTGCGCACCCGTCCCCGATCCAAGCCGCGCCGATACACCGCCACCGGAACGGCGCCGCCGGCGAGACGGATCGCGTAGGCCCAGCGGGCGACGGCGTCGTCGTCCAGGTGGGACCCGGCGACGACCACGAGGTTCGGGCGGTGCACCGCGACCGCGTCGCCGATGCCGGCCACGCCGCGGGCGGACAGGCTCAGGACGTCGATGCCGGCGCGCACACAGAACAGTTCGAGCGCGCGCAGGTAGGGCGCGTCGGGATCGAGCTCATCCCGCGTGGCGTCGCCGAAGACGATCGAGACGGGGCGTACAGGAGGCGGTGAGAGGCGTGTGGCGCGCCGCAGCCAGTCGGCGGCCCAGTGCGACGCGAACGCCCACGCAGCCGATTCGCTTCCATACCGTCGTAGGATCTCGTCCAGGGTGGGGAGTAGGACCTCTTCGACCGAGCGCTCAACCGTCCGGAGCGCCAGAGCCGCCTCGATGGCGGCGTCTGCCCGTTCGCCCTCATACGAAACGAGCGCGCCCACCAGGGAGTTCGCATCCGCCGCCAGTCCTTCACGCGCGCGAGACACAGCCGACGAGATCGACAGGCCCTCCTGGAGGGCGTCCCGCAACGCCGCGATCTCACCGTGGGTGAAGAGGCGGTGCTTGCCGGGGGAACGCTGCGGCTTGGGGAAGCCGAATCGGCGTTCCCAGGCTCGCAACGTGTTTGGGCTGACGTTTAGCAACGCAGCCGCTTCGCTGGTCTTCAGATAGCGCACTTGATCAGAAAGGTGGCCCGGAACGTTGCGGAATACCCCCGGTACATTTAAAATTGCACGAGTTACCAACCAAAAATCTGTGCAAAGCGTATGGGAAGTTGCGTCCATTTTGACGCGATTTGGGAGTAACGCAAGTCACAGAATGCGACCGGAAGGACCGTCCAGAGCCTTGCACGTGTCGTCGCATCAGCTACCCGCCCGGGAAAACCGTGCGTGGCTGCCCCCGGTCGCGATGTTCTTGGAGGGAGGGAACATGGTCTTCCGCAACGGTCGCTGATCATCCATTCAACGCTAGTAGCGCGTTGATTTTCACGCTACCTTCAAACAATGTTCCGCCCGAGCGCGGATGAGGCTGCACGGTTTTCGTGGCGCGAGGCCCTTGTCGCCGCGGTCACCGTGCTCAGCTTCGGTGCGTGCGCTGGTGCAATCCTGTTCAGTCCTACTGACAAGGTCAACGGTCTGAGCATCATCCTCGGCGTCGGCGCAGTCGGTGCGGGTTGCCTCGTGGCAGGGGAGAGCGGTCGGCTGGCGATCTCCTCATCGTTCACGGTGATCGTCCTTGCGGCAGCGCTGCTTGGCCCGATCTCCGCGATCGCAGCTGCGGTGATCGCTGAGGTCGCCGCCACGCTGACGATGAGGACCCGATGGCGGGCCTTCCTGTACGGCAATCTGGCACCGGCGGTCGTTGCGGCAGCCGCTGCAGCGGTGATCGTCGCGGCCCTGACGTCCAAGCCGGCGAACAACGTCACGTTTTACGTGGCGGTCGCGCTGGCGGGTGCGGTCGCTCTGGTCCTGAGCTTCGCGGTGTTCGCGGGTCTGCGTCGTCTCGTGTTTCCCGACGCCGAGCAATACGGCTGGCGGACACTGCTCGAGTTCCTACCGGGCGGCGGCATCAGCTTGCTCGTTGTGCTGGCTGGGGTCGGCATCACGCTCGAGGTCGGCAACGCCGGGATCGCGTTTGCGCTCGCCGGGGTGTTCGCGTTCTCGTATATGACGCACCTGCTGCAGCGCTCGCGCGAGCGAGCCAAACAGTACGTCTCGCTGTCCTGGGGCGTGCTCGCGGGCCTCATGCGTTCTCTGGACATCCGCGACCAGCGCGCCGCACGCCACTCCGCCGCGGTGGCCCGGTTTGCGCGTGACATCGCCAAGCAGGTGGGGATGACGGAGGCCGAGCAGGAGTTGGCGCACACCGCCGGGCTGTTGCACGACATCGGCCGCTTTGCCCTGTCTGACCGCGTGGCCGAGCGGGGGCGGACGCTGACCGACGAGGATTGGATGGCCATCCAGCGCCATCCCGAGCTTGGGGCCGACGTGCTGCGCGACCTCGGTATGTACGGACCCGTGGCCGAGATCGTGCTCGCCCATCACGAGCGCGTCGACGGCCGGGGCTATCCCGCCGGCCTGGGCGAGGAGGAGATCCCTGAGATCGCCAAGATCATCTCGGTGGCCGAGGTCTACGACACGCTCACCGCGTCAGACACCTACCGGACGCAGATGAGCTCGTTCGAGGCGCTCACCGAGCTGCGCCGGGTGGCGGGCAGCCAGGTGGACTCCCGCTATGTGGAGATTTTGGCCGGGCTGCTCAGCGGCGAGGGCGTCGAGTACCGCCACGCCGACATGGCCGATTTTGACGCCGAGCTCGACATGGAGCGGCGCATCAACCAGGCCGGCGCGGGCGCCTGACCGGCGCCCGCCCGCCCGCCGGCAGCAGGCCGACAGGCGTTGAGCAGGCGCCGGGGCATCCGGTAACGCCTTTCGCGTCGTTCACCTCGTGACACGGCTCGCCGGCAAGCGGGCCGCGTCACAGCAGCGGGTGGATATGTGGGGCGGGCCGCCAGGGCCGGTCGTGTCCGCCCTAATTGTTCGGTGGGGCCGGGGGCTCAGCCGACCTGACGGTCAAGCACTGGGTCTGAGCTCTGCTGCTCCAGCGAGCCGACGAACTTGTCGATCTGCTCCTGACTGAAGCGCCGCTGTCCTCCCGGTGTGCGGTAGGACTGCAGATAGCCCATGTCCGACCAACGTCGGATCGTTCCCAGCGAGACGCCAAGCGCCTGAGCTGCCTGTGATGTGGACAGGCCCAGCGGGCTTCCGTGGATTTGCCTCATGACTCCATTTCAGCGCTCTTTGCGCAGCGATAATCAGACAAGCACAGCAATTGCACAACCTTTTAACGGCAAATCATGTCCTTGTCGCCCCGATAGTCCAAAAGGCGGTCATAAGGTTGCAGGGACACTCTCCAAAAAGGTACCCACCAATCCTCAATGCGGATCATGGAGTGGACATCTGGTCGATGCCCGCCCTGACACGATCTAGACCTTGCGTCTTCGCCTCTACCACCACCAGGATGGGGCGCGGGTGGCCTACCGGGAGACCGGGGCCGGTCCCGCGCTCGTGCTTCTGCACTCGCTGGGCCTCTCGCACCGCGAGTGGGAGCCGATCGTGGCGCCCCTGGCCACCCGGTTTCGTCTTCTCCTGCCCGACCTGCCTCTGCACGGCGACTCCGAAGATCGCCCGCGCCATCCGTACTCGCCCGACTGGCTGGCCGATGTGATCGCCGGCTTCTGTCGCGAGGCGGGCGGGCCGCGCTGCATCGTCGCCGGTCACGACCTTGGGGCGGAGCTGCTGCTGCTGGCAGTGAGCACCGGCCGGCTGGAGCCCAGCCGCATCGTGCTCATGCCCAATCGCCTGCACCGCCGCGACGAGTTCGGCGCCACGCGTGCGGCCTGGCGGCTGTCGTGTCGCGTGGCAGCGCTTCCGGGCCTGGATCGCGTCATGGCCCATGGGGCCAAGCTGGTGTTCCGGCCCGCGCTGGCCGAGCGGATATCGGTCCAGGGCAACTCGGCGGCGCGCGACCTCATCCGCCACGCCTTCGCCGACGTCGGCGGCAACGGCAACCGCGCCCGCTCGTGGGCCAAGTTCGCCAGGCGCTGGCCGGTGGAGGCCCAGACCCAGCTGCTTGACGCCTACCCGGAGATGCGCATGCCCGTCCTGCTGCTGTGGGCCGAGGAGGACCTGGCGCATCCGATGGAGACCGTCGCCGAGGCGCTGGACCTGCTGCCCGACGCCCAGCTGCGCACGGTGCCCCACGCCGGGTTTCTCATCGCCTACGACGATCCCGTCGCGGTGGCGCGGGAGCTCATCTCCTTCTGCGGCTGACGCCCGCTAGCGTTCATCGCATCGCGCGCGAACGACATTGCGAAAGGACGTCATGAGCCTGCAGGAGAAAGATCAGCTGTGGGGGGGCGAGACGACCAAGGCGGTCGCCAACTTCCCGGTCTCCGGGGAGACCGTCCCCGTTTCCGTCATCCATTGGCTGGCCCAGATCAAGGCCGCGGCGGCCCGCGTCAACGCTGAACTCGACCTGCTCGAGCCCGACCTCGCCGAGCGGATTGCCTCTGCCGCTGACCGGGTGGCGGCGGGAGAGTTCGACGACCAGTTCCCGATCGACGTCTTCCAGACCGGCTCGGGCACCTCGACGAACATGAACGCCAACGAGGTCATTGCCGCCCTGGCAGGCGAGGGCGCCCACCCCAACGACCACGTCAACATGGGCCAGTCGTCCAACGATGTGTTCCCCTCCGCGGTGCACCTCGCCGCGCTCGATCGCGCTGAGCACGAGCTGCTGCCGGCGCTCGAGCAGCTCGAGGCCGCCTTCGCCGCCAAGGCCGGGGCCTTCCACGACATCGTCAAGGCCGGGCGCACGCATCTCATGGACGCGGTGCCCGTCACCCTCGGCCAGGAGTTCTCCGGCTACGCCGCGCAAGTGCGACTCGGGGCGCGCCGTGTGCGTAACGCGCTGCCCCAGGTTGCGCAGATCCCGCTCGGCGGGACCGCCACCGGCACCGGACTCAACACACACCAGGAGTTCGCGGCACGCGTACGGGCGCGATTGACCGACAAGACCGGTCTGGAGATCCGCGGGCCCGAGGACCCGTTCGAGGCTCAGGGCAACCGCGACGCGCTGGTCGAGCTCTCGGGCGCGCTGAAGGTAATCGCCGTCTCGCTGACCAAGATCGCCAACGACCTCGCGCTCATGGGCTCCGGGCCGCGTGCGGGCATCGGCGAGCTGCTCTTGCCTGAGCTCCAGAAGGGGTCCTCGATCATGCCCGGCAAGGTCAACCCGGTGATCCCCGAGGTCGTGTTGCAGGTCTCCGCGCAGGTGATCGGGAACGACACCGCCATCACCATCGGCGGCCTGGAGGGCAACTTCGAGCTCAACGTCCGCGTGCCCCTGATGGCGCGCAACCTCCTGCAGTCGATCGGGCTGCTGGCCGCGACGGCCAAGATCTTCGCCGAGAAGTGCGTCGAGGGCATCCAGGCCAACGAGGACGGGGCGCACCGCTCCGCCGAGGCGACGCTGGCCGCCGCGACGGCGCTGAACCCTCACATCGGCTACGACAAGGCGGCGGAGATCGTCAAGGAGGCGGCGGCCTCGGGGCGGATGCTGCGCGAGGTCGCCTACGAGAAGGGCGTTGACGAGGAGACCTACAACAGGGCGATGGACCTCCGGGCGATGGCCCGCGGCAATACATAAACGTCATCAGGCATTGACAAACCGCCGCAGATCGCCCCATCGCGGTGATCTGTTGCAACCTTTCTGAAGCGGCGCGTGGGGGTGGAGCGGCGTGATTGAATGCCCGCCGCCTTGTCCACGCCCCCAGGGAGGTATGCCTTGCGCAGCCGATGTCTGCTGGCGCTCATCGGAGCGTCAGCCGTATGCGCGTTCGCCGCTCAGAATGCAGCGGCAGTGCCGTTTCACCATGAGTTCCCGGGCCACTTCGGCGCGGCACCGCCGACGACCGCTCAGTGTGAGGCGGACTTCGGGATCGCCTGTTACGGGCCGATCCAGTACGAGAAGGCCTACGACATGAACCCGCTCTACCGCGCCGGCCTGACCGGCGCTGGCAAGACGATCGTGATCGTCGACTCGTTCGGCTCGCCGACGATCAAGAACGACCTCAACACGTTTGACGCCGCCTACGGGCTGCCCGGGCCGCCGTCGTTCAACGTCATCACACCCGACGGTCCCGTCAACCAGAACGATCCCGACGCCCCGGGTTGGGGCGTGGAGACCTCGCTCGACGTCGAGTACGCCCACGCGATGGCGCCGGGCGCGAACCTGCTGTTGGTCGAGACCCCGGTGGCGGAGACCGAGGGGACCACGGGCATGCCGGAGATCGTCGAGGCGGAGAACTTCGTGATCAACCACCACCTCGGTGACGTGATCACGCAGAGCTTCGGCGCCACGGAGGAGACGTTCCCCAGCGCCCGGTCGATCGAGCAGTTGCGCAGCGCGTACTTCAACGCGCTCGTGCATCACGTGAGCGTCCTCGCCTCCTCGGGAGACGCGGGCCCCACCGACGAGACGGCCGCGCCTGACGGTGAGGACTTCTATCCGTTCCGGGTCAACAGCTGGCCGTCGGCCGACCCGCTCGTCACCTCGGTGGGCGGAACGCAGCTGCACCTGGACCCCAGCGGCATCCGCCTGGCGGCTGACAACGCGTGGAACGACCCGCCGTCGATCTGCACGGCGCCGTGCGCCGCCGGTGGCGGGGACTCGGCGGTATTCAGTCGGCCCTTCTATCAGGACCGCGTGGCCAACGTCACCGGCCGGATGCGCGGAACTCCGGACATCAGCATGAGCGCCGCCGTCGACGGCGGCGCCAACGTGTTCTGGAGCTTCCCGGGCGCCGGGCCGGCCGGCTGGAACGTCATCGGCGGCACCAGTGAGGCCTCACCGCTGTTCTCCGGTGTGGTCGCCGTCGCCGACCAGGCCGCCGGGCATGACCTGGGCCTGCTCAATCCGGCCCTGTATGACCATGGGGACAACAGCGGCCGCGGCAGCAGCGCCGACGGCGTCGTCGACGTGACCCGCGGCAACACCACGGTCACGTTCGAGAACCCCGCGGGCGACCCGTTCCCGGGCACCCACACGGTGCAGGGGTTCAACGCGGATCGCGGCTACGACCTGGCCACCGGGCTGGGCACCGCCGACGGTACGCAGCTGGTCGCCGAGCTCGCCGGACGGAGCGGGTTCAAACGCCATTGAGCGCCTGAGGTACGTCGCAAACCCCTCAGGGCGGCTCGCCCGGCCACACCGGCCGGGCGAGCCGTAGCCGTTAAGGGGCGGCTCGCCCCCGGTGGCGGCGCGCGTCAGGTGGCGGCGCGCGTCAGGTGGCGACCGTCTCGGCGCCGAGCTCGCGCGAGATGGCGACGTCGACCGAGTAGTCGATCGGCACGACGATCACCGAGGGCAGGTCGAGGGTGAGGGCGTGACTGAGCCGCTGGGAGAAGTCGTCGGCGCTGGTGCACCGCCACGCGGGCACGCCGAAGGCCTCGGCGAGCTTGACGAAGTCCGGGTTGCCGAAGTCCACGCCGAAGTGGCGGCCGAACTTGTTGTCCTGCTTCCACACGATCGACCCGTACTGGCCGTTCTCCCAGATGATGTTGACCACGGCCGTCTTGAGGCGCACGGCGGTCTCGAGCTCTTGGCAGTTCATGAGAAAGCCCCCGTCGCCTGAGACCGTGACGACATGGCGGTGGGGGTCGACGAGCTTGGCCGCGATCCCCGTCGGCAGCGCGAAGCCCATCCCGGCCAGCCCGTTGGCGATCAGCACAGTCCCCGGCTCGTGCGCGGGGAACATGCGGCCGATCCACAGCTTGTGCAGGCCGACGTCGGAGACGAGCACGTCGCTGCGGCGCAGCGCCTGACGGATGTCGGAGAGGACACGGGGCGGCCGCATCGGGAAGTGGTCGTCCCCGCGGGCGTCCTGCAGCGCCCCGAACACCAACTGGCGCAACCGGTCGGACCCGTTATCGCTCATCCCGGCGTTCTTGCGGCTGCATCCGGCAGCCAGGCGTGCCAGCACGTGGGCGATGTCGCCGATCAGCTCGACCTCCGGCATGAAGAACTCGTCGATCTCGGCGGCGACCGTGTCGATGACGACGATCTTCTTGTCGGCGTGCGGGTTCCAGTGCTCAGGCTTGTGCTCGACGAGGTCGTAGCCGACCGAGATGACCACATCGGCGTCCTCGAAGCCGGCCAGCTCATAGTCGCGGGCCTGGAGCCCGACGGTGCCGAGCGCGTGAGGGTCCTCGTAGTCGAGCAGGCCCTTGGCCATGAACGTCTCGGCCACGGGGATCCCGGTGGTGTGCACGAACGCACGCAGGGCGCGGCTGGCGTGGGTGCGGATGGCGCCGTTGCCGGCGAGGATCACCGGTCGCTCGGCGGCCATGATGATCTCGGTGGCACGCTGGAGCTCCCGCATGCCCGGCTCAGGCTGAACCGGCGCGTGGCGGGGGAGAGGCGAGGCATCCAGCGGGCGCATCATCACGTCCTCAGGGAGCTCCAGGTGAGTGGAACCGGGCTTCTCGGACTCGGCCACCTTGAACGCCTTGCGCACCACTTCCGGGACGATCTCGGGGCTCGAAACCCGTGCATTCCACTTCACGACCGGGCGCATGATGGCCAGCAGGTCGATGTACTGGTGTGACTCCTTGTGCATCCGCTCCAGGTCGGACTGGCCCGTCAGGGCGACGAGCGGGGCGCGATCCAGGAACGCGTCGGCCACCGCGGTCACGAGGTTGGTGGCGCCCGGGCCCAGTGTGCCCAGGCACACGCCGGCGCGGCCGGTCAGCCGGCCGTAGGCGTCAGCCATGTATGCCCCGCCCTGCTCATGTCGGACGGGCACGAAGTCGATAGAGGAATCAGAAAGGGATTCGTTGAGGTCGAGTGTCTCCTCGCCCGGGATCCCGAACACGTACTCGACGCCCTCGGACTCCAGGCACTCCACGAAGACATCTGACGCCTTGCGCTCGCTCATCACGCCACCCTATCTAACCGCTCTCGCCCGTCCGCTAACCGCAATTCGCGCCGCGAGTCTCACCCGGCGGGGCCTGCGGGCCCTGCTCACCGCCGCCGTCCTGCTGGCCGGGTTCACCGCAGCCGCGCGCGCCAACAGCACCTTCTACATCCGCGGCGGCGGGGACGGTCACGGCATCGGCATGAGCCAGTACGGCGCCTACGGCTACGCGCTGCACGGCGCCGGCTATAAGACGATTCTGGCCCACTACTACCAGGGCACCGCGCTGGCCACGACCAATGCACGCCAGACCGTCCGCGTGCTGCTCGCGACCGGCCCGGCGTCGTTTGCCGGGGCCACCGGCGTGTCTGGATCACGCACCCACCTCGCCCCGGCCACCACCTACACCGTCAAGCCGGCCGGGGCCAAGCTGGCGATCGTGACCGCGGCGGGCAAGACGGTGGGCACCTTCACCGCCCCGCTGACCGTCACGGCGCCCAGCACGGCGCCGCTGAGCGTGCCCGGCCTGGGCACCTATCGCGGCGCGCTGCAGTTCTCGCTGTCAGGCGGCGGGGTCCAGACCGTCGACGCGGTGGGCCTCGACGACTACGTGCGCGGCGTGGTCGCCGCCGAGATGCCGTCGAACTGGGCCAGCGCCGCGCTCGAGGCCCAGGCCGTCGCCGCCCGCACCTACGCGATCACGACCACGGTGGGGGGCAACGGCTACGACCTGTACTCCGACACCCGCTCGCAGATGTACGGCGGCGTGAAGTCCGAGACGGCGTCCACCAACGCGGCGGTCGCTGCCACCAGTGGCCAGATCGTCACCTACGACGGCAAGCCCGCGGTCACCTACTTCTTTGCCTCCTCGGGCGGCTACACCGAGAGCATCCAGAACGTGTGGAGCGGTGCGACGCCGGAACCGTGGCTGCGCGGCGTCCCCGACCCCTATGACAACGCCGGGCAGGACCCGTACCACAGCTGGGGATCGCAGATGAGCCTGGCGGCCGCCGCCCGCAAGCTCGGCCGCCTGGTCAAGGGCACCCTCGTCGGCATCGCGGTGACGCGCCGCGGCGTCTCGCCGCGGATCGTGCAGGCCCAGGTCGTCGGCACCCGGGGGACGAGCACCGTCAGCGGTGCCGAGCTGCAGGAGATCTTCGGCCTCGACAACACATGGGCGACCTTCACGTCAATCACCACCACCGACCCGTCCGGGAAGCTGAGCGGGACGGTGTTCCCGGCGCCCGCCGGAGGCTCGGTGACGATCCAGTCGCAAACCGGTCGGACGTGGCGCACGGTGTCCACCACAGCGGTCTCGGGCAGTGGCGCTTACACCGCCACCGTGGCCGCGGGCCGCTACCGGGTGGTGGACGGCGCGGTTGATGGACCCGCCGTCACGGTCCCGTAGCCGACCATCTAGCCTCCCGGGCGTGCCCGGCCCGCTGCTGACCATCGACGGTCCGTTCGTCCTCTATCGCTCGTTCTTCGCGCTGCCGGACTCGATCACCGATGGGGACGGTCACGCCGTCAACGCGCTGCTGGGCGCAGTCAACCTGATCCTGCGGATCGCCGCCGACTGCCGCCCGCGGGTGATCGTCGTCTGCTTCGGCGCCGAGGCCGCGGCCTACCGAACCGAGCTGTATCCCGCCTACCACGCTGACCGGCCGCCGGTGCCCGACGCGCTGGACTGGCAGTTTCAGCACGCCCCCGAGTTGTTCGCCGCCTTCGGCTGGCTGGCGGCGACCACCGGCGACCTGGAGGCCGACGACCTGCTGGGGGCCTTCGCCGAGGCCGAGGTCGATGCCGGCGGCCGGGCGCTGATCATGACCGGGGACCGCGACATGTACCAGTGCGCCGGTGAGCGAGTCAGCGTCGTGTTCCTCAAGCAGAAATCGGCGGGCTTTGACGAGGTCGACCCCGCGGAGGTCAAAGCGCGCTACGGCGTGGTGCCCAGCCTCGTCCCGGACTTCATCGCCCTACGCGGCGACCCCTCCGACGGGCTGCCCGGCGCCCCGGGGATCGGCCCCAAGACCGCCGCCGAGCTGCTGGACCGCTATGGCTCTCTGGAGGCGGTCATCGCCGCCGCCGACGAGCAGCGCCCGCGGATCGCCGCCTCGCTGCGCGACAACGCCGATGAGCTACTCGCGTTCCGTGACATCGCGACGCTGCGGCCCGCGCAGGTCGCGCTCCCCGAGGATGCGGACACCAACCTCGGCGGTGGGGCGGTGGCGGCCCGGGCGCTGGGCATGAACCGGCTGGCCGAGCGCCTCGAGAACGCGGCGTCGCTGGCCGATCTGTAGCGGCGCGCGCGATCTTGGTCACATAGCGACCAAAATCGCGCACCCCGCCGCGGCTAGCGACGCTTCAGGGCGTGAACTTGACCGTGATCACGTCGCCGTCGGCCACGACGTAGTCGCGGCCCTCGAGGCGCAGGGTGCCTCGGTCACGGGCCCCCGCATAGCCGCCGGCGTCGCGCAGGGCGTCCCAGGAGACGACCTCGGCGCGCACGAAGCCCTTCTGGATGTCGGAGTGGATGAGCCCGGCGGCGTGCCACACCGACAGGCCCCGGCGCAGGTGCCAGGACTGGGCCGGCTTGTCCTCGCCGGCGGTGAAGAAGGCGACGAGATGCAGCAACGAGAAGGCCCCGCGGACGACGGTCTGCAGCCCGGACTCGGCCAGCCCCAGGTCCTCGCGCATGGCGGCGGCGTCCTCGTCGGACAGCTCGCCCAGCTCGGCCTCCAGGCGCGCCGACACGGCCACCGCCTCGGCGCCCTGCGCGGCGGCGTGGGCAGCGATGGCCGGCGGCACCTCGTCGGACCCCTCCTCGACGTTGACCACGAACAGCACGGGCTTGGCAGTCAGGGGAGAGAGCAGGCTCATCGCGTCCAGTGCATCCACGGGCGGCGGCACCGTGCGCGCGGGCTTGCCGGCCTGCAGCGCCTCGATGACCTTCCCCAGCCACTCGGCCTCGGCGATGGCGTGACGGTCGCCGCCCCGGGCGGTTCGCACCACGCGCTCGCGGCGGCGCTCGGCCTGTTCGAGGTCGGCGTAGACGAGCTCGGTCTCGATCGTCTCGATGTCGGCCAGCGGATCCACCCGCCCCTCGGGGTGCACGACGCTCTCGTCGGTGTGCGCCCGCACGACATGCACCAGGGCGTCGGTCTCGCGGATGTTGGCCAGGAACTGGTTGCCCAGCCCCTCGCCGCGGTGCGCGCCCGCCACCAGTCCGGCGATGTCGTGAAAGGCGACCGTGTCGGGCACGATCTTGGACGCGGCCACGATCTCGGCGACCGTGTTCAGCCGCTCGTCCTGCACCGGCACGATGGCCACGTTGGGCTCGATGGTGGTGAACGGGTAGTTGGCGGCCTCGGCGGCCACCCCGGTGAGGGCGGTGAACAGCGAGGACTTGCCGGCGTTGGGCATGCCCACGATCCCGACCTTCATGGGCATGGCGTCCCACCTCCCGCGGCGACGGCGCCGAGGACCGTGCCCAGCAGCGCGCCTGCGACGACGTCTGAGGGGTAGTGGACGCCGAGGTAGGGCCGGCTGATCCCGAACGTGACCGCGGCGCCGTAGAGGACGCCGGGGGCGACCAGCCCCCGGTAGACCTGGGCGGCCGCGAACGATGTCGTGGCGTGGGCGCTGGGGAACGACAGTGCTGAGACCACCGGCGAGAGCGCCGGGAGCCCATCCAGCTGCGGGCGCGGGCGGCGCACGGCCAGCTTGACGGCGTAGTTGAGCCCGTACGCGGCCGCCACCGTAATGGCGCCGCGCAGCCACCGCGCCCGCCGTCCGGGGTCCAGCGCCGCCCCGGCGGCGCCGAGGGCCAGCCAGCAGGCCGCGTGCTCGCCCAGGCGCGAATAGACGAGCACCGCCCGCTCACGTTGGGGCCCGTGACCGCGGGTGCGGGCGGCCATCAGCAGACGACGGTCGAGCTCATTAAGCATCGGCATGCGCCCTGACTCTACGAAGCAGGGGGTGCGCGCTGGCGGACGACTCCAACAGTCCGTAAATTCGCGTCATGCGGAGAATCGGCGGGTTACCCGCCAGGATTGCGCTCGTGGTGGCGGCCGGGGCGCTGCTGGTGGCGGTGGGCGTCACCCTGCTGCTGGTCAACACGGTCAAGCTGAAGCACTCGGCCGACGCCACCACGCGGTCCGACACCTACCTGACCGCGGTGATCAACCTCGAACGAACCGTCGTCGACGCCGAGACCGGCCTCCGCGGCTATGTCATCACCGGTCGGCCCCTGTTCCTGGACCCTTCCCGTCAGGCCCAACGCAGCTACCCGGGAGCCGCAGCGGGGCTGACCCGGGCGGTGGCCGCCGACGGCGCCTTCCCAGCGCAGGCGAGCGCGCTCGAGCGCACCGCCGATGCCTACATGATCGGCTACCTGCCGCGAACGATCACGCTGGCCACACGCGACCGCGCCGCCGCCGGGACGTACGCGGTGACCCTCCAGGGCAAGCAGGCGGTCGACCTCGTGAGGGCGCGCGCGGCCGGGCTCGAGCGATTGGTCTCCGCGCGCGAACGGGACCGCCAGAGCACGGCCAAGGCCGACGCCAGCCACTCCACGGTGGAGGCGGTCCTCGTCCTCGGCCTGCTCACGGCGGCCACGCTGCTGCTCGGCCTGTTCCTGGGCTATCTCGTGATCTCGCGCGAGCGTGCCCGGGCGCGCAGCGAGCGCACCGTCGAGGTGCTGCGCGAGAGCCTGCTGCCGACGGCACTGCCCGCGATCCCCGGCTGCGAACTGGCCGTCCGCTTCCGCCCGGCCCGGGCGGCCGAGCTTGTCGGCGGGGACTTCTACGACGCCTTCGCGGTCAGCGACGGACGGTGGGCGATCATCGTCGGCGACGTCTGCGGCAAGGGGGCCGAGGCCGCCGCGGTGACGGCGATGGCCCGCTGGACGCTGCGCAGCCTCGCCTCATGGTCGGTGGGTCCCGACGAGGCCCTGCGCTTCCTCAACCGGGCCATGCTCGGCGAGGACCTGCACGGGCGCTTCATCACGGTCGCCTACCTGCTGCTCACCGTCGAGAACGGGACCGCCCAGGTCTCGCTGGCCTGTGCCGGACATCCGCCGCCGATCCTCGTCCCGGCTACGGCCGACGCTCGCACCCTGCCGGCGCGCGGCACGCTTCTGGGAATCTGGCCCGACATCCGCCTGCAGACCACGGAGCTTGCGCTCGGCCACGGCGACACGATCCTGCTCTACACCGACGGCGTCTCGGACCCCGGTCCCGGCCCCGAGCGCCGGCCCACTGAGGCCCTGCGCGAGCATGAACGCGGGGCCGACGCCGGCCAGCTCGCCGACGCGCTCGAGCGCTACGCCACGCAGCCGGCCGAGGCCGAGCGCGACGACATCGCGATCGTGGCCGTGCGGTTCACCGGCGGCACTCAGCCGCTGACCGAGCGGGCGTCGGTCAGCGGCGCGGGGGCGTCGTCGTCGCAGTCGGCGAAGAATCCGCCGACCACCTCGAGCAGGTGATCGATGCCGTCAGCGACGAAGAGGTGGCCGGCGCGGCAACGATTAGGAGGTTGCGCCGCCATCACGCGCCCGATACGTTGTGTCTGCCGCACGTCTCTGACCCGAAATGGACGCCACGGATCGAAGAATCGTTGCGCTGCTCCGCGAGAACGCGCGCCGCTCGTTTTCGGACATCGGCAAGCATGTGCACCTGTCCGCGCCGGCGGTCAAGCGCCGGCTGGACCGGCTCGAGCGCGACGGGGTGGTGTTGGGCTACACGGCCGTCGTCGACCCAGAGGCGTTCGGGTGGCGTGCCGAGGCGTTTGTCGACCTCTACTGCGAGGGTGAGATGTCCGGCTCGGTCATCAAGAAGGCGGTGCAGGGCGAGCCGGGCGTGGTCTCGGCTCACACCGTGGCCGGGGAGGCGAGCGCCCTGCTGCACGTGATGGCCGAGGACACCAAGAGCCTGGAGCTTGCGCTGGAGCGCATCCGCGCGACCCAGGGCGTGACGCGCACGGTGACCGAGGTCGTCCTCTCCACGCTGTTCACGCGATGAGGTCGACTACGAGCTGGTCAGCCGCCGAACCCGACCCGGTGGGCCTCGGTGTCCACCAACACGTAGACGACCTTCCCCAGATCGAGGGCGACGTCTCCGTCCTCGGCCTTGAGGTTGTGCCACCCGGTGTTCCCGAGCGCTTCGCGCAGCTTCTCCAGTTGCTTGGGCGCGACACGGGCTGAGAGCACCGGGCCGCCCAGGAAGCCGATGTTGATCTTCTGGGGCTTGTCGTCGTCTGACACTTAGGCATGCTCCTCTGCTGGCTGCACGATCTCGGTGAGGACCCCGCCAGTTGAGGCGGGGTGAAGGAAGGCCACTCGCGAGCCGCGTATCCCGGTGCGCGGCGCCTCGTCGATGAGGCGCATCCCGGCCGCGGCACACGCGTCCAGTGTCGCCTGCACCGACTGGACCCGGTAGGCGACGTGGTGCAGTCCCGGCCCCCGGCGGGTCAGGAACTTGCCCACCGCGGTGTCCGGCCCGAGCGGCTGGAGCAGCTCGATGTGGCTGTCGCCGACATCGAGCAGCGCCGCGTCGACGCCCTGTTCGGACACGGTCTCACGGTGGACGAGTGGCATGCCGAGCTGGTCGCGGTAGAGCGCGAGCGCGTCGTCGATGCTCTCGACGGCGACGCCGACGTGGTCGATGGCGGTCAGCACGGCGCCGCCGAGGATATCGATCCGGCTATTGCGCGCTGGGCGGAGGCTCGGGTGTCTCGGTGGACGCGGCGGCGAGACCGAGGTGGATCCCTGGGCGCCGGTCCGGCGCCGTCACGGGCGTCCCGGCCATGATGCGGTCGATCTCGTCGCGCTCGAGCACCTCGTCGGCGAGGAGCGCGCCGGCCAGCTTGTCGAGCTGGGCGCGGTGGCTGCGCAGGAGCTCCTGGGCCGCTCGGAAGGCCTCGTCGGCGAGCTCGCGGACCTCCTCGTCACGGACCCGGCGGGTCGACTCCGACAGCAGATCGGAGTTGACGCGCAGCGAGGTGAAGCCGGTCCCCATCGCGTAGTCGTGGATCATCGAGTAGGCGATATCGGCCACGCGGCGCAGGTCGTCGGTGGCGCCGTTGGTCACCGAGCCGAACACCAGCGACTCGGCGGCGCGACCACCCAGGAGCATGGTCATCATGTCGACCAGCTCGGCGCGCGTGCGCAGGTAGCGATCCTCGGCGGGGAGGTTGAGCGTGTAGCCCAGAGCTCGCCCCCGGGGGATGATCGAGACGCGGTGGACCGCGTCGACGGACGGCAGCAGCTCGGCGACGAGGGCGTGGCCGGCCTCATGGAAGGCAACGACGCGGCGCTCGCGGTCGTTGAGGCGCCGCCGCGACTGCATGCCGGCGACGACGCGCTCGAGCGCCTGGTCGAAGTCGGCGCCGTCGATCGTCTCATCTCCGCGGCGGGCGGCGTTGATGGCGGCCTCGTTGCAGATGTTGGCCAGGTCGGCGCCGGTGAGCCCGGCGGTCTGGCGAGCGAGGATCGAGAAGTCGACGCCGTCGGCGACGGGCTTGTCGCGCGAGTGCACCTCGAGGATGCGCTCGCGGCCGAGGACGTCGGGCGGCGACACGAAGATGTGGCGGTCGAAGCGGCCCGGGCGCAGCAGCGCCGGGTCGAGCTTGTCCAGCAGGTTGGAGGCGGCGATGACGACGACGTCCTTCATGCCGTCGAAGCCGTCCATCTCCACCAGGAGCTGGTTGAGCGTCTGGTCGTACTCGCGGTTGGCCGCCCCGCCCGAGCGCGCGGTGCCCACGGCGTCGAGCTCGTCGATGAAGATGATCGCGGGGGCATGCTTGCGCGCCTCCTTGAACAGGCGGCGGATCCGGGCCGAGCCCAGGCCGGCGAACATCTCCACGAACGACGAGGCCGACTGGGCGAAGAACGACGCGCCCGACTCGTGGGCGACGGCCTTGGCCAGCAGCGTCTTGCCGGTGCCCGGCGGGCCGTGCAGGAGGATCCCGGCGGGCAGATGCGCTCCGAGCGTGCGGAAGCGCCTGGCGTCGCGCATGTAGTCGACGATCTCGCGCAGCTCGGCCTTGGCCTCGTCAGCGCCCGCGATGTCGTCCCAGGCGATCGGCGGGGTCGTCTCCGGGCGGATCTCGGCGGGCTTGGTCCGGGGGACCAGCCGCATCGTCATGAACACCAGGACGACGAGCAGCCCCATGAAGATCAGCGGCACCCAGTCGTGGACCCAGGTGATGAAGTCGGGGTCGCCGAGGAACGCGGGGGAGAGCATGCGTGAGGGGATTATCGGCAGCTCAGGGCGCCGGGTGAAGGGGTGGTGGACGAGTTGGCAGGGCGGGGCGGTTCGGGCCGGCGACCTGCAAGAGCCGACAAACGCCTTGGCGCCCGGGAGGTTTGGCGGATAGTGCATGACATAGCTGCAAAATCCGCCTCGACCTCGACGGCGGCCCGGGTTTGCCGCGATATGCAGGTTCGAAGGCTCACCGAGCCCACCCCGGCGCGGCGCGGCGCGGGGGCTACACGACGCGCTCGAGGCGCGGGTTGGGCGCGTAGGCGCGCCCCACTTTGGCGCACGGCTGCCCGTCGAGCAGCACGATGTCCGCCGTGAAGTCGTTCTGGCCGCGGATGAGCGAAGAGCCGACGCCGTAGGCGTCGACCGCCACCTCGGCGGCCTCGAACTCGCGGATCCGCGGGGCGGTGAAGCCGCCGCTGACGACGATCTTGACGTCCGGGAAGCCGGCGCCGTCCAGCGCGCCGCGGACCTTCTCCACCAGGCGGGGGTTGACGCCGGTGGGCTTGAAGGACCCCATCTCCTTCCAGAGCGAGCGGTCGACGAGCATCTCGGAGGTGTCCAGACGCACGCCCCACAGCTTGCCCTCCAAGGCCTCGGCGACCTCGAGCGCGGTGGTGACCGAGTCGTTGACGAAGTCCACGAGCACGGTGATGTTCATGTCGGCGTGGAAGTGCTCGGCGAACTTGACCGCCGCCTTGACGGTGTCGCCGCCGTAGGCCGCGATGAGCCCGTGCGGGACGGTCCCGATCCCGCGGCCGCCCCACCATGACGCCTGGGCGTCGGTGGAGACGCCGATCGCGCCCGCGACGTGGGCGCTCCAGCCGTCGCCGGTCTGGACCAGCCAGTGGTCGTGGCGGGCCGGGAAGTAGAAGATCTGCTTGCCGCGGGCCGCCTCGACGACCTCGGCGACGTTGCGCATGATCAGGGAGCGGCGCGCCAGCGAGCCGAGGTAGACCGTCTCGAGATGGGCAAACACGGAGTAGTCGCCCTCGATCGTCATCACCGTCTCGCGGGGGGCGATGCGTTCGCCCTCCTTGAGCGCGTGGACCTGGAGACGGTCCCAGCCGGGGACCCACTCGCCTCCGTCGTAGTGGCCGGCGCACGTCTTGAGCACCGCGATGGCCTCGTCGATGCCACCGAGGATCGAGTCCTCCTTCTGGAAGACCTGCATCGTTACGTGGGGATGCTCGCCCTCGGTCTCGAGCAGCGACTTGGTGAGCACGAAGTACGCGTCGGAGTAGTACCCCTCGCGGATCCGGTCCACCGGCAGCCGGAAGATCGCGGGATCGAGGCGGTTGGCGACCTGCGTGGCGATCCGAAGAGTCTATTGAGGGGTGGTACCCTGGGGCTCGAGATGCTCTGCATCCCACGCCACTGACGCTGTTTTAGAACCGCGGATGCCGCGGCCTGCCCGGGCCGCCCGCTGTCCGCTCCCCCGTTCGTCGTCAGTGAGTGTGTGTGATGAGTTCGTACCTGCGCGTTCTGCGCCACAGAGATTTCAAGTTCCTCTTCCTCGGCCAGTCGGCCAGCGCCGTCGGCGATCAGGTGGTGATCGTCGCGCTGGCGCTCTACATCACCCAGCGCACGGGATCGCCGACGGATCTGGGTCTGGTGCTGGCCGCGCAGGCGCTGCCGCTCATCGCGCTGGTCCTGTTCGGCGGGGTATGGGCCGACCGGCTGCCCCGCCATCGCATCATGACCGCGGCCGACTACGCCCGGGCGCTGCTGCACGCCGTCCTGGCGGCGTCGATCGTGCTCGGCGGCGCGAGCGTGGCGGAGATGATCGTGATCGAGGCGCTGTTCGGTGCGGCCCGGGCGTTCTTCCAGCCGGCCTACTCCGGCCTGCTCCCGCAGACGATCCCCGACGCCGAGGTTCAGGACGCCCGCGCGCTGTCCTCGACGACGGAGAACCTGGCCATCCTCATCGGGCCCGCGCTGGGCGCCGCGATGGTCCTCACCGTCGGTGCCGGCGCGGCGTTCGCGCTCGACGCCGCCACCTTCCTGATCAGCGCCGAACTGCTGCGCCACATGCGCCCTCGTGCCCGTGGCGAGGTGGCGCAGGAGCGCACGACGGTCATCGCTGACCTGCGCGCCGGCTGGCGCGAGGTACGGTCGCGCACCTGGGTGTGGGCGACGATCGCCGCCTTCACGGTCGCGGTGCTCTGTGCCTACGCGCAGTGGTATGCGCTGGCGCCGCTCGTCTCCAAGCAGCTCTACGGCTCAGCCGGCGTGTTCGGCTTGCTCGAGAGCGTCGCCGGTGGCGGCGCGGTCGTCGGGGCGCTGGTGGGCATCCACTGGCGGCCCCGGCGCCCGATGGTCGTCGGCCTGCTGCTCACCCTTATCTGGCCGATCGAGACGCTGGCCTTCGCCGGCGCCGCGCCGCTGGCCGTGGTCGTGGTGCTGGCCTTCGGCGCCGGCCTGGGCTTCACGCTGTTTGAGGTGTGGTGGTCGACCGCGCTGGTTCGCCACATCCCGCCCCAGGCGCTATCGCGAGTCAGTGCGTATGACTGGATGGGGTCGCTGGCCCTGCTGCCGCTGGGCTTCGCTGTCGCCGGTCCGCTGGCGGGCGCTCTGGGCGCCCGGACGGTGCTCACCGTCGGCGCCGTGATCGCGCTGGCGATGCTCGCGCTCGCGCTGGCGCCCCGCGGCACCCGCGCGCTCGTCGACGACGGCCGCGAGGCAGAGCGGGCCGTCGGCTCAGCCGAGCAGCTCGCCGATGATGTCGCGATAGAAGCCGGTGGCGAAGCCGAGATCGCGAACGTCGATGCGCTCGTCCGCGTTGTGCATGAGCGCGGCCGTGTCTAGCATCGGCTGGTGGCGCTGGGGGAAGAAGCCGTAGGCCACGCAGTCGGGGAACGCCTCGCGAAACCAGCGGGAGTCCGAGAAGCCGGGCAGGATCACCGGCACCGTGGACGCGCCGGGATCGTGAGCGGTGATCCATTGATCGATCGCGGTCATGAGGATGCTCTGAGGCGACGAACCATTGCCCACGACCTGTTCGGTGAAGTCGATGCGCAGATCGTCCGTCGGCTCACCGAGGACCTGGCGGATGCGCCGCCACACCGCATCCTCGCCCAGCCCCGGAGGCACCCGGCAGTCGATCCGCACCTGGGCGCGCGAGGGGATGACGTTCATCTTGCTCGAGCCGCTGGCCATCGTCGGGGTCAGCGTCACCCCGAGCATCGGCTCGACCACCGTGCGCAGCCGCGGCTCCTGCTGCGCGATGCGCGCCAGGGCGGTGGATGGGTCGTCGGGGTCGTAGCCCAGCTCGCGCAGCATCGCGGCGGGGGCCTCGGTGAGCTCGAACCCTTCGGGCTGCTCAGCCAGCGCGGTCAGGACCGGGGCGAGCTTGAGCAGGGCGTTGTCGCCGGTGCGCGGCATCGAGGCGTGCCCAGCCGCGCCCAGCGCGGTCACGTTGAAGCGGAAGATGCCCTTCTCGGCGCAGCAGACGCCATAGCGGCGCCGCCCGTCGTACTCGAACACGGCACCGGCGCCCTCGTTGAGCAGAAAGTCGCATCGCACGGCCTCGGGATGGTTCTCGACGAGCCAGGCGGCGCCGACTTCGCCCCCGGTCTCCTCGTCGGACACGAACACGAGCTTGAGCGCCCCCGAGGTCGGGCGCCATCCCTCCCGGGCCAGGGCGACGCCCGCGACGGCCTCGGCCGCCACCTGGTTCTTCATGTCCAGGGCGCCGCGGCCCCACACGAAGCCGTCGGCCTCGGCGCCCGACCAGGGATCATGGCGCCACTCCGAGGCGTCGGCGAGCACGGTGTCGACGTGCCCGAGCAGGACGAGAGTCGGACCGTCGCCCTCGCCGCCGAGGGTCGCCACCAGATTGGGGCGCTCGGGGTCGGCGGCCAGGATCTGGGTGTCGAAGCCCGCCTGGCTGACGTAGCGCTCGAGGTGCTCGATCGCCGCCCGCTCCCGGCCCGGGGGGTTGACCGTATCGAAGCGGATGAGCTCCTGGAGCAGCTCGACGCTCTCGCGCTGCGGGTCGTCGGACGTCATCGTTCCGACCAGACTATCGGCGTAGGATGCGCGCGGTGCCGGGCGCCCCCGACGACCTCGAACTCGCACTGGAGCTGGCCGACGCGGCCGACGCGATCACCATGGCCCGGTTTCGTGCCGCGGACCTCGTCGTCGAGACCAAGCCCGACCTGACGCCGGTCTCTGAGGCCGATCGCGCCGTCGAGCAGGCGATGCGCGAGCACCTGGCCTCGCGGCGCCCTGACGACGCCGTGTTCGGCGAGGAGTACGGCAGCGCCTCCGGCGTCGGGGCCGGAGGGAGGGGTGGCCGGCGCTGGATCGTGGACCCCATCGACGGGACCAAGGGCTACGTCCGCGGCATGCAGGTTTGGGGGACCCTGCTCGCACTCGAGGACGCCGGCGAGATGGTCCTCGGCGTCGTCTCGGCGCCCGCCATGGGCCGCCGCTGGTGGGCGGCGCGGGGCACCGGCGCGTTCACCACCGACGTGGCCGGCGGCGACTCCCGCTCGATCCGCGTCTCCGGGATCCGGGAGCTGGGTGACGCTCAGATGTGCTTCGGCGGCCACGAGGAGTGGCGCCAGACCGGGCGGCTCGAGGTGCTTCTGGGGCTTTCGGAGCGGTGCTGGCGCACCCGCGGCTACGGGGACTTCTGGCAGTACATGCTCGTCGCCGAGGGCGCCGCCGAGATCGCGCTGGACCCCGCGGTGGCGCTGTGGGATGTGGCGGCCCCGATGGTCATCGTGCAGGAGGCCGGGGGCCGGTTCACGGACTTCACCGGAGCCACCACGGCTGCCGGCGGGGACGGGATCGGCTCAAACGGCCATGTGCACGAGGCGGCCCGGCAGATCCTCACGGCCTGAGCGCCGGGCGGGTGGGGTCCCGGGTCTGAGTTCATACCCAGCGTTCAGAGAACGGGTGACGGCGCTCGCCGAGCAGACACGGTTTCATCTCAATTGGGTGACGCCGTCACGCGCCGGGCGTCTTAGCGTCGTCAGAGGGCGTTCCTACGGCCTGACGCCCCCACACGCTGACCGCAAGCCGAGGGAGCCCCTGATGCCCGTTGACCGAACGCATGCCATGGACCACGTCGTGCTCGTGATCATGGAGAACCGCTCGTTGGACAACGTGCTAGGCCATCTCTACGGGCCCGACGACGGCAAGACCTTCGAGGGCGTCATCGGCAAGGACCTCACCAACCCCATTCCGGAGTGGGCCGAGCACGGCGCGGAACGCAAGGAGGTGCCCTACACGGTCGCGACCGACATGGACAGCCCCAACCCGGACACCGGCGAGGAGTACTCGCACACCAACACGCAGCT
>DASXDW010000223.1:0-8143 GCA_036490435.1 Solirubrobacteraceae bacterium
CTCGACGTCGCCCGCAAGGATTGCTTCGGCACCGCGCGCAACACCACCTCGAAGGTGTGGTTCACCGTCGCCGGTGGCGTGCTCTCTGACGTCTTCAGCCCCAACATCGAGGCCACCAACGTCAACACGGTGCAGTACATCGTCAGCGACGGGCACAGCTTCGCCGATCTCCAGCAGCGTGACATGACCTATTCGCTGGCCTCGCCCGACCGCAGCGGCATGGTCTGCCGGGTCACGAGCAGCGACCGCGCGCACGGGTTCCGGCTGGTCAGCGACTACATCACCGATCCGGCGCGTGCCAGCGTGCTCGTGCACACGACGCTGGTGCCCATCGGCAACGATGCGAACGCCGTGTCCAAGCTCAAGGTGTACGTGCGCTACGACGCCACCGTCGACAACAGTGGCGGTGGCGGCACCACCAACGGCGGCGCCAACGACGCCACCGTGGACCCGTCCAGCACCGCGCTGGTCTCCTCTGACACGGCCGCGCCCACGGGCCCGTTCGCGGCGCAGGTCGCCGGCGCGCTCGTTGCCGACCGCCCGTTCCTGGCCGAGTCAAGCGGCTTCGTGGGGACGCCCAGCGACGGCCTGGACCAGCTCGACACCCACCATCAACTCGTCAACGACTACCGCTCGGCCACCAACGGCAACGTCGTGCAGACCGCCCTGCTCGACACGTCGCCCGGCCGGCCCTTCACGCTGGCCCTGGGCTTCGCCCCGACCGCGAGCGCTGCGGTTACCACCGCGCAGCAGAGCGCCGCGCAGCCGTTCGCGCACGCGCTTTCGCAGTACGAGGCGGGCTGGCATGACTACGACGCCTCGCTGCGCCGCCCGCCGGCCAGCCTCCCGGGCTTCACCGGCGCGCAGGACAGCGCCATGCAGAGTACGTACTGGCTGTCGGCCAACGTCATCAAGGCCGCCGAGGACAAGACGAACATCGGTGCCTTCGTGGCCTCGCCCACGGACCCATGGGGCCAGACGGTGCCGGCGTCGAGCACCCACGCCGGATGGACCTACCGCGAGGTGTTCGCCCGCGACAGTTACGAGACGTTCACCGGCCTGCTGGCCGACGGCGATCGCGCCTCCGCGCGCGACATGGTCCTCTTCATGTTCGACAAGACCCAGCAGCCCGACGGCAGCTTCCCGCGCGACTCCGAGCTCGACGGTGCGGTCGCGCCCGACACCTTCGGCCTGTCGGAGATCGACGAGGTGGCGTACCCGCTGCTCATGGCGCAGGAGGCAGGCCTGGCCGGCAACACGGCCTTCTACCAGGACCACGTTCGCCCGGCCGCCGACTACATCATCGATCACGGGCCCAGCACCGGCGCCGAGCGCTGGGAGGAGCATCCCGGCTACTCACCGGCCACGATCGCCTCGGAGATCGCCGGCCTGGTGGCGGCGGGGCAGCTGGCCCAGGCGGCCGGCGACACCGCCCGCGCGCACCTGTATCTCGCCACCGCCGACGACTACCAGCGCAACGTCAAGGCATGGACGGTGACGACCAGCGGCCCCGACGGCCCGCGGTACTTCATCCGCGAGTCGGTCTCGGGCAACCCCAACACCAACCAGACCTACAACCTGGGCAACGGGAGCGTCAACAACGTCGACCAGCGCTCGATCATCGACGCCGGCTTCCTCGAGCTGACGCGGATGGGCGAGCTGTCGGCGACCGATCCGGACGTCAAGGCCTCGCTGAAGGTCGTCGACTCGGTGCTCGAGAGCCAGACCAGGTCAGGACCCGGGTGGCACCGCTACGGGATCAAGGCCAACGGCAGCAGCGACGGGTACGGCGACTGCTACGTGCCCGATCCGACCAGCTGCTCGCCCACCGGCGAGGGATGGTTCCCGAACGCCGTCGGCTCGGGCCACCCGTGGCCGCTGCTCGACGGTGAGCGCGCCGAGCAGGACCTCCAGGCCGGTCAGACCTCGGCGGCCTCGGGCCTGGCGGCGACCTTCCAGCGCATGACCTGGGGACTGGGCTACGTCCCCGAGCAGGTCTGGGAGGACCCCAACACGCCCGCCTCGCCGTTCGGCGCCGACCCCACGACCGCGTCGATCGGCTTCACCAACGGCAAGGCGGCCGGGTCCGCGGCGCCGCTGATCTGGGGCCAGGCCGCGTACCTGCGCCTCGTCCTCGACGTCCACGCCGGCACGGTGTCCGACCAGCCGTCGATCGTCCGAGCGCGCTACCTCAACCCCGGGCCGCCCTCGGACGTCCCGGTGACGATCACGGCGCCGTCAGACGGGTCGATGACGATGGGCGCGACCACGACGGTCACGGGCACCACCACGCCCGGCGCCACCGTCGAGGTGTCCTCGGGTCAGTCCGGCTCGCCGGCCAACACCACCGCGGTGGTGGCCACGCTGGCCGACGCGAAGGGTGACTTCAGCGCCACCGTGCCGACACCGTCGGGCAGTGACGTGATCACGGCGGCGCCCTTTACCGGCGCGCACGCCAGCGGCTGGGCGCAGGCGACGGTGACCGGCGGCACGTAGGCGGCGCGCAGCGGGCGCGCCGTCCGCCGATCAGGCGCTTGCGAAGCTGACCGAAAGCCCCGGTCCGCTCGCGAGCGTCTGGTAGACGACGCAGTAGCGCTCGGTGAGCTTCTGCAGCAGCGAGAGCTGCTCGTCGTCCAGGTCGCCGTCGAGCTCGAACGAGAGGCGGATGGCGCTGAAGCCGACGGGGGCATCGCGGTCGACTCCCAGAGTGCCGCGGAAGTCCAGGTCGCCCTCGGCGCGCACTCGCCCGGTCGTGACCGGGAGCTCGAGTGAGGTGGCCACCGCGCGCAGCGTGACGCCGGCGCACGCGACCAGCGCCTCGAGCAGCATGTCGCCAGAGCACAGCAACGTCCCGTCTCCGCCGGTGGCGGGATGTAGCCCGGCCTCAGCGAGCGCCCGGCCGGTCTGCACCGAGCAGGAGACGCCGTCACCGAGCGATCCCTCGGCGCGCAGGGTCACCTGCGCGGCCTGCGGCTCTGAGCGATACCGCTCCTTCAGCGGATCCTGCACGGTCACCAGCGCGTCGCGGTCCATGTCCGTGATCTTAGGCGGCCTTGCGCGCCGGCGCCGAGCGTGACAAGGTGCCGCGCCGTATGGCGAGCTTTGAGCCGGTCCCCTTCGCACAGCGCTCCGAGGGCCAGAAGGTCATCATCGGCGCCGTCATTCCGGCGCTTGTCGGGGCGCTCGCCGGCTTCCTCGTCGGGGCGTCGGCCGCCGGCTACTGGGTGGTCGCGGTGCTGGCGGGCGTGGGGGCCTTCCTTGGCGGCTTCGAGCACTCTGACGGCTGGGACGCCGCCGACCGCGGCTTCTTCGGCGGCGTCATCTACGGCACCACTCTCCTCCTCGTGCACGAGCTCATCCACAACGACGCCAAGGTCTCGCTGGGCAGCTTCCCCCCGTTTCTCGTCGTCATCACGGCGCTGGCAGGGACCCTGCTCTCTGCCGCGGGCGGACGCGTGGCACGAGCACGGCGGACTCCGCATCCGGAGCCGTCGGCGTCGGGTTCGCGTCAAGCGACGTAGCCCGACCTTCACCGGGGTAGCCCCTTCTTGATGGATATGCGCGAGGATGGGTCGTCGATGCTCGGCGACCCACTTCCGGACCGGGTCGTGAACGGCCCATCGAGTGCCTCGCGCCACCGCTGGCGCGCGCTGGCGGCGGTACTCATCGGCCTGGTGTCGATCGGGCTGCTGTTGTGGGTTGCCCCGCTTGACGAGGTCGTCCGGCAGATCGGCCACATGGACCCGGCGTGGGTGCTCGCCGCCGTCGCACTGGAGGTTGGCTCGTGCCTGGGCTATGTGGTCGTATTTCGCCGGTTCTTTCCCGAGCCTCCGCGTTCGGTGAGCCGCACCGTGGCCTGGATCGCCATGGGGGCCGGCGCGGTGCTCCCCGGCGGCAACATCTCATCGGCGGCCGCGACGGGCGTGCTGTTGCGCCGCCACGGGATCGGCACCCGCCGGCTGCTCACCCGCTGCGCGGCGATGCTGGCCCTGCTCACGGGCGTGGGCTTTGCCGTCAACGGGATAGCCGGGGTATGGCTCCTGCTCGGTCTGCCCGGTGGCACGCACGACCTCAGTCACACCGGTATCCCGATCCTCGTCTCGGTCGCGGTGCTGGGCGGCGCCGCGCTCGTCGTATGGATCGGCCGCCGTCTGGGCGCCACCGCACCGCGTCCCGTCCGCGCCCTCGCGGCGGGGCTCCAGGGCGCCTGGAGCGCGGTCCGCACACCCCACTGGCGGCTGCTCGGCGCGGTCGCATTTCTCTGCCTGGACATGGGCGCGCTGTGGGCCGCCTGCGCCGCCACCGGCCATCCGCTCGGATTCCCGGCCACCGTGATCGCCTACTGCATCGGCTACCTCGCCACGGCGATCCCGATGCCGGCCGGTCTCGGCGTGCTCGACTCGGGCCTGGCCGCAGCCCTTGTGCTCTACGGGCTGCCCCCCGCGGCGTCGGTGGGCGCGGTGCTCGTCTACCACGCGATCGCCATCTGGGTCCCCGGTGCCGGTGGGCTGGCCGCGTGGTTGCCCACCTCCGGCCGAGGCCTGCGCCCGCGCCGCGCCTTCCGGGTCGCCGAGCCCCCGGCGGTGCACCTGGTGCCGGTCGTCAATTCCGACCGCTGATCGCGCTCCCGCGCGTCTCCCGCGTAAGAAACCGCGGCGCGCCGCAGCTAACCGGCTATGCGCCCTGACATGCCGCCCAGCCAATCACCCGCCGAATCGGTCGATGTCCTCGTCATCGGGGGAAGCCTCGTCGGGCTGTCCACCGCGATGTTCCTCGGGATCCACGGGATCCGCGCGCTCGCGGTCGAGCGCCACGCCAGCACCGCGATCCATCCCCGGGCCGGTCATTTCCAGCTGCGGACGTCGGAGGTCCTGCGCTCCGCCGGGCTGGAAGAGCGGGTGCGACGCCGGTCGGAGGAGCAATACCTGCCCAACGGCGGGATCAACAACGTCGAGTCGCTGGCCGGCCGCGAGATTGCCAGCTACTTCCCCAACCTGAACGCCGGGGTGGAGGCGTTCAGCCCCACGATCCGGATGTTCATCGACCAGGACGCGCTCGAGCCGATCCTCCGCGAGCGCGCCCAGGAACTGGGGGCGCAGCTGCGCTACCGCACCCAGTGCAGCGGGCTCGTGCAGGACGCTGACGGCGTGACCGCCACGCTGATGGACCTCGACGAGGACACCGAGTTGACGATCCGGGCACAGTACGTAGTCGCTGCCGACGGCAACCGCAGCCCCACGCGCGAGCGGCTGGACATCGCCATGCGCGGGCACGGGCTGCTGTCCCACAGCGTCACCATCTACTTCCACGCCGGCGTCGATCTCACCCCGCTGCTGGCCGGGCGCGACCAGGGGGTCAACTACGTCACCAACCCGGTGCTGCGCGGGTTCTTCCGCCTGGACCGGAGCGGCAACCGGGGCTTTCTCGTCGTCAACCTCGTCGGCGACACCGCGCGGCCGGAGATCATCGCCGCCTACCCGTCGGCGCCGTGGGCCAACGTCGCCGAGACCATCGACGAGGCGCGCGCTCTCGAGCTCGTGCGAGCCGCCATCGGCGTGCCCGAGATCCCGGTCACGATCGACCACATCGCCACTTGGCGCGCGGTCGCCGACAGCGCCGAGCGCTACGGCCAGGGGCGTGTGTTCCTGGCCGGCGACGCCGCGCACACCATGCCGCCCAACGGGGGCTTCGGCGGCAACACCGGGGTGCAGGACGCTCACAACCTGGCCTGGAAGCTGGCCTTCGTCCTCAAGGGCATCGGCGGGCCCGGCCTCCTGGACACCTACGACGACGAGCGCCGGTCGATCGGCGAGCTGACCGTCGAGCAGGCCTACGCGCGCTACGTCACCCGGGTGGCGCCCTACCTCGGGACCGAGGGGATGCAGGCGCTCGTCGACGACATGTCGATGGAGATCGGCTACCGCTACAACTCCGCCGCGGTCGTGCTGGAGCCCGGGGACACGCCTGGGCTCTACGAGCACCCGCGCGAGTCCTTGGCGCGGCCAGGGTCACGGGCGCCGCACGTCCCCGTCGAGCGCGCCGGTGCATCCGTGTCCACGCTGGATCTGTTCGGAACCGCGTTCGTGCTGCTGGCCGGCGCCGAAGGCCAGGCATGGCACGACGCCGCCCGCAGCGCCGCCGGCGCGCGCGAGGTGCCACTGGAGGCCCACCTCGTCGGTGGCGGTGAGGTGCGCGACTCCGGCGGGGGATTTGCCTCGGCCTACGGAATCTCACCGTCGGGCGCGGTGCTGGTGCGGCCTGACGGGTTCGTCGCCTGGCGCGCCGCCGACGGCATGGGCGCGTCGGACGCCGCGATCGGCGACGTGCTGGACGCGCTGCTCCAGCGCACCGGCGACGCCGCCGAGGCGAGGTAGCTCGCGCGCGGGCGCTCGCGGCGCGCCGCCGCCTTCGCCCATGCTCACGCCGAGGGCTTAAGTTCCCCGCCCATGCGCCGATGGGTGAAGAGAATGAGTATTCAGGCCGTGCTCTCACGGATCGACGTCATCGCGCAGGCGCAGCAGCAACTCGCCTCGCCTACCGGGTCCTCCGGCGCCGCCAACGCGGCGGCGATCGGCGCGAGCCTGGACGGCACCGCCGCTGCGGGCGGCTCGACGTCCACCAACTTCGCCAGCGCGCTCGCGCAGGCTCAGGGCACCACGGGCTCGGCGGCGACAGCGACCACTGGGCTCACCGCCGGCGACGCCTCGACCGCCACCGGGCTCACCCAGGCCGGGACGACCTCGACCGCGAGCGTGGTTCCGGGCGCCGTCGTCCCCCAGACCGCGTGGAACCCCGAGCACAAGCCGATCGCCGGGTGGATCTCGCCGGTGCTGGACTGGGCCTCCCAGCACGGCTGGAGCGGCACCGTCACCAGCGGCTACCGCGACTACCAGCAGCAGGCGTCGATCAACGCCTCGGGGGCCTTCAGTGCCCCCGCCGGCAAGTCCAACCACGAGACGACGCAGTACCCCGGCGGGGCGGTCGACGTCACCAACCCGGCCGAGCTCAGTCAGGTGCTCAAGGGCTACACCGGCCCCTACAAGCTCGTCGGCGGCGTCCTGGGTCCGGCCGATCCCGAGCACTTCTCGGCCACCGGCCACTAAGGCCGGGCCAGGCCGGGAGAGCCGCGACGGCCGTGCCGTCGCGGTCAGGTGCTGCGCGCGGCCCGGATCGGCTCGAACAGGTCGGCGCACACCTCGGCGATGGCCGACACGTGCCGGTGGTCGGTCCCGCAGCAGCCGCCCAGGATGGTGAGGTGGGGCAGCGCCATGACCAGCTGGCGGTACTCAACAGCGAGCTGCACCGGATCCCCGTCGTCGAGCTCTGAGGCCGCGTCGAGCTCGGCGTGGCTGCGCCGCGAGGCGTTCGCTCGGATGCCACGGATGCGCAACGGCCAACCGCGGCCGGCCTCCAGCACGCCGCCGAAGTGGCTGGGGTGCGCGCAGTTGAGCATGTAGTAGGCGGGGCCTCGATCGGTGGCGGCGTCGACCTGGAGGATGGCGTCCTGCACGGTCGTGCCCGAGGGCAGGCGACCGTCGGTCTCCACCGTGAAGGAGATGACGACCGGCAGCCCGGCGCGCGCGGCGGCCCGGGTGATCCCGACGGCCTCATCCACGTAGGTGATGGTGAGCGCCGAGACGAGGTCGACCGGGGTGTCGGCGAAGGTCTGGATCTGGGCGTCGTGGTAGCGCTCGGCCTCAGGCGCGCCCATGCGGACGTCCGCGTCGTAGCCGTCGTGGCGCGGGCCGATGCACCCGCTGATGAGGTAGGTCTCCGCGTTCTGGCCCGAGCGGGCCCGCAGCTCGGCGAGCTGCATGATCGCCCGGCGGTTGATCGCGGCGAGCCGCTCAGCGTCGTAGCCCAGGGTCCGTCCCCAGTCCGGGTTGGCGCGCCAGGTGGGCGACTCGGCGATGAAGCCGGCGCCGTGGGTGCGCGCGATGGCGGCGTGGCGCTCGAAGTAGGCCCGCAGGCGTTGACGGCCCGCGTTGGTCTCGAGCAGCACGAACGCGGCGAAGGCCGGCAGGTCCAGGTGGTGGCGGTAGATGAGCGTCGTCTCCAGGCCGCTGTCGGTGAGGAACAGCCGGTCCTGGAGCTGGGGGAGGGCGGCGGAGCGGCCCTCGGCGGTCACGGGCGGCGTGTCAAA
>DASXDW010000006.1:0-16606 GCA_036490435.1 Solirubrobacteraceae bacterium
CCGGGAGTCCCCGCTCGCCGCGCTCGAGGGGCTCGACGTCCGCCGCGTCCGCGCCGACATCCTGGACCGCCGGGCCGTCCGGCGCGCGATGAAAGGGGTCGAACGGGTCTTTCACGTCGCCGGCACCACCAACCTGCGCACGGCCCGCGCCGCGGCCTTTCCGGTCACGGTCGAAGGGACGCGGATCGTCCTGGAGGAGGCTCTGCGCGCCGAGGCGCGGAGGGTCGTGTACACGTCCTCGGCGGGCACCATCGGCCCGGCTCGCGGCGGGCGCAACGCCGATGAGACCACGGCGTGGGGGACAGGGCGCTACGCGATCCCCTATCTCGACGCGATGCACGAGGCCGAGACGGTGGCGATGCGGATGGTGGACCGCGGACTGACCGTCGTCATCGTCAACCCCGCGCACGTGCTGGGCGCCGGTGACCCGGGCCGCTCGTCCACCGCCCTGGTCCGGCGTTTCCTGCGCCGCGAGATCCCGGCCTATGTCGACGGCACCCTCAACGTGGTCGCGGTGCAGGACGTGGCCCGCGGCCACCTGCTCGCCGATGAGCGCGGCCGCGTCGGCGAGCGCTACATCCTGGGCAACCGCAACTTCACGATGACGCGCCTCTTCGCCGACCTCGGGCGGCTTTCCGGAGTGCAGCCGCCCGCCCTGAAGCTGCCGGTGAGCGCGGCGATGATGCTGGCCGGTGCCGCTCAGCGGCTCGGCCAGACGAGCCTGCCCACTCCGTCCGAGGTGCGCGCCGCGTCGCTGAACTGGAGCTTCTCCAACCGCAAGGCCAAGCGCGACCTGGGGTGGACCACAGCCCCGCACGAGGATTGTCTGGAGGAGACGATCGAGTGGTACCGCCGCCGTGAGGGCGATGAGCTGCCACCGCCGGGCGCCACGCAGCCACTGCCGCTGCGCGTGGTGGGCGAGATAGCGCGGCGCGTGGGCCTCTGACGCCTATCGTCTGCGCCGGCCATGGCCACGCTCTATCGCTGCAATACCCCGACGGACTGGCTGTGCCCGTGTGGCCGGGTCGCCCGCGCCCTGCGCCGGGAGGGGATTGCCTTTGACGCGGTGGTCGTCGGTCAGCGGCGGTCGCGGCGTGAGGAGGTGGAGGCGCTCTCCGGCCAGCAGCGCGTGCCGGTCCTCGTGCTCGATGGCGAGGTCATCTGCGACTCACACCGGATCGTCGAGCACCTCGAGTACCGGCGCGCAGCCGCACGCTCAACCGGCGAGCAACGCTGACACCGACTCCGGCGTCGGCGGGGCAGCGACGCCCCGCTCGGTCACCAGCGCGGTGACCAGTCCGGCCGGCGTGACGTCGAAAGCCGGGTTGCGGCACGGCGTGCCCGGCACCGTGAGCGCCAGCGGCTCGTCGCGCCACAGGCCGGCGGCGCGGACCTCGTCGCCGTCGCGCTGCTCCACCACGATCTCGGCGCCGGTGGGGCACGCCGGGTCGATGGTGGTGCAAGGGCCCGCCACCACGAACGGGATGCCGGAGGCGGCCGCGGCCAGCGCGTGCGGGTAGGTGCCGACCTTGTTGGCGACATCGCCGTTGGCCGCGACCCGGTCACAGCCGACGATCACCGCATCGACCTCGCCCGCGGCGATCAGCCCGGCGGCGGCGCCGTCCACCACCAGTGCGTGGTTGATGCCCAGCCGGCCCAGCTCGTAGACGGTGAGGCGGGCGCCCTGCAGCAGCGGCCGTGATTCGGCGGCCAACACCAGTTCCAGCTCGCCGCGATCGGCCAGCTCGGCGACGATCGCCAGCGCCGTGCCGCGCCCGGGTGCTGCCAGAGCGCCGGTGTTGCAATGGGTGAGGATCCGGCGCCGTCCGGCGAGCAACTCAGCGCCGTGGCGGGCGATGGCGTCGCTGGCCGACTCCTCCTCAGCGTGCAGCGCCCGCGCCTCAGCCAGGGCGATACCGGCGATGTCGTGCCCGCCCGGGATCCCGCTCCCGCCCGCCCCGCGTGCCGCGAGCACGGCGGCCCGCACGCGCTCAACGGCGTGCGCCAGGTTGACCGCAGTGGGCCGCGCGCCGGCCAGCGCCGCGCAGGCGCGCTCCAGGGCGTCGGCGTCCCGGGCCAGTTCCAACGCCACGCCATAGGCGGCGGCGACGCCGATGAGAGGTGCCCCGCGGATGCTCAGCCGCCGGATCGCGGCGACGACATCGTCGGCGCAGCGCAGCTCGAGCTCGACCTCACGCCACGGCAGCTGCGTCTGGTCGATCGCCCACAGTGCGTCGTCGGCGTAGCGCAGCGCGACGACCGGGACGGCCGTCGCCACCTAGGGTCCTGAAGCGGTAATTCGGGGCACTAATGGCCCTCCCCGCGACCGGGGACGACCACTGTCTACAGCCGGTTCTCGATGGTGAGCGGCGCCTGCTCCATGCCGGCTGCCGTGGGCGCTTCGGGCTCCTCGGCCACGGCCTCCACGCCGAGCGTCTCAGACAGCTCACCGGACTGGTACATCTCGGAGACGATGTCGCATCCGCCGACAAGCTCACCGTCGACGAACAGCTGCGGGATCGTGGGCCAATTGGAGATCGCCGAGAGCTCCTGGCGGATCCGCGGGTCGGGCAGGATGTCGACCGCGGCGAAGCGGGCGCCGAGCGACTGCAGGATCGCGACGGTGCGGGCGGAGAAGCCGCATGCGGGCGCCTCGGGGCTGCCCTTCATGAACAGGAGCACCGGGTTCTCGTCGATCGCCTCCTGGATGGCGTCGCGAAGCGGGTTGGCGGTTTGATCGCTCATCGGGTTTCCTCGGCTTCCGCGGTCTTGGTTTGAATGGAGAGGGCGTGGATGCGGTCGCCCACCTCGGCGCCGAACACGTCATAGACGAGGCGGTGCTGGGCGATCCGCGTCAGACCGTTGAACGCAGCGGCGCTCACGACGGCGTTGAAATGATGCCCGTCCCCCGTGACCTCGGCGGCCGCGCCGGGGATCCCGGCTTCGATACGCTCCTTGAGTTCAGCGGGGGTCGCAGACATGGCTCTAGCGTAGCGGGTCGCTATACTTCGTAAAGCATGATCACCCTCACTGACAAAGGTGCCGAGAAGGTACGCGAGTTCCTCTCCTCCCAGAGCGCGGTTGCCGAAACCGCCGGGCTGCGGGTCGGCGTCCGCGGCGGCGGATGCTCGGGCTTTCAGTATGCCCTGGCCTTCGATGAGCAGCGCGACGGCGACTCCGTGTTTCAGGACAAGGGAATCCGCCTGCTGGTCGACACGCCGAGTCTTGCCTACGTGGAAGGCTCGACCATCGACTTCGTGGAAGGCCTTCAGGGCGCCGGCTTCAAGGTTGAGAACCCCAACGTGATCGCCGCCTGTGGCTGTGGCTCCTCCTTCCGCGTCGCGGAGGAGGAGGAAGTCTCCGCGGTCTAGGCTCGGCGTCCCCTCTCGGGCGCTGTCCGGCCCCCGCGCCGGGCGTCGCTTGGCGTTCTCTCACATCGGCGTGGCGCTCAGCGAGCGCCACAGAAACAGTGAGCCCAGCGTGCGGTGCGGACGCCAACCCTCGGCGATTCGCTCCATCTCGGGCGCCGCCGGTAGTTGTGGCAGCCCGTACACCGCCTGAAACGCCTTGCGGATGCCCAGGTCGCCGACCGGCAGCACATCGGGCCGGTTGAGGTGAAAGATCAGGAACATGTCCGCGCTCCACTGCCCGATGCCCTTGACCGTGGTCAGGGCGGCGATCACCTCGGGGTCCGGGAGCTCAGCCAGGTGCTCGAGCGCGAGCGATCCGTCGAGCACGTGCTCGGCCAGCGAGCGCAGGTAGCGGACCTTGGCGTGCGAGAGCCCGGCGGCGGCACGCAGTTCATCGGGGTCTTCGGCGAGCACCTCATCCGGTGTCGGCAGGCGGCCGTCATAGCGCTCGGTCAGCTTGCGCTGGATCGCGCTGGCGGCCCGGGTGGACAGCTGCTGGCCGATGATGGCCCGCACCAGCGCGCCGTAGTGGTCGCTGGGGATGCCCGGAGGCCGCTCGTCGGCGTTCTCGGGGCCGATCTCGTCGATCAGTGCCCGCAGCACCGGATCGGCGGCCCGCAGGTACTCGAGGGCGAGCATGAGATCGGCATCGGCGCTCACGAGCAGAGCGTAGCCACGGGCCCGGTTCTCGATTGTGCCGAGCGCGGCGCTGCTCTAGGGCGCGGTGACCGAGAGCGCGGCGCCGTCCAGGGCGCCCAGCGCCCGCTCCACCGAGCACGCGATGCACGTGAACGTCGGCGTGTCGCGCAGCGTGTAGGAGCTGGACTCCGAGGTGCGCAGCCGCTGCACCAGGTCCAGGAAGTCCGCGGGGTTGTCGGTCTCGAACGCGACGACGAACTCCTGGTCGTCGAGGCCGAAGGAGTAGCTGGTGTTCAGGTCGACCGACGGGTACTCGCGGCCGATCTTGATGTGCTCCTGCATGATCCGCCAGCGCTCGTCGGCGGGCAGGGCGTACCAGGCGCGGGTCTTGACGAACGGATAGACGAACAGGTACTTGCCGTAGCCGGGTCGAACTTCCAGACGAGACTCGTCCGAGTACTCCGACGGCTTGGTCATGGCCAGCAGCGAATACGGAACCGTGCACCACTTCATCAGACCACTCTGGGCCAGCACCACGTGGAACTCGTGGATGCGCTCCAGGTTCTGCGCCTGGCTGAGGAGCATCAGGTCGGCGTCGCCGCGGGTGCCCACCAGTGAGAAGGATCGAAGCAGGTGCCCGTCGGCAAAATCCGAGCACGCGGCGATGAACTCTCGCTTGTCAGCCGCGCGCTGCTCCTCGTCGAGGCGCCGCCAGGCCGGGTCGACCTGCAAAAAGGTGTATTTGACGAAATGACGTGTCGGCATCCGAGCCGGATCATACGCCGCGCAATCCCTGAACCGGACCGCCCCAGTCGATAGCATGATGATGATGCGGATTGCGCTGGTTTCGCCCTATTCGTGGACCTATCCGGGGGGCGTGACAAGACACATCGAAGCGCTGGCCGAGCGCTTCATCGAGCAAGGGCACCACGTGCGCGTTCTCGCGCCGTATGACCCTGTCGATCTGCGTTCGCGCATCCTGCACCGTGGGGCCACGCCGCAGCCGCTGCCCGCGCCCGATTACCTCGTGCCGCTGGGGCGCACCGTCGGCTTCAAGGCCAACGGCGCCGTGTCCAACCTGTCGGTCACCCCCTACGGGGTTGCCACCACGCAGACCGAACTGCGCACCGGCAACTACGACGTCGTCCACATCCACGAGCCGGTGGCCCCGCTCGGCGGCTGGATCACCACCCAGCTGACCGGCCTACCGCTGGTGGGCACCTTCCACTCCTTCTCGGCCAGCCGTGTGCCCAACGGACTTGCCAACCTGATGGGCGCACGGCGGGTCCTCAACCGGCTACACGTGCGGATCGCCGTCTCC
The DNA here is from genome assembly GCA_036490435.1 of Solirubrobacteraceae bacterium. Taxonomy (GTDB): domain Bacteria; phylum Actinomycetota; class Thermoleophilia; order Solirubrobacterales; family Solirubrobacteraceae; genus Palsa-465. The sequence goes on from DASXDW010000006.1 coordinate 5,371, forward strand.
GAGGCCGCGGCGTGGACGGGTCGGCGCTACTTCGGCGGCCACTATCGGGTGATCCCCAACGGCGTCCATGTGGACCCGGAGGTGCTGGCCCGGGCCGGCGCCAAGTCCCCGTCGGACCGCCTGCGCATCGTCTTCGTGGGCCAGGCCGTCGAGCGCAAGGGGCTACCACTGCTGCTGCGCGCGTTCGAGGCGCTGCGCGACCACATCCCCACCGAGCTGACCGTCATCGGCCCCACCGCCGAGGAGCTCTCGCCGCTCATGCTCGACGACCGCGACGTGCGTGTGCTGGGCAAGGTCGATGACACGCGCAAGCGCGAGGAGCTGCAGCGCGCGGACGTGCTGTGTGCCCCGTCGCTGCGCGGCGAGAGTTTTGGCATGGTGTTGACCGAGGCGTTCGCCGCCGCCACGCCGGTGGTGGCCTCCGACATCGCCGGCTACCGCGACGTGGTGCGCAACGGGGTGGACGGGGTGCTCGTGCCCCCCGGCGATCCCCAGGCGCTGGCCGAGGTCCTGCGCGACTTGCACGACGAGCCTGACCGGCGGGCGCAGATGTCGCGCGCCGCCGCCGCCGATGTGGAGCGCTTCGCCTGGCCCGCCGTGGCCGATCAGGTGATGGAGGCCTACGAGGAGGCGGTGGCTGTCCCCGCCGCCGCTCGGGCGACACAGCGCGCCGCGGTGGCCGTCGGCCTTCGCGCCGCCGATCTGAAGCCCCACATCCCAGCCCGCAAGCTCCCCAGCTTGGAGCCGCCCCCGGCGTCTCGCCGGCGCCCCGTGGTCACCGCGGCCCGGCGCGCCGGGATGGCCTGCGTCTCGGTGGGCGCCCTGCTACTGGCCTACAAGGCGCTGAGCACGATCGGGCTGGCCAACATCGCTCACGCTCTGGTCGCCTCCAGCCCGTCCTTCGTGATCCTCGGCCTGGGCGTGATGTGCGCCGCCATGGCCCTGCGCGCGGTGTCCTGGCACGCGATCCTGCGCGCCGCGCTGCCCAATGCCCGAGTCAGGCTCTCCGATGCCATGCAGGGCACGTTCATCGGCGTGCTGATGTCGTCGACGTTGCCCGCGCGCCTGGGCGAGCCCTCGCGCGCGCTCGTGGTGGCGCGGCGCACTGGCCGGCCCCGAGAGCATCTGCCGGTGGTCCTGGGCACGGTCGTCTCCCAGACCTTGATCAACATCGTCGCCCTGATCGCGCTCGGCGCGGTGATGTTCTCGTCGGTTGACCTGTTCAACGGGCATCAGAACGCCCTGCTGCTGGCGGCCATCGCGCCGGTGGCGCTGCTGCTCATCGTTCTGCTCTCGCCGCTGATCCTGCGCCATGGCGGCGGGCGGTTCGGGCGCCTGCAGGCTCTCGTCGCCCAGGCCCGCCGAGGCATGACTCGGGTGCGGGCCGGCCTGGCCGTCTTTCGCCGTCCCAAGCTCGGGGGGATCGCGGCGGTCGCCCAGTTGGGCGCCTGGGCACTGCAGTGGGCGTCCTGCTACATCCTGCTCGTGGCCCTCGGGCTCAACCATCAGGCAGGGTGGGCCGCGGCTGCGGCAGTCCTGTTCGCGGTCAACATCACAGCCGTGCTGCCGGCGACCCCCGCCAACCTGGGTGTCTTCCAGGCCGCCTGCGCCGCCGTCCTGCACACCGGATGGCACGTCGGGCTGGGTACTGGCGTGGCCTACGGCGTCATCCTGCAGGCGGTCGAGGTCTCCACCGCGATCCTCATGGGCACGCCCGCGCTGCTCAAGGAGGGAATGTCGTGGCGCGAGGTGCGTCTGCGCGCCATGCACGCCGCTCCGGTCAAGCTTCCCGCGCGGCCCCACCGCTCGTCGGCGCGCGGCTCGGGCGCGTTGGACTCAAACGCCTGACGAGGCAGTGCCTCGCGCTAATCGCCGCTGACCGCGCGGGCCGGTGTGCCGCCGTTCACGGGGAGTGACGCGCCGTCCTGCAGGCGCTCGATCTGAGACTCGCTCAGTGACGGGCCCCCGGCCGCCTGGAAGACCTCGATGGAGGAGATGACGTCCCCACGCAGTCGCACCACCCACATGATGCTGCCCAGCACACGCTCCCCGGGCCTCCGTCCCTCGACGCGCCCGAACCCGATCACCGAGTCCTGGGCCTGGCGGAAGGTCAGCATGGTCAGGCTCAGTTCCTCCCACACCGTCGCCACATCACGCAGATAGGCGAGCACGCCCTCGTGGCCGCGGTAGGGCGTGGTGCGCTCAACCCGCTTGGCCGTGGCGAACGAGCGAAGCACGAACTCGGGATGGCAGAGCGCGAGCATCGCGTCGACGTCGCGCCGGGCGAACGCCTCAAAGCCCGCGACGACGATGCCGACCGAGTCGGTGTCCGGCACCGCGGCGGCCCCAGGGCACCGGGCCGGGACCGGGTTGGCGCTGTGCGCGTGCGAGGCCATCGGCGCGGGGCGGCCGAACAGGTAGCCCTGGGCGAGGTCGACGCCCATGTCGCGGAGCATGAGGAGGGTCTCCTCGTCCTCCACGCCCTCGGCGATCGTCGTCTGGTTGAACTCTCGGGCGAGGGCAACGATGCCGCGCACGACGCGCGCGTCGGTCTCGTTCGATGTCAAATCGCGCACGAACTCGATGTCGATCTTGAGGTGGTCGGCGGGCAGGTGCTTGAGGTATTGGAGGCTGGAGAAGCCGGTGCCGAAGTCGTCCAGCGCCAGGCGACAGCCGAGCTCACGGACCCGCTCGGCGAAGGCCCGCCCCGCCTCGGTCTGCCCGACGAACGCTGTCTCGGTGACCTCCACCACCAGCAGCGACGGATCCACGCCGGATTCGCGCACCGCGGTGGCCAGCTCGCGCAGGATGTCCGGGTCGCCGATCGAGCGTCCCGACAGGTTGAACTCGGTGGGCACGCCCTCGGCGGCGATCTGCACGGCCTGCCGGATCACCCAACGATCGATCTCGGAGATGAGTCCGTAGCGTTCGGCCGCGGGGAGGAACGCCCCGGGCGCGATGATCTCCCCGTCCTCAGAGCGCATCCGCAACAGCAGTTCGTGCTGGACCGTCTGGCCGGTCATCAGATCCACGATGGGCTGCTCATAGAGGACGAAGCGATCCTCGTCGAGGGCGTCGCGGATGCGACCGAGCCACAGCGCCTCCTCGACATCGTGCTCCAGCCGCGACTCACGCTCCTTGCGGTCGGTGATGTCGACCAGTTGGGAGTGGAAGGCCTCGACCGATCCATCCTCACGCCGTACCGGCGCCCAGTGCAGCAGGCCCCACAGGATGCTGCCGTCGCCGCGCAGGAAACGCTGCTCGGCGGTGAAGGAGTCGATCTCGCCGCGCAGCATGTCCTCACGCGCGCGCCGCAGTACGGCCAGGTCTTCCTCGGGGACGATGCAGCTGATCCTCTGGCCGATGAGTTCGTCGGGCGAGCGGGCCAGCATCCGGCACATCGCGTCGTTGACCCGCACGCAGCGGCCCTCGACCGGGTCGGCCAGCGACATGCCGATGGGCGCCGCGTCAAAGCCTTCGCGGAAGAGGTGCTCGGCGGCCAGGCGCCGGCGGTCGGCCTCGCGCTCGTCCGTGACGTCGAGAACCGCGCCCCGGAGATGCTCCCGGCGGCCGTCAGGCTCGGTGATCGCCTCGGCCTGCAGCGAGAGGGTGCGCACCGTGCCGCTGGGGAGGACGGCCCGGTATTCGCAGCTCGTCGACCCGTACAGCACGCACTGCTCTCCGATGCCGGCCACCACCTCGCGGTCCGCCGGATGCACCAGCTCCAGGTGCGCGGACTTGTCCAGCGCCTGGTCCTCCTCAAGCTCCAACAGCTGGGCCAGGCCCGCCGAATACGTGATCTCGCCCGTGGCGACGACCAGCTCCCAGCTGCCCACGCCGACCATCCGCTCGGCCTCGCGCAGGCGGCCCTCGCTGCGGGCGAGGTCTGAGATCGTCCGTGCGCGGTCGGTCACATCCTGCATCACGGTCACCACCGAGCCGATGGCGCCCGCGCCGTCGGGGACCGGGACGAGCTGCACGAGGTAGTCGCGGGTGCCGTCGTGAGTGCGGTACTCGAAGGCCTGGGGCTCGCCGGTCAGCGCGGCCTCGTAGCGTGGCAGGAGGATCGCCACAGCCTCGATGGGCAGGACGTGTTCGATGGTCTGGCCGATCCAGGCCTCGGTCTGGAGGCCGTGCGCGGCGAAGGCGTCACCCTCGACGTGCAGGATGCGCAGGGAGCAGTCCGCGATCAGGACCGCGGCAGAGGCGACCGCGCCGCCGGTGGCTGCCGGAGCAGAAAGGTGCGCGCGCCCCTCCCCGGTGCGTGGGAGGGACGCATCAAGAAACCGCGTCCTCACCCGGCGTGGTATCGGCGCGATTGATCAAATCTCGTCCCCACTTTGAGGGTTTCTGGACGGCTGCCCGAGGCAGCGTGTCCGCCGGAGAGGGCGCGGGTGCGGGCGGTGGGGCCTCAGGCCTCGGCGAGCGCCGGCTCGTCCTCGGCGGCGCCGGGGGCGGCGGCGGGGTCCGAATCGGGCAGCGTGGCCATGAGGGTCGGATCGCGCTCGGTACCGGCGATCAGCTCGTCGGCGGCCTGCTTGTCGGTCTTGGGCAGCATCCCGGACTTCATGCCGAAGTACACGGCCTGTGGGTGGTGAGCGACGATCGCCAGCGTCGACTGCTCGGGCTCCACGGCGTACCCGCCTGAGAGCCGCAGCCCGATCGACGGCGCGTCGAGCAGATCGAAGACCTTGGTCAGCTCCGACTGCTCGGGGCAGGACGGATAGCCCCACGAGTAGCGCCGGCCCTGGGTGGGGGAGGCCCCCAGCTCGGAGCGCACCCGAGCGTGCATCCACTCGGCCATCCCCTCGGCGGTCTGGACGCCGAGGCCGTGGACGAAGAGCTGCTCGGCGTACTCGCCCTCGGCCTCCAGCGAGGCCATCAGCTCGGTGACCTCCTCGCCGGCGGTGACCGCCTGCAGGGCGACGACATCGATCTCGCCTGAATTCAACGGGCGGTAGAAGTCGGCCAGGCAGATGCGGTCGTGGCGGGGCTGGCGCGGGAAGACCAGGCGGTGCAGCTCACGCGGGTTAGCGGAGTCGAAGTCCTGAGGATCCCAGACGATCAGCTCATTGCCGTCGGAGTTGCACGGGAAGTAGCCCAGCAGGGCACGGGGCCGCAGGTAGGTCTGCTCGCGCCACATCCGCTCCAGGCGCGGTTGGAAGTCATCACGCAGCAGCTGGGTCCATGCCTCGCCCTTGACGCCACGCCCGCCCCAGTGCAGCTTGAACAGCACATGGGTGTCGAGGTGGCGGTAGACCTCGTCCATTCCTACCTCGAGCTCGCGCACCCCCCAGTAGGGCGGCTCGGGCACCGGGGTGTCGGTGACGGCGGCGCTGCGAACCGAGGCGTCGGTGACGTCGGGCGCGCCGGTGTCCTGGTGGACCGGGGTGTCGCGCAGCTTCTTGGCCGCGGTGCGGGTTGCGTCGACCAGCTGCGCCCGCCGCTCGGGGTCGATCAGCTCGTCCACCTTGGCCAGGCCCTCGAACGCGTCCTTGCAATAGAAGACGCCCGGGTCGTAGACGTCGTCTGCCTCGGTCCCGTGCGGGTACAGGATCCGCAGGCCGAAGTTGCGGTTGATGGCCGCGCCGCCGATCAGCACCGGGAAGTCGAGCTTGCGCGCGTGCAGCTCCTGGACCGCGGCGGGCATCTGCTTGGACGTCGAGACCAGCAACGCCGAGAGGCCGATTGCGGTGGCCTTGTGCTCGACGGCGGCGTCGAGGATGGTGGAGATCGGCACCTGCTTTCCCAGGTCCACCACCGAGTACCCGTTATTGGTGAGGATCGTGTTGACGAGCGACTTGCCGATGTCGTGGACGTCGCCGAACACGGTGGCCAGCACGACCGTGCCCTTCGTGTAGCCCTCGAGCTTGTCGAGGTACTGCTCGAGCTGGGCCACGGCCCGCTTCATGACCTCGGCCGACTGCAGCACGAAGGGGAGGATCAGCTCGCCGGCGCCGAATTTGTCGCCGACCTCTTTCATCGCCGGCAGGAGCACGGTGTTGAGCGTTGGGACGGCGCCGATCTTCTCGACGCTGCGGTCGATCCAATCCTCCACGCCCTCCCTCTTGCGGCGCAGGATGTGGAAGTGCAGCGCCTCCTCGGGCTCCATGCCCTCGGTGGGGTCGGCCTTGGTCGCGCCGTCGTCTTCTGCGGGCCCCTTGGATTCGAAGTGGGCGATGAAACGCTCCAGGGCGTCGTCGCGGCGGTCGAAAACCAGGTCGTCGGCCAGCTCGCGCTCCTCGGTGGGGATCTCGGAATACGGGGTGATGTGGTTGGGGTTGACCATCGCCAGGTCCAGCCCCGCCTCGACGCAGTGATGCAGGAAGACGCTGTTGAGCACCGAGCGGGCGGGCAGGCCCACCCCGAAGGAGACGTTGGAGACCCCCAGCGACGTCTGCACGCCGGGGATCTGGGTCTTGATCGCGCGGATCCCCTCGATGGTGGCCACCGCGCTCGGGCGCCACTCGGGGTCGCCGGTGGTCAGCGTGAACGTCAGGCAGTCGAAGATGAGCGCGTCGGGGTCCAGGCCGTGCTCCTCGCAGCACAAATCGGTGATCCGCCTGGCGATCTCCAGCTTGCGCTCCGCGGTCTTGGCCATGCCGACCTCGTCGATGGTCAGCGCGATCACAGCGGCGCCATGCGCCTTGGCGAGCGGCACGACACGGTCGAGCTTGTCGCGCCCAGCCTCCAGGTTGATCGAGTTGACGATCGCGCGCCCGGGGATCTGCTCAAGTGCGGTCTCGATCACGTCGGGCTCGGTCGAGTCGACCTGGATCGGAGCGGGCTGGCTCAGCGAGATCCGCTTGACCACCTCGCGCATCTGGTCGGCCTCGTCCTGGCGCTCGGTGAGCGCGACGCAGACGTCGAGCACGTGGGCGCCGCCGGTGACCTGGTCCTCGGCGACCACGGTCAGGCCGTCATAGTCATTGGCCAGCAGCAGCTCCTTGGCCTTTCGCGAGCCCTGCGAGTTCACCCGCTCGCCCACCAGGGTGGGGCGCGGGGACTGGACCAACGGCGTGGCCGCGATCATCGAGCTGACATGCGCGGGGCGCCGCTCGGGACGTTCCCCGGGGGTGTGGTCTGAGACGCGCTCGGCGATGGCCTCGATGTGCGCCGGCGTGGTGCCGCAGCACCCACCCACGATCGAGACGCCGTAGCGCTCGACGAACTCGCCCAGGGTGTCGGCCAGCGGGCCGGGCTCCTCGGGGAAGATGGTCTCGCCGTTGGGCCCCTGCTGGGGAAGGCCTGCGTTGGGGATGCAGTGCACGGGCAGCGAGCAGAACTCGCCCAGGAAGCGGACGGCGTCGCGCATGTCCTCGGGGCCGGTGGAGCAGTTGAGGCCGATGATGTCGACCTTCAGTGCCTCGAGCGTGGCCAGCACCGCGCTGATGTCGGTGCCCAGGAGCATCTTGCCGCCGTTGGGCAACAGCGAGACGCTGCACTGGATCGGAACCGCGCGGCCCAGTTCCTTGGCCGCGTCGCGCACGCCGAACACCGCCGCCTTGAGCTCCAGGATGTCCTGCGTGGTTTCGATGATGATGAGGTCCACGCCGCCCTCGATGAGCCCGCCGGCCTGCTCCGCGAAGACGGTCCGCAGTTCCGGGAAGGTGATCTGGCCGAGCGTCGGGTCGTCGGAGGCGGGCAGAAAGCCCGTGGGCCCAATGGCGCCGGCCACGAAGCGGTCGTCGCCCGCAGCCTTGCGGGCGATCTGCGCCCCCTTGAGGTTGATCTCGTGGGTGTGATCGTCCAGCCCCCATTCCGAGAGCTTCAGCCGGCTCGCCTGGAACGTGTCGGTCTCCACCACCTGCGCGCCCGCGTCGAGCATCGAGGTGTGCACACCCTCGATCACGTCGGGCCGGTTGAGCACCAGCGCCTCGTGGCAGCGGCCGGGCAGCCGGTAGTCCTTCTCCAGGCTCAGGTCGAACTGCTCGAGCGTCGCGCCCATTCCTCCGTCGAAGACGATGATGCGCTCACGCGTGGCCGCCAGGAAATCCCGCATGCTCGAGGAGGCTAGCGACCTTGACACGTTTATGTCAACGTTGGGCGCGGCGGTGGACTTGCGCGGGGTGCGTCCGTGGTGCGTGAAGCAGGGTATCGGCGCACGTCAACTGCCTGCTGGGGAAGGCGGTAAGGGCGCCGGCCGGGGTGGCGAGATTCCCGGCGTTTGCAGAGGGTTGTGGGAGATAAGGGTCGTCACAGGCCGGCGGTCTCATCCGGTCGACGCAACACGATCGTGTTTTGCGTCGAGGATGGGAGTGTTGGTGGTCAAGAAGCGGGGTGGGTATCGGTGGTTGACGCCGGCTGACCGGGAGCAGATCGTGGCTCGGGTGCGGGCGGGTGAGCGGGTGGTGGATGTGATCGCGGCGTTGGGGTCGTCGAGCTCGTCGGTGTATCGGGTGTTAGATGAGGCGGTCCTGGCGCGGCGTCGGGTGGCGCATTCTGCGCACCGGTTGTCGTTTGGGGAGCGCGAACGGATTAGCCGGGGGGTCGCGGCGGGGGAGTCAGGCCGGGCGATCGCGCGGGCGTTGGGGCGGGCGCCGTCGACGGTGTGTCGGGAGATCGGGGGGTGCGGGGGGCGGGAGCGTTATCGCGCGCTGGGGGCCGAGCGTCGTGCGCAGGCGATGGCGCGGCGGCCCAAGGCAACGAAACTGTCGGGGTGTCCGCGGTTGTTGGCGGTGGTGGAGGCTGGGTTGCAGGCGCGGTTCTCGCCGCAGCAGATCTCGGCCAGACTCCGGCGTGACTATCCCGATGATGTGGAGATGCGCATCAGTCACGAGACGATCTATCTGTCGTTGTATGTGCAGTCGCGCGGGGAGTTGCGCCGGCAGCTGACCGCGCAGCTGAGAACGGGCCGCACCAAACGCAAGCCTCAGGGACGGCCGGTCAGGCGGGGGCGGATCCCGGAGATGTTGATGATCTCTGAGCGTCCTGCCGAGGTCGCCGATCGGGCGGTCCCGGGACACTGGGAGGGTGATCTGATTATGGGTGCCTATGGTCGTTCAGCGGTCGCGACGCTGGTGGAACGACACACCCGGTATGTGCTGCTGGCCTATCTCGGGCACGATCACAGCACCGATCACGTCATCGGGGCGCTCACCGACCGCATCCAGACTCTCCCGGCGCATCTGGTCAAATCGCTGACCTGGGATCAGGGCAAGGAGATGGCCGCGCACCGCAAGTTCACGGTCGCGACTGGCATGGCGGTGTATTTCTGTGACCCGCACTCCCCGTGGCAGCGCGGCAGCAACGAGAACACCAACGGGCTGCTGCGCCAATACCTGCCTAAGGGCACCGATCTGGCGGTCTATGACCAGGCCACGCTAGACCGGATCGCCGCGCAGCTCAACGGACGACCGCGCCAGACCCTCGATTGGCTCACGCCCGCCGAGAAGCTCGCCGAACTGCTCGAGATCATCCCCGGGCCCGCAGAGGCGGCTTAAGCGACCATCGCCGCTACGCCTCGCCCTCCGGGCTCGACTCCGCAACGATGGTCGCTCACCCACCCAGACCTGAAAGACTCCCACCCGGGTGTTGCACCGACCGTCTGAGGCCGCCACCCCAAATCTCCCACTACCCCCGGCGAGGGGCGCGATCAGCGCCGAGGCCGCCCCTCACTCCCACTCGATAGCTCGCCGTTGACGTGCGCCGATACCCTGCCGAGCCTCGCACGAACACCAGTCGCACCTCCGCGAGCTAGTGCGCGGTCCAGCCCATGTCCATCGTGACGGGCACCCCGGTGAACGACCGCCCCGCCGGCCCCGCCAGGAACGCCACCACGTCGGCCACCTCGGAGGGCTCGATGAGCTCCTTGATCGCCTGCGGGGCCAGGATGACTTCCTCGAGCGCCCGGTCCTCCGAGATCCCGTGCGCGCGGGCCTGGTCGGGGATCTGGCCCTCCACCAGCGGCGTGCGGACGTAGCCCGGGCACACCGCGGTGGCGGCGATCCCGCGCGCGGCGCCCTCCAGGGCCAGCGTCTTGACCAGCCCCAGGAGGCCATGCTTGGCCGCGACGTAGGCGGCCTTGTAGGGGGAGGCCACGAGGCTGTGGGCCGAGGCGATCGCTACGAAGCGCCCGTGACCCGACTCCGAGAGGGCCTCCCAGCCATGGCGGGCGAGCAGGAAGGGGCTGGTGAGCATCAGGCTCAGGATCGTCTCCCAACGCTCGACCGGGAACTCCTGGATGGGCGCGACGTGCTGGATACCGGCGCCGGCCACGATCACGTCCAGCGCGCCGAAGCGGTCCAGGGCGGTCGCCACGGCGGCCGCGTTGGCATCAGCGTCGGTGAGGTCGGCCTGGTGCGCAACGCCCGGCCCGTCGGGGTCGGGGCGCAGGTCGACGGCAAGCACATCCCAGCCGTCCTCGAGCATCCGGGTGGCCACTGCGCGGCCGATTCCGCTGGCCGCGCCGGTGATGAGCGCGACGTTAGAGCGCGACATCGCGCCAGCCCCGATTTGTGCACACCACGGGCATCGGCGCATCCTATGCGGTCCTGGCGACCGGACGGGCGTGCAAGCCGGCGTGCTTGATCTGGGTCGCGTCTGGGTAAAAGATCGGCTATGCAGAGCGTTGCGCGGAATCTCAATGAGACCTACGAGGCCTCGCCACGGTCGGTCGCCGAGGGGCGATCGAGGCTGGCGGACTTCGCCGCGAAAGTGGGCGCGACGCCCAGCCAGATCGACGCCGTGCGGCTGGCGGCGTCGGAAGCACTGACCAACTCGGTGCTGCACGCCTACCGCGGCGGCCCGGGTCTCATCTACGTCAATGCCGCCGTTGCGTCGGGGGAGCTTTGGATCCTCATCTCAGACGACGGCTGCGGCCTGAAGGCGCGGGCCGATCGGCCCGGACTCGGACTCGGTTTGGGGCTGATCTCCGAGGTGAGCGACGACTTCGCCATCCTGTCCCGTGCCACCGGCGGGACCGAGGTGCGGATTCGCTTCAACCTGGTGACCGCCGAGGCCCGCGGGCCCGAGGCGGCGCACGCCGACCGCGTCGGCGGTTCCAACGGGCGGCGGGCGGGCTTCTCGCCTTTGATGTCAGTGGCCTGACGGCCACGCAGCGGGGGGTCTGGAGGCGACCAGAGGAGATGGGGGCGCGCCGCGGTCAGCTCGGCAGGGCGATCACTGCGCCCGAATCTGCCGACGCGTACAGCGCCTCCAGCGCGCTTGCCTGGGCCTCGGCGTCCGCCCGGCCCAGCAGCGGGACTCCCTCGCCGTCGATGGCCGCGGCCAGGTT
>DASXDW010000042.1:0-54756 GCA_036490435.1 Solirubrobacteraceae bacterium
CGCCGGCCGATCACGCTCGTCTCCGGACCGTCGGCGAGCTCGGACATCGAGCTGTCGCGCGTCGAGGGGGTCCACGGCCCCCGCGACCTGCTGGTGCTGATCGCGACCTGACGCGCGCCCCGTCCCGGTCTCATCGACGAACGTCAACTCCGGCTTTCGAAGGCGGCGGTTCCGGGGTGGGTGGCGAGCTGGGGTGAGGCGGCTGTCGACGATTCTGGGGGGCGCGAGTGGGTTTGCCTACCACTGATCGCGCCGATTGGGCTGAGGAGCCGCCCTGACCGATGGCTTTGGGCGATTTTCACACTCCCAGCAGGCAATATCTCCCACGGGTCCGCCCCAGCCAGCGGAGCCTGAGAGGCATAGGCTCTCACGTGCCCGCCACCGGGACCGGCACGCAAAGTAAACTTATAAGTTTACTTGCCGGAGGTGCTGGTGAGGTACGTCGCGGCCATGTCCTTCTCGCCGTGCTCGGTGATCCCCTGCTCCAGGCGATCGCGGATCGCGGTGACCAGCGGCAGGTCCAGGCCGTGCAGATCGACGGCGTCGACCACCAGCCCGGCGTCCTTGGCCGCCAGGCGCAGGCGGAACGAGGGCTCGAACTCCCGGGCCATCATGGCCCGGCCCTTCATCTGCATGTAGGCGATGTCGAGCGGCCCGTCCTTGACGGCGTCGAGCACGAGCTGGGGGTCCAGGCCGAGGCCCTCGGCCAGGGCCAGCACCTCGGCGGTCCCCTCGAGCACCGTGAGGACCCAGGTGTTGACGGCGAGCTTGAGCCGGGTGGCGCCGCCGGCCTCGCCGATCCACATCGTGCGGCTGCCCACCACGTCGAAGATCGGCTGCACGCGGTCACGCGCGTCGTCTGGCCCCGACGCGAGTACGACGAGAGCGCCCTGCTCAGCGGGGGCCTTGGTGCCGAGCACCGGCGCGTCGAAGAAGGTCAGGCCGCGCTCGGCGGCCAGCGCGCCGCAGCGCTCGGTGCCCTCGATGCCGATCGTGCTCATCTGCAGCCAGATCGCGTCGTCACCGCCGCCGGCCGACAGAGCCCCGTCGTCGCCATCCATCGCGTCGAGCACCGTGTCGGCGTCGGCGACCATGGTCAGGATCACGTTGGCGCCGTCAGCGGCCTGCGCCGGCGTATCGACGATCTCCGCGCCGTCCTCGCTCAACGGCTCGGCCTTCTCGCGCGAGCGGTTCCACGCGCGGATGGCATAGCCATCGCGCGCCAGGTTGCGCGCCATGGCGAAGCCCATGATCCCGCCGGCGCCGAGCACGGCGACCGTCTGGTTGCTGGCCATCTCAGGTCCTTTCAATCGTGGTGTGAGATCAGTGGGCGGCGCGCCAGGCGGCCATCCGCACGAACAACTCCGGCGGCGTCGCTCTGGGGAGAGAAGGGTCGAGCTCCCGGTAGGCGGCCACCACGTTGGCCGCTATCCGCTCGGGGTCGCCCCAACCAGCGAAGTCAGAGATGTCGATGTCATCGGCGGCCTGCGCGGCGTCCATCCCGGCGGCGAAGCGCTGCCCCGCCTCCTGCGCGATGTAGGCCAGGTAGCGGCGGACGTCGCGCACGCCCGAGGCGTCGGTGACGGGTCCGTGCCCGGGCACGAGCGTCGTCGCGCCCAGCGCGAGGATCCGGTCACACGCGGCGATCCAGTTGCTGAGGCTCGCCCACACGATCGGGGTGCCGTCGATGAACAGCAGGTCGCCGGTGAACACGGTGCCCGCGTCCGGGACGTGGACGATGGTGTCGCCCTGAGTGTGCGCGGGGCCGAGCTCGACGAACGTCACCGCGCGGTCGCCCACGGTCAGCTCCAACTGCCCGCTGAACGTCTGTGACGGGGCGCGGAAGCTGATGTTGGAGAAGTCGAAGGGGCCGAAGGCGTGCTGCACGAAGTCGGTGAGATCGGGCGGCATGTCGGGCGCGTTCTTCAACGCATGCAGCACCTCGGGCGAGAGCTGGCCCATCTCCTCGGCGCTGGCCGCGGAGGCATAGATCTCGGTAGCCGTCGGCAGCAGCTCGTTGCCGAAGCAGTGGTCGGGGTTGGCGTGGGTGTTGAGCGCCGCGTCGATGGGCGCGCGCTCGATCACCGGGGCCATTGCCTCGAGCATCGCGCGGGTGAGCTTCAGGTCATAGAGCGTGTCGACGAGCAGCGACGTCTCGTCGGCGCAGACCAAGCCGGCGTTGCTCCAGCCCCACCCGCCGTCGGGCTGCAGGTAGGCGTAGAGCCCGTCACCGAGCTCGTGCAGTCCGCGGGTGTAGGCGATCGGCGGCAGGGTGGCGCGAGCTTATTCCACCATTAGGGGGCGCTCGCCGACCGGCGCGCGCATCGGGCGGCGGAAGCCCGAGACCGCCATCCCCGCGGCGGGGATGAAGGCGATGACAATGAGCGCGAGCGCCCACACGAACGTCGAAGCGAAGGCGTGCGCCAGCGGCACGGCGACCACCGCGTGTGCCCGCGCCGGCAGGTGCTGGAGGGTGGCGAGGCCGCCGCCCGAGCCGGTCGCGTGGCTGCCGATGATTCCGGTCAGGTTGCTCGCGATCGCCGAGGCCAGCAGCACCGACAGGATCGCGGTGCCCATCGACGCACCCGCCTGGCGGATGATGTTCATCGCCGTGCTCGTGCGGGCGATCGCCACCGGCGGGACTGCCTGCATGGCGGCGGTCATGTTCGGCATCATCGCCAGGCCCATGCCCAGGCCCTGGACGAAGCTCCCGGCGCACAGCAGCACGTAGGAGGTATTGGCGCCGACGAAGGCGAACGGAACCATCCCGATCGCCACCAGCGGCAGGCCGCTGGCGGGCAGCCACGTCGGCCCGTAGCTGTCGGTGAGCTTGCCGGCGACCGGCATCAGGATCATCGCGCCGAGCCCGCCGGGCGCCAGGAGCAGACCGGCGTTGAGCGCCGACTGACCACGGACCACCTGGTAGTACAGCGGGACGAGGAGCATCGAGCCGAACACCGAGATGGCAAAGAGCAGGAAGGTCCCGGCGGCGGCGCCCGCCCGCGTGTGGGCGAACGTCCGCAGGTCGATCAGCGGATTGGGCGTGCGCCAGCTGTGCACCACCCACGCGGCCATGAGCGCGACACCCAGGAGGGTCGGGCCCCACGATTGCACAGCGCCGAAGCCATAGGTGGAGGACTCGGCCAGCCCGAAGATGAACACGGCCAGCCCCGGTGAGAGCAGCAACATGCCCACCCAGTCCAGCCGGTGCGCGGGCTGGGGCGTGTCGGGGTCCAGCACGATCAGCGCGAGGATGAAGGCGACGATCCCGATCGGCACGTTGATGAAGAAGATCCAGCGCCAGGAAGCGCTGTCGACCAGCCAGCCGCCGAGGATCGGACCCATGATCGGCGCGATCAGCATCGGGACCCCGAGGATGCCCATGACGCGGCCCATGCGCTGCGGCCCGGCCTTCTTGGTCATGATCGTCATGACCGACGGCATGATCATCCCGCCGCCGATGCCCTGGAGCACCCGGAAGAAGATGAGCGAGCCCGCGCTCCAGGCCAGGCCCGACAAAATCGACCCGATGGTGAAGAGGACGAGCGAGGTCATGTAGATGCGCTTGGTGCCGAACCGGTCCGCCGCCCAGCCGGTGATGGGGATGACCGTGGCCAGCGCCAGGGTGTAGCCGGTGATGACCCACTGGATCTCTGTCAGCGAGGCATGAAAGACGGTCGCCAGGTGGTCGATGGCGACGTTGACGATCGTCGTGTCCAGGATCGACATGACCGCCCCGAGCAGGACGACCCCGGCGACGATCATCGTCGCGCGGTCGAGCGCTTCGGGCTGGTAGGGGGTCTTGGACGTCTCGGACACGTCGCACATCGTAGCGGACCGATGGGTCCGCTTACGCTCAGAGTGGGCTCAGGCGTCGAGCGTGGCCACGATCAGCCCGGCTCCGATCGGCACCACGGCGCTGGTCAGGTGCGGGTCATCGCCGAGCAGGCGGCTGAAGCTCTGCAGCTCGGACTCGTGGGAGATGGCGTTGTCGATGGCCAGCATCGCCCCCGGAGCGAGGCTGCGTCGCAGGTTGGGCCAGTAGCCCGGATACTCCGGCCGCTCGGCGTCGAGGAACACGAAGTCCCAGGCCGCATCGGGGTACTCGGCCAGCGCCTGGGCGGCGCCGATCGTGCGGCAGTTGACGACCTCGCTCAGCCCGGCCCGGTTGAGGTTGGCCAGAGCCTGCTCCGTGCGCCGCGGGTCGATGTCGAGCGTCTCGACCTGGCCCCCGACGGCCTCGGCGGCGTCGGCCAGCCACAGCGTCGAGTGGCCGTTGGAGGTACCGATCTCCAGCACGCGCCGCGCGCGGATGGCGCGCACGAGCACGCCGAGCAGTCGGGCGGTCTCTGGCTCGACGTTACGCAACCGGGCCAGCCGGTCGCCCTGCGCCGCGTCGTACTCGCGTCCTGCCGCGAACACCTCCGCGGCGATGGTCCGCCGCTCGGGTCTCATCTCGGCAAACGTTAGCCGGGGCGGCCGGCCAGCCAGTCGGCGCCGCGGCGATACAGATCCTCGACCTCGGGGCCGGTCAGCCCCGGCATGTCGCGCTTGACGTCATAGCCGATCCGGGTCTGGATGTAGGCAAGGTGGCGGTAGCCGGAGGGGAACTGCGCGAGCAGGTCGCCGTCGAGCTCCGGCCCGGGCCCGCCCGAGACGGGGGTGAGGCGGTCGATCTCGTAGATCGGCTGGCGGAGTCTGAGCTCCCAGCGTCCGTTCTCGCGCTGCACGAAGTCGTAGAAGCGCCCGGTGCACACGACGTCGCACTCGACGCCCTCCACGGTCGTGCGCTGAGTGATCGTCATCTTGGTCTGGGCGATCCCCCGCTCGCCGGCCAGGTCCACCGACGTGCCACCGAGGAAGTGCAGGATGCGCACTCCGCGCTCAAAGCCCTCGCGGCTGACGCGGATGAAGTCGGCGGCGGGCCCCTGAAACCAGGTGGCCATCATCACGCCGTCGTCGTGCCACACGGTGGCGAAGCGCTCCCAGTCGCCCGCATCGCGCCACACCACCCAGTTCTCGACCAGGTCGCGGATGGCGCGGATGTCGTCGGCCTCGCTCATACGACCGTGGCGCCCGGGGTGGGCAGCGCGCTCGTCGGCGGGATCGGCGGGCCGACGGTCCCGTCCAGCGGCGGCGTGCCGTAGGTGTGGAAGGTCGAGATCGTCTTGACGCCCCATGCCTGGCCGCGCGCCCGCTCGGCCTCGGTCCACCGGATCGGCTCGTACGCCGGGTCATAGATGAAGTGGGTGCCGGTGGTGACCTCGACACGGTTGCCGCCCGGCTCATAGACGTAGAGGAACATCCCCTGGGCCACGGCGTGCTTGGAGGGGGCGGCCTCGATGGGCACGTCGGCGTCGACGAACAGGTCGGCGGCGCGCAGGCACTCCTCACGGGTGTCCACGAACCACGCGAGATGGTGAAGGCGGCCGTTGCCGCCGGCGTGGTCGGCGGTGTAGATGAGCTCGTGGGCGGCGATGCTCAGGCTCATCCAGGCGCCGGTCTCCTCGCCGTTGTCGAGGATGACCTGCTCGTAGGTTCGGTAGCCCAGCTGCTGTTCGGCAAAGCGCCGGTTGGCGGCGATATCGGCGGCCAGGATGTTGACGTGGTCGATCCGCTTGACCGAGGCCCCGCGGTCGACGTGGCGCTGGGGCACGTTCTTCAGCCGGGGGCGCAGTTCCTCGGGCGGGATGTATTTGTCCTGCTCGTAGAAGAGCTCGAAGCGGTGGCCGTCGGGATCACGGAACGCGTAGGCGGGGCCGTGGCCATGGTCGCCTTCGATCCACCCGTCACCGAGGCCGGTGGCCTCGATGCCCTGGACACGGCGCTCCAGCGCCTCGGGGTTCCAGGCGCGGATGGCCACGTGGCCGAGCCCCGGCAGCTTGGCCTCGGTCAGCTTGAGCCCATAGGGCTGGTACTCGCCCCACCCGCGCAGGAACACCGACTGTCCCTCCCGGTGCTCGATCTGCATCCCGAACAGGTCGGTGAAGAAGCGCAGGCTCTCCTGCGGAAACGGGGTGAGCAGCTCGGCGTGGGCGATATGAGCGAGATCGGGCGGCTCGGCCACGGCGGTCACGCTCCCTCAACGCGGGCACGCAGCCCGTCGAGGTCGTAGGACAGCTCGCCGTTCTGGAGCTTGATGCGCTTGACCCGCTCGTTGTCCTCGCGCTTGCGCGACGCCTCGAGGACCTCGTCGACGCGGTCGGCCTCCACCACGGCGGCCCCGTCGGCATCGAGAACGACGATGTCGCCCTGGTTGATCGTGGCCCCGCCGACCTGCACCGGCTCGCCGATGGTGCCGGCGATGTCCTTGGTCGCGCCCTTGATCCGGACCCAGCGGGCCCAGATCGGCAGCCCGAGCTCGGCCAGGGTGTCGATGTCGCGCACCGCCGCGTCGATGAGGATCCCCGCGGCGCCGTGGGCCTTGGCCTGGGTGGCCAGCAGGTCGCCGACGATCCCCACCGCGCGGGGCTCGGGCATCGTGAGCACCAGTACCTCGCCGGGCTGGACCTCGGCCATCGCGGCGTGGACCATGAGGTTGTCGTCCTGGCCGCACTTGACGGTGCGGGCGGGCCCGGCGACCCGCGAGCCGGCGAGGATCTGGATGAGGTCGAGGTCGACGTAGCCGCCACGGCCGCCGGCCTCGTAGACGGTGGCCGAGCCGAGCGCTGCCAGCTCTGCGATCGCGTCGTCGGTCATAGGCTGCTCACCACCTGGGGGGTGACCCGCTGGAAGGCCTCGGCCTGGCGGATGTCCTGGTTTCCCGAGGAGCGCCGGGCGTGGTTGCCACGATGGTCGGCGCGCTCGGCGTAATAGGTGTGAAGGTACTTCTGCGCCTTCATCTCCGCCATGGCGGCGCGCTTGGCGTCCATCACCGCGGTGATGTCGACGAACGTGGTCGGCATGAAGTTGCACAGCTCAGGCTGGTGAGGCTCGAAGAGGAAGAACTCCGGCGGGCGGACGGTCTTGAACGCGCTCTGCACACCCGCGCCGGCGGCGAGGCTGCGCGCGCGACCCACCGCGACGTTCGCGATCGGGTGATCGGGGTTGAACGGATCGGTGTCGGTGTGGGTGATGAGCACGTCGGGGGCGAACTCGCGGATCTCGTCCGAGATGCGCTCGAGCGCATCGCCGTCGATCTGCAGCGGGTAGTCGCCGAGGTCCAGTGAGCGAAAGTCGGCGCCGAGGTGGCCGGCGGCGCGCTCGGCCTCGCCGTGGCGGATCTTCTTGACGTTGTCGATCGTTTGGCCGTCCTCCTTCCAGAGCTCGCCGGACTCGCCCTTCTCACCGTAGGAGAGGGCGATCACGCGCCCGACTCCGCCGGTGGAGGTGGTCACCGCCAGCGCGCCGCCGGCACGCCACACGAAGTCGGCCGAATGCGCGCCGATCACCAGCATCCGCCGGGGCTCGGTCACCACGGGTCCGCTCCCGCCACCCGGCGTGTGTTGGCCACTGCCATCACCTGGACCTCCTCGTCGTTGAACCCGGCGTCCAGCAGGCGATCGGCCATGATCGCCATGCCGTCCTCCACCGGAGGGTTGAACACCTGCCCGAGGTCGGTGGAGAGGACCGAGTGCTCGGGCCCGGACTCGCGGATGTGGGCGATCCACTCCTCCCAGGCGATCTTGCCGGTGTGCGGCGTCGTCATGCACCGCTCGAGGAGGGCGCCGCGGCTCGCGAGCGCGTTCTGATCTTCGACGCTCAGGCTCTGGGCGGGAAACTCGGGGTGGGTGATGACGATCTGAGTGATCCCGGCCTCCAGCGCGGCGTCGACGACGGCGAAGATCTCATCGCGGGCGAGGTGCCCGGTGGCCAGCAGCAGGTCGTGGTGGGCGATCCGCTCGAGCACCGCGCGCACCTCGGGCAGGACCGCACCGTCCTCGTCGACGACCGGCACGGGCGGGATCTCGATCCCCTGCTGTCGCAACTCGAGCTGCAGCCTGACCCACACTGGGACCTTGGCTCCGGCGGCGGCATCGCGTTCGTGGGACTCGTTGACGGAGTCGACGGTGGGCAGCCACACCGTGCGCACGCCCTCGCGGGCGGCCACCTCCACGGCGAGCGCGTTGAGTCCGCCGACGGCGCGGTTGAGCACGATCGCGCCCAGCGCCTGGATCCCGGGGACCGCGGCGCGCACGACGCTCGCCCGCTCGGCCGTGGACGTGTAGTGGGACTTGAGCACGAAACCGTCCATGCCCAGCGCCGCGAAGCGGTGGGCCAGCGTGACGTCGTCGACGATGCGTGGCACCACGTCGGGGGCAACATGGATGTGGGTGTCGTAAGCCCCGCGGAGCAGTGCGCGCGCCCGGTCTGAGACGGCGATCGGCTCCGCGCCGCCGCTCATGCCGATTCCTGGGTGGCCAGCAGCGCGTCGGCCACGTGGGAGAGGTGCCGGCGCATCGCCCGCTCGGCGGCCGCGCCGTCGTGGGCGGCGACCGCCTCGATGATCGCTGTGTGCTCGGCGAAGGAGCGCTCGCTGCGGCCAGGGAGGAGGATGGTCCGGTAGGTGAATCGGACGAGCTGCGAGCGCAGGCCGTCGATGAGGCGGTTGGCGGTCGTGTGCCCGCCGATCTCCAGCAGCCGCCGGTGCAGCACCGCGTTGGCGTCCGAGGCCTTGAGCAGGTCCCCGGCGTCGAGCAGCTTGCGCATGTCGGCGAGGATCGCCCTCAGGTCGGCGGCGTCGGCTTCGGTGGCGTTGCGCGCGGCCCGGTTGGCGGCGAGGCCCTCCAGCGCGGCGCGCGCCTGCAGGATCTCGATGGCCTCGGGCACGCTGACCAGACGCACTCGGGCGCCCCGGTGGGGCTCGAGCTCCACCAGACCCTCGTGTTCGAGGCGCGCCAGGGCGGTGCGCACGGCGGAGCGGCCGACCCCGAGCCGGCGGGTCAGGTCGGCCTCGACCAGGCGTTCGTTGGGCAGCAGCCGGCCCGCCACGATCGCGGCGCGCAGGCGGTCCTCGGGGCGCTCCGGCTCGCCTTGGTCCGTCACCCAAGCATTGTCGACAATTTTGTCCACGAAAGCAGCATAAACGCAATGCTCTCCGTGGGGTAGTTTGCGCATGCCGGACCCCTGAGGAGATCGTGACTGAAGACCGTCCCCGCAGTGCCGACTTCGTGCAGTCGCTGGAACGCGGACTGCTGGTCATCCGTGCCTTTGACGCCGAGCATCGCGAGCTGGGGCTCAGCGAGGTGGCCCGCATCTCCGGCCTCACCCGAGCGGCGGCGCGGCGGTTCCTGCTCACCCTGGCCAAGCTCGGCTATGTGACCTTCAACGATGGCCGGTTCGCCCTCACCCCCCGCGTGCTGGAGCTCGGCTACGCCTACCTGTCATCGCTGAGCCTGCCCGAGGTCGCCCAGCCGCACATGGAGGCGCTGGTGGCCCAGGTCAACGAGTCCTCCTCGATCTCCGTGCTCGATGACACCGAGGTCGTCTACGTGGCCAGGGTGCCCACCCGCCGCATCATGAGCATCACCCTGTCGGTCGGCACGCGCCTACCCGCCTATGCCACCTCGATGGGCCGCGTCCTCCTGGCCGCCCTGCCCGACGCCGACCTGACCGCTCGGCTGGCCCGGATCGACATGCGGCCGCTCTCGACGCGCACGATCACCGATCCCGAGGCCCTGCTCGCCGCTCTTGACCGGGTGCGCCGGCAGGGGTGGGCGGCGGTGGACCAGGAGCTCGAGGAGGGGTTGCGGTCGCTGGCCGTTCCGATCAAGGACGCCTCAGGCACGGTCGTCGCGGCCCTGAACGTCTCCGTCCACGCCAGCCGCGGGACGATGACCACGCTGCGGCGCGACATCCTGCCGTTGGCGCAGGCGGCGGCGGTGGCCATCGAGGCCGATCTGCGGCGCGCGACGGGGGCGGACTCGCGGTCGCTGCGGCGCTGAGCGCTGCGGCTGGGGCTGAGCAGAGAGCTCGAGGGGGTAGAACGCGGAAAACCTCTGGTTCAGCACGAGGTTTTCCACCAGACGTCCCTGGGGTGCGCGTTTCGCGGCAAACCTCATCGAGCGCCGAGGGTTTTCCGCCGTTTGCCCCCTCGCCGCGGGTGGGAGTTGCGGCCGACGTCCTGGCCCCACCCTTCGAAAGCTGTCGTTGACGTTCGCCGGCGCCCCGGTGAACGTCACACGGCAGCGGCGGTTGCGGTTGGGACCGGGTCCTCATCCGGCGAGAGCTCCCGCGCCAACCGCGTCAACAGCCCCGCCAGCTCCTCGTTGTCCTCGGGCTGCCACCCCGCACACACCCGCTCCAGGCTGGCCCGTCGCTCGTCCACGAGCCGCGTGGCGATCTCTGCCCCCGCGGGCGTCACCCCGACGACACGTCCGCGCTCCTGGCCGGCGGCGGGGTCCCGGCGCAGCAGCCCCCGTTCGTCGAGCTCGCGCATGGCCCGCTGGCCCACCTCGAGCGGGATGTCGAAGTCCGCGCACAGCTGTGGGATCGATGCCGGGTGGGCGTCGTCGACCTCGGCAAGGCGGACGATCAGCCACGCGGCGGCGGGAGTGAGGTCGACCCCGGCACGCTCGACCAGCCTCGCCACCAGTGCGCGGCGGCCCTCGCGGCCGATGAGGACGCTCATCGCGCGTGACGCCTCAGCCAGCGAGTCGGTGAGCTTGGGTACGGCGAAGGACTCCCCAATGCCGGAGCTGGCGGCGATCGTCTCGCGCAGCGGGCGCTGCTCCAGCGCCCAGCTCAGCACGAAGGCGACGGCGGCGACGCAGGCGGCGACGATGAACACAGTGGACAGAGCGTTGGTGAAGGCCGTGAGGTAGGCGTCGTGGATGGGCGCGGGCAGCCTTTTGAGCGCCGTGGTGTTCAGGCCCGCGCCGGTGCCCAGCGATCCGCTGGCCGAAGCCGGCAGCGACGACGCCAGCTCGGCGGCCAGCCGATTGGAGAAGATCGAGCCCAGTACGGCGGTCCCCACCGAGCCGCCGATGGACCGGAACAACGTCGCGCCGGAGGTGGCCACGCCGAGGTCCTTGTAGTCCACGGCGTTCTGGACCGCCAGCACCAGCACCTGCATGGTCAACCCGAGGCCCAGGCCGAGCACGAACATGAACGCGGACGCTGCGCCGCGCGTCGTCTGCGGGTCCATGGTCGAGAGCAGGAAGAGCCCCACGACCATGATCGCGGTGCCGGCGATCGGGTAGGGCCGGTAGCGGCCGGTGCGGCTGATGAGCTGGCCCGAGCCGATCGAGGTGATGAGCAGGCCGGCCATCAGCGGCAGGATCTGCAGCCCCGAGGCGGTGGGACTGGAGCCGAGCACCACCTGCAGGAACAACGGCAGATAGGTGACCGATCCAAACAGGGCAAAGCCCACCACCAGGCCGATCCCGCTGGTGACGCTGAATACGCGGTCACGGAACAGGCGCGGCGGCAGCACCGGCTCGGCCGCCCGCTGTTCCACCAGGACAAAGGTGACGAGGAGCGCGATCGCCAGCACGCCGAGCGCGATGATCTGCGGCGAGCCCCAGGCGAAGTCGGTGCCGCCCATCGTGCAGAGCAGGACGACCGAGGTGAGTCCGCCCGCCAGCAGCCCGGCGCCGAGGTAGTCGATCTGGTGGTGGGTGTGGTCCTGGCGCGAGGGCAGCGTGACGGCGAGCACCGCAAACGCGGCCACGCCGATCGGCAGGTTGACGTAGAAGATCCAGCGCCACGACAGGGTCGTCGTGAAGAAGCCACCCAGCAGCGGCCCGATGACGCTGGCCAGTCCGAATACCGCCCCGAAGATCCCCTGGTATTTCCCGCGGTCACGCGGGGGGACGACGTCGCCGATCGCCGCCATCGTGCCCACCATCAGCCCGCCGCCGCCGAGGCCCTGGAGGGCGCGGAAGGCGATGAGCTCGGTCATCGTCTGCGCCGCGCCGCACAGCGCGGAGCCGATGAGGAACACCACGAGGGCGACCTGGAGCACGATCTTGCGGCCGTAGAGGTCGCCGAGCTTCCCGTACACCGGCGTGACCGCCGTCTGGGCCAGCAGGTAGGCCGTGACCACCCAGGAGATGTGGCTGAGGCCGCCGAGGTCGCCGACGATCGTCGGCAGGGCGGTGGACACGATCGTCTGGTCCAGGGCCGCCATCAGCAGCACCAACATGAGCCCGACGAAGACGACGAGGATGCTGCGCCGCCCGTCGGATTCCGCCCCTACGGGATTCCCGTTGGTGCTCAACACCGACTCGCCTGACATGCCCGTCCTCCCAGATCGCGTCAGCGGTCGATCATACGACCGCCCGCGCGGCGTCCGGGCGGCGCCGCGCCGCAGCCTCGGTCAGCACCCAGCCGACCAGCGCGAGCAGGGCCGTGGCTCCGCCGAGCACGCAGATCCCGCCCCAGCCGTCAGAGCCGTAGAGCGACGAGGAGATCGCCGAGAGCGTGGCGCCGCCGAGGAAGTAGGCCACCATGTAGGCGGTTGTCAGCCGGCTGCGGGCCTCGGGGCGCAGCGCATAGATCGCGCTCTGGTTGGAGATGTGCAGGCCCTGGACGCCGAGGTCCAGCAGCGCGATGCCGGCGATGAGCGCGACCACCGAGGTCTGGCCGAACGCCATGACTCCCCAGCTGGCGAGCATGATGAGGATCGAGACGGTGGTGACGCGGCCGTTGTGGCCCCGGTCGGCGAGCCGGCCCGCGCCCGACGCCGCCACGGCGCCCGCCACCCCCACCAGCCCGAAGAGCCCGATGACGGCGTTGCCGTACCCGTAAGGAGGTCCGGACAACAGGAAGGCCAGCGACGTCCACAGCGCGCTGAAGCAGCCGAAGCCGAGCGCGCCGACCATCATCCGCTGGCGCAGCATCGGCTCCTCCCGGACGAGGGCGAGGACCGAGCGCAGCAGGCCGCCGTAGGAGAGGTCGGTGGTCGGGGGGACCCGGGGCAGGGCGCGGCGAAGGGTGGCGGCCAGGAGCACCATCGCCGCGGCCGCGAACCAGAACACCGTGCGCCAGCCCGCCGCCGCCGCGATCAACCCGCTGACGGTGCGCGCGAGCAGGATTCCGATGAGCAGTCCGCTCATCACCGTCCCCACCACGGACCCGCGCTCGTGCTCGGCGGACAGCGACGAGCTCATGGGGACGACGATCTGGGCCACCACCGAGGTGACGCCCACCACGGCGAGCGCGCCGCTCATCACCGCGAACGCGGGTGCGGCGGCGGCCAGCGCCAGGGCCGCGGCGGTCACCAGCATCGTGGCGCTGATCAGCCCACGACGTTCGTGCAGGTCGCCGAGGGGGACCAGCAGGGCGAGCCCGAGCACGTAGCCGAGCTGGCTGATCGTGATGAGCAGACCCGCGGTGGCGTTGGACACGCCGAACGCGCCGCCCAGGGTGTGCAGCAGCGGCTGGGCGTAGTAGAGGTTTGCGGCCGCGGTCCCGCAGGCGATCGCCAGCAACAGCACCAGGCCGCGGCTGATCCCGCCTCCGAGCTCCGCCTGGCCGGCGCCGGAGCGGCGCGTGGCGCGGGGCTGGGACATCTCGCACTGAACATAGTCCGCAGGGGCTCAAACAACGCCCGGGCTGTGCCGACAAACACTCAATGCACCCAAAGGTGGAAATGCCTGCTGGGCTGCGTCGGGCGCGGCGTTCGGCCGCGGTGGCACGAGCCGGCCTGGCGATCGCCGGAGCGGTCATCGCCATCGCCGACGCTCCCGGGACGCGCCATCACGCGCACCGGCCGGTCCTGGTGCTCCTGGGCTTCGCGATCATCTTCGCCACCGCGATGGTGCAGCTCATCGCCCCGCGCGCCGAGTGGATCAAGGTGGAGGAGTCGCTGGCGCCGGTGTCGGCGATCCTCATCGTCGGGCTGGGCCCGGAGCGGATCACCACCGTGTGGTTGCTGTGGCTCGTCGCCGTAGCCTGCGGCGTGCTCGCCCGCGGCGGGCGCGTGTACTGGGTCGGCCGAGCGATGCTGCTGGGCTCGCTGGCCCTCCCCATCGTCCGCCACGGTCAGATCACCCTGACCTACGCATGCGTGTGCCTGGCGGCGATCACGCTCCTGCTCATCTGCGGCCGCGTCACTCAGGAACTGCGGGCGATGCTCGACAAGGCGCGCTACGACGCCGACCACGACGGGCTGACCGGAGCGCTGAACCGTGCCGCCTTCCGCGGAGCGCTCGACGCCCTCCTGGCTCGCGGCGGCGACGGGGCGGTCCTGCTGCTCGACCTCGACAACTTCGGCGCCATCAACAAGTCGGCCGGGCACGCCGCCGGTGACGCCGCCCTGCGGCGGGTGGCGGAGCACCTGGAGCGCGCGGCCGGGGACACCGGCATCGCCGGACGTCTCGGCGGCGACGAGTTCGCCCTCATCCTCACCGGGACCGACCCCGAGGCCGTCGCACGCCGGATGCTCTCCGACGTCACCGGCAAGCCCGATAGCGGCCCGGCGCTCGCCGCGTCGGTGGGCATGGCGCTGTTTCCGCGCGACGGGGAGGACGCCGAGTCGCTGCTACGCGCCGTCGACGTGGCGCTCCGCGTGGCCAAGCGGACTGGGATCAGCCAGCTCTCCGTCTACGCCGGCGACCCGATCGGCGGGCGCGGCTCCGGCGGAGCCCACGAGGCGCTGGAGCGGCTGGTGCGCGGCGAGGGACTCGAGATGGCGGTGCAGCCGATCGTCTCGGTGCCCGACGGCACCGTTCACGCCTACGAGGCGCTGGCCCGCTTCCGCCTGGGCTCCAGCTCCAATCCGCTGCACTGGTTCGCCCTCGCCGACGAGTTCGCCATGCGCGACCAGCTCGAGCTCGCCTGCCTGCGGGCCGGCCTCGACCTCCTCGCCGACCTTCCCGCCGGCGCGCGGCTGAGCGTCAACCTGTCCGGGCCTCTACTGCTGGACCCGCGCACGAGCGACCTGCTGCGCCGGGCGCCGCACCTGGACCGACTGATCCTCGAGATCACCGAGAACAGCCTGCTCCAGGACACCCCGGGCGTGGTGGCCGAGATCGAGCGCCTCATCGGCGAAGGGCTGAGTTTCGCCGTCGACGACATGGGCGCCGGCTACTCGGGGCTGCGTCAGATCACCGCAGTGCGCCCCGACTACCTCAAGCTCGACCGCTCGCTGATCAGCGGCATCGACACCGATCCCGACCGCGGCGCGCTCGTCTCGGCGATGCTCGGCTACGTGCGGCAGACCGGGGGCCACCTGATCGCCGAAGGGGTGGAGACCGAGGCCGAGCTCGAGACGCTCCGCGGCCTCGGGGTGACCCTCATCCAGGGATATCTGTTGGGCCGTCCCGCCGCGCCATGGCCGGCCGTGACCGCGCCGCCCGCGCCAGTCAATAGTCTTCCGCGCGCCCCAGCGTGAGCAGTGGGGTCGGATGACCCCGCCGCGGCAGAAGAGAGAGGACGTCAACGATGACTGACCGTTTTGTTGCGCGCTACGCGCGCCCGGTTTTCGGACCGCGGGCCCGGGCCGCCCTGCCATTGGCTGTGTGCGCGTCGGTCCTCGCCGCCCTGGTGATGATGGCGGCACCCGCGCTGGCCAAGGTGCCGGGGGCGTCGTGCCAGCCGTATTCCGGCAAGCCGTGCCTGTTCCCGTTCCCCGACAACCGCCTGACGCGCGCCGACCGCACCAGCGCCACCAAGCTGCGCGTGAGCCTCCCGGCGGCGGCGATGCCCGTCAACACCAAGGGCGTCCGGATCAACCCGGGTGCCTGGAACCGCAACGACGGGTTCAGTCCCGGGAGCGCGATCCTCCTCCACGTCCCCGGCCTGGAGAACGCCGCCGCGCTCAAGCGCACCGGCGCGGTCGGCGTCACCAACATCGCCGCGTCGCTGGCCAAGCGCCAGCCTGTCGTGCTCATCGACCAGGGCACCGGGCGGCGCCAGCTCATCTGGGCCGAGCTCGACTCCCTGGCCAAGACCCCGGGCAGCACTGACCTGATGATCCATCCGGCCAACCTGCTGGCCGACGGGCACACCTTCATCGTCGCGCTACGCAAGCTGCGCACGAAGTCCGGGAAGATCATCTCGGCGCCCAAGTGGTTCGCGCGCCTGCGCGATTCCGGCAAGCTGCCCAAGGCCGAGCGGTCCCAGACGGCCCGCTACGCCGCCATCTTCACCGCGCTCAAGCGAGCCGGCATCGCTCGTAACAAGAGCCTGTATGCGGCATGGAACTTCACCGTCGGCTCAGAGAAGGGCCTCACCGGCCGCATGCTGGCGATCCGCAACAACGCCTTCGCCCAGCTCGGCGACACCAATCTCGCCGACGGGGTCGACGCCGGCCACGCCCCCGCCTTCACGGTGACCGATACCAAGCCGCTGGTCTCCGGGGCGGGCGCGGCGCTCACCCAGGTCGACGGGACGATGCAGGTTCCGTGCTATCTGATCACCTGCGGGCCGTCGACCCAGCCCGGGTTCCACTACAGCTCCAACAAGCCCGACGCGACGCCGACCCAGATCCCGGGCAACGTCGCCACCGCGACGTTTACGTGCATCGTGCCGAGCACCGCGACGGCCCTGACCCCGGCACGGATCGCGATCTACGGGCACGGGCTGCTCGGATCCCCCGACGACGTCACCGCAGGGCC
This sequence comes from Solirubrobacteraceae bacterium, assembly GCA_036490435.1. Taxonomy (GTDB): domain Bacteria; phylum Actinomycetota; class Thermoleophilia; order Solirubrobacterales; family Solirubrobacteraceae; genus Palsa-465. The sequence continues at coordinate 16,503 of DASXDW010000042.1, forward strand.
GATCGAGGCGCTGTCGGCCGGCCACAACATCGTCATCTGCTCCACTGCCTTCTGGGGTCTGGCCGACGCTGACACCCTCAACGACGCGGCCGCGTTGGGCAACCTCAACCTGTTCGGAGCGGTCATCGACCGTCTGCAGCAGGGGGCGCTCAACATGCTCTACCTGGGGCGGCTCATGCTCAACCCGGGCGGCCTGGCCACCAACGCCGCCTTCCGGCAGATCGGTCAGCCGGTGATCGAGACCTCGAACCTGTACTACGACGGCAACAGCCAGGGCGGGATCGAGGGCGGCATGCTCACCGCGCTCTCGCCGGATTTCCGCCACGCCGTGCTGGGCGTGACCGGGATCGACTACGCCAATGTGCTCGTGCAGCGCAGCACGGACTTCGCCCCGTTCGGGAGCATCATGTACGCGGCCTATCCCGATCCGTCCCTGCATCCGCTGCTGCTCGACCTCACGCAGCAACTGTGGGACCGCGGCGATCCCGACGGCTACGCGCAGCAGATGACCACGCACCCGCTCCCCGGCACCCCGTCGCACCAGGTGCTGATGCAGATCGCCTACGGCGACCACCAGGTGTCGATGTACGCGGGTGCCATCGAGGCCCGGACCGTCGGCGCCTCGGCGTATCAGCCGGCGCTGGACCTGAGCACCAACCGATCGCACGATCGCAATCTGTTCTACGGGCTGCCGGCGATCAAGGCGTTCCCGTTCAACGGCTCGGCGATCGAGGTCTGGGACAGCGGCCCCGGCCACACCTCGCCCCCGCCGCTCACCAACACCCCGCCCGCGGAGACCAGCACCGGCGACGAGCAGGATCCCCACGGGGATCCGCGCAATACGCCCGCGGCCCAGCAGCAGATCTCCGATTTCCTGCAGCCCAACGGAGTGGTGACCAACGTCTGCGCCGGCGCGCCGTGCCGGAGCTCTGACTACACGCCCTAACCGGTCACCCGAACCCGCTCGGCGAGGCGCTCCTCGATCGAGTCGTCGTGCTCGGCAATGAGCCGGACCTCATCGGTGAGGTCGTGCGCGATGATCGTGTCGAGGATCGCCTCGCGCGCCGGCTCGTCGAGCGCCAGCGCGGCGAGGACCATCTCCTTGCGCTGGCGCTTGTGGAGGTGATTGAGGAGGTCCAGCGCCTCCAGCCAGAGCCCGTCGTCCGCGGCGGCAGCGATGACGCCGGCCGACCTCCCCTTGGGGAGCTTGGTGAAGAGGCGGCTGAGCTGGGAGCGGTCCTCGAGCACGAAGGCGGTCTGGAGCACGGCCTCGTCGTCCATCGCCCCCAGCGCGGCAGTGATGGCCTCGTCTGAGAGGTGGCCCACGAACCGGCCCATGGTCACGTACTCGCGCCGCTTCACGAGCTCGGCGGTCACCTGTCCGATCAGGGCGGGGGCAATGGAGGCGATCAGGTCTGAGGCGCGACGCGGGTCAAGCTCGACCGCCACGTCGGCCAGGAACGGCGGCGGCAGCTTGCCGGCCACGTCGACGGCCTTGTCGGTGTCGAGCAGCCCCGCCAACCGGGCCGAGAGCAGTGGCCCGAAGGCACGCTGGCCGATCGTGGCGGTCACGCCCGCCGGGAGCAGGCGGCTGGCCGCGGCCAGCCGTCCCAGCGCGCCGCCGTGGGCGTCGTACAGCGTCTCGGTGACGCCATCGCGGAAGGCGCGCAGGTCGGCCGGCGCCACACTCTCCAGGTAGGCCAGGTCGTCGGGCTCGCGCCCCAGCAGCCGGGCCAGCTTCATCACCTCGGCGTGGCCCTGGAGCAGGTCGGCGGCGCGGCTCATCCGACCACGCGCTTGATCGGGCCGCGCAGCAGCCGCGGGATATGGCTGAGGGCGCGATCACCGGCCTCGCTCAGTGCGGCGGCCTGGCGGTGGCGCGCATCGGCGACCGCCGCCGCGAGGTCGGCGAGCTCGTCGTCGGAGAGCCCCCGCAGGCCGTCGGGGACCGATCCACGCAGCTGCGCGCTCAGCGCAGTGAAGGCATCTTGGGGCACGTCTGAAACCGTCTACCCGCTAACGCTGCGGCGGCCTCGAGGGATGTTGCGGCAGATCGGGCCGGGCAGACACGGCCGCGTAGTATCGCGAAACCGATGCGCGCCCTCGTTTCCCACCCCGACCGGCCCTACCTCGAGTTAGCCGAGGTAACCGAGCCCGAGCCGCGATCAGACCACGCCGTGGTTTCGGTGAAGGCGATCAGCCTCAACCGCGGCGAGGTGCGGCGGCTCGAACGAATGGCAGCGGGGACGATCGCGGGGTGGGACCTGGCCGGCACCATCAGCTGGCCGGCCACCGACGGCTCCGGCCCCAAGGCCGGGGCGCGAGTGGTCGGGCTCAAGGACATCGGCGCCTGGGCCGAGCAGGTGGCGGTCCCCACCGAGGCGCTGGCCGAACTGCCCGACGGGATCTCCTTCGAGCAGGCGGCGACGCTGCCCGTGGCCGGGCTCACCGCGCTGCGCTCACTGGAGATCGGCGGGTATGTCGTGGGCAAGCGGGTCCTGATCACCGGCGCCAGCGGCGGCGTCGGGCGCTTTGCCGTCCAGCTGGCCAAGCTGGCCGGGGCGCACGTCACCGCAATCGCCCGGCGCGCGGATGGGCTGGCCGAGCTCGGCGCCGACGAGGTTCTGCCCGAGCTCTCCAGCGACGGGGATACCTTCGACGTCATCCTCGACGCGATCGGCGGACCTGTGTTGGGCGCGGCGATCCAGCGCGTGGCACCGCGCGGCAGCGTGATCAGTTTCGCCGCGACCGTCACCGAGCCGGTCAGCTACCCGACCCGCGAGCTGTTCTCGCGGGCGCCAGGCGCGCAACTGCACGGCCTGTACATCTTCGACGAGCTCGCGCATACGCGGACCGCGGCCGCCGATCTACGCCGCCTCGCTGACCTGGTGGCGGCCGAACGGCTGGACTGCCAGATCGACCTCACCACATCCTGGACCGAGGCCGCGGGCGCGGTGCAGGCTCTGCTCGATCGCCGGGTGGCGGGCAAGGCCGTGCTCACCGTCGACTGAGCGCCGCGCCCCCTCCGCGCACCGCGTCGTTGGGCTACTCGCGAGTAAGTACTCAGATTGCACGGGAATCTCTCGTCAGGGTCCGGTCAGGGCTTGGGTCCGGGCACGATCGCATCCCTGTTGAGCGTTGATTAGGGCTCAGGACGTGGTGCAGCACCCATTCGCATCGAAGCTCCGATGGGATTACCCTGTGCGCTCTGGGAACACACGAACCTCTGGAGGAGGATTCAGTGAGTAGATACGTCAGGCCGTGGGCAGCTGGGCTGCTCGCGGTATTCGCTGCAGGCGCAATCGCTGCCTGCGGCGGTAGTAGCTCGTCGAGCAGTTCGGCGAGCCCCGCTGCCACCGGGACCAGTTCGGCGAGCGGCACCAGCACGGCTGCCAGCACCGGCACGTCCGCCGGCAAGAGTGGCGGCACCATCACCATCGTCTCGGGCACGCCGCCACTGTCGGCCGACCCGGGCCTTGACTTCACGACTCAGGGCAACGAGCTCGAGTCGGTGATCGACACGCCCATGCTGACCTTCAAGCGCGGCGTCGAGGGCGCCGCCGGGAGTACGATCGTCCCCGCGCTGGCGACTGGCCTCCCCACCGCCTCCAACGGCGGCAAGACCTACACCTTCACGCTGCGCCCCAACCTGCACTACTCCGACGGGACGCCGATCAAGGCCTCGGACGTCATCACCGCACTGGAGCGCGACCTGAAGATCCCGTGGCAGGCCGCCTCGTTCATCAGCGGCTACGTCAAGGGCGCCGACGCCTACGCCAAGGGCAAGGCCAAGACCATTTCAGGCGTGACGGCCGACGACACCAAGGGCACGCTCACCGTCAACCTGGTGGCTCCGTTCTCCCCGATCGTGGACATCTTCGCGTTGCCGGGCACCGCTCCTGTCCCGCCCAACACGCCGGCCAAGAACCTGGCGTCCAAGGGCACGATCGGCGACGGCCCCTACATGTGGTCAAGCATCAACCCTGAGCACCAGTACGTGCTGGTCCAGAACCCGAAGTTCGACGTCCCCGGCCTGCCCAAGGGGCACGCCCAGAAGATCATCTACAACGTCAACTCCAACGTCCTGGCCAACGCCGAAGCGGTGCTGGACAACCAGGCCGATGTGTTCGACCCCGGTGACACGCTCCCGCCGTCGATCCTGGAGAAGATCAAGAGCTCGGCGGCCGACCGTTACAAGACGGAGCCGCTGAACTCCAGCTGGTACTGGTGGTTCGGCGTGACTCAGAAGCCGTTCAACAACCTCTACGCCCGTCAGGCCGTGCTGGCCGCGATGGACGACCGGGCGTTGTCGCGGCTTGACAGTGGTTTCATGACGCCGGACTGTCACCTGATCCCGTTCGGGATCCCCGGTCACTCCAGCCCGTCCACGTGTCCGTTCCATAACCCCAACGGGGCCCCGAACATGACGCTGGCCAAGCAGCTCATGCAGAAGTCCGGGATGATCGGCCAGCCGGTCACCGTGTACGGCGAGGAGCGCAGCCCCCGCCGTCAGTACCTGGACTACATCACCGGCGTCCTGAACCAGCTTGGGTTCAAGGCGACGGAGAAGGTCGTCAACTCCGGCGTGTACTTCACCACGATCGGTGCGCCGTCCCTGAAGCCGCAGTTCGGCTTCGGCGACTGGAACCAGGACTTCCCGGAGCCCTGGGACTTCATGCAGCTGTTCGCCGGCAACGCCGGTTCGTCGCTGAACTACGGCTACGTCAACGATCCGCACTACAACCAGCAGATCTCGACGCTCAGCCAGAAGGCAACGTCGGGCGTGACCAGCCAGTGGCAGGCGCTCGACCAGTACGCGGTCCAGCACGCCGACTACGCGGTCTGGGGTCACGAGAGCAAGGTGAAGTTCTACTCAAACAAGTTGAACTTCAACGCAGGCGTCTTGTCGGTCGAGTACCTGACCGACCTGACGAGCCTCGAGCTCAAGTAGCAACGGGCGATCAGCCGGGAGGCGCCAATTCTTTAGGCGTCTCCCGGCACGCTCGCCGGCATCCGGCGGTAAGCTCTCCACGACTCAATGGCTATCGATCCCGCTTCACGACCTGGTGATCCGGCAACCGATCTGGACGTATCGATTGAGACGCCCGTGCTGGGCGCCGCGGGCTTCCTGGTCGGCGAGACCATGGAGAAGGACCCCTGGGCCGAGGGGCAGCATGCACCAGCGATCGGGCCGTGGCGGTTGGCGGGCCGGCGGCTACGCCGCAACAAGCTCGCGCTTGGCTTTCTGGGGCTGTTCATCGTGCTCGTGGTGGCCTGCCTCCTGGCCCCGTTCTACTCACAGCACATCGCCCAGATCGGTCCCAATACCAACAATGTGACGGGGACGATCAACGTCCGCGGGCACTCGGAGAACGTCGTCTCGCTCGACGGGGTGCCGATCGGGCCGACGTTCACGCGCCACTACTTCTTCGGAGCGGACACAAACGGCCGCGACCTGGCCGTCCGGCTCCTCTATGGCGGCCGCACCTCGCTCCTCATCGGAGGGATCGCCACCCTCATCATCATCGTCTTCGGCACACTGTTCGGACTCCTGTCCGGGTACCTGCGAGGCCCGGTGGACGGGGTCCTCAGGTGGTTCATGGAGCTCATCTGGTCCTTCCCGCCGGTGATCCTCGGCGTCGTCGTGGGCACCGCCCTCGCGTTCGGCGGGATCGGCCCGATCAAGGGCAACTCGATCTTCATCCCGACGCTGATCATCGGGGGGATCTACATCCCCTACCTGGGCAAGCCGATCCGCGGCGAGGTCCTGCGCCTGCGTGAGATGGACTTCGTCGACGCCGCGCGCGTGGTGGGGATCAGCCCGTGGAAGATCATGTTCTCCGAGATCCTCCCCAACGCCGCGTCGACGATCACCGTGTTCGTACCGATCATGCTGGCCAACACGATCCTGCTCGAGGCTTATCTCTCATTCCTGGGAGCGGGAGTGCAGGCGCCCAACGCGTCGTGGGGCACCCTGATCTCCGACGGCCTCAACTACATCTCGACGACTCCGACCTTCTCCCTCATCCCCGGGGCGATGCTGGTGCTCACCGTGCTCAGCATCAACGTTGTCGGCGACGGCGTGCGCGATGCGCTCGACCCGCGCGCGCAGGTGCGGATCAAGACCTGATGGCCCGCTTCATCGTCCGGCGGACGATCTCGGCGATCGCGCTCCTCCTCGCCACCTCGTTCCTGGTGTTCAGCTTCTTCGAGCTGATCCCCAACTACAACCCGGCCCGAGCGATCGCAGGGCGCAACGCCAACCAGACGACGGTCGATGAGGTGGCGAAGAAGTTCGACCTCGACAAGCCGTTCTACGTCCAGTACGTCAACACCATGAAGCTGATCTTCACCGGCCAGGTGATCGACTACCAGAACGACCTCAACGTCGTTGACCAGTTCAAGGAGAGGTTCCCGGTGACGCTGTCGCTGGTGGTCCCGGCGGCCGCCATCTGGTTGGTGGTGTCGATCCTGCTCGGCTCCATCAGTGCTCTGCGGGTGGGCCGATTAACAGACCGCGCGGTGATGGTGGCGGCCATCGTCGGGGTCTCGGTGCCGATCTTCCTGCTCGCTGCCCTGCTGTTGTACCTGTTCGCCTACAAATGGACGATCTTCCCCAACACCGGGTATGTGCACTTCGGCACCAGTCCGACGCAGTGGGCCTTTCATCTGATCCTGCCGTGGATCTCGATTGCGGTACTGAGCGTCGGGTTCTACTCACGCGTTCTGCGCTCGAACCTGCTCGACACCGTCAATCAGGACTACGTGCGCACGGCGCGCGCTAAGGGACTGTCGTCGAGGCGGGTGTTCAGACGCTACGTGCTGCGCAACTCGCTGATGCCGATCGTCACCCTGTTCGGCCTCGACTTCGCGCTGCTGCTCGGCGGCGCCGCTCTGGTCACCGAGACCGTCTTCAACCTGCCCGGCATCGGACAGTTCGAGGCGAGCGCCATCGGCAACCTCGACGTGCCCCCGATCCTCGTCGGCGCGATCTTCACCGCCTTCTTCGTCGTGCTGTTCGGCGCCATCGTCGACGTCCTGTACGCCGTGCTCGACCCGCGGGTGAGGCTCACCGGGTGACCACTCGCAGAGAGGATCGCTGATGGCCGATCACCTGCTCGACGTTGAGGAGCTGCAGGTTTCGTTCGTAACCGAGGACGGGATCGTGCGAGCCGTCGACGGCGTGTCGTTCTCGCTCGAACGCGGTGAGGTCGTGGCCATCGTGGGGGAGTCGGGCTCGGGGAAGTCCGTGACCGCGATGACCCTGATGGGCCTGACCCGCGGCCCCAACGCCCGGTTCGCCGGCTCGGCGCGCCTGAACGGCGAGGAGCTGGTCACCGCGTCCGAGGACAAGCTGCGGCGTATCCGCGGCGAGGAGATCGCGATGATCTTCCAGGACCCCATCTCCTCCCTGAGTCCGGTTCATCGCATCGGCGACCAGATCGTCGAGCAGATCCGGGCCCACGAGAAGATCTCCAAGGCCGCGGCGCTGGACCGCACCGTTCAGCTCATGGAGCGTGTCGGGATCCCGCGCGCCGCGGACCGCGCCCGGGCCTATCCGCACGAGTTCTCCGGCGGGATGCGCCAGCGGGTCATGATCGCGATGGCGCTCTCACTGTCGCCGAGTGTGCTCATCGCCGACGAGCCGACGACCGCGTTGGACGTGACCATCCAGGCGCAGATCCTCGAGGAGATCCGCCAGCTGAGCCGTGACAGCGACAGCGGGGTCATCTTCGTCACCCACGACCTCGGAGTCGTGGCGGACATCGCCGATCGCGTTGTCGTCATGTACTCCGGGCGCGTGGTGGAGCAGGGAACCCTCGACGAGATCTTCTACGACCCACAGCACCCGTACACCTGGGGGCTGCTGGGGTCGGTGACGCGGATGGACCGCGAGCCACCGCATCGGCTTCCGGCCATCCCCGGTCTGCCGCCGTCGCTGGTCAACGCGCCGACCGGCTGTCACTTCCGGCCGCGCTGCCCGCACGCGTTTGACAAGTGCGGCGAGGTACCGCCACTGGAAGGGCACCTCAGTGATGCTCCGGACCACGTCGACCGCTGCTGGCTGGAGGTCTCCGAGAAGCGCTCGCGCCGCGAGGTCGAGGACGGCCGCATCGGCCTGAGCGCGAAATCGGTAGCGGCGTGAGCACGGACACCACTACAGCGCGGGCCGGCACCACAGCCGGCGAGAAGGCGCCGATGCTGGAGGCTGACCACGTCCAGCTCTACTTCCCGATCAAGAAGGGCGTGCTCATCGACCGCACCATCGGCCATGTGCACGCGGTCGACGACGTCTCGATGCGCCTGTATGAGGGCGACACGATGGGCGTGGTGGGCGAGTCCGGGTGCGGCAAGAGCACCCTGGCGCGGTGCTTCGTCAGGCTGCTGGAGCCGACCGACGGCGCGATCCGCTACCGCGGGCAGGACATCACCCACCTCGGGCGCAAGAAGCTTGACCCGATGCGCCGCGAGGTGCAGCTCGTCTTCCAGGACCCGATCGCGTCGCTGAATCCGCGCAAGCGCGTGGGACAGATCGTCGGGACGCCGCTGCGCCTGCACGGGATGGATGACAAGAAGGTGGACGGGCGCGTGCGTGACCTGCTCGACCGCGTCGGCCTGAACCCGGAGCACATCAACCGCTTCCCCCACGAGTTCTCCGGCGGCCAGCGCCAGCGCATCGGCATCGCGCGAGCGCTCGCCGTGGATCCACGCCTGATCGTCCTCGACGAGCCGGTCTCGGCGCTCGACGTCTCGATCCAGGCGCAGGTGGTCAACCTCCTGGACGACCTGCAGGACGAGATGGGCCTGTCCTACGTGTTCATCGCCCACGACCTGTCCGTGGTGCGCCACGTCTCAGACCACATCGCGGTGATGTACCTGGGCAAGCTCATGGAGGTCTCCCCGGCCAGGGAGCTCTACTCCAAGCCGATGCACCCGTACACGCAGGCGCTGCTCGCGGCGATCCCGATCCCGGACCCCCGGGAGAACAGCCGGCGCGAGCGTAACGTCATCGGTGGCGAGCCCCCCAACCCGATCAACCCGCCCTCGGGCTGCCGCTTCCACACCCGCTGCCCGCTGGCCACCGAGGTGTGCAGCGCCGTCGAGCCGCCGTTGGCCGAGTACGCGGGCGGACATCTCACCGCCTGCCACCATCCGCAGAACGTCACCGCGGAGGAGATCTCGGCGGCCACCCGCTCGGAGACGAGCCCCCTGAGCGCGGGCGAGGAGATGCCGTCGAGCAACGGGGCGTCGCGTCCTGTGGCCCCGCCCCGTGCGCAGCGACACGACACGACCACGGCGGCGGGCCCGACAGAGGACGCCGCTCCGGCGCCAGATGAGGCCGACGACGACGGGCACAGCAGTCAGGCGTAGGGTCCCCGGCCGCATCGCCACGGCTCTGGTGACGACGATCTGCGGCGGCGCGGCCGCCGCGTGCGGCGGTGCCTCGGGCTCGTCGAGCAGTTCGAGCGCGCCGCCCAAGAACGCGGCCCAGCAGGTCTGTGCCAGCGCGCGCGGGGCGGCCGCCGCCGCGCTCCACGGCAGGGTGTCACTGAAGATCGCCAATGGCGACCCAGCCAATGTCGAGTGCCGGTTGCGCGCGAAGGGCGCGCGCCTTGACCTCATCGCCCAGCAGTCCGCGCAGGCCTGGACGCAGTGGGACACCACCCAGGTTCACCAGCTGCAGGCCTATGGACCCAACGCCAAGCCTCAGCCCGCGCAGATCCCCAAGGAGTTCAATGCGCCCGGCGTACTCGTCGCCTGGATCCCCGCCCAGCGAATGATCTTCGCCACCAACGGCACGCAGAGCAAGGGCGGGAGCTACATCACGGTCACGGTCTCGGGCAAGGGCCATGGCAAGGCCGAGGTCGCGCTGGCCCGGGCGGTGACGCTGGCGGCCATGAAGGTGGCGCCGAAGGGGCCCAACCTCACCCCGCCTCCCTGATGCCTGCTGAAAGAGTGGACTCGATGGCCGTGCTGCTGCTCCCGGGCCCGCTCGAGGGCTTCGAGCGCGAGGAGCACGCACGCAACCTGCTCAACATCCCGCGGGTCGTCGCCCTGGAGGCATCGCGGCGGCGGATCCCGTCGTGGTTGCGCAACGCCGCTCCCCTGCGCCAGGCCCGACGGCTGCGGCTGCCAGGGCAGCTGCGGATGGTGGTCCTGTATGACCCCGCGCAGTACCCGCTGGCCCGGGCTTTGTGCGCCCAGCACGAGGGCGCCGAGCTGTGGTACCTGCCCCCCGATCGAGCGACGGTGAGCGGCCGCAACGCCGAGGAGACCCAGGAGCTGTTGGTCTCAGACTCGCTGGCGCGCGATCGATCGACCCGCACGCTGACCGAGACTCCGCCGGGGGACTCCTACCACGATGACCTCCGCCTCCGGCTGAGCGAACTCGACGTCATCAATGGCCGTGTCTTCCTCCCGGAGGCACGGTTCACGCGCAGGGCAGGACTGTAAGGGGGTCGTGCCCAGCAGATAAGGGGTGATGGCGGCAAACGCGCTCCGTTCTCCCGATGTGGCTGCCGGCGCCTCAGTCCACTCTGGGATGCACGGTGCCAACGAACGAGAGGCCAGAGCCATGCACCCCCAACTCAGCTCCATCATCGCCGAGAGCCACGCGCGGGATCTCCAGCGCTCCATCGAGCGTTCCCGGGGCGGCGGTCGGCTCCGCCCGCGACTCGCGTCCGCGCTCCGGCGATACTTCCTACATGCCATCCCGGTTGACAAGCAACCACTTCGTCGGACGGGTCGGCGAGCTGGCGGAACTGGAGCTCGCCGTGCGCGAGGCCAGCGCCGGGCGGCCCACGCTGGTTCTCCTCGGCGGTGACTCCGGCGTCGGCAAGACCCGCCTCGTCGGCGAGCTGGAGCAGCGCCTCTCGGCGAGCGCCGGTGACGGACGCCCGGACGGAGACGCCGAGGCGCTGGTCCTGCGCGGCGATGGCGTCGAGCAGGCCGACGGCGAGCTGCCCTACGCGCCGCTGCTGAGTGCCCTGCGGCCCCTCGTCCGCGAGCGCCATCCGGCCCTCGAGGACCTCAGCCCGGGTGGCCGCCGGCAGCTGGCGACGATCCTGCCGGGCCTCGAGGACCCCGGGCGTCCGGCGGACGGCCGATCCGCCAGCGACCAGGTCCGTCTGTTCGAGGCGGTGCTCGAGCTCATCGACCGCCTCACCAGCTCCGCTCCGTTGATCCTCATCCTGGAGGACATGCACTGGGCCGACCGTTCGACCCGGGCCTTCACGGCGTTCCTCGGCCGCACCCTGCGCCAGGAGCGCGTATGCATGATCCTCACCTATCGCGCCGACGAGCTGCACCGGCGCCACCCCCTCCGCCCGCTGCTCTCCGAGCTGGAGCGGCTCGAGCGTGCGCGACGCATCCTGCTGGTGCCGTTTGACCGCGACGAGCTGGGCGAGGCGCTGGCCGACATCCTGGGCGCGGAGCCCGACCGGATGTTGCTCGAGCGCCTGTTCACGCGCAGCGAGGGCAACCCGCTGTTCACCGAGGAGCTGCTGGCCGCCGGGCTCGACGGCCGCGGGGCCGCCCCGCAGAGCCTGCGCGACGCGTTCCTGGTGCGCATCGAGCGCCTGTCGCCGGATGCCCAGCGTCTGGCCCGCGGGGTCGCGGTGGCGCGCTCGGCCGACGAGTCGATGTTGGCCGCGGTCACCGGGCTTGGCCACGACGTGCTCCAGGACGCTCTGCGTGAATCGGTGAGCGAGCAGGTGCTCGTGGCCGGAGCCGACGGGCGCTTCGGCTTCCGCCACGCACTGCTGCGCGAGGCGCTCTACGACGACCTGTTGCCCGGCGAGCGCGGCGAGCTCCACATCGCCCTGGCCGGGGAGCTCGAGCAACGCTGCGGCGCCGACGACGACCGCGAGCTCGAGCGTGCCTCGGCGATCGCGGCGCACTACGCCGCTGCCGGCGACCAGCCCCACGCGCTGCGCAGCACGATCGCGGCCGCGCGGGCGGCCCACAAGGTCTATGCGTTTGGCGAGGCTTCGGCCCTGACCGAGCGGGCGCTGGAGCTGTGGCCGCGCGTCGACGATCCCGAGCAGGTCGCGGGTCTGGACCACGTGGGACTGCTGACGATGGCCGCCGAGTCCCACCAGGTGGTGGACGAGCGCCAGCGCAGCGTCGTCCTTATCACCGAGGCGCTGCGAGAGCTCGACCCGGACGCCGAGCCGGCTCGCTACGCCGGGCTGCTCGCGATGCGGGCACGCAACGAGTGGCAGCTCAACCGCGGGGACGAGGCGGTCAAGTTGGCCGAGCGGGCGCTTTCCATGCTGACCAAGGACGACCCCAGCGGGGAACGCCGGCTGCTGCTGGCGTGGCTCGCGCGGTCGCGGTACCTGCGCGGGCGGTTCCGCGAGGCGGCGGCCGAGGGCGAGGCCGCTCTGGAGGTGGCGGTGGCGGCGGGCGATCGCGAAGCCGAGTCGGACCTGCTCAACACCCTGGGGATGGCGTATGTGTCCCTCGGCGAGGTGGAAAAGGGGATCGCGTCACTCGAGCGCGCGATCGACGTGGCGCGCGACAACGACGATTTCGACGGCATGTCCTACGCGTACTCCAACCTGGCCGACAAGCTCGGCGAGATCGGGCAGACGGAGGAGGCGCTGCACATGGCGCGCAAAGGGCTCTCCATCACCCCCACCTATCACGTGCGCGGCTACGCCTGGATCAAGTTCACGGTCGGCGAGATGTCGTTCCTGGCCGGGGATTGGCAGGCCGCCCGGGATGCGCTCTCGATGTCTCCGACGCGCGCCGCCGGCCTGCTGTTCATCTACCGTCAGCTGCTCGGGGCCGAGATGGAGCTGGGCATCGGCGACGAGGACGCCGCGGCTCGGTGCCTTGACGCTGCGCAGGAACTCGTCGCGGTGACCAACCAGCCGCAATGGATCAGCCTCTACGGCGCGCTGCGCGCCGACCTGCTCGTGCGCCAGCGAGACCTCGCCGGGGCGCAGACCGCGGTGCAGGAGGCGCTGGACCGCCTCGAGGTGTGCACCGACGACGTCACCGGAATCGCGTGGCTGAGCTGCATCGGCCTGTGGGTCGAGGCCGACCGGGCGCAGCGGGCCCGCGACCTGCGTGAGGCCGGCGACCGCCGCGACGCCCTGGCCCGGGCGCGTCTGCACGCCGATCGACTCGCCGCCACCGCCCAGGACGGCGGCCCGGTGGAGCGCGCCCGCCTGACCCAGGGCAAGGCTGAGTTGGCGCGGGCACGCGGCCGCGGCGGCGCGCGCGAATGGCAGCGGGCGGCGGCCGCGTGGGATGAGCTCAAACGCCCCTATCCCGCCGCCGTCGCACGCTGGCGCGAGGCCGAGGCCCGGGCGGCGGCCGATGATCGTGCGGGCGCGGGCGAGGCTGCCTGCGCTGCCCTGGCGGTCGCCGAGGCGCTCGGCTCTGAGTGGCTGGTCCGCGAGGTGCGGACCCTGGCCGAGCGCGCCCGCCTGGACCTCGGCGCCGCGGCGTCGCCGGCCGCCTCCGGGGCGGGGACGACGAACGGCGACGGGGCCGCGGCTGGAGCGGAGGCGGCCGACGCCGCCGAGGACCCGTTCGGGTTGACCCCGCGCGAGCGCCAGGTCCTGGCCCTGTTGGCCGAGGGGGCGACCAATCGCCAGATCGGGGCCGCGCTGTACATGGCCGAGAAGACCGCCAGCGTCCACGTCTCCCGGATCCTGGCCAAGCTCGGCGTGCAGGGCCGCACCCAGGCCGCCGCGGTGGCCCACCGGCTGCACCTGGCCTGAGCGTTTTCGCGGGCCCCGCCGCCCAACCGTGCGAGCAAGTAAACTTATGAGTTTACTTGGAGCGGCCGCGAGGGCCGGACGAACGTCAACTGCGCTTGGGAAGGGAGGGGTTTGGGCGTTGGCTGAGGGTCTGTGCGGGGGGTGTTGGGAGATAGTTCCGATGAGATCGGAAGAATCTCCCAACACGTACGTGGCCGGCAGTTCGCTCTCCCCAGCCGGTCCTTGACGTTCGGTGGTGTCGCCGGCCACCACGAACCCCGAACCCCGCGCCCGCGCGCGGCCACGTAGATTGTCAACCGTGCGGATGCCGGCCGAATGGGAGCCTCATGAGCGCACCCTGATGGGGTGGCCGTGCCGCGCCGACCTATGGGGCGAGACGATGGACCAGGCTCGCGCGGACTACGCGACGGTGGCCAACGCCATCGCCGCGTTCGAGCCGGTGACGATGATCGCCAACGCCGGGGCCGACGCCGCCGACGCTCGCGCGGCGTGCACCGGGAATGTGGAGATCGTCGAACTGGCGCTGGACGACTCGTGGCTGCGCGACTGCGGGCCGATCTACGTCGTCGACGACGACGAGAGCTCGCGGACGGCGGTCCACTTCGGCTTCAACGCATGGGGGGAGAAGTTTCCGCCTTGGGACCACGACGCTGCGGTGGGGCGGCTGATCGCCGAGCATCTCGGCGACCCGGTGATCGACGGCGGGATGATCCTGGAGGGCGGCTCGATCCACACTGACGGCGCCGGAACCCTGCTCACGACCGAGCAATGCCTGCTGAATCCGAATCGCAACCCGTCGATGTCACGCGAGGAGATCGAGGTGACCCTGCGCGACCGGCTGGGGGCGCAGACGATCCTGTGGCTGGGCCTGGGGCTGCTCGAGGACCGCGACACCGACGGGCACGTCGACCTCATCGCCGCCTTCACCAAGTCGGGCGAGGTGCTGCTGCAGAGCGTGGCCGAGGACAACCCGAACTTCCCCCACTGTCAAAAAAACCTCTCAGTACTGGTGTCCTCTGGGGTACAGGTGACGGAGATGCCATATCTGCCGTACGCGACGGTGGCCGGCGAGACGGTGGCGGGCAGCTATCTCAACTTCTACATCTGCAACGGCGGGGTGATCGTGCCCGTGGCCGGCGCCGAGACCGACGCGGCGGCGCTGGAGATCATCGCCGGCTGTTACCCCGGGCGCGAGGTCGTCCCCGTTCCCGGGCTCGTGCTCGCCTACGGCGGCGGGGGCCCTCACTGCATCACCCAGCAGGTACCGTTGACCGCTGCACGTTCGTGAGGCCTGATCTCGTGACGCCGCCCGAGTTGATCACCGCCTTCCCGCCGCCGCCTTCCCCGGCGCGCACCCGGCCGCCCGAGCGCGCGCCGCTGCGCCTCGGCCTCGTCCAGGAACGCTGGCACGCCGACGCCGCCGAGCATGCGGCGGCGCTCAGAACCGGCATCGCCATGGCCGCGCAACAAGGGGCGACGATCGTCTGCCTGCAGGAGCTCACCGTCTCGCGGTACTTCGCGGTGACCGACCGGGGGCCCCAGGCGGCGGGCGCCGAGCCCGAGGATCTGGACTCCGGCCTAACGATCTCCTTCGCGCGCCGCGCAGCCGCCGAATCGGGCGTCTACGTGCACGCCTCGCTCTACGAACGCTCCGACGCCGAGGACGGTCTGGGCTTCAATACCGCGATCGTCGTCGCTCCGGACGGCACGCTCATCCAGCGCACCCGCAAGCTGCACATTCCGGTCACCGCGGGCTACTACGAGGACCATTACTTCCGCCCCGGCCCGGCCGGCGGCGAGGCCTTCCCGCTCATCGCCCTGCCCACCGGCGACGGCGAGGCCCGGCTCGGGGCGCCGACCTGCTGGGACCAATGGTTTCCCGAGCTGGCGCGCGCGTACTCGCTGCAGGGCGCCGAGGTCCTCATCTACCCGACCGCGATCGGCTCAGAGCCTGACCACCCGGACTTCGACACCCAGCCGCTGTGGCAGCAGGTGATCGTCGGCAACGGGATCGCCAACGGCACGTTCATGGTCGCGATCAACCGCACCGGGGTGGAGGACCCGCTCACCTTCTACGGCTCCAGCTTCATCTCAGATCCCTACGGGCGTGTGCTGGTGCAGGCGCCCCGCGACCGCCCGGCGGTCCTGGTCGCCGACCTGGACCTCGACCAGCGCCGCGACTGGCTGGAGCTGTTCCCGTTCCTGACGACGCGCCGGCCCGACGCCTACGAGCTGCTTACTCGGACCCGCCCGCCCGCGCCAGTTTCTTCCCCGGGTTGAGCAGGCCCTTGGGGTCAAACATCCGCTTGATCTGCTCGTGCAGATCCAGCGCCGGGTCGGGCCATTGCAGCGCCAGCGCACCCTGCTTGGTCACGCCCAGCCCATGCTCCCCGGACACCGAGCCGCCCAGTGAGGCGGCCAGCGTGTAGAGCTCGCGCACGCCCGTCTCGGCGCGCTCGGTCTCGTCCGCGTCCTCCAGGTCCACCATGAACGTGGAGTGCAGGTTGCCGTCGCCGGCGTGACCCCAACTGCAGGCGGCGAGCCCCAGGCGTTCGCCGATCTCGCGCGTGGCCAGGATGCCCTCGGCGAGATGCTCGAGGGGGACGACGATGTCCTCCGAGATCTTGCCGCCGCGCGCGGTGGTCACTGCGGGGCCCACCCCGCCGCGCCAGCGCCACAGCTCACGGATCGCGCCTCGCTCCTCGGGCGCGTAGGTGGTGAGCGAGCCCGGGCCCATCGCCTCGAGGAGCTCCTTCTGCAGCCGCGCCGCTTCCTCGGCTGATCCGTCAGCCTCGGCCATGAGCATGAACGCCGGCTCGGCAGGCGCCTCGGCGGGAAAGGCGCCCAACGATGCTGCCACCGCCGGCTCGTCGAGATACTCGAGCGCCGCCGGTTGCAGGCCAGAGCCCATCACCGTGGCCAGCGCTTCGCAGCCGGTGCGCACGTCGGGATAGAACCCGACCACCGGCAGCACAACCTCGGGGGCCGGGACCAGCCGCAACCACGCCGCGGTGACGATGGCCAGCGTGCCCTCCGAGCCGACGATCAGCGAGCGCAGGTCATAGCCGGCCACGTCCTTGCGGATCGGCCCGCCGATACTCATCTGCTCCCCGGATGCGAGCACGACCTCAAGGCCCCGCACCCACGTTCCGGTGACCCCGTACTTGAAGGCGTGCGGGCCTCCGGCGTTGGTGGCGATGTTGCCACCGATCTGCGACTGCTCGAGCGCGCCGGGATCCGGCGCGTAGAACAGCCCGGACTCGCGAGCGCGGCGCTGTAGATCGCCGGTGCGGACGCCCGCAGGGACGTGGACGCGCCATAACTCGGCGTCCAGCTGCGTTGGCCCGCTGAGGCGCTCGAGGCTGATGACGACGCCGCCGTCGAGCGGCACCGCCCCGCCGGCCAGGCCGGTCCCGCCGCCGCGCGGGATCATCGCAACGTCGTGCGCGTCGCACCAGCGCACGGTGGCGGCCACGGCCTCGGCGTCCCGCGGCACGGCCACAGCGTCGGCGCGCCCCCGCAGGTTGTGGGTCTCTGAGTAGTCGCTCAGGTACTCGCGGGTGTCGCCGGGCAGCACGCTGTCTGCGCCCAGCACAGCGCGGAGCTCGTTGAAGGCGGAAGTCGATGCCGAGACGGCCACGAAGGGCTGATGCTACTGGGGGCGGGTGGCGCCGCCGCTGGCGATGGGAAGCGCGTAGTAGAGGGCGAGGCCGCCGCAGATGGCCAGCGACGCGTAGGCCGAGAGCACGGCGAGGATGGTCGCGATCAGATATGGCGCCACCCCCAGCACGGACCGCGCCAGGATCCGGCGGCGCTCCTCGAAGGGGATCTCGGCCGACAGCATGTGGGCGCGGGCGAGCAGGATGTGGCGGTTGAGCGTGGCGAAGGCGAGCGCCATGAGCAGCAACGCGCCGGCGTACACGCCGGCGGCCAGCTTCTGGCCATGGTCGGCGCGCAGGTAGTCGGCCATGAGCTCCGTGGCGAACGGCAGGATGACGATCGTCATCAGCAGAATCAGGTTGAGGATGAGGATCGAGTGGTCTGCCTCGCGCAGGCGGCTGATCATCGCGTGGTGGTTGATCCAAATGATCCCGATGGTCATGAACGAGATGACGTACGCGATGTAGTGGGGCCAGTTCTGCCCGAGCTCGTAGAGGAGGCTGCGGTGGGCCGACTCCTCGACGGTCGGCGGGACGATATCCAGCACCAGCAACGTGATCGCCACCGCCATCACCCCGTCGGAGAAGGCCTCCAGGCGGCTGGTCCCCATACCTGACGACTTTCGGCGGCGTGCCCGGGGGACCTGCTCTCGCTCGGCTCAGCCGATCTGCTGGTGGACTGACGGCGCGCTGGCCAGCTGGGCTCGTACTGCTTTGCGGTCGATCTTGCCCACCGGTGTGAGCGGGATCGCCTCGACGAGGTGCACCTCGCGCGGGTACTTATAGCCGCCGATGTGCTCGCGCGCCCAGCCGATCAGCTCATCGCTGCTGAGCTCGGCGTCGGCAACGAGGCTCACGAAGGCCACCACCTCCTCGCCGTGGCGCTCGCTGGCCCGCCCCACGACGGCCGCCATCTGCACGGCGGGGTGCTCGACGAGGGCGTCCTCGACATCGCGCGGATAGACGTTGAAGCCACCGCGGATGATGAGGTCCTTCTTGCGGTCCACGATGAAGAGGTACCCCTCGTCGTCCAGGTAGCCGATGTCGCCGGTGCGCAGCCAACCGTCCTCGAGAGCCTCGCTCGTCGCCTCGGGCGCGCGCCAGTAGCCCTGCATGACCCCGGGCGAGCGCGCGCACACCTCACCGGGCTCGCCGGGCGGGAGCGGGCGGCCATCGCCGTCGCGGATCTCGATCTCGGTGCCGGGCACCGGGCACCCCACCGAGCCCCGCTTCACCGCGCCGGTGGGGTTGGTGGAGATGAGCGCCGCGCTCTCGGTGAGACCGTAGCCCTGGCGGATCGACACCGAGGGCACGCGACGGCAGAACGCCTCCTCGACCTCGGGAGCGAGCGGCGCGCCTCCGGAGCTCATCCACTGCAGCGTCGACAGTTCGTAGTCCTCCAGGGGCATGCCGAGCAGGATCTGCAGCATGGTGGGGACGACCGCGCTGACCTGTAGCGCGTGCTCGCCGATGAGCGACAGGTACAACGCCGGATCGAACCAGCGCAAGAGCACGTTGACGCCCTGCTCCTCGCTGTGCATTCCGCCGATCGTCACCAGTAGCCCGTACGCGTGCGACAGCGGCAGGGTGGTGAGGTGGCGGTCGATACCGGGCACATGGGCGGCGTCGTGGGCCTGGCTGCCGGAGAAGTACAGGTTGGCGTGGGAGAGCATGACGCCCTTGGCGCGGCCGGTGGTGCCGCCGGTGTAGAGCAGGGCGGCGAGCTCGTCGTCGGCACGGGGCACGATCGGGCGGGGATCGGCGCGCTCGAGCTCCGTGAGCTCCACCACGCCGTCCACGACGCCGTCACCGGCCGCCTCGGTGCAGATGATGAAGCGCACGTGGTCGAGCCCGTCGGTGGCCTCGGCGACCTTGTCGACGAACTCCGGAGTGGTGATCACCGCACGCGCCTCGGCGTTGGCGATCACGTGGCGCAGGTCCGGGGCCGGCAGCAGGAACGTCGCAGGGGTGACGACCGCGCCGGCCAGCCACAGCGCCTGGTAGGTGATCGACACCTCCGGGCAATTGGCCATGCACACGACCACGCGCTCGCCGGGAGCCACCCCGAGCTCGGCGAGCCCGGCGGCGAGTCGCTCAGACCGTGACCACAGCTCTCCGGAGCGGTGCCAGCGCCCCTCGAACAGCAGCGACGGGTAGTCGCCGCGGCGCTCGAAGGACCGCTGCGCCAGCCGGCCGAGGTTGCGTTCGCCCACAGTGCTCATGGCGCGAGAGGGTATCGACACGCGCGCGATGATTGAGGCGGACGGCGTCACAAACCCGCGACGTTGTTCATCTGTAGGGATATGTCGGTGGTGACAGGGTCCAACAGCAGGGCGATGGACGCCGATGGCGTCCTGGCGCTGTATGACCGTCACGCCCGTGAGCTGGTGGGCTTCTTCACCCGGCGCACCCGCGATCCGCACGTCGCCCTGGACCTCCTCTCCGAGACGATGTTGGCCGCGTTCGAGCATCGCGATCAGTGCCGCGCGGAGTCCGACGGCGAGGCGGCGGCGTGGCTGTATCGGATCGCCGCCAACCGGCTGGCCGCCCATTACCGGCGCGGCGCGATCGAGCGGCGCGCCACGGAGCGCTTCGCGGCGCAGTTGCGGGCGCCGACGGCCGAGGAGCTCTCGGCCATCGAACGGCTGGCCCAGGCCGACGAGCGCGGTGCTCTCACGGCGGCGCTGGCCGGCCTGTCGGAGGACCAGCGCGCGGCGGTCAGCGCCCGGGTGCTCCACGAACGTTCCTATCAGGCGGTGTCTCGCGAGCTCGGCGTCAGCCAACAGGCGGCGCGGGCTCGGGTGAGCCGCGGGCTGCGCGCGCTGCGACGCGCGGTGGCCGGCGATCCGGGAAGGAGTCGCGATGACCAGGCGTGAGCGGGACCCATTCGACGATCTGCCGATCCTGGGCGAGCTGCGCGATGCGCTGGCCGCTCACATGGGCGCGTCGGTCACTGCCGCCGCTCCGGCGCCAGGGGCCCACGCACGGCGGCATGCAAGGACGTGGGCGCTGGCCGGCGCGCGGCGTGCCGGGCTCGCGCTTGCGGTCCTGGTGGCCCTGGCCGTCGTGGCCGTCGGGCTCGTCGCCGTGCATCATCGGACGGCATCACCGTCGCCAGACACGCCGGCGGGTCACGGCAGCTCGCACTCCTCGATCCCGACCGGGCCCGCGCCCCCGGCGGCCGGCGGGGACATCGCACGGGCGCAGCGGCAGACGATCGCCCACGACCGCGCGTGTGCCCAGACCGCCAACCGCGGACAGACGATCGATCATGGAGCGCCGCCGGAGTCGATGCTGTCGGTCCTCGGCGTGCTCCGGCGACCGGCGTTGGCACCCGATCCGACCAACAAGGTGCTGCACAGCATCGGCTGGGATGCCGGAGCGGGCGTCTACGTCAACTACATCCGCCGGGCACGCACCGAGTACGGCCGCAGCTACTGGCTCGTCCCCGAGGCGCGCACGACACCCTTCGGGCCGATCCCGGCCCGGTGCTACGGGGAGTTCCGGGCGACCCTCAAGCACGATCTGCGCCATGCGTCGGCCGCCACTCGCACCCGGGAGCTAGGGGCTCAGCAGCAGCAGCTGGGTGCCGAGCGTCAAGAGAGCGAGCATCGCCAGGGCCTCTGCTTCATCGAGATCGGGCTCCGCACCCGTCCCCATCCTGGCGCCGTGGGCTTTGGATGCGGGGCTGCCCCCACCGAGGCCAACCCGCTCTCGGGCGGCGACGGATCCGGTGACACGGCCGGAGGGACGATCCAGTCAGGCGTCGTGCCCGACGGCTTCGTCGCGGTGACGGCGCACTATCCGGCCGTCGCGAGCGCTCCGGCCCTCACCCTCACCTCCGACGTCGTCAACAACGTCTATGTCCTCAAGGTGCCGCGGCGCCCGGCGCGCGCCCAGTCCCCCGACCAGTGGCGGCTGCGCCGGGCCGATGGGGGCGTGCTGACGGTGTCCGGCGTGAAGGCGCCACCGGCCGGGCCGGTGCAGAGGACCCACTCCGTGCAGCACGGCGGCGGCGGCGGCGGGCCGGGTGGCGGTGGCGGTGGCGGTGGCTGATCGGCTGTCGAGGCGGCTGATCGGGGGTCCGGCTGGCCGGGCTGCCACTATCGGTTGGTGGCCCCCGTCGCGATCGACACCCTGGATGCCGCGGCGCTTCAGCGTCTGCGGGCGCTGACCGCCGACTCGGCGGCGGCGTTTCGCCCCGGACAGCTGGAGGCGATCCGCGACGTCGTGACCGACCGGGCGCGGGTGTTGTGCGTCCAGCGCACGGGATGGGGCAAGTCGGCGGTGTATTTCGTGGCCACATCGCTCCTGCGCGAGGCCAACGCCGGCCCGACGCTGATCGTCAGCCCGCTGCTGGCGCTCATGCGCAACCAGATTGCGGCGGCGCAGCGGCTCGGGCTGCGCGCCCACACCGTCAACAGCACCAACCGCGATGAGTGGGACACGATCCGCGACCTGCTGGCGCGCGACGGCGTCGACCTGCTCCTGATCAGCCCAGAGCGGCTCAACAACCCGCGCTTTCGCGACGAGATGCTCCCCCTGTTCGCCGCCTCGGTCGGGCTGCTGGTCATCGACGAAGCCCACTGCATTTCGGACTGGGGTCACGACTTTCGCCCCGACTACCGCCGGGTGCGCGACATGCTGGCGCTGCTGCCCGAGGGTGTCGCCGTGCTGGGGACGACCGCCACCGCCAACGATCGCGTGGTCGAGGACGTCACCGAGCAGCTGGCGTCCGCGACAGACCCAACCAACCCCACGCGCCCGCCGCTGCGCGCCTACCGAGGCCCGCTGGCGCGGACGAGCCTGCGGCTGGAGGTCGTCGACCTGCCGCGTCCGGCTCAGCGGCTGGCGTGGCTGGCCGAGAATCTCGGCCCGAGTGGCTCGATCGACGGCTCGGGGATCGTCTACACGCTGACCAAGCGCGACGCCGACCAGGTGGCCACGTTCCTCAACGCCCAGGGGATCAGCGCGCTGGCCTATAGCGGTGACCAGGACACCGCGGACCGCATCGCGGCGGAGGATCGGCTGCTGGGCAACGACGTCAAGGCGATCTGCGCCACCAGCGCCCTCGGCATGGGCTACGACAAGGCCGATCTCTCCTTCGTCGTCCACTACCAGGCGCCGGGCTCGGTGGTGGCCTACTACCAGCAGGTCGGCCGCGCTGGGCGTGGCGTGGATCACGCTGACGTGGTCCTCCTGCGGGGCGTCGAGGACCGCCGGATCCAGGACTTCTTCATCGAGCAGTCCTTCCCGTCGCGCGAGCGCGTCACCGCGGTGCTCGAGGACCTGCGCGCGGCCGGGGACCAGGGCCGCAGCACACAGGAGCTGCTGGGCGTGGTCAATATCGGCAAGGGCCGGCTGGAGGCGATGCTCAAGATCCTCGACGTGGAGGGGGCGCTACGCCGCGAGGGATCGCGCTGGATGCCGGCTGAGGGCTCGGAGTGGAGCTATGACGGCGAACGGTACGCGCGCGTCACCGCACTGCGGCGCGAGGAGCAGGACGCGATGGCACGCTTTGGCTCCGACGGGCGCTGCCTCATGCGCGTGCTCCAGGAGGAGCTCGACGATCCGCATCCGGAGGACTGCGGCCGGTGCGCGGTGTGTACCGCCCCGCGCTTTGCCGCCCCGCCGGATCCCGCGCTGGTCGAGCTGGCCGGGCGCCACCTGCGAGCGGCGCCGATCGAGCTCGAGGTCAAGAAGATGGCGCCCGACGCCTCGGGGTCGATGCGCAAGATCCCCGAGGACGTTCGGGTGGAGCCCGGGTGGGCGGTGGCCCGCTTCGGCGATGGCGGCTGGTGGCCGGCGATCCAGCGTGGCCTCCGCGGCGAGGGCTTCGAGGCGGAGCTCGTGTCGGCGCTGGCCGAGGCGGTCGGTGCCGGTGCCCACGCGAGCGGTGTCGAGGTCGCATGGCTGACGTGGGTGCCCTCCGTCCGGCTCGGCGAGACGGTCGCGCGGCTGGCCGCCCAGGTGGCGGACGCGCTCGGGGTCCCGGCGCTCGAGCTCGTGACGCGCGCCGAGCAGCGCCCGCCCCAGGCCGAGATGGCCAACGCGGTACAGCAGGCCGCCAACGTGCGCGGGGCGTTTCGCGTGGCCAGCCCGCTCCCGCCCGGCGCGGGGGTGTTGCTCGATGACCGCCGCGGCTCAGGCTGGACACTGGCGATGGTCGGCGGCCAGCTGCGCAAGGCCGGGGCCGAGCGGGTCATCCCGCTCGCCCTCGCCACCGCTTTCTGAAGCCGACGAGGAGCGGGCGCGGGTTACGCCGCCTGCGCGCGACCCGTCGCCGCGGTGTGCAGCAGCGCGGACCGATATCCGGAGGCGAGTTGGCGCAGCGACGCGTCCCAGGTGCGCTTCTGGACGGTGGCCAGGGCGGTCTTGCGCAGCCGAGCACGCAGCGCCGGCTCGCGCACCACTGAGAGGAGCGCGCCGGCCAGTGCCTCGGCCGACGGTTCGGCCAGCAGCCCGGTCTCGCCGTGGGCGATGAGTGATGTCGGCCCGCCTTCGGCGACCGCGATCACCGGCAGCCCCGACGCCTGAGCCTCGAGGATGACCTGGCCGAAGGTGTCGGTCCGGCTGGCGAAGAGAAACGCATCGGCCGACGCGTAGGCGCTCGGCAGATCGGTGCCCGACAGCCAGCCCAGGAAGGTGGCGTGGTCGCCGAGGCGCTCGCGCAGCACGTGCTCCTCGGGGCCGCCGCCGGCGAGGACCAGGTGCAGGCGCGGATCCTGTTCGCGGGCGCTCAGGAAGGCGTCGGCGAGCAGGTCGACCCCCTTCTCCTTGGTGAGGCGCCCGCAGTACATGACGTTGACCTTGGCGCCGAACATCTCGGCGTCGCGCAGCCGCGGGTCAAAGCGGTCCAGGTCGACGCCGCGGTCCCAGCGGGCGACCCTGGTGCAAGCGATTCCGAGCTCGGCCAGGCGCTCATCGCTGGCCGGGCTCGGGGACAGGACCACGTCGCAGGCGCCGTAGAAGACGCCCAGCGCCGCTCCCCCGATGGCCTCCAATTGAACCGCGCCGGAGCGCAGGCCGGCGTAGGCGGCCAATTCCGTGTGGTAGCTGCCGATCACCGGCAGGTCCAGGACCCGCGCCAGCAGCCACGCTCCGATGCCCGCGGGACCGGGGGAGGTGAGGTGGACGAGGTCATAGCGGCCCTCGGCCAGCGTCTCGACGATCGCCGGGAGGCTGGGGACGCCGACCTTCAGGCCCCGGTAGAAGGGGATGTCGATCTCGGCCACGGCGCTGAGGCGGCGGTCGACGTCGCAGTCGGTGCCGATGACCTCGACCTCGAAGCCGGGGACCCCGCGCTCGCGGATCTGCTGGATGGTGTGGGTGACCCCGTGCATGCCGCCCAGGCCGTCCGCGACGAGCGCCACCCGCGGCCGGTCGCCGTCTGAGCGGGTGAGCTTGAACTTCTCGCGGCCCAGGAACGCGGCCGCGGCCGCGTAGGGGATACCCGGGATGCACGCGTCGAAGAGGGCGGTGGCGTGACGGCCCAGGTCCCGCGCGGTCGCCTCGGGATCGGCCACGATCTCGCGGACGGCCTGGGCGAGCTTGCGCTCGTGGATGCGCCGCGCCCGGCGGCACAGGTCGGGGTGGCTGAGCTCGCCCTCCTGCAGGAGCTCGAGCAGCGTCTCCTCGTTGATGGGGTGGGTGGGGTCCGTATCCATCGAGATGAGCCACGAGCGCAGGAGCGCCCGGGCGTCGTTGGGGCCGAGGTCGGTGCCGGCCGTGCCACGGCGGATGTCGCCCTCGCGCATGACCCGCTCGACGATCTGCAGGACCGCCTCGGGCTTCGGCCGGCCGGTGTCCTGTGACGGAGCGAGGCTGCGGATGGCCAGCGACATGGCTGCGTGGGTCCACTTGGCCGCCGAGCCCTGCGCGCCATGGGCCTCGGCGCGGCCGGCGTGAACGTGGGCAAGGAAGTCGCGCGGGGTGGTGGCCCGCGGCGTCTCGGTGTAGGTGCGGCCGATATCAATTCCGGCGTGGTCGTCGGATCCGCCGATGGCGGTGCCGCCATGCGTCTCGATATAGACGAACGCCGGCAGGTTGAGCTCCTTGGCTCGCGAGCCATTGCGCGTCTCCCAGATGGGGAAGATCTGGGCCAGGCGGCGGCGGTGGCGCGCGGTCAGCGGCGCCTCGACCGCGTAGAACGGGTGGGCCAGTGCCGTCGTGACGCCGTGCTCCTGGAGATAGGCCGCGCAGTTCTCGACGCTGTCGTTGTGGGCCTGGAGCCACTCGTGATCCTCGGGGGTGATCCCGTAGCAGAGGACGTGGACCGCCTGGGGTTCGCCGGCGAACCACACGGTCAGCTCCTCGGAGATGAACGTGTCAGGGAGATGCGCGATGGCCAGCGCGCCCTCGATGGTGTCGTGATCGGTGATGGTCACGAAGTCCATGCCGCGGCGCTTGGCCAGCTCATAGACCTCTTCGGGGGGCGTGGCGCACTCCGGCAGGCTCAGAGACCGCTGGATCCCGAGCTTCGACAGCTCCGACGCCGTCGAGTGGACATGCATGTCGGCGCGACTGTTCTCGTTCATGACCCACAGCATTGGCCCGGGGGCAGGCGCGTCCGTGAAGAAGGCGCACACATCCTGTGACGATCCTGTGAAGCAGGGCATGCCTGGCCCATCTGGGCGAGAACCATGGGTCACATGGCGCCGCCGCAACTGTCCATTGCTGCCCACAGCGACTCAGCGGTGCTGGAGGTGGGCCGTCTGCGCATCGAGGTGTCGGTGCGACCATTCGCGTTCACGATCCGCCGCGACGGGCGTCGCCTGATCCGCGCCGGCGGAGCCTGGCTGGCCGACGGGGAGGTCCGCGACCAGTTCGTTCAGTTCACCGAGGGTGTGATTGCCCACGAGGAGCGCACCCCGGCTCAACGGGCGCGCCACGCGATCCTGATGCGCGAGATCGAGCGCGGGGTGTGCCTGACCTTCCGCCTCGACGGCGGGCGAGCTGTGTGCGCGCGGATCGAGGTGGTGGCCGCCGACCGCGTACGCCTGAGCCTGGACGCCGACTCAGAGCCGCTGCGCCTGGGTTTTGACTGGGACCGCCGCGCCGAGGAGCATCTGGTGGGCCTCGGCCTTCGCCACCACGCCCGCTTTGACCAGGCGGGGCGCGACATCCAACTCGGTGCCGACCGGCGCTACACGGGGCCCGACTGCCCCGCCGAGATGCTCGCCGAGGGCGGCGTGCCCCAGGGCGATTGTGCCCCCGTGCCGTGGCTGCTGTCCAGCCGCGGCTACGGGATCCTGTGCCGTACCGACGCCAACGGCACGTGCTTCGACCTCGCCGGGGAGCGCATCTCGGTGTCCACTCGAGCTCACGCCGGGCCCCTGGTGCTCGACGTTCTCTGCGCCGGCACGCCGGCGGCCAACCTGCGCACGCTCTGCCGCCTCACCGGCTTCCCCATGCAACTGCCCGAGTGGGGCTACGGCTTCTGGAAGAGCCGCGACGTCCACGAGCACCAGGACGATGTGCTCGACGACTACGAGGGCTTTCGCCGCAGCGCGATCCCGCTGGACGCGGTCGTCATCGACTCGCCCTGGGCCACGCAGTACAACACCTGGCACTTCAACCCCCACCAGTTCCCTGACGCTCACGGGATGATCACGCGGATGCGGGCCGACGGCGTCCGCACCGTCGTCTGGGTCACCCCGTGGGTCAACCTCGATTCCAGCGACGGGCAGATCCCGCCCCAGCCGGCGTCCGAGCGCCTGCACGCCCAGCCCGCCCCCAACTACGCTCCGGCCGCGGCCGCCGGCCACTTCGTCTCAGAGACCGATGGCCAGCCGTTCGTGACCAAGTGGTGGATGGGCACCGGCTCGGTGGTGGACTTCACCAGCCCCGCGGCGGAGGCGTGGTGGCGTGAATCGGCAAAGCGGGTGCTGGAGCTGGGCGTGGCCGGAATCAAGGCCGACGACGGGGACGGGTACTACATCCCCGACCGGGTGAGGCTGGCCGACGGCCGGTCCGGGGCCGAGGCAGCCTGGGCGCTGGGTGGGCTGCACCGCGAGTGCCTGCAGCGCGCGCTGGACGAGGTGCACCCCGGTGAGGGGGTGCTGTTCGGGCGCAGCGGGTGGACGGGGCAGCATGCTCTCGGGCTGACGTGGGGCGGGGACCAGGTGTCCGATTTCTGGTCGCTGCGCGTGCTCGTCGTCGCCGCGCTCACCGGCGCCTGCAGCGCGGTCTCGAACTTCTCCCACGACATCGGGGGGTACCTGGGACACAAGCTGGTCGAGCGCTGCCCGCCCGAGCTGCTGGTGCGCTGGCTCCAGTTCGGCTGCTTTACCCCGCTCATGCACGCCCACGCGCGGATGCCGCAGGAGCCGTGGAACTACGGCGACCGGGTCCTGGACCTGTACCGCGCCTACGTGCTGCTGCACGAGCAGCTCGTGCCCTACATCCGCGCCGCCGCGCTCACCGCGGCGCGCACCGGCGTGCCGATCATGCGCCCGCTCTGCCTCACCGACCCCGCCGATCCGCGTGGGTGGAGCATCGCCGACGCCTACGGCTTCGGTCCGGCGCTGTGGGTCGCGCCCGCCCTCGAGCAGGGGATGCGCGAGCGTGAGGTCCCGTTGCCCCGCGGCGAGTGGGTGGAGACGTGGTCGGGCGAGACGGTCCGCGGCGGCGGGGACGTCGTCGTTCCCGCGCCGATCGATCGCATCCCGGTGTGGGTGCGGGCCGGCTCGATCGTCGTCACCTATCCGGCGGAGCACGTCGCCGCCGGATTGGGCGACGGGGGTGGGCGGGGTGAATTCCAGCGCCCGCTGCAGGCCACGCTGTGGGGGACGCCGCGGCTTGGCCACACCGCCGCGCGGCTGGCCGATGGGAGCACGATTCGCTGGCGCGCCGGCGAGTGGGAGCTGCCGGAGGGCCGCGAGGTGACCGTCGGGCGGCGCTGAGCCGGCGGTCCCGGGGGCTGCTCTATGCTCGCGCCGTGCACTTCGCTGAGCTGACAGACGTCGAGCAGCGAGTGCTCGGGTGCCTGATCGAGAAGCGCTGGACGACGCCCGATCAGTACCCGCTGTCACTCAACACGCTGCGCCTGGCCTGTAACCAGTCCACCAACCGCGACCCGGTCACCGACTACGGCGAGGGCGAGGTCCGCGACGCCGCCCAGCGGCTGTCGAAGTATGGGCTGGCCCGCCTGGCGAGCGGCGCCGGTTCGCGGGCCACCAAGTACCGCCACCTCGCCGAAGAGGGGCTGGGCCTTGACCGTGATCAACTGGCCGTGCTGGCCGTGCTGGTGTTACGCGGCCCCCAGACGCCGGGCGAGCTCAAGATGCGCAGCGACCGGATGGCGCATCTAGGCTCGCTGGACGACGTCGAGCGCGTGCTGGGTGAGCTCGGCGACAAGGGTTACGCGGAGCGGATGGGACGGCGCCCGGGCCAGAAGGAGGACCGCTTCCACCACCTGTTGGGCGGCGACGGGAGCGGCGGGCACGACCTGAGCGCCGCCCCCGCCGGCCCGGTCGCGGCGGGCGGCTTTAACGAGCCGGTGGCCCCGATGAGCGCACCGGCGACGGAGCGCAGCTACGACGAGCCGGCGACGGCACCGCCGAGCGCGCCGAGCGCCCAGAGCAATGGTGCGCTCGAGGCACGGGTGGCGGCGCTCGAGGCTGAGGTCGCGGACCTCAAGGGCCGGCTCGCCGACCTGCTCGAGTAAGGCGCCTAGGGGATCCCGATTTCGCAGTTGTCGCCCACCATGAAGCGGTAGGCGCGCGGCTGGCGCTCGCCGCGGCCGATCTTGACGTTGCGTCCCAGCAGTGATGACTCCATGCGCCCGTCCAGTCTGCGGACCTCGGAGCCACTGAGCAGGATGGAGTGCTCCACCTCAGCGTCGACGATGACGCAGTGCTCGCCGATGGCGGTGTAGGGACCGACGTAGGCGTCGGTGAGGTGCGCGCCGGCCCCGATGATCGCCGGGCCGCGGACCGAGGAGCGCTCCAGCCGGGCGCCTGCCTCGACGATCACGCGGCCCTCGACCTGGGAGTCAACCAGCTCGCCGTCCACGCGCGTGGTGATCGTGTCCAGGACGAGGCGGTTGGCGGCCAGCATGTCCTCCAGGCGGCCGGTGTCCTTCCACCACCCCTCCACGATGTGGGGATCGACACGCATGCCGCTGTCGACGAGGTGCTGGATCGCATCGGTGATCTCCAGCTCGCCGCGGGCTGATGGCGAGATGGCCCGCGCCGCAGCGTGGACCGCCGGCGTGAACATGTAGACCCCGACCAGGGCCAGGTTGGTCCGCGGCTCCTTGGGCTTCTCCACGAGCCGAACGACGACGCCGTCCTGGAGCTCGGCTACGCCGTAGTGCTCCGGATCGGCCACCTCGGTGAGGAGGATGAGCGCGTCGGGCGAGTGGGTGTTGAAGGCGCGCACCAGATCACCGATGCCGCCCTGGAGCAGGTTGTCGCCCAGGTACATGACGAAGGGCGCGTCGCCCAGGAAGGGCTCGGCGGTGAGCACGGCGTGGGCGAGCCCGGCAGGCTCGTCCTGAAGGATGTAGGTGATCCGCACCCCGAAGCGGTCGCCGTCCCCGGTCACTTCGCGGATCTCGTCGCCTGTCTCGGGGGCGATGATGATCCCCACCTCGTCGATCCCGGCGTCGGCCATCGCCTGGATGGCGTAGAAGAGCACGGGCCGGTTGGCGACCGGCACCAGCTGCTTGGCGCTGGTGTGCGTGATCGGCCGCAGGCGGGTGCCCTTGCCGCCGGACAGGATGAGGCCCTTCAGTGCAGGCATGGTGCGCAAATGTAATGGGTGGCCGGGGCTACGGTCATCTCGGAGCGGCTGCTAGCGGGAGACCCACTAGTAGGTGCCGGCGAGTTTGCGGTGGTCCCAGCTGGCCACGCGCTGAACGACGAACTGCATTCCGACGCGCTTGCGCGCCTGGGCCAGGATGGCATCGTCGATTCCGGCATTGGTGGATCCGCCGCTGTAGCGAGCCATGATCTCGGCGCCCAGGGCGGCCACCGAATCGGTGTCGGGGTGCAGTTGCACCGTGGCCTCGAGCATGACGCCGCGCAGTTGGTCATAGCTCTCGCCGGTCTCGATCTGCAGCGTCGCCCTCGGGTCGCGCTCCAGGTTGCGGACCTTCTGGGACTTGGCGAAGGTCCACGCCCAGATGTCCGGGCCACGCACGACGAACCAGAGCGGCATCAGGTGCGGCCAGCCGCGCACGCCGTTGGTGGCGCAGGTGAGCGTGCGCTGCTCATCGACGAACGCACGCACCTCCGCCTCGGACATCTGGATCTGGCCGCGACGATTAGACAAGTAAACTTATAAGTTTAGTTGGTGCGAGGGAGGGTGCAGTGGGCGCTGGCGGACCGGGTCCCCGAGCGGGGCTAGGAGACGAGCTGCGCCCCGGCGCCGATGGCCTCGGCGGCGTGGCGCACCGCCTCACGGGCGTCGGCGGGCGCGAGCACGACGGCGTCGCCGGCCTCCTTGAGGGTCTCGCGAACCAGCCAGTCCACCCCGGCGAAGCCCAGCTCAACGATCAGCGCGCCGTCCTGGAGTTCGGAGACGACCTGACGCTCCTCGCGGGCCCAGCGCGCGCGCTCGGGGGAGATCCAGACGCGGGCGCGACTGGAGGCGGGGACCTCGCCCGTCCTGGGCCACCCGTCGACATCGGCGGCGGGATCGACATCGGGGCGGGCCTCGAACCCCTCATCGGTCACCGTGGCGGACTTGATGCGGTCCAGCCGGAAGTGGCGAACGCTGTCGCGGGTGGGATCAAAGCTGGCCAGATACCAGCCCTCGCGGCCGTTGATCAGCGCGTAGGGCTCGACCCGGCGGCTGGTGAACTCGTCCTCGTTGGACTTGTAGTACTCGAAGGTCAGCATCCGCCGGCGCGCGATCGCGCTGGATACGACGCCGGCGATCTCGACGTTGTCGCCGCCCGGCGCGGCGAACTGGAGGCCCTCATGCACCGGGTCGTCGCCCAGCGCGGCCACGATCTTCTGGCGCACGGAGGCCAGCGACCCCTCGGGAATGTGCTCCCCGATGAGGTCGATAGCCGCGATGAGCGCTTTGGCCTCGACCGGGAGCAGCCGCGCGGGCCGCGCGAAGGAGTCGCCGTAAGGCTCGGGGTCGACCTCGATCGAATCGTCGGGATGGATCTCGGCGTAGAGCACGTATGTGCCCGCGCCGAAGTTGACGACATTGAGGACCGCGATGTCCTCGCGCAGCTCCTGGTCTGTGACCTTCAGCGACGCGCACAACTCCTTGGCGTCGAGCATGCGGCCGGCGCGGCCGGCGTCGATGAGGATGCTGGCCAGCGTCACAAGCCGTGCGAAGCGCTCGGGACGGATGGCGGTATCGGCCCGGTGTCCGTTGGCGTCCTCGCCGTCGCCGCGAGCGCGGGTCGAGCGGGCGCCGTTGTCACCGTCGCGTGCGGGGCTGGTCTCGTCGGTCTCCTCGCCACCGGCCGGCGCGGCCACGACGTCGGCGACCTGGGGCTCGCCGGAGTGGCGCTCGACGAGAACCCCGACGCGCTCGCGCAGTTCGTCCACCAGTTCGGGGGGGCCGACGACGCGCGCGTTCTCGCCCAGGCCCAGCACCCAGGCGATGAGCTGGCGCGCGTTGGCGTAGGCGGTGACGAACAGCACGTCGTCGTCGCCGGCGGGACGGATCTCGCCATAGCGGCCGAAGTGACGCTCGATCTGCCAGGCGATGCGGCTGCCGATCCAGACCTCGGCGCTGCCCACCGGCTCGCCGAACTGCCAGTCGATCCGGTTGGCGTAGCCGCGCGGGTCGAAGTTGTCGGGGCGCTGGAAGTCGTGCTCCGCCTTCGTGGCATAGCCGACCTTGCCCTGGATGCGCGACAGGCGGAAGACCCGGATCGCGTCGCGCTCGTGCGAGCGGCCCACCACGTAGAACTGGCCGCCCTGGTAGAGCAGCTGGTAGGGGTCGACGCGGCGCGTACCGATGTCGTCGCGCTCCATCGTGTGGTACTCGAAGACGATCGTCTTGCGGCGGAAGATGGCGGTCTCGATCTTGGCCAGCCGCTGGGAGACGTCGTGGCCGCCCGCCGAGCCGGTGATCCCCAGCGCCACCGTGCTCTGCACCGGTGTCGACAACGGGCTGGGCCGTCCCCAGGAGATCTGCTGGAGCGCCAGACGCAGCGGCTCGGCGTAGGCGAACTCCCCGTCGAGCAACTGCAGCGCGGTACGGAGCGCCGCCAGCTCCTCGTCGGTGAAGGCGATCGGGGGGAGGTGGAAGTTCTCGGGGGGCAGCGAGTAGTTCTCCTGCTCCACCAGGCCGTCGACCGGCTTCTCCACCGAGAGCGCGATTCCCAGCGCCTCCAGCTCGGAGCGATCGGCGTAGAAGCGCCGGGCGAACGCGTCCTCGTTCATGACGCTGTAGCCCTCGACGTCGCGCCTGATCTCCGGCGCCGTGACCGGGCGTCGCTCGGCCATCAGGTACGAGATCAACGAGAGCTGACGGATCAGTTTCTCGGTGTCCTTGGCCATCCCCGCAGCAACTCTAGCCGGGGGCCGGGGGCGGTGAACCTGCCCGGGCGCCATCACACGGAATTTGCGCACTTTTGGCACAGCCCGTCACAGGTGTGCCCGAACGGTTGTCGAGAGGCGCCTGCGCTGACGCCTGATCAGGCCGCGCGCCGCTGGTCCGCGGCGACCGCCGGGGCGGCGAAATAGGCGCCGCCGCCGATCCCCTTGTCCCACGACGACCACTGCGCGCCGGCGGGGAGTGCCCGCTCGATGCGATCGAAGCTGCCCAGCCGGCCGCCGAGGTTGTCGGCCATGTGCACGAGGGTCGCCTCGCGCGTGCATGGGATCACCGGGCTGCCGTGCTCCAGCGAGCCGTGGTGGCTCAGGATGATGTGCAGCAGCGCCTGAGCGGTCTGCGCGGGGAAATCATCCTGGCTCTCGATCAGGCTTCGCACCCGGTAGTACCCGAGCGGGATCTCGCCATAGAGGCGACCCTGATCGGACATCTCGATGGCGCCGTCGCGCACCTCGTAGGCGTCCAGCTTGCCGATGTCGTGCAGAAGCGCGCCGGTGACCGCGACATCGCGGTCGATCCCCGGGAACGTCGCCGAGATGGCGCTCACCGCCTGGGCGACGGTGAGCGAGTGCTCGAGCAGCCCGTGGCGGTAGGCCTGGTGGTAATGCTTGGCGGCGGGCGCGTCGCGGAAATGCCGCCAGGTGGGCGCGTCCTGGGCAAAGAGCGCGTCCAGCAGACCGTGCAGGTGCAGATCCTGGACCGTGGCGACGAGCTCGCGCAGGTCGGCCTCCATCTGCTCGACCGGTCGCGTGGGCCCGTCGAGCAGCGCCTCGGAGTCGTACTCGCCGGGATCGGCGCGGCGGATGGCCTCCACGACGAGCCGCCCGCCGTGCGACGGGTGTACTGAGAACGCTCCGGCGACATGCACCGGCTCGCCGCTGCGGCACACCGCGCGCGCGGCCGCAACGTTGTCGAGCACCACGGCCGGCACGACCCCCGTGCGGTTGCTGAGGGTGAGCTTGAGGTACTCCTCGCCCTCACGCCGGCGGCGCACATCAAGGGATCGCAGGAGGAGCACCCCTGCGACCCGGCTCCCTTCCCGAAGCTCTCGAACCTGCATGATCGCGGACGACGATAAAGACGCCCCCGGACGGTTCGGTGAGCCAAATTCGCTGCGTAGACCCCCGGGAGCGACCGGTCAGAGGCCAGCCGGGTGGCGGACCGAGAAGGTCTTGAGGTCCGGCTCGTCGGCCGGTCGGTCTGACCACCGCGAGCCGGTCTCGGCCAGCGCCACGGTGTCGAAGCGCAGCCCCGCGACGTACATGAAGGTATGCCCGGCGTTGGCGAACACGGTGATCCACTTGCCCGGCCCGGGTTGGCCCCAGCGCTCGAGGTCGCCCGAGACGACGGTGCGGTCGAGCAGGTGCGCGGCGGCGAACGCGTAGCTGATCGAGCCCGAGCAGTCATACGCGGTGTCCTCGTAGGTCATGTGCCCGCCGCCGTAGCGGTAGGGCAGGTGCGCGATCTGGTTGCCGGCGGCAATCACCGCCTGGACCGCAGTGGGCGCGCCGATGGGGGCCACGGCCAGCCCGTCGGGGGTGAGCGTGGCCTGGGTGGTGGAGCCGGTCATCCCGCTCTGGGCCAGTTCCTTGCGGATGTCGACCACCGACAGGGGCCGCGGCAGAGAGGACGGCGTACTGGCGACATCGACACTCACGCCCGCCGAGGCAGGCGCCGACGCCGGATCCACCTTGGCCGCGGCACCGGCCACCGGCTGGATCACCTGGGGATGGCCCTGCGGGAGTGGGGCGGCCGAGCTCGCCGCCGTGGTGGTGGAGCTGTGCGACGACTGTCCCGCACAGCCGGCGGCGGCCAGCGCCGCGAGCGCCGTCAGAGCCGTCAGCGCGAGCGTGATGATGCGGCGCCTACGCACGGGGCCGAGTATGCCGAACGGCCTGGGCCGCAGGCCGCAGTCAGTCGTCGAGGCGCCCCGTGTAGAGCGCGAACACGGCGCCCTGGGGATCCTGGACTACGCCGATGTGGGCGATCCCGATGTCGGTGTTGCCCATCAGCACGTTCCCGCCCAGCTCGGAGACCTTCGCCAGGGTGGCGTCGAGGTCGTCGGTGGCGAAGTAGACGAGCCAGAACGGCGGGGTGCCGGGCGGCATCGGCGGGCGGATGCCGCCGTTGGAGCGACCGCCGTTGTCGATCACCAGGTAGGGCATCTCGCCGCCCTCCATCGGGCTGGTGCCCCAGCCGAAGAGGCCACCGTAGAACGCCGCGGAGCCGTCGAGGTCCGGCGAGCCGAGCTCGTTCCAGCACAGGGCGCCGGGAGCGTTGACGAGCCCCGCGCCTTGATGCTGGTTGGGCTGCCAGATGAGGAACCAGGCGCCCTGAGGATCCTGGATGACCGCCATGCGACCGGCCTCCATGACGTCGAACGGAGGCGCGTGGACGTCGGCGCCCAGTTCGGCCGCCTTGGCCGCGGTGGCGTCGGCGTCGGCCACCGTGATGTACGAGTTCCAGGCGGGCGGCACGCCCGCGTCGCGCTGCTGCTGGGGCTGGGGTGAGACCGCGCCGACCCACTTGCCGTCGATCGCCGCCATCGAGTACACGACGCCCTCGCCGGCGGGCATGTCCTCGAAGTCCCACCCGAACAGGCCCGAGTAGAAGGCCTTGGCCGCCCCCTGGTCGGTGGTGTTCAGGTCCGTCCAGCTGAAGGTTCCCGGTGTGTGCTCTGTGCGTTCTCCCATGCGGCCGACGCTACCACCGGGTGGGTGCGCTGAGAAGGCTTGTTTGTGAATGGTGTTGGCGGCGGCGCTTTGCGAGATTTTTCCGTGATCCGCATAAAAATGTCGCGATTTGCGATCGCCGCGGCCGCCCAAACCGCTCCCGCCGCCCGACCCTTAAACGCCGCGGGGCCCGGCGCATGTGCCGGGCCCCGCGCCTCAGCTGCTCAGCTGCGATACGCCGCTAGCGAACGCGGACGTAGCGGGTCTGGGACCCGACGCGTCCTGCCGCATCGATCGACAGGCGGATCGTGTACCGGCCGCCGCGTGACTGGCGACCAAGGGACAGCGTGAGCTTGACCCGGTTGTGCTTGACCAACCCGGCCCGGTTGCCGACCAGCTTCTTGCCCTGGTAGAGGCGGGCGCGGATCAGCGTCTGGACCTTCGAGCCGCCCCGCGTGGTGCAGGTCAGCACCAGCGAGTGCTTGCCCGCGGCGTGGCTGCAGGACACGTTGGGCAGCTTGACCACGGTCACCTTGTGCGAACCGTGACCGCTCGACGAGGAGCCGCTCGAGGACGAGCCGCTCGAGGACGAGCCTCCCATCGAGCCGCTGCTTCCCGCCGGAGGCGGTGACTGCGACGGGCTCGAGCTCTGCCCATCGGGTCCGATCACCTTGGTGACCTCGCCGGTCTGGTCGTTGAGGATGACCGCCGGAGCGTGTCCGGACTTCTGGTTGAAGTCGAACGCGTTCATCAGCGTGCCGGCCGCCGAGTCGGCGGACTCGTTACCGATCTGACCCAGGCCCCAGTTCTCCTCGATGAAGCGAGGGACGGACGCCTGGTCGGTGAACGTGTTGTCGACGTAGTTCTGCTTCGCCCACGGTGAGATGACCAGCAGCGGCTGGCGCGGGCCGACGCCGCATCGGTCGTTCTGGGCCGGCGGGGTCGTGGTGGACCCACATTTGCCGGGTCCGTTGAGGGTGTCGGCCGTGTCCTGCGACTGGCGGATGATCGGTCCGATCTGGTGGTCGTACCAACCGTCTGAGTCGTCGTAGGCGATGACGATCGCCGTGCTCGACCAGTCCTTGGACTGCTCGATCATGTTGATCTCATCGACCAGGAAACGCTGCTCGTCGAGCGGGTCGGAGTAGCCGGCGTGGCCGTCCTGGTATTCCGGTGCCTTCAGGTAGGACACCGACGGCATGTTGCCGTTCTTGACCGCGGCGTTGAACCACGACAGGTCGTACTGATGGTTGACCGCCGAGGTGGCCGAGGTGCCCGCCGGGTCGCTGATGCCGACCTGCGACACGGATGTCGGGGACACGTGGTCCGGGTTGGAGGTGTCGGCGTAGTACTGGAACGGCTCGTGGTGCTCCGAGTAGTCAGCCGACGGCGAGTTGCCGATGTTGTTGTGCGACGTGCCGCAGATCGCCCGGCCGGCGGTGATCGCCGACGGTGTGAACCCACCCTGGAACCAGCCCCAGGTGAGACTCTTGCGGTTGAGCAGGTCGCCGATGTTCTGCCCTGACATCGAGGCGGTCACTCCGCCCGGGGTGCCGTCGGGGTTGAGCGCCGTCGACGCGTTCGAGCACTGGTCAAACAGCGGCTCGGCATCGCCGATCATGGTGTTGTTGACGATGTTGCCGGTGGTGCCGCCGTGGGCGGTGGCGCCGTTGGTCTGGCCGCTGACCACGTTGATCGCGCCTGGCGAGGACGGACCGAACTGGGTGCTGTAGGAGTTGTCGTTCAGCGTGTAGTGCTGGGCGTAGTTCCACAGCGCCGTGACGGTGTTGCCGTCGTAGTAGTCCATGACGATCCCGTTGGGGCCGTAGTTGCCCTGGTTGGGGAAGGTGGACTGGCCGCCACCCGCCGGCAGGCAGCCGGAGCCGGTGGTGTCCTGGACGAACTTGTCCATCAGCCCGCTGTCGAACGCGCTCTGCTCGGCCGAGTAGCCGTGGTTCTGGTCGCACGTGAGAGCCTGGCTCGGGTCCAGACGCTGCGGGTCGTTGACGTTCGGGTTGGCCGTCAGCAGGGCGTCGTTGAGGCCGTTGACGGTTGGCGTTCCCGGCGCCGCGTGGAACTGCGGCTCCCCGGGCGGGTTGGTCGCGAAC
This sequence comes from Solirubrobacteraceae bacterium, assembly GCA_036490435.1. Classification (GTDB taxonomy): domain Bacteria; phylum Actinomycetota; class Thermoleophilia; order Solirubrobacterales; family Solirubrobacteraceae; genus Palsa-465. The sequence goes on from DASXDW010000042.1 coordinate 54,209, forward strand.
GGGTAGGTCCCGAAGTAGTGGTCGAACGAGATGTTCTCGTCAAACAGCACCACCATGTGCTTGATCGGCGTGGCGGTGGCGACGGTCGCTGGGTCCGGAGTTGGCGAGCTTGCCGTGGACACCGAGAGACCGATCGCTGATGCCCCGATGGCGGCCGCGCCGACCACCGCAGCGATGAGTTTCTTGCGGACGTGCAAGTGAGCTCCTTTGCTCAGTTGGCGGGCGGCAGCATGGTGTGTGCCACGGCCGCCCTCGTGGCGACAGCGGCATCCTCTTTGGTGCGCGCCGCGCTGATGTGAACCTGGCGTCACACACTCGTGTCCATCCTGTTCACGCCTTGGCCACGAGTTGGTAACAACCGCGCGCTCGGGGCCCCGTTAGGTTCCCGGGGCGGTCGCGCCGTTGCGCGCTGACACACCACGCTGACACACCAGACACATGCCAGGCTCATCGATCAGCACGGACTCGCTGCGGGGCGGCGGAGCGGGGGACGAGGGTCCCGGCGGCTCCTCCCGGTCACACCGGCTGGCATGGTGGCTGGCCGGCAT
>DASXDW010000048.1:0-31962 GCA_036490435.1 Solirubrobacteraceae bacterium
GTCACCACCGAACTGGTCCCATTGAACTGCAGGGCCTTGCCGTACTTCCCCGCCGTCGACCAAGCCGGGCTCGTGATCGTGCCGTTGTGCCCGTTGCCCGTCGCGTCGGTCAGCGTCGTCCCCGACCCCTCGTCGAACCCGAAGGCCGCCACCAGACCCGGCGTCGCGGCGGCGGACTCCTGAAGCGCGACGAAGCCACCCCAGCCTGCGATGGCTGCGATCGAGGTCGCTATGGCCGTCCCGATGAGCACACGGCGCGCCCGCCTGAGCATCTGTGCAATCGCCCTCTCTACGTGGCCGTCATTCCGGCGGCCGGCGATTACCGTACCGGGCCGGCGACGCGTGCGTCAAGCGGGGTGACCTGGGGCGTACACCGCATCCGGGGTGATTTCATCCACGGCGATGGCCGAGGAGGTCGAGGTCGCCCTGGCCTGATCGCGTTCGTTCAGACCGGCGTGCATCCACGGCTGGCGAGGCTCAGAGCCCGTTGAGCATTCCGCGGAGCGTCGCGGTGTAGCTCTCCAGCGCTGCGCGCCCCCGGTGGGTGAGCGCCGCCGACGTGCGTGACGCCGGCCCATTGCCCGTCTTTTCGGTGGCGACGTAGCCGGCGTCCTCGAGTTTTCGCAGGTGCGTGATGAGGTTGCCCGGCGTCAGCCCGATCATGTCCTGCAGACGGGTGAACGAGAGCGCATCCCCGTCCGGCAGCGCGGCCAGCGTCGCGACGATCTGCAGCCGCGCCGGGACGTGGATCAGAGGGTCCAGCGTGTCGAGGCTCACCGGCGCTGCAACCATGCCTGGACCGCGCCATATCCGAGCACGACAACGCCAATCCCAATTCCGTCGCTCAGCCACACTCCGCGCGGGCCCGCGAACGCGCTGGCGGTTCCCACCAGCACGACCGCCATGGCGATCCCCAAGCCGGCCCAGTCCTCACGCGCACCCTGAAAGGCGGCCGCCACGGCACCGAGCACGATGAGCTGCGCCGTCGGTGGGTATGTCCCGTACACGATCGCGTTGCTCACCCCGTCGTGGTGCAGCACGCCCTGATACACCGACACCGCGACCAGCCCCACCACGATCGCGGCGCCAAACGCGCGCTGCTGTCGAGCCGAGCGCCCACTGACCCCGGACATCGCTCGTCGGCGGAAGGTGACCGCCATGGCGATCCAGCAGGCCAGGATGCCGTACGTCACCACCAGGCCCGTGACCGTGGGCCCCACGTACGGATGCTGTCCGCGAACCGAGAGCCACAGCGTCCCGAAGCAGACCAGGGCGACGGTCGCCCCGATCGCGGATAGCTGTGGTGAGGTGAGGGCAAACCGATGCTCTGCCCGGCGCGTCGTCTCATCGAGCAGCCTCGCCGCCTCGCGGGGATCGAGTCCACCCCCCGGGTCAGCCGTCGCCGCGTCGTCGATGTCACGTGTTCCGTTCATGGCCCAACCCCCTCCTGCGTTTAAGTTTGCGCCGCAAACGTTACTACGGTTTGCGCCACAAAGTCAAGCGAGGATTCAGCGCCTGCGCTCCCCAGTGGGCACTTCGGAGTGAAATAGGCGGCGTGGCAGTCCTCAAGGCGGTCAACCTCGGTCTGAAGTTCGTGCTGGAGCTCGCGGCATTCGCCGCGCTGGCGTGATCGGGTGGGACGGTCGGCCACGGCGTCGTGTCCGTGCTCGTCGCCATCGTGCTCGCGGCCGCAGTGGCGATCAATGCGGCGTTACTGACGGTGTTGGGGCAATGGGAGGGATAGAGTCAGCAGCCGCGATCGAGGAGGAGGGAACATGATTGGTGACGACCGGCTTGCCGGGCAGGTGGGTGCGGTGCTGTCAGACGCCGTGACGCGAGAGATCGCCGCGGGGATCTGCGCGGTGGTGGTCGACCCCGACGGCGAGCGCTACCTCGGCGCGGCTGGGAGCGCGACCGCGGGCGAGGACCGCCCGATGACACCCGACACCCTGTTCCGGATCGCCTCGATGACCAAGCCGCTGGTGACCGTGGGCGCACTGGCGCTGGTCGAGTCCGGACGGCTGGGGCTCGACGACGAGGTCGCCTCGATCGTGCCGGCCTTCGCCGAGCTTCAGGTGCTCGATGGCTTCGACGGCGACACGCCCGTGCTGCGTCCAGCGCGTGCCGCGGCCACGATTCGCCACCTGCTCACCCACACCTCCGGGTGTGCCTACTGGTTTGGCAACGCGAACCTGGCCCGCTACCAGGAGCTCACCGGTCTGCCCGACATCATCGATAGCAAGCTCGGGGCGCTCAACGCCCCGCTGATGTCGGACCCGGGCACGCGCTGGGAGTACGGGACGAGCATCGACTGGCTCGGGCGCGTGATCGAGACGATCACGGGCCAGGACCTGGCCGCGTACCTGGGCGAGCAGGTGTTGGGCCCGCTCGGGATGACCAACACCACCTTCTCCCCCGGTCCGCAGGAGCTTGGGCGGCTCATGACCCTGCACGAGCGGGGCGAAGGCGGCGGCGTGGTGGTGAGCGAGCGCGAATGGGTGGAGGACCCGGAGTTCTTCGCCGGCGGACACGGCCTGTACTCCACAGCGGGCGATTACGGCCGCTTCATGCGCGCCATGCTGCGCGGCGGCGAGCTTGACGGCGCGCGGGTGTTGAGCGCGGAGTCCGTCGACCTCGCCTTCTCCGACCAGCTCAACGGACTGCCCCTCCCCGACCTCATCCCCACGCAGGCCCCGTGGCTGGTGAACGACGTGGTGGCGTTGCCGTTTCGCCAGACCTGGGGCTTCGGCTTCCAGCTCATGCTCGAGGACATCCCCGGCATGCGCCGGCAGGGCTCGGGGTTCTGGTCGGGCGTGCTCAACACCCACTTCTGGATCGACCGCGGCAGCGGCGTGGCCGGCGCCGTATTGACGCAGCTCGTCCCGATGTTCGACGAGGCGATGCTGGAGAGCCTCGCCGGCTTCGAGATGGCGGTCTATGCGGACGCCTGATTACACGTCGCCGAGGCCACAGGCGGCGGCGACGGCCACGTGGTTGCCGTGAAGGATCCTTGAGATCTGCATCTGGGAGACGCCGACCACTGCGGCAATTTCGCGCTGCGTGAGATCGCAGCACAGACGCAACAGCAGCACGGTCTGGTCGCGGCGGGCCAGCCCACGAAGCGCGCGCGCAATCCCAATTGACAGCTCGGCACGCTCGTATTCCGAGCCGGTGACCGCGACGCGCTTTGAAGATGCGACCCGGAGGCCCTCCCGGGATGGCGTTGTCGCGTCGAGCGAATCGGCACGGTAAGCGGTCCACACCTCCCGCGCCTCGGCAACGTCCGTTGGGTCGAGATCGAGGGACTTGGCGATCGCATCGGTCCGCGCTCGCGCTTCGGACGGCGCCGCGATTGTCCTGTCGGCCTGGGCGACGCGATGGGCGCGGTCCCTCAGCGAACGCGGGACGTGCACGCGCCAAGTGGCGTCACGAAAATGGCGCCGTATCTCTCCCAGGATCATCTCCCCCGCGTAGGTGGGAAAGGCATTCACCCGGCCAGGCGCGCACCGGTCAACCGCCTTGATCAGGCCGATGCTGGCGACCTGCGACAGGTCATCGAGCGGCTCACCCCGACCGTCGTACCGACGAGCCATCGCGCGCGCCAACGGTAGGAACTTCAAGATGATCGACTCCCGAGCCTGTGCGTCGCCGGCCCAGCAACCATCGAACAACGTGACCAGATCGTCCGCCCCCCGACCGGCCCGCGTCAATGCGGGCGTGTCTCCCTGCGGCGTCATCGTCAACTCCCTCGCATTTGCGCCTACGGAGTTAGCTGACGGGCTCGCGATCTGATTTGGTGATCGCTACAGCCGGAACACCGGCTGATTCGCCCCATACGACTTGGGTCCCCCGCCCGCCGCGGCTGATCCGGGGCGGTTCGGCTATGTGGGTCGCGAGTCTAAACAGACCCGCCCACAACAGCAAATCAGCCATCTCGATTGCCTTACTCCAGTAACCGCCTGGCGACATCCGGGCCGCTACTCCCGCACCCCCATCATCTCCACCGGCCGGCCCCGCAGCGCGCGGCGCGTGGGTAGCGCCAGGGCGACGAGGGCCAGGAGAGCGGAGACGCCGAGGATCGCGGCCAGCGGGCGCGCGGGGACGTAGGGACGCAGGCCCCCGGTCAGCGCGTGGCTGAGCGGGAGCAGCGCGGTGGCGGCGATGGCGAGCCCGCCGCCGAGGCCCACGACAATGATCAGCGCCGCCTCCCAGCGTGCCATCGACCGGACCTGACGCCGCGTGGCGCCGACGAGGCGCAGGAGCGCCAGTTCGCGGCCGCGCCGTAGCGCGATCATCGTCAGGGTGTTGAGGACGGCGACGGAGGTGAAGGCAAAGATCATGGCCACGAACAGCGGGCCCAGCCAGCGGTTCATCTCGCGGTCGGCGTCGCCGGCGGTGGCCAGGGACCCCCGGTCGCTGACCCGCAGCCCGGGGTAGCGGGCGCCAAGCGCGTGCAGGCGGCGTGCCACCGCCGCCGGGTGCGCGGCCTGGACGAGGATCTCTGACAGCAGCGGGCTGGTCTGGTGGCGCGCGGCGAGCTCCGGGGCCAGCAGGGCGTCGCCGAAGGCCAGGTCGCGCCGGTAGATGGCCACGACGGTCGCGTGGGTGCGCGTGCCGTCGCCGAGCATGAGCGCAACGTGGTCTCCGACGTGCGCGTGCGCGGACTGCGCGCGATGACGGCCGAGCGCGATCGCGTCGCCGTGCAGGGCGGCCAGGGAGCCCGCGGCGACGCCGACATCGAGGCCGCCGCCGTCGCCTCCGCTGAGAATCTGCGCCGGCATCACATCATCGGACGCGCCCAGGCTCGGACCCAGCGTCGTGGGCGTCAACGCCACCGCCGACTGGACGCCGGCCGTGTCGCGCACGGCGGCCAGCGCCGCGCCCGGCAATCCGGGGCCGGAGCTGGTGAGGGCGAGCTGACCCGTCAGGCCGGCGTGCCGTTGCCGAGCGGTGGCGTGGTCGATGGTCGTGGTACTGAACAGCAGGGTGCAGCTCATCGCGACGGTGAGCACCAGGGGAGTGATGGCCGACGAGAAGCGGCGCGTCGCCGTCCCGAGGTTGGCGGAGGCGAGGAAGCCGCCCACGGGAGCGACAGCGCCGAGCGCCGGCGCCAGCAGCCGCGCGGCGACGCGAGCCACGACCGGTCCGAAGAAGCCAACCGCGACCACGAGGCAGATCGCCGTCAACTCGGAGGTCGCCGCAGCGGTCTCCGGGGTGCCCGTGGTGGTGGACACGGCGAACAGCGGCACGGCGCCGGCCAGGGCGAGAAGCCCCCCGATCAGGCGTCCGGGGCCCAACAGGCGCGGCTCGACCGCCGCGTCGGTGAGGGCGATCGTCGGCGCCACGCGAGCGGCACGACGGCCGGCGGCCAGGACCGCCAGCAGAGCGGTGGCGAGGCCGGCGGCGATGGCAGCGGCGGCGGGCATCCAGTCCGCATGCACGGAGACGTTGTCGGGCGCGATGCCGTGGCGCACGAGGGCGTGTCCGAGCGCCTGGCCGAGCACGGCGCCAGGCCAGATGCCGGCGGCCGAGCCGATCAGGGCAACGACTATCGCCTCCCACGCGATCATGCGGCGGATCTGACCGGGGGTGGCGGCCACCGCGCGCAGGAGCGCGATCTCGCGCTCACGCTGCTGGATCGAGAGACCCAGGGTGCCGGCGACGACGAACATGGCGATGAAGATCGCCAGCCCGCCGAAGGCCGCGCTGACCGGGATCAGAGTGGTGCGCGCCTGCCGGAGCTCGGGGTACTCGGCCTCTCCGCGCGCGGCGCCGCTCAGCACGACCGCGTCCCCCGCATCCGCGCCACTGGTGGCGGCGCGGACCCGCGAGACGTCAAACCCGGGGCCCGCGAGGACGCCGATGGCATCCACGCGACCGGGGTGCCCGGCCAGTTGTGTCACCTCGGCGTCGGTGAGGAAGATCGACGCCTGGCGCGCGACGGGGTGCCGGGGGCGGGCGACGCCGACGACCGTGACCGTGTGGACCGGTCCGTTCGCGGCGAGGGGCAGCCGGGCGCCGAGCCGAGCGCGATAGCCGGTGACGACCTCGCCCGGCCGGGCCGGGGGGCGCCCGGCACTCAGCACGTAGGGCGTCAGGGCGGCGCTGCTCCATCCGTGGGCGACCGCGGGACGCCGCCCGAGCGCGGCGGGCACCGACACATCGCCGATTGCCGCCCGCACGCCGGGAACGGCGGCGAGTTGGGACACGAGCCCAGTGCTCACCCGGGCACGCTCGGAGAGCAGCACGTCGCGATCAGGGCCAACCTGCTGCTCGCCAGTGACGACCGCGGCCGCCCCGGCGTAGCGCTCGACGGGCGGAGCGGCACGGAGCACCGCCTCGAACTGCATGCCCCAGGCCATGGCCAGGACAGAGGCAGCGAAGAGGGCGACCAGGGCTCCGACAAACGTGCCGAGGCGGCCGCGGGCGCTGAGGATGGCGATGCGCAACATGGCTCAGGCCCCCAGATGCGCGAGGCGCTCGGCGACGTCGTCGGCCGTCGGAGCATCGAGTGTCCCGACCACCCGCCCGTCGGCGAGCATGATGACCTGGTCGGCATGCGCCGCGGCCACTGGGTCGTGGGTGACCATCACCACGGTGTGGCCGTCGTCATCGACGACCTGGCGCAGGAGGCCCAGCACCTCCCGGCCGGTGTGCGTGTCCAGCGCCCCGGTTGGCTCGTCGGCGAACACCACCTCCGGCCTGGTGACGAGCGCGCGCGCGATCGCCACCCGCTGCTGCTGGCCACCCGACAGCTGCGAGGGACGGTGGCGCAAGCGGCGATCCAATCCGACCCGTGCGGCGACCTCGCGCACCGTCGATCGCCGAGGGCGCCGGCCGTCCAGGCGCAGCGGCAGCGCGATGTTCTGAGCCACGGTCAGCGACGGCAGCAGGTTGAAGGCCTGGAACACGAACCCGATGCGCTCTCGGCGCAGGATCGTCAACCTCCGCTCGCTCAGCCCGGCGAGATCGGTGTCACCAAGGGCGACGGTCCCCGAGGTGGGCCGGTCAAGCCCTGCGGCCACATTGAGAAACGTGCTCTTGCCCGAGCCCGATGGGCCCATCAGCGCCGTGAACGAACCGGGCGCGATCCCGGCGCTGACGCCGTCGAGCGCGACGACCGCCCCGTCGCCTCGGCCGTGGACCTTGCGAACGTCGCGGAGCATGACGGCGGCGCCGGGCGCAGCGGTCGCGGCGGCGGTGCGGCGGTGAAGCGTGGCGTGCAGCATCTGGTCCCTCGTTTCGCGTTGATGGCGCGGGTCAAGCCGATGCATCGACGCTACGGTCCGGGCCGGGATCGGACATCGTCCGCAGGGCCCATCGGACCTCCTACCGTCCGATGATCCGTCCTCCTACTCAAGTAGGAGGCGGGGTGCATGAGGGTGGAGTACGTTGACCTGAGTGACCGGGATCGAGCAGTTCGCACGCAGGTACTGGCTGGAGGTGCCGCTGGCGCTGCTCGTGCTCGAGGGCATGGCGGAGGTGATCGTCAGCCGCGACGCACCGGGCGCGCCGCAGTCAACGCTGTGGTTCGCACTGCCGGCGCTGGCCGCGCTGCTCGTTCCGCTGCTGGCCCGCCGGCGGTTTCCGTTCGCGGGCGCGGCCGGGTACTGGGTGCTGGCCACCGGCCTCACCTTCGTGGACGGGCTGCTGCTCACGTTCACGACGAGCGTCTTCGTGCTGGGGATGGTGGTGGCGTTCCTGCTGGGAAACCTCCCCGAGATCCGGCAGGCACGGATCGGCCTGGCCATCGTCCTCGTCAGCGCCGCGCTCGTCGTCAACAACGTGCCCGGCCATCCGGCGAGCCAGCTCGTCTTCATCCCCATCCTGTTCGGGATCTGCTGGTTGGCTGGCTTCGTCGTCCGCGGGCAGGCCGAACAGACGCAGGCGGCTGAGCACCGCGCCAGCCGGGCCGAGCGCGAGCGTGAGACGGTGACCCGCATCGCCGTCGCCGAGGAACGGGCGCGGATCGCGCGCGAGCTCCACGACATCGTCGCCCACGCGGTGAGCGTGATGGTGCTCCAGGTCGGCGCCGTCCGGCACAAGCTCCCTGACGGTCGCGGCGAGGACCGCGACGCGCTGCGCAGCGTCGAGCAGGCGGGTCGTGCCGCGCTGACCGAGATGCGCCGCCTCCTCGCGGTGATGCGACGCGAGGGGGACGGAGTGGAGCTCGCGCCCCAGCCCGGGCTGGACGGGCTGAGCTCGCTGGTCAACGAGGTGGGACGCGCCGGGCTGCCGGTGGAGCTCCACGTCGAGGGCACGCCGTTCCCGCTCCCCCAGGGGATCGACCTGTCCGCGTACCGGATCGTCCAGGAGGGGCTCACCAATGCGCTCAAACACGCCCGCGCCAGCCGTGCCGAGGTCACGGTCCGGTATGCGCCCGACGAAGTCGGCATCGAGGTACGCGACGACGGCACCGGCGTCATCGCCCCCGACGGGAACGGCCACGGGCTGATCGGGATCCGCGAGCGCGTCAAGCTCTACGGCGGCGACATGGCCACCGACACCACGCGTACCGGCGGCTTCACCCTCCGCACCCGCCTCCCGGTGACCAGGGCATGAGCATCCGCGTCCTCATCGCCGACGATCAATCGATGGTCCGCGCCGGCTTCCGGATGCTGCTCTCGGGCGAGGACGACATCGACGTCGTGGCCGAGGCCAGCACCGGACTCGAGGCCGTGGCCAAGGCCGGCCGGTTCGACCCAACGGTCATCCTCATGGACATCCGGATGCCCGAGCTCGACGGGCTGCAGGCCACGCGGCGCATCCTCGCAGCCGACGGGAGCGCGCGGATCTTGATCCTCACCACCTTCGGACTCGATGAGTACGTCTACGAGGCCCTCGGGGCAGGGGCGAGCGGGTTTGTGCTCAAGGACGATCCGCCCGAGCAGCTCATCGCGGCCATCCGGATCGTCGCCGCCGGCGACGCGCTGCTCTCCCCGGCGATCACCAAGCGGGTGATCAAGCAATTCGTGCGCACGGCGCACCCCGCGCCACCGAAGGAGCTCGACGACCTCACCGCCCGCGAGCACGACATCCTGCGCCTCATCGCGAGCGGTCTCTCCAACCAGGAGATCGCCACGGAGCTCTACATCTCAGAGACGACCGTGAAGACCCACGTCACACACATCCTCGCCAAGCTCGGCCTGCGCGACCGCGTCCAGGCAGTCGTGCTGGCCTACCAGTCGGGCGTCATCGGCGCCGACGCCGTGGGTTGATTCGGGGGCCGGGATGAAGCTACAGTCATCCCGCGTAGGCGCGCCCAGGGGAACACAGTGGAGGCCGCGATGGATCTGGAGCTCACCGATAAGGTCGCTGTCGTCACCGGCGCCGGCAAGGGGATCGGCCTCGCCGTCGCCAGGACCCTCGCCGCCGAGGGCGCGTTCGTGGTGGCCGGCAGCCGCACCGTCGACAACCTGACCGGACTGGAGCGTGTCACCCCGGTCGCCGTCGATCTCGTCGACCCCGAGGGCCCGGCCGCCCTCGTCGCCGGCGCCATCGAGGAACATGGCCAGGTCGACATCCTGGTCAACAACGTCGGCGGCGTGCACCCGCGCCTGGACGGGTTCCTCAGCCTGAGCGACGCGGACTTCGAGACCTCACTGCAGCTCAACTTCTTCTCCGCTCTGCGTGCGACGCGCGCGGCGGTGACGGACATGAGCACCCGGGGCGCCGGCGTCATCGTCAACGTCGCCTCGGTCAACGCGTTCTTCGAGCCCGACAGCGCCGTCATCGACTACGGCGCTGCCAAGGCGGCGCTGCTCAACGTCGCGAAGTCTCTGTCCCAAGAGCTGGGCCCGGGGGGAATCCGCATCACCAGCGTCTCCCCGGGTCCAGTGGCCACGGACCTGTGGCTCGGCGACGACGGCGTGGCCGCGACGATCGGCCGCGCCACCGGGGCCGGCGCTGACGCGATTCGCGCACAGGCCGTCAGCGGGATGCCGACCGGGCGCTTCACCACGCCCGACGAGGTCGCCGCAATCGTCGCTCTGCTCGCCTCACCCCGGGCCGCCAACGTCACCGGCGCCAGCTGGGTCATCGACGGCGGCCTGGTCAAGACCACCTGACACCCCGGCGAGCGCCCGGTGGCGACGCGGGGCGCTCCTGGGTAGCATCGCTATGTGACCGAGCTAGAGAAGCCCGGTAGCGGGGCGCAGGCGACACGTGAGCGCAAGCGCGGCTGGCCGTGGTTGATCGTCGGCGTCGTCCTGGGCGCGGGAAAGATCGAGGGCCTCGAGTTCGTCGAGCACCACCGGATTGAGTCGATCGTAGTGGTGGCGATCGGGCTGGTCGGGTGTGTGCTGTGGACCAACGTCACGGGCGTCGCGATCGGAGCCGGCATCCTGCTGGCGTTGTTTCTCGCCCCGCCATTCTTCGTCGGCGCCGGGATCGCCCTGGGCCTCTTCGTGATGCTGATGACGCTGTTCTACGCGATCTCGACCGTGCTGCACATGCGCCAGAACCGGTTCTCCACCGGTGACCGACCACCTTTGACCGGCAGCCCGCCGCGGTGACGCGCCGCTGGGGATCCGCTCAGCGGTGGCCGTGCTCGGCGGGCCCGTGGACGATCTCGTGCTCCCAGGCGGCCCGCGGCTGGGTGTGCAGCCGCCAGTAGTGCTCGGCGATGTCGTCGGGGTCAAACGCCGTGCCGGGCGCGACCTCGCCCAGGACGGTCACGCTGGCCGCATGGACCCCGGCGTCGCCATAGGTGCCGTGCAGCAGCGCCACGAGCGTCCGGACCCCGGCCTTGCCGAGCGAGAGGCTCACATAGGCGGGCTCCGGCTCGGGCATGCCGCCGGTGATCACGATCGTGCCCCGTGCGCGTGCCGCCATTCCGGGCGCCATGTGCGCGGCAGCGGTGATCGCGCCCACGACGTTGACGGCCCACGCGTCGAGGTGCTGGGCCGTGCTGAGCTCGCCGATCGTGTCGGCGCGGATGAGAGCGGCGTTGTAGACGAGCAGCTCGGGCGGCCCGAGGCGATCGGCGATCTCGTCGAGTGCCCCGCGCAGCGCCACCTCGTCGGTGGCGTCGGCGACGACACCGTGCGCATTGTGGCCCGCGAGGACGTCCAGCGCCGCCATGACCGTCGCGTCGGCCCGCGCGATCACCCCGACGGGTAGCCCCTCGCGGGCAACCCGCTGGGCCACGGAGAGGCCGATGCCCGGACCGGCGCCGATGACGATCGCTGAACCCACTCACCCGAACGGTAGGAGAAACCTGGCCCTTTGAGAGTGACGGGGGCCCGTCGCGTCCGCAACGCTTCAGGTGGTGGACACACAGAACGTCACCCCTGCGCTCACGGCTGCCCGTTTTGAGGTGCTCCCGTTCGCGGGGAGCCTGGAGGAGGCCGCGCACCTACCCGAGAACGTGCGCCTCACCGTCACGTGCTCGCCCAAGCACGGGCCCGATCGAACCGTCGAGGTCGCCACCGGCCTGCGCGACCTCGGCCACGACGTGACCGTCCACCTGGCGGCGCGCATGGTCACAGGCCGCGATCACCTCGACCGGCTCCTCTCCGCGATGGCGCAGGCGGGCGTCGACGATGCGTTCGTCATCGGCGGGGACGCCGATCCGCCGCTCGGCGCCTACTCGTCAGCATTCGAGTTGATCGAGATGCTCGCTGACCATCCGCTCAGGCCGCAGACGATCGGCATCGCCGGGTATCCCGAGGGCCATCCCGCCATCGACGACGAGGTTCTGGAGCAGGCGCTGGCGGACAAGAGCGGCCACGCCGACTACGTGGTCACGCAGATGTGCTTCGACCCCGACGCCCTGGCGACGTGGGTCGCGCGCCAGCGCAGCGCCCGTATGACGCTGCCGGTGCTGATCGGGATCCCGGGCAAGGTGTCACGCGCCAGGCTGCTCGAGCTCTCGGCGCGGATCGGAGTCGGCCCGTCACTGTCATTTCTGCGCAAGCAGCGTGGGATCCGTGCGCTCCTGTCCAAAGGATCGACAGCCGACAATCTCTATGAGAAGCTCGCTGTTACGGTCGATGACCCAGAGCTCCACATTGCGGGCGTTCACATCTTCACGTTCAACCAGCTGCTCGAAACCTGGCGGTGGCACCGCGCTCATGACGACGCGCGCGACGACCGCGCCCGGGCGGCGGCGCCTTCGCTGCGCCTCGCCGAGCCGGAGCAGGGGTCGGCATAGCGCCGGCCGCAGCGCCTGAGTCAAAAGGAGAGAGACGTATGACACCCAGCAACCTGCAAGAGGTCCTCGACGCCTCGGGCAACACCGTCGAACTGTTGCGCAACTCGCAGATCGGCGCGTATATCTACCCGGTCGTTCCCTACGAGTTCACCAACTGGCGCCGCGAGCAGATCGCCTGGCGGGAGACCGCGGTCCTCTTCGACCAGACCCATCACATGGCCAACCTGTTCATGCGCGGGCCCGGGGCGATCAAGCTCATCTCCGACACGGGCATCAACAGCGTCGCCAACTTCCCGGTCAACATGGCCAAGCAGTTCGTCCCCTGCACGCCGGCGGGGAATGTCATCGGCGACGGCATCCTCTTCCACCTCGATGAGGAGGAGTACGTGTGGGTCGGCCGCGCGCCGGTGGCCAACTGGCTGGCCTACCAGGCCGAGACTGGCGGCTATGACGTCGAGATCGAGAAGGACGACCGCTCGCCGTCGCGCCCCTACGGCAAGGCGGTCACCCGCGCCTACTGGCGCTTTCAGATCCAGGGGCCGAACGCGTGGCAGGTCATCGAGAAGGTCAACGGTGGCCCGGTGGAGCAGCTCAAGTTCTTCCGCATGGCCGAGATGAACGTCGGCGGCCAGCGCGTGCGCACGCTGCGCCACGGAATGGCCGGCGCCCCCGGCCTGGAGCTGTTCGGCCCGTATGAGAGCTATGACGAGATCCGCGGCACGATCCTCGAGGCCGGGCGGGAGTTCGGCATGGAGCCATGCGGCGCCCGTGCCTACGCCTCCAACACCCTGGAGTCAGGCTGGATCCCCTCGCCGCTGCCCGCCATCTACACCGGCGAGGAGTTGCGGGGCTACCGCGAGTGGCTCGGCGCCGACAGCTACGAGGCCACCAACGCCGTGGCCGGGAGCTTCGTCTCTGACGACATCGAGGACTACTACACCAACCCATGGCAGCTCGGGTATGGGCCGTTCGTCAAGTTCGACCACGACTTCATCGGGCGCGACGCGCTCGAGCAGATCGACGCGGACTCCCAGCGCCACAAGGTCACCCTCGCCTGGGACGGCGAGGACATGGCCAAGATCTTCGCCTCGCTGTTCGACGTGGAGGGCGACCCGTATCAGTTCTTCGACCTGCCGATCGCCAACTACGGGTCCTCGAACTTCGACTCTGTGCTGGACCCCGACGGCAACGTCATCGGCTACTCGATGTTCAGCGGCTACAGCGCCAACGAGAAGCGTGCGCTCTCGCTGGCCACGATCAACCCCAACGTCGAGATCGGCAGCGAGGTCACGGTGGTGTGGGGCGAGCCCAACGGCGGCTCGCGCAAGACGACGGTGCAGCCCCACCAGCAGATCAACGTGCGCGCCGTGGTCAGCCCGGTGCCGTATTCGGTGACCGCGCGCACGGAGTACGCCGAGGGCTGGCGCACCGCCGCCGTGCGCTGATCGAAATCCGCGACGTCTACCGGGAGCTGGCGGACGGGATCGCCCGCCAGCTCTGCGGCGCGTAGGAGCGCCGCACGCTCTCCACGTAGGGCACGGGCGCCACCACCGCACGCAGTTCCGTCTGGACGTGGCGTTCGACGGTGGGCTTGCCCGAGCCGCCGTCCTCCTCCCCCCACACGAGCGTCACCTCGGTGCCCGGCTCGCCGTGCTGGGCGTCGAGCACCGCCAGCGTGAGCATCTTGCCCTCGTTGGCGCTGTAGCCGATCCACGTCGAGACCCCGACGGTGCCGCCGTTGACGCGGACCTTGTCGAAGGGGTGCATGGCATAGACCGCCGACGGCCAGTCCATGAACTTGGCGCGGTCACCGGGGCCGAACATCGTGCCCATGGTGCGGGCCACGTCGTCGTCATCGAGCACGAGGGTGACCTTGACGCGGTGCTCATCGTCTCGCGCCATCTGCTCCAGCGCCGCGCGGCCGATGAAGTCATGATCGAACTTGACGAGGTGCCCGTACCCGAGGTCCCACGGCGTGAAGTAGTAGTCCTCGATGTCATCGGAGTAGAAGCTCCCGCCGATCGACGCCGAGCCCTCATAGCCGGCGGCGGGCAGCCAGCGCCGGTAGCCGGCGAGCGCGTCGGCGGTGTAGATGCCCGGCAGCGGCGACGGAATCCAGCCGGATTCCAGCGCGTTTGACGAGTAAGCACGCCCCCCGACCAGGCGTAGCCCGAACTCCTCGCCGGTGGCCACCAGCGCCTCGCGAACCGCCGCCTCCTCCTCCCACGGGCCAAACAGCTCCCAGCCCGGCTGTCCGGCCATGCCGTGGCGCAGGGCTCGGACGTCGCGGCCGGCGATGCGCACCGTGGTCATGTGGAAGAGCTTGAGCTCGGGCGAGGAGCGGCCGAGCACGGCGTCGACGACCTCCATCGCCCGCGGTCCCTGGAGCTGGAAGCGATAGGAGCGCCGCCGGCCGTCGGACCGCATGGCGCTGCGCTCGTCGCGCTCGAGATCGACGTCGTAGCCGCCGGTCTGGGCGTGGAACGTGACCCAGTTGAGCACCGGGGCGCGGCCCACCATGTTGAACTCATCGTCGCCGAGGTGGAACAGGATCACGTCGCCGATGACGTAGCCATCGGGCGTGCACGGGACGAACTGCTTGGCCCTGTCCACCGCGAAGTTGTCAAAGGTATTGACACCGAGGTGAGACAGCAGCGCCAATGCGTCGGGGCCGCGCACCGCGAGCTCGGCCATGTGGTAGGACTGGTTGAACAGCACGCAGGTCCGTTGCCACGCGAGTTGCTCGTCGCGCCAGTTGGTGAACTCGGGCGGAACGCCGGGGTAGACATTGGGGCCGGCCTGCGAGTTGCGCAAGAGGACCGCGGGACTGACACTCGCGGCCAGCAGGTCCTCGAGACTGTGCTCACTCATGGTCTGTCTCTCTCTCAGTCACTGTTTCTCCACGACAGCGGTTGCCGCGTCGTCCGCACTGCCCAGGTAGGCGACCATGACGGCCGCGTCGCGGCGCACGACCTCGGGCGCATCGTTGGCGATCACGCGCCCGAACTCCAGCACCACCACGCGGTCACAGATGCCCAATACCAGCCCCATGTCGTGGTCGATAAGTAGCGTCGACTGGCCCTGGTCGGCCAGTTCACGCAGCCGTCGCCCGAGGGCCTGGCTCTCGCGCGTGTCCATTCCGGCGGCCGGCTCGTCGAGGCAGAGCAGCCCTGGGCGCCCCACCACGGCGCGCGCCAGTCCCACGAGCTTGCGCTGACCTTCGGAGAGCTCGGCGGGCATCGCCTCGGCCACCGGGGCCAGCCCCATCTGCGTGAGCACCGCCTGGATGTCCTCCGGAGCCGCGCCCGAGCCGGCGGCGACGGTGAGAGTCTCGCGAACGTCGAGGTCATCGAACAGGTCGGTGCCCTGCCAGGTGCGGGCACAGCCCAGCGCGGCGATGGCGTGGGGCGCCTGGCCGGCGATGGCCTGGCCCCGGAGGTCGACGCTGCCCGAGTGGCGCACGAATCCGGTGACGGCGTCGACAAAGGTGGTCTTGCCGGCCCCATTGGGCCCGATGAGCCCGACCAGTTCGCCCTCTCCCACGTCGAGGTCGACGTCCGTGAGCGCCTGGACACCGCCGAAGGCGACTGAGAGACCGCGGACACGGAGCACCGGGTCGGCGCCGGCCGCGGACACACGACGGCGCTCGCGCGCCTCGGCGGCATCGTCCTGGAGTGGTCGCAGCGCCACCTCCGGCAGATCCGGACTGAACCTGGGCCGGCGGTGCGTCTTGCGGTAGAAGGCGCCGGCGACGCCATCGGGATTCTGGATGAGGGTGACGACGAGGATGACGCCGCCGAAGAGCAGAAACCAGTTGCCGTTGAGCCCGAACCACTTGTCCAGGGCGTAGGGGAACAGGGCCTGCGTCGAGATCAAGCCGGCGAAGGCCGCACCCGAGATCAGCGTGATCCCGCCCGCGTAGGCGAAGGCGATGAGGCTGAGGGCGATGAAGGCGTCGAAGCGATCACCGCTCACCGAGCCGAAGTTGTAGGCGTACAGCGACCCGGCCACGCCGGCGATGAGCGCACTGATGGCAAAGGCCGCGAGCTTGACGTTGCGCGGGTTGATCGCCGAAGCGGCGGCGGCCCGCTCGTTGGAGCGCACGGCCAGCATTTTCTGGCCCAGCTTGCCCCGCCGCACGTAGCCGACCAGCAGGCACAGCGCGATGGTGAGTGCCAGCACCAGCCAGCCGAAGACGGGGCTGGGCTGATTGCCGTCCAGGCCGCGGAAGTGGGCGGCCGGACCGAGGTCGAGCCCGAACAGATGCGGCTCGGGCACGGGCGATCCCGTCTGCCCGCCGCCCCAGGTGGGGTTGGTGAAGCCGAAGTTCTCGATCGCCACCGCGGCAGCGAGGGTCACCACCGCCAGGTTCACGCCGCGGACCCGCAGCGCCGAAGCGGCGGTGACCATGCCGAGCACGAGCGCGGCCGCCGTCCCGAGGATGAGCGCGATGGGAAAGCCGATTCCGGCGTTGACGGCCAGGTGCGAGATCGTGAACCCCGCGACCCCGGCCAGGGAGAGTTGCACGACGGAGATCTGGCCCACGAACCCGGTGAGGACGACCAGCGACAACGCCATCACCGTGCCGATCAGGGTGTTGATGAGCGCCTCGCGGAAGTCATAGGGGAGCACGACGAGGGCGACCGCGCAGACGACGGCGACGATCAGCGAGGTCCGCAAAAGATTGTTGGGGCGAGGCGCCTGGGGCAGGCTGCGCTCGACCAGGTCGCCCCGGCGGGGCAGACGGCCGCCACGCCCGTACATCACCGCCACGGTGATGAGAAAGATGACGAGCTCGGCGACCCCCGGGATGGCCGAGCCGCCCGCCTGGGGAAACCACGTCTGCGAGCTCGCGTACTGGATGAGCGACTCGATGATTCCCAGGCCGATCCCGGCAGCGCAGGCGAGGCCGAACGAGGTGAACCGCGCGATCAGCGCCGCGGTCAACGCCGGGACGATCTGGAGCGGCAGCGTCTCTGAGTCAAGTTCGGTGATCGCCGCCGCCAGAATTCCGACCGCGCCGGCGACGAACGAGGCCAGGAGTGTGTTACCGAGCGAGAGCAGCCGCGGGGAGAGCCCTCCCAGCATCGCGGCCACCTCGTTCTCCGACGCCGCGCGTGTGGCCAATCCGAACCGCGACCACCGGTAGGCGGCCGCCAGCGCCGCCGCCATGGCGATGACGATCCCGGTGAGGATGAACCGATCCACCGGGATGACCGCGCCAAGGACGTGGACGATGCTCTGGGGCAGGATCGTCGGCTCAGGTTGCGGCGTGTTGCCGAAGGCCAGCAGCACCGTCGCCTGCGCGATGAGCAGAACGCCGAGGGAGGACACGAGCTTGGCCAGCGGTGAGGCGTTGCGCAACGGCCGG
Source organism: Solirubrobacteraceae bacterium (assembly GCA_036490435.1). Taxonomy (GTDB): domain Bacteria; phylum Actinomycetota; class Thermoleophilia; order Solirubrobacterales; family Solirubrobacteraceae; genus Palsa-465. Next base: position 17,526 of record DASXDW010000048.1, read on the forward strand.
AAGGCGATCAGCTCCGCCAGAACGCCGAACATGAGCACGATGATCAGGCTGCACACCAGCGCCGGCGCGGTGCCCATCTGGACGCCGGCGACCTGCCCGGTCTTCAGCGCCCAGTAGGCGTAGCCGCCGATCATGGCCACGCCACCGGTGGCCAGGTTGATGACCCCGGAGCCCCGGTAGGTGAGCACCACGCCCAGTGAGATTGCGGCGATGAGCGCGCCGGGGCCCAGCCCGAGCAGAATGAACAGAAGGATCTGCGTCATGCCTGCTCAGGCCGTGGAGGTAGGACCCGGTTCGATCACGAGGGCGGCTGCAGCCAGGAAGCCACCTTCTTGAACACGTGCTTGCCGTGGTAGTCGAAGAACTGCGCGCGGTCGTTGCACACCGCCGGGGCCGACGGGTACTTGCCGCAGGACAGCGACGGCGCGCCCAGGGCCACCGGTCCGGTGAACGCCTTGGCCTTGGCCAGGATGTTGGTCGGCGTGGCCTTGCCGTAGCCCAGCTGGTTGAGGTAGCGGACGGTGGTCAGGATCTGCGAGAAGGCCACGATGTTCCACGGATCCGGCGCGTCGGCGGGCGTCGTGTACTTCGCCGCCACCTTCATGTACGGGGCCATGCCCGGGTCGGTGGGATCGCCGTACAGCGAGCTCGCGATCGCGTAGGTCCAGATCGGGAAGTCGCCACCGAGACCCGCCGCCACCTGGCCGTTGAGGCACAGCGGCGCCGAGACGATCTTCTTGGCATCGGTGATCCCCAGCTGCTTGAGCCCCTTGGCCAGGTTGACGCAGCCCGATGAGTCGCTGTAGGGGATGACCATGTCGGCCGAGGTGGCCCCGGCGCTGGTCAGCGGTCCGATGAGATCGGTCGAGTTCTCGTCGTAGGCCACCTTCTTGACCGACACGCCCGCGGTCTTGAGCGAGTTGGCGATGGCCGTCGCGCCGTCGGTGATGCCCGAGATGTTGGGATAGACGAGCGCCGCGGTCTTGGCGTGCAGCACCTGCGTGGCGTAGGTGCCGAACGGCCCCAGCACGTGGGTGACGTCGCCGAACATGATCATGGCGTTCTTCTGGACGGAGTCCACCGGAGTGACGGCCACGCCGACGATCACCGGCTTGGCGCCAGCGATCGTGGAGTAGAAGGACTGGATGCCGATGGCCACCGCGCCCTCGTTGATCACCTGCACCGACTTGTCGGCGAGAAGCTGCTGGGCGCAGGTCTTGCCCTCCTCCTCGGCGCTGGTGATGAAGCAGGTCTTGAGCTGGACGGGATGCCCGTCCACGCCGCCGAGCTCCGCGTTGATGTACTTGACCGCCATCTGCGCCCCGTTGGTCGCCAGCGGGCCGATCGCCTGCTGGCCGCCCTGCTGATTGATCCAGCCGATGGTGACCGGTGGCAGCGACGAGTCGGCTTTGCCGGCCTTGCCGTCGACGTACTTCAGGTAGTCGGTCACCGCGTCGGCGCCCGCGCCCCCGCCGCCCGTTGCCGCTGACGAGCTGGTGCCGGTCGCGGCGGCGCTACTCGTGGCCGCGGAGGTGCTGGTGGCGGCGGCGCTGCTGCTCTGGCTACTGCTGTTGCTGCTGGAACCGCAGCCCGCAACGGCCACGGTGGCGAGCGCGACGGTGGCCGCCCTGACCAGCCAGCGATGAGCTTCCGTGATCACTTCGTCTCCTCTGGTGGAAGGTGTCGTGAGCGATGAGCCGGACGGCTTTCGCTCATACGGCGGCTGCGGCTCCCCACAGCTCGCGGGAGGCGATGCGGGCCCCCTCGGCAAGCGCGGTGAGCTTGGCCCACTGGATCTCGGGATGCACGCGATGGATGAACGCGCCCTGCGCAAAGCCGCAGTCGGTTCCGGCTAGCACGTTCTCGCGCCCGACCACGTTGGCCAGGCGGATGAGCCGCTGGGCGACCAGCTCGGGATGCTCGACGACGTTGGTGTGGTGCGTGACCACGCCCGGGATGAGCTTCTTGCCCTCCGGGAGGCCCACGTCCTCCCACACCCGCCACTCGTGCTCATGACGAGCGTTGGCCTGCTCCATCGCGTAGTAGCCGGCGGTGACCTGCAGGATGAGGCCGACGGTGTCCTTCAGCGGCGGGTCATACGCATGCGGGCCATGCCAGCTGCCCCAGCACACGTGGTAGCGGACCCGATCCTCGGGCAGACCGCGCAGCGCGTGATTGAGCGCGTCGACGCGCAGCTGGGCCCACTTGCGGTAATCCTCGTCGGTCTGCCCGCGCGAGAGCATCGTGTCCCACTCGTGCATGAGGACGGCGTCGTCGACCTGCAGCAGGAACCCGGAGTCGACGATCGCCTTGTACTCCTCGTGCAACGCGTCGGCGAGGGCGTAGACGAACTCCTCTTCGGAGCCGTAGTGCTCGTTGGCAAGCCAGTAGGCGCTCGCGGGCGCCACCACGGGCAGGAACGCCTCGGTCTCCGGATGGTCCTCCATGGCAGCGCGCAGGTTGGCGATATCGCGGTCAAGCGCCGAACGGTCGTAGGTGATGGGGCCGGTGCAGACCCACTGGACAACCTGGCCGGTGTCCGAATCGTCATCTCGTTGGGTTCCCTCGGGCGCGATGTTGCTCGAGCGGGTCGCTGCCTCGTCGAGGGCATCGAGTTCGGCGTAGGCGCCCGGGTACCGCTGGCGGTCGCGGCTGGGCGGGAGCATGCTCGCCCCCTCCAGCGTCACCATCCGCGCCTCCAGACCGCTGACGCGCTCGTACAGATAGGTGATCCAGCTGGTCTTGCCCATCTCGCCGTCGTCGACAACGTCGATCCCGGCGTCGACCTGCTTGTCGACGATGTCCCTCACGGCGGTCCGCAGAGCGTCGGCGTACTGCGCCTCGTCGTAGCTCTCACCGGCGTCGCGCGCCGCGAGAAAACTCAGCAGCTCGGGTGGCCTGATGAGGCTCCCGGTGTGCGTGGCAAGGATCCTGTCCATCGTGCTCGTTCCCCTCTCCCCGAGTGGCTGGCCGCGGTCCTATTCGCGGGCCGATCCTTGCAGCGGCTATGCCGCGCGCCGGGGGTGCGTGAGTGACCGTGCACTGACCGGCAACGCCGTCCGCGCAAGGTGTGCGCTGAGAGTTAACTCACCGCTTCCAGGGGTTTTTGCCGGTGGTAGGATCGGCGGACGAGCGGCCCGCTTTGAGGAGAGGGGGACACAGCGGTGATCCCACCGGATCGCAGTGCAACGGAATGAGCTTGCTGATCGACACCGCTGCCGTAGCGGCCCGGGACCGCGTCGAGTTCTGGGCGAACTCGTCCTATGAGGTCTACCACCCGCTGACGATCCGGACCGACGCCGCCGAGCGCTTCCAGGCCCGGATGTGGGGTGAGTGGCTGGCCTCGGTGGGTCTGTTCCGTGTGGCCGCGCTGCCCAACACGATGAGCCGGACCCGCGGCGAGATCGCCGCCGGAGACCCGGACTGCCTGCACCTATCAATCCTCCTGCGCGGCCACCTGCACGGCGCTCAGCATCATCGCGAGTGCGTGCTCTCCCCCGGCGACATGACGACGTACGACACCTCCGAGCCGGCCATCTTCCGCGCCGGCGAGCCGTTTGACCTGCTCGTGCTCAAGCTGCCGAAGTCCACCCTGGGCAAGCACGCCGCCAACGTCTCGCGCCAGACCGCGGTGCGCATCCCCGGACAGACCGGGCTGCCCCGGTTGGCGGTGCGCTTCTTCTGCGGAGCCGCCGCCGGCCTGGCCGACGGCAGCATCGCGCGTAGCGACACGGGCCTGGCCGAGCATGTCATCGACCTCGTCCGCCGCCTCTACCTCGACGTGGACGCCACCCAGTCTCATCGCCCGCACTCCCAGGCCGAACTGCTTCTGCACGCCCAGGCCTACATCGACGCCAACCTCGGGAACCCGAACCTCAACCCCGAGCAGGTGGCCCGCGCGAGCTTCATCTCGACGCGCTACCTGCACCGCGTCTTCGCCGGGCAGGGGTTGAGCGTGTGCGACTGGATCCGCTCCGAGCGCCTGGAGCGCTGCCGCAACGACCTCACCGACCCCGCCTACGCGGACCTCTCGATCTCCGCGATCGCCAGCCGCTGGGGCTTGCCGAGCGCGCCGCACTTCAGCCGGCTGTTCCGCGACGCATACGGCTGCTCACCACGCGAGTTCAGGCGCTCGGGGGCAGACGGCGAGGTGCCGGTCGGATCCGACGCCCTCGCCGCCTCGCGCCGGAGCCACACCCGGTGAGCGCCGGCACCGCGGTCGCCACGGGGACGCTTGAGATCTCCGGTCTGACCGCGGGCTATGCCGGCGCGCCCGTGCTGCGCGACCTCAGCCTGAACGTGTCCGCCGGCGAGGTGGTCGCCCTGATGGGCGCCAACGGCGCCGGCAAGACGACGACGCTGCGCGCCATCTCCGGCCTGGTCAAGCCCGACGCAGGGACCATCGCACTCGAGGGACGCGACATGGCGGCGCTGTCGCCGACCGCGCGCGTCCGCGCCGGCGTCGTGCATGTGCCCCAGGATCGCGGCATCTTCTACGGGCTGACGGTCGCCGAGCATTTCCGGCTCGACGGTCACGCCGAGGACCGCCAAGAGGCGGCCTTCGCTCACTTTCCCGCGCTGCGTGACCTGGGCGACCGGCGCGCCGGCCTGCTCTCTGGGGGCGAGCAGCAGATGCTGGCCATCGCCCGAGCGCTCATGCGCCGACCCAAGCTGCTGCTGCTCGACGAGCTCAGCCTGGGCCTCGCCCCGATCATCGTCGAGCGCCTGCTTCCGGTGGTGCGCGCCGCCGCCGACACCGAGCAGACCGCGGTGCTGCTGGTCGAGCAACACGTACATCTGGCGCTCGAGATCGCCGATCGCGGCTACGTGCTCTCCCACGGGGAGCTCGTCGCCCACGACAGTGCCGAGCGGCTGCGTAGCGACAGCTCGCTGCTGGCCGCCAGCTATCTCGGCGAGCATCGCGCCTGAGCCCCTTCTCCTGACCGCGCGGCAGCTATATGCTTGCCGCCAGCCAGGGGGTGCGGCAGATGGGATGCGGGATCAGGGCTGGGCTGGGGACAGTGGTGGCGCTCGTGGCCGCTGCGGTGGGCATCTACATCGCCACGAAGACCAGTAACGAGGGGATCAAGGCCTACACGCTGCAGGAGACGCTGCCAAAGATGGTGTCTGACTTCGGCCCCAAGGCGCGAGTCGTCCAGGTCAGCACCTCGGGCCAGAACGTCGACTTTCAGGTGATCCCCGGCGACGGGCAGCTGCACATCCGCAACTACGACATCGTCTCCTCGGAGATCTCGGCTGGGACGACCGGGTACAACCGCAAGGTCACGAACGTGGTCCGCGCACCGACCGCGGCCGAGACCGCGCAGGCGCGAGTGACCCTGGGCCAGATCGACTCCGGCGTCGTGGACCGGCTGCTGCACAAGGTCGGGTTCTCCCACGACGACACGAGCGTGATCCTGTCCGGCGGCTCGTGGGTGCTCGAGACCTACAAGGGGCCGTCGGACGGCTACGTCGCCTCCGTTGACGGGTCCGGCCTGCGCCGCGCTCAACTGAGCGGCCCGACCAGCACGGTCGCCCAGTCCGCGCCGGCGGCGACCTCGAGCACGACGACCACACAGACGGTCTCGAACGCCGCCACCTTCTCGACGACGTTCAAGGTCACCCGCAATCCCAAGGCGAGCAAGCTGCTGCATTGCATCGTCAGCGCCCAGGGCGACGTGAACAAGATCCTCAAGTGCCAGCAGCGCTTCCCGCCGTGACCTGAGGGTCTCCTCCTTTTGGTACTCTTGCCGCCTCGTGTCTCAAATTGCGGGCCGTGTGCGACCGGGGCCGCGGCAACCGGCACAAGGAGGAGGGAAGTCCATGTTCAAGACGGCTCTGAGCACGGTGGCGGTCGCCGCCGCGCTCGCGGTGGTCGGCGCGAGTCCGGCGGCTGCCAAGGGGACGGTGTGGCTGTGCAAGCCCGGCGCCCACCCCAATCCCTGCACGCCGGGGCTCTCGACCACGGTCTACAACGCCCCGCTCACCAAAGCGCTCAGCGTCCAGCACCCCGAGGCAGTCAAGAACCCGGCGATCGACTGCTTCTACGTCTACCCCACCGTCAGCGACGAGAAGTCGGGCAACAGCGATCTGGCCATCCAGGACACCGAGACCTCGATCGCGACCTACCAGGCGTCGCACTATTCGCAGTACTGCCGGGTCTTCGCGCCGATGTACCGGCAGGTGACCCTCGCCGGCGCCGGGCTGCCGGGCACCTCGGGCTCGACCTCGAAGGCCAACCCTGCCCTCGGCGTCTCCGACGTGACCCAGGCGCTGAAGACGTACCTCACCAAGTACAACCACGGCCGCGGCTTCGTCCTGATCGGCCACTCGCAGGGCTCAGGCGTGCTCGAGTCGGTGATCGCCAAGGTGATCGACCCCAAGCCCGCTGTGCGCAAGCTGATGCTCTCGGCGATCCTCATGGGCGGCAACGTGCTGGTCAAGGGGAACAGCGGCATCGGCGGCGACTTCAAGCACATCCCCGCCTGCCGAAGCAACACGCAGCTCGGGTGCGTCATCGCGTTCTCCACGTTTGACCAGACGCCGCCCAGCGACAGCCTGTTCGGCCGCGTTGGCAACCTGGCCGTCGGCCCGAAGCCCGCCAAGGGCGACGAGGTCCTGTGCACCAACCCGGCGAACCTCGCCGGCGGGAGCGGGATCCTCGACCCCATCCAGCCCAGCGCGCCCTTCGCCCCCGGCTCCACCATCGCCCTGGGCCTGAGCGTGCTGAAGTGGAACATCCCCACGCCCAAGACGGTGTATTGGACCTCGCCCGGCGCCTACACGGCCCAGTGCGAGAACTCAAACGGCGCACACGTCCTGATGATCACGGCGCGCAATGGCGCCCAAACGCCGACGGCGGCGCCGAGCCCAGAATGGGGCCTGCACCTGCTTGACGCTCAGCTGTCGCTGGGCAACCTGCTCGGCATCGTCAAGTCCGAGGCCGGGGCCTTCGCCCGCCGCGGCTGACGTGAGTCAGGTGGCCGGTGAGCGTGTCGTCCAGCGGCGCGCTCGCCGGCTCCGTGTCGCCGCGCCGAGGGTCACGGCGTGGCGGCGCGGGGGCTCGCCGTGCACCACGAGCACGGGCACGGGGCTGCGCCGCACGAGGTAGTGGCTGAGGGTGCCAAAGGCCATGCGCTTGGCGCCGCGCGGGCGCGCGCCCATGACCACCAGGTCGTGGCCGCCGCGCTTGATCTGCTTCATCAGCGCCGGGCGCAGCGGCGGCGCGGCCAGCACGGTGGTGACGGGGATGTCACCGGGCACGCAGGACAGCGCCTCGCACATCACCTGGCGCGCCTCCGCCTCGGTGGCGGGGATGACGAGGGGCAGTGCCGCGGCCACGCCGAGGTATGCACACGCGGGTAGGCGGCGCTCGACGGTGATGAGCGTCAGGCGGCTGTGCTCCCGCTGGGCGAGGTCGATCGCCTGGTTGAGCGCCTCCCTGGCGTCGCTCGTGGCATCCACCACGACGAGGACATCCCGAAACATGGCTCTCTCCTCCTTCGACCGCGCCTTGGGCGCCGATCCGTGAAGCCTATACCGACTGGTCGATGCACGCTCAACCTACCGCCGCGACCTCGGCCTCGATCTCCTCGGGCGAGGGTGCCCCTCGTTGCTGACCCGAGCGTCTGGCCCTGGTCGAGGCTCTTGACTAGTAGTGGCGGATAGTGAAGGACATAGCTGCAAAATCCGCCTCGACTCCAGCATCCTTGACCTTGCGCACCAGGACGTGATCGAACTCAACCGCTACCACCGCAGGTAACCCGCCCCGAGCGGACAAATATCGGGGTGAATGTCAGGGGGTATGCCCGACGCGCCCGGCGGCTGCGCGGCGGAGCATGCCGGGGATGCAGCCACTGCGCGGAGCGACGCTTGACCCCGACCGCCTCGTCGCTCACGCCGACGTGCTCTACCGCGCGGCATGGGCGCTGTCGGGCTCGCGCCACGACGCCCAGGATCTCGTCCAGGAGACCTACGTCAACGTCCTGGCGCGCCCGCGGCGCATCCGCGAGAGCGAGTTGGGCTACCTGCTGCGCGCGCTACGCAACACGCACACCGACCGCCGGCGCGCCGCCGCGCGACGGCCGGTCACCGTCGAGTTCGTGGAGACCGACGCGCCTCACGACGACGAGAGCCTGGTGGACCCGCGCGCAATCATGGCGGCGATTGCGAGCGCACCCCCGTCCTTCCGCGACGCGGTCGTCGCCATCGATGTGCTCGGGCTGTCCTACGCCGAGGCGGCGCGCCACTTGGGCGTGCCCGAGGCGACGGTGACAACCCGGCTGTATCGCGGGCGTCGGCACGTGGCTCAGACGCTCACCGACGACCCTGAACACGCCAATCCGATGAAAGTCGCCTGGTAGGCTTGCCGCCAACGAGGGGACGAACGACCGGGGTGTCGTCTCCGTGGCTGTCCAGGTGACGCAGGTACGTGCGCATCCTTGACCTGACCCATCCGTTCGCGGACGGGATGCCGGTCTTTCCGGGCCTTCCAGAGCCGTCGTTCAGGACGATCGCGTCGGTCCCCGACGACGGCTTCGCGATGACGGAGCTGCACCTGCTCAACCACGTCGGCACGCACGTCGATGCCCCCGCGCACCAGATCGCCGACGGAGACACGCTGGACGACATCCCGCTCGAGCGGCTGGTCACCCACGCGCTCACCATCAACGTCTCCGGGCGCACGCCAGGCCCGATCCCGCTCGCCGAGCTCGAGTCCCAGTTGCACCACCTGCACCCCGGCGACATCCTCTTCCTCTGCTCCGACAACGCCCGCAACTGGGGCACTGCGGCGTACTGGACCGGTTGGAGCTACCCGGACGCCGCGTGCGCGCGGGCGCTGGTGGGGCGCGGCATCTCGGCGATCGGCTTTGACGGCCCGTCGGCCGATCCCGTGGACTCGACCACGCATGATCTGCACCGGCTGTGGCTCTCCGCCGGGCGCATGATCATCGAGAACGTCGCGAACCTGACCCAGCTCCCCACGCGTTCCCAGGTGGTGGTGGCCCCGATCAAGCTGGCCGGCGGCAACGGCGGTCCGGCGCGCATCTTCGCGCTGCTCCCCAACACGTAAACGGCCGCGAACCGATAGGCCTCGTCGTCCGTATACCCGGTCAGAAGGGGACCACAGGGACCGGGGAGTAGACCATGTACGCAGTGACACACGCGCGGGAGGGGTCGCTATGACGACCCCGACCGTCGCCTCCATCCGCGCCTCGCTGGGCGCAGGCACCGACGGGCAGTCCATCCGCCACCTGGCGCGGCTGGCCGAGACCGATCCACCCCACGGGCCGGTGGTGCTCGCCGAGATCTGCGGCGAGCCCGTCGCGGCTGTCGGGATCACGGACGGCCGGGCCGTCTCTGATCCAGCGCGCGTGACCCCGGGGCTGCTGGGCCACCTCCGCATGCACAGCGTCCGGGTTCGGATCAGCGACTCGATCTCGGGCATCTGACACATCCGCGCCGCGCCGCCCACGCAACTGCGCGGGATGAACGGGGCGGGCGGGGTGGACGGAGCCGCGACGCCAGTCGCGGCCTGACTTCACCACACCACAACGAGGGAAAGGAAAGATATGAGACGGCTTCGTTTGCGCCGTATCGCCCTGCTGGCGGTCATCGCCGGCCTCGTGTGCGCCGGGAGCGCATACGCCACGGTCATCGGTCTTCCGGCCAATGGCCTGCAGGTCAACAACGATCCTGCCAACGGGATCGACCCCAACCAGAACGCAGGGGTCTCGGACGTCGTTGGCGGATCGCTCGCCGCCAACGGGCCCCGGGTTCCGTGGGGGACGTTCGAGCAGCAATCGGGCAGCTCGCAGCAGATCTTCGTACGGGCGTTCAAGAACGGCCAGTGGGTGACCCAGGGCAAGTCCCTGAACATCGACCCCAACGCCGAGGCCGAGGCTCCGTCGATCGACTTCGCGGGCGCCGGCCGCAACGTGCCGTGGGACTCGTGGTATGAGCCCAACCAGGCTCTGGGCGGCGAGAAGCAGATCTTCGCCAGTCGCTTTGACCCCACCGCCAACACGTGGGTGCCCGAGGGTCAGGATCGCGGGTCCGGCGTCCCCTCGCTCAATATCCACACCGACAAGGAAGCGGAGAACCCGTCAGTGGCGGGCGGCGCGACGGTCCCGGGCAACGCCCCGGTGCCGTGGGTGGCGTGGGAGGAGCAGGACGGCAACGTCTCGAGCTCCGGCAACCACGACCAGATCTTCGTGTCCAAGGGCGTCAAGCAGGCAGCGCTGAAGAGTCCGTGCACCGGCTTTAAGCCGTCGGACGCGGCCAGCGTGAGCGCATTCTGCTGGCAGCAGGTGGGCCTGGACCGGCTGGACGAGAACGGCGGATCGTCGGCCACCGGCGACCCGACCCTGAACATCGACCCCAGCCGTAACGGCGTCGAGCCCGACATCGCCTTCACCGGGCCCAGCGACAAGGTCGCATGGGTCGTCTGGTACGAGAAGGACCAGAGCGCGCTCGGCCTGAACAACAACGAGCAGGTGTTCGCCGCCAAGCTCGTCGCCGACGCCGACGCCAACGCCGACGGCGGCTTCCATTGGCAGGCCGTGGGCAACGGCACCGCCGGACAGACCAATGTCCTGGACACCTCGGGGAACGGCTTCGGTGCCTGCGCGGCATCGACGAGCGCGGAGAACGCGTGCTCGCTGAACGCCGTCCCGGCCAACGACGCCGAGGATCCTCGGGTGGCGTCAGGGACGCTGGTTCCCGGCAACCCGACGGTGCCGTGGGCCGTGTGGTCAGAGGACACCGGATCGGGCACGCACTCGATCTTCGTCTCCCGCCTGGTCGGCGGCGACCACTTCGAGCTGTTCAACGCTGGCGCGCCGGTCTCCCCGGCCCACCACGATGCGGAGAGCCCTGACATCACGTTCTTCGGCAACACGCCGTACGTGTCGTGGATCGAGCCGCACGGCAACGACAACCGCGGGTTCATCGGGCACTTCCTGCAGAGCGGCCAGTTCATCCTGGACACTCCGTTCGGGGTCCTGCTGCCTCCGCACGTCAAGCGGGCGCCGCTGATCGACGCACGCGTGGCGCTGTCCTCCAGTTGCACGTCCGACCCGTTCACCAATGACGGCGCGGCCTGCCCGGTGGCGGCGGTCAACGCTCCGTTCGCGACGTTCACCACGGCGGGCCAGCCCCAGCGGCTGTTCAGCCAGGCGGTGATCGGCGGGCCCAACGGCGCGCTGTTCCCCGGCTGCAAGCTGGCCGTCGTTCCCACCGACGACGGAGCGGACATCGACAGCACCCTGAGCTCCGGCCAGACGGTCGGGATTTTGGTGCAGCGCATCGTTGCCATCAAGCACATCCACGGCGCGAAGGTGCCGGTGCTGCGCAAGGTGGGCCGTGTGCCGCTTGGCCACCACCACTCCGGCCGCGTGAGGATCCACTGGAACCTCGAGGTCAACGGCCACCGGCTGCACAAGGGCAAGTACCAGATCCTGCTGCGGTCGCTGGACAGCCACCGCAACGTGCTGGGCACCACCAACCCGGTGACGCTGACCATCCGTCACTAGGCAAACCCGAGGCGGGCTCGGCGCACGATCTGTGCCGGGCCCGCTCGGAAACTGCAGATCGGGGTATCTCGGTACTGCGTGGAAAGGCGAGATCCCTGATGCGATACGAAGACAACTCCCCAGCCGACCGCGACGCCACCCTCCAGGCGCTGGCGACCGTGATCGACGGCTCCCTGTCGGGCCTGGCGCACTACCACCTGCTGCGTCAGGAGCTCGACAACATCCGCGAGCTGCCCGTGCGTCGCGAACGCGACCGCGTCCCGGCAGCCCCCTCGCTCCTCTAGTGCCCTAACGCGCTCAGGGGACTTAGCGGACGCCGACCAGCTCGGTGTGCTCGGTCACCGTGAGCTGCTCCAGCTCGCGGCGCAGGCTCTCGACGAGCAGGGAGTCGGGCAGGCGCTCCTCGAGCAGCTCCGCGCAATGGCGGTAGTGGGCGAGCTTGCGCAAGGACTTGGCGCTGCGGCGCCCGCCATTGGCCAGCGTGGTGCGCGCAAAGAACATCCTTAGCTCGCGTGCCTTGGAGACCTTGTCGGCGGCGAACACCATCAACGCCTCATCGCCGGCCCCCTGCACCTGGTCGCGCAGCGCGGCCTTGCGGGCGTTGTAACCGGAGATCGCCGGATCCTCGGTGAGGGCGACCACGAGAGCGGTGACAGGAGCGCCGAAACGTTGACGGAGATCGTCGGCCTCGGTGCTCGTCTTCTCGATCGTGTCGTGCAACACGCCGGCCGCGACGACGTGGTCGGGAGCGCCCACGTCGGCGAGCAGCGTCGCCACCTCGATGGGGTGCAGCACGAACGGTGCGCCATCGGCGGTCCGCCGCTGGCCGGCGTGCTGCTCCACCGCGTAGGCGACCGCGGCCAAGGCCTGAGTAAGACCCGATCCCACAAACGGGACGTGGCGGCTGCGGCCCATGGCGAGGGCATCTTAGAACAGCTCGCAAATTGCGAGGAAGAAATTGGGGGACGCGCCATTGCACCCGATCTTGGGCCGGTTGTCCGCAGCGGCGCACCCGCCACACCGCGGCGCTCCGGGACGGAACGTCTTGAGAGCTTTGGGGAAGGTTCGGCCTCAGCGGCACGTCTTCCTCGCCATGGACCGGGGATATCAGGCGTCTGACGCCAGGGATAGGCCTGCGCGCATTACGCGCGGGTCAGCCGAAGCATGAGCGGGGCGATTCTCGCCGTTGTCGCGGCGTGCTTGACGTGGGCCCTGATGACGCGGGGCCGGCGCGTGGGTGCCGCGCGCCGGCATCGTGCCTTTGCCGGCAACCCGACGCCGACGTTCGTGTTCGCGGACCTGGTGGGCTACGGCAGCTTCACCGAGCAGCGGGGCGACGAGGCCGCCATGCGGGTGGCGCGGGAGTTCAGGCGGGTGATGCGCGCGCTCAGCCACGAGCACGGCGCGTGGCACGTCAAGTCGATGGGAGACGGCGCCATGATCTGCGTGCCCGACGCCGGCCGCGCCGTGGCCCTCGTCAAGCGGACCCTCACCGAGGTTGGAGGCCACCCGGGGCTGCTGCCCGTGCGGATCGGCGCCCACACTGGGCCCGCCGTGCTGCACGACGGCGACTGGTATGGCAGCGCAGTGAACGTCGCCGCCCGCCTGGTCTCGATCGCGCGCCCCAACGAGGCCCTCGTCAGCGACAGCACCCGGGACGCCGCCGGCGCGGGGGTGCGCCGCGTCTTGGCGCGGCGCGACGTGGTGGGGCTGCGCGGCGTGAAGGCGCCCGTGGGCGTCTGGCCGCTTGCCGCCGAGCGGCGCGAACACGCCGTCCGGCGCCACCGCACCGAGATCTCGCGGTGGATGCTCCGCGGAGGGCCGCGGTAGGCGCCGGCGCTCGCGCGCGGCGACATGGGGCGATCACCCCATTGCCAGCGAGCGCAGACCCGGAGAGGATTGCCGCATGGATCCGTTTGACAGCCACGTCACGACCGCCGGGCGCTCCGCCGCCCTCCCTCAGCTTCAGGACCGGCTGTTCATCACCGACAGCGGCCTGGAGACGACGCTCATCTACCGCCACCACCTGGACCTGCCGGAGTTCGCGGCCTTCGTCCTGCTGGAGACCAACGCGGGCCGCCAGCGCCTGCGCGCCTACTTCGACGGCCACGCCGCCATCGCGCGCGTCCACGGCGCGGGCTTCATCGCCGAGTCGCCCACGTGGCGCGCCAACCGCGACTGGGGCCGGACGCTGGGCTACGACTCCGAGCGCCTGGCGATGATCAACCGCGTCGCGATCATGCAACTCGCCGAGTTACGCGCCCGGGCGGGCCAGGACCCGGAGACCTACATCATCAGCGGGTGCATCGGGCCGCGTCACGACGGCCACGATGCCTCCATCCGCATGGGGGCGGCCGAGGCCGAGCGCTACCACGACGCCCAGATCCAGACGTTCGCCGACACCCCGGTGGACCTCGTCTCCGCGCTCACCATCACCTACGTCGACGAGGCGATCGGGATCACGCGCGCCGCCGGGCGAGCCGGCCTGCCGGTGGTCATCTCCTTCACGGTGGAGACCGACGGCCGCCTGCCGTCGGGGATGAGCGTCGAGGACGCGATCCTCCAGGTGGACGCCGCCACTGACCGAGGGCCCGCCTACTACATGATCAACTGCGCGCACCCCACCCACTTCAGCGCCGCGCTGCAGGCGGGCCGCCGCTGGCCGTTGCGCATCCGCGGCATCCGCGCCAACGCCTCGCGCCGCAGCCACGCCGAGCTCGACGCCGCCACCACGCTGGACGACGGCGATCCGGTCGAGCTTGCCGTCGAGTACCGGCGCCTGATCATGGCGCTGCCTCAGCTCACCATCCTCGGCGGCTGCTGCGGGACCGATCATCGCCACGTCGCCGCCATCGCGGACGTGTGCGCCGACCTGTTCGAGCCGATTCGCGCCGCGCGCAGCG
>DASXDW010000070.1:0-4244 GCA_036490435.1 Solirubrobacteraceae bacterium
GCAGTTCATCGACGGTCGCGTCGGCTAGGACTCTGCCGCGGCCAACAACGACGACTTGGTCGGCCGTGTCCTGCAGCTCGCCCATCAGAAGGCTGGACACCAGCACCGCCCGTCCCTCGGCGGCGAGGCAGCGCAGGAAATGCCGTATCCAGATGATCCCCTCGGGGTCCATGCCGTTGAACGGCTCATCCAAGATCACCACCGGGGGGTCGCCCAACATCGCCGCCGCAATCCCGAGCCGCTGGCGCATCCCGAGCGAAAATCCCCCGGCTTTGCGCCGCGCCGCGCTGGTCAGACCGACCAGCTCGATCACTTCATCGACGCGTTGTGCGGGCAGGGTTTGGGAGCGGGCGATCCACAGCAGGTGGTTGCGTCCGGTGCGGCTCGGCTGGAGCGCGGCAGCGTCGACCAGGGCTCCGACGTGGCGCAGCGGGCGGCGCAGCTGCTGGTAGGGCTGCCCGCCGACCAGCGTGTGACCCTCGTCGGGAGCGTCCAAGCCGAGGATCACCCGGATCGTCGTTGACTTGCCCGCCCCGTTGGGGCCAACGAAGCCGGTCACCCGGCCCGGCGGGACCGAAAAGGTCATCCCGTCCAGGGCCTGGGTCGAACCGAACCGCTTGCGTAACCCGGACACCTCGATCGTCGCGTCACTCACCGTGGTCATCCGTTTCTTGGTCGTGGGGACCGGTCACCGACCGTTTGTATGACCTGGCTGGTCTCAACTCGGTCGCAGTCGCCGAGACCGGGTTGCGACCTGGCACCCGCCATGCTTGAGCAGATGGCACGTACAACCGCTAGCCGGCAGCCTCGCCGAGCCCCCGCAACAAGTCGCGGCGGTCGCTGATGAGAGTCCTGGTGGTCGAGGACTTCGAGGTCCTGGCCCGCTCGATCGGGACCGGGTTACGCCGCGAGGGCATGGCCGTCGATGTGGTGCTCGACGGCACCGACGCCCTCAGTCACCTCGCGGTCACCCGCTACGACGTGATCGTCTTGGACCGGGACCTACCCGGCGTCCACGGCGACGACATCTGCCGCCGCCTGGTCACCGACGGCGCCGACAGCCGGGTCCTGATGCTCACCGCCTCCAGCACGGTCAAGGACCGGGTGGACGGTCTCGGGCTCGGCGCCGACGACTATCTGCCCAAGCCGTTTGACTTCGTCGAGCTGACCGCCCGCGTCCGCGCCCTCGGGCGCCGATCGACCCCGCCCGTGCCGCCCACACTCGCCTACCAGGGCATCTCCCTCGACCCCGCCCGCCGCGCGGTCTCCCGAGCCGGACGACGCTTGGAGCTGAGCCCCAAGGAGTTCGCGCTGCTCGAATGCCTGCTCGCCTCGCCGGGCGTCGTGCTCTCTGCCGAGGAACTGCTTGAACGAGTGTGGGACGAGGCGGCTGACCCGTTCACCAGCGCGGTCAAGCACACCATGCACCGCCTGCGAGCCAAGCTCGGCGACCCACCCGTCATTCACACCGTCCGCGAGGGCGGCTACCGCTTAGGAGACTCACGATGAGCATCCGCACAACCCTGGCGAGTCGCCTGCGCCGCGCACCGCTTCGCGCGCAGCTCACCGCGCTCTACGCGGGGCTCTTGGTCGTCGTTGTCGCCGTCGTGCTCGTTGCCGCCGCCTTCCTGTTCCGGACCGCCACGGCACCCCCCGGCGTCGAGATCAGCAACGGCCACAGCCCTTGGTTCGAGATCGGCGCGGGGACTGTCATCGTGCTCGCGGTACTCATCGGGTTGTGGTTCGCCTGGCAGCTCGCCGGGCTGTATCTACGTCCACTCCGAACACTGAACGCAGCCGCGCGAGACATCTCCGCGACCAACCTGCATCGTCGTCTCGGGCTTCAGGGGCCCGACGACGAGATAACACAACTCGGGAGCACCCTGGACGACCTGTTCGGACGCCTCGAGTCGTCGTTTGAATCCCAGCGACGCTTCGTGGCGAACGCGTCGCACGAGCTACGAACCCCACTCGCCGGCCAGCGCACGCTGCTACAGGTCGCGCTCGCCGATCCTGACGCCAGCACACAGAGCCTCCGCGCCGCATGCGAGGAAGCACTCACCCTCGGAGAACGGCAGGCGCGGCTTGTCGACGGGCTCCTCACCCTCGCGAGCAGCGAGCGGGGGATCGAACGCCGAGAACTCCTTGACCTCGCCGAGATCGCCGACCATGTGCTCGTTCCCCGCCAGCAGGAGGCGACACGACGCGGCATCGAGATACGAGCATCGCTCAATCCCGCGCCCACGACCGGCGATCCAATCCTCATCGAGAGCATGATCGCCAACCTCCTCGACAACGCCATCCACCACAACACCCCCAACGGAAACGTCGACCTCACGACCGGCCGCCTCACGGCAGCATCCCAACTGTCGGTCCGCAACTCGGGACCCATCGTTCCCGCCGCAGAAGTCCAGCGACTCTTTCAGCCCTTCCACCAGCTCGGGCACAACCGAACCGGCTCCGCAGAGGGACACGGGCTCGGCCTCGCCATCGTCCAAGCCATCGCCCAAGCCCACGATGCCAACATCACAGCACACCCACACTCCTCCGGTGGGCTCGACATCGAGGTCCGCTTCCACTCGCCACAAAACTCGGACGCAGCCATCTCGCCGCCGTGACCGGTTGAGCACGAAGCGGCAGCGCCCAGTCAGTCGCGCATGCAAAGCAAGCGATCAGCACGAGACCTGGTCTGCGGGTGCCACGAGTATCCACGGCGTGATGCCGACTTCCCTGCCTTGCGCGGAAGGGAGGTCTCCGTCTCATCCGGGATCGACCTGCGGACGCTCGATGGCGGGCTTCGGCGTCTCACTGCCCAACGCTCTACGAACAACGGCTCGGGCGGTGCTGGGCACTGGGTTTGGCGACTTGGACAACCGGCCCGTCATGGACGTTTCAGTCGTGCTTCTGTCCCGCGTGTCGTACGGCAAGCTCGGCAGCGGCCACGTCGATCAGGTGTTCGCCGCCGAGGCCGCTGATGAGCAGCCGCTCTTTGTGGTCTGCGAGCAGACGTGCGGTCCAGTCAGTCAGTCCGCCGTCACAAATATTCGCGCGTGACCCGTCGCGACGGCGGGCGTTGATCGCGAAGCACGCGTCGACGTAGTAGCCACGACCGGCTTGACGATCGTCGTCGAAGCCCCAGCAGATCGCCGGCCATGTCGCCGTCAGCGGACCGATCAGGTCCTCATGAAGCACTGATCGACGCATCCCGGCTGAGAGGTCGGTCAGCGCTACCTCGAGCCTCAGATGGGGTGCGTGGCAGGTGATGACCCGGAGATCCCGGTCGAGTTGCTCACGCAACGCGTCGGTCTGCAAAGCGAACGAGCCGCGGTCACGCCCCCCGGTGCATAACGCCAGCAGCCCGAAGTGTGCGCCGTCGCGTGGGCGCAGCATCCGGTGCGCGCCAGCGAGACGAGTTGGTGATCGCTCTCGACGGGCAGCCAGCGAACGCCGCCGGCGGGCGCACTCGAGCGCTAGTACGTTGGTGCTGTCGCTGACAAGCTCGGTATCGCCGATCGTCGCCATCACGCGATCCTGCGAGAACCCGCCTAACACCGACGAGGCGCCCAGCGGACGCGTGGGGTGCCAGAGCCACTTCCACGAAACCTTCAGGCAAGACGCTCATGGCCATGCTCTCAAGCTGCCGCTGGGAGGCCGCGTCAACCGTCGCTGGCTGCAGAGTCGCTCCCGCCTCATAGCGCCTAAGGATGTCTGCGGGGCGCAGCGCGGCGGCACGCCGAGCCGCCAGATCAAGCAACACCGCACGGGCATCAGCCGACTGCAAACTCGCGAGACGAGCGAACAGGCCGGCGTCCGTCCTCAGTAATCGGACGATCCGAGCTAGCTGCGTCCGCGATCCACTCAGGCGGATCGTCGCACCAGGTGCGGCGCGTAAGCCCGCGAACGGAGCGACGTCCCGTTTTCGCTTCGATGCACGCATCGTCCGGCCCTGGGCCACCGCCCCGCAACGCGCGGAGACGAGGGCGCGGGTAACAGAGCGAGCAGACCGAGAGGGTCGATCGTGCGGCGGCCGCGAAGTGGCGCGTCTGGCGGAATCTGGTTGGATGGCTGGACCAGCACAGGCCAAGCGAGGAGGTGGCATGAAGATAGAGTTCCTCTCGACCGTGGCGGTGATCGCGCCCGATCCGCCCGCCAGCCGCAAGCTGTACGTCGAGACGCTTGGGCTGCCGCTCGAGGGCCACGGCGGCGACTATTACCACAGCGAGCAGATCGCGGGCTGCAAGTCC
>DASXDW010000126.1:0-28289 GCA_036490435.1 Solirubrobacteraceae bacterium
CGAACCCGCCCTAAAAGCTTGGAAGGCTTTTGTGCAACCACAACACTTCGCCCGCGGGACGACCGATGGTAACGGTCAGGCCACGCGCGAGTGGGCCGCCACGGCCCGGATCGCGGCGAGCAGCATGCCCCGCTCGGGCGGCTTGACCAGGTAGCGCACGACCCCGGCGCGCCGCGCCTCCAGCCGGTCGCGCGGGTCGACGATGCTGGAGAGCATGATCACCCGGCCGACCAGCCCGTGGTCGTCGATGAGCGCGCGAGCCAGCGGCAGCCCTCCGCCGGGCATCCGCCAGTCCAGGAGGGCGGCGTCGGGGATCTCATGCTCGAGGCGCATGAGCGCGTGATGGCCGTCGACCGCCTCCAGGACGTCGATCTCCGTCCCCGCCATCTGAGCACGGACGAGGATCCGCACGCGCCGGTCGTCGTCGGCGACGAGCAACCTGATGCGGAACTGGGCGTCCGCCATGCCCGGCACCTCGTGCAGGTGACGCCGCGGGGGCCTCACGGCCGTTCCACGCCGTCTGCGACGGGAAGCGTGAAGTGAAACCGGGAACCCTGGCCCGGTCCCTCTGATTCGGCCCATATCTCACCCTGGTGCGCGCGGACGATCTTGCGGCAGATCGAGAGCCCCAGGCCCGTCCCCGAGATGCCCTGCCGGTCGGCCGTCTGCACGCGGTAGAACTCCCCGAACAGCCGCGGCATCGCCTCCGCCTCGATGCCCAGACCCTGATCCATCACGGTGACGGTGACCGCCTCCGGCGACGCCGAGGGCCCGGCCGTGGCGGTGACGCGGACCTCCCCGCCCTCGGGCGAGTACTTGCGCGCGTTGCCGACGAGGTTGAGCAGGACCTGCAGGATCCGGTCGGGGTCGGCGAATACGGCCGGGACGTCGGCCTGGGCCTGCACCGCCAGGGGCCGGTCCGAATCTCCGGGCACTACCGTCGAGAGACGCTCGAGGATCGCCGGGAGCTCGACCGTACGGCGGTCGGTCCGCATCGCGCCGCGCTCGATGCGCTGGAGATCGAGGAAGTCATCGATGATGAGGGCGAGCCGCCGGCCTTCCTGGGCGATGATGGTCGCGTCCTCGGTGGCATGCTCGTTGCCCCGGTGCTGCATGAGGAGCAGGTCGGCGAACCCGATGATGTTGGACAGGGGCCCGCGCAGCTCGTGACTGACGATCGAGACGAGCTCGTCCTTTGCGCGCACCAGCTCGCGCTCGCGGGTGACGTCGCGCAGCATCACGCCGATCCCATGCTCGTTCTCGCCACGGACCGGGAAGAGCTCGACCAGGAGGTCGGTCTCGGGCCCGCTGAGCCGCAGCTCGATCGTGGCCGGTTCGGCGTCACGGCGGCGCAGGCGCCAGCGCAGGCCCTTCACGTCGTCCTCCCCACCCTGGCAGCGGCGGCCCAGCAGCGTGGCCACGCTGGCCACGTCGCCGCTGAGGAGCACGTCCTGGCGCACGTCCAGCAGGTCGGCGGCGCGTTCGTTGGCGGCGGTGACGGCGCCCTCGGAGTCGGCCACGACCAGGCCGTCGTTGATGCTGGCGATGACCGCGCCGAGCTGCGCGGACTGGTGCGCGAGTTGGGTGTTGACGGTCATCAGGCGCATGTTGGCCTCGCGAAAGCCCCGCTGAGCCATCTCGAACGGGGACAGGGCCTCGTCCAGGAACTCGTGGCAGCGCCGCGCCGCCAGCTCGCGCGGACGCCCGGCACGCGTCCGGCGCATGACCTCCTCCGTCGCGTCCTGGTGCACCGAGCTGAGGTCCAGGACGCCGCCGGCGGAGTCCATGATCTGGCGGCCGAGCTCGTAGGCGTCAAGCAGCGCGCTCTCTTCCGCGGTGCGGACGTAGGCATCCAGCGCGTCGAGATAGCGCTCCTGCAACCGCGCGCTGGCGGTGGAGGTGGAGTCGCCAACGATCACGCCGCCACCCCGTAGCGCGCCGTCAGCAGCAGCGCGTCGTCGTTGCCGGTGGCGAACTCTTCGAGCAGTTCGGCGACCCCGCCGGGCAGTCGTGCGGTCCCTCGCCTCGACACGGCCTGGGCCACCTCACGGCGCACGCCGTCGGTGGCGAACACCAGCGTGTCGCCCGCGCGTACGGGGAGCGTCGAGGAGCGCAGCGCCGGCATGTGGTGGCCGACGATCCCGGGCCGCTGGACGATCATCTCTCGCCCGGGCAGGCCCGACCGACCTCGCACCAGGACGCCCTCGATGTTGCCGACGGCCAGCCACTCCATGTTCGCGGCGTGCGCTGGGAACGCGGCCAGGGCGATCACAGCGCCGCGCGTCCCGCGTAGCACGGCGTGGCAGCGGCGCAGGGCGTCTCCCACCCGCACCCCCGTCTCCGGGTCCTCCAGCACCTCGCTGGCTCGGTGAGCCGCGTCGCCCGCATCAGCACCGTGGCCGAGCCCGTCGACGACGCCGACGAGCACCCCGGCCTCGGTACGGCCGATGCAGGCGCAGTCTCCGCTGACCTCCTCGCCCTCCTTGGTCATGGCCGCGGTCTCGATCAGCAGTCGGCCGACGTGCACGCTGGTTTCGGTCAGTGCCATTTGGTGGCCCTGACGACGGTTCCAGACCCAGGCTCAGAGGTGAGTTCGAACTCATCCATCAGCCGCCGTACCCCGGGCAGCCCGATCCCGAGGCTGCGGCTCGTCGAGTACCCGTCCTGCAGCGCGAGCGCGATGTCGGCGATGCCGGGCCCCTGGTCGCGGGCGAGGATGAGTAACCCGCGCCGGCCCGCGGCCTCCTCGACGGAAACCTCGATCTCGCCTTCGCCGGCGTAGGTGAGGATGTTGCGCGCGAGCTCAGAGATGGCCGTCGCGATCAACGCCAGGTCGGTCTTCGGGAACCCCAGCTCCATCCCCAGGTCCCGTCCCCGCTGCCGGGCGGTGATGATGTCCACATCGGCCCGGATCGCGATGCACGAGGAGACGCTCACCTCACGTCACCGCGGCGACGCGCCCCAGGGCATGCAGCAGGCTCAGCCCGTCCTCGAGGTCGAGCGCCGTGAGCGTCCCGTCGAGCGACAGCCCGAGCTGCGCCATCGCGAACGCGACCTCTGGCTGCACGCCCACGATCGCCGCTCGTGCTCCGCAGAGCGTCACGGTCTGGGCGATCTCGCGCAGCGTGCGCGTGGCGAAGGAGTCGAGCACCTCGAGCGCGGTCACGTCGATGGCCACGCCGTTGGCGTGCGTCGTGGTCACCCGCTGGGCAAGCTCCTGCTGGAGTTCCAGGAACTCCGCGTCGGTCGGTTCCGACTGAAGGGAGACGATCAGCGTCCGCCCATGCTTGAGGATCGGGATGCTCACGACTGGGTGAGGACCGAGCCGTACTCAGCTGCCCGCGCCTCGGCCACTTTCAGGATCTCGCCGGCCGCGACTACGCCGTCGGTCAGTGTTCCCACCGTGTTGAGCCGACCGAGGTCGAGGCCCAGACGTACGAGTGTCTGAGCGTTCTCAGGCGAAAGGCCGCTGATCAGGGTATGAGCGCCCATCAGCTGGGTCGCCTGGACGGTCTGCATCAGGTGATTGGCGACCGCCGAGTCCACCGCCGGAACCCCGGTGATGTCCAGGACGATCGCCTTTGCCCGCTTCGCGGCGATCGCCTCCAGCAGCTTGCCGGTGAGCAGCAGCGCCCGCTCTGAGTCGATGAAGCCGATCAACGGGACCAGGAGCAGCCCCTGGCGCAGCTCCAGCACGGGCGTGGACAGGCCACGGAGCACGTCCTGTTGCTCGAGGATGATGCGCTGCTTGGAATCGATGAAGCTGTCGCCAACGGCGAGCATCACGAGATCGATGAAGATGGACAGGCCGCGCAGGGCGTCGGCGAGCCGCTCGGGCTCGTCGGCGAGCGCGTCGATGAGCAGCGGAACGACTTTGGAACGGAGCGCTCGGCCCGTGGCAAACCAGGCGGAGAAGCTCAGCCCCGCCTCGGCGTACCTGGCGCCGGTGTCGACCAGGTCAGATAGATAGTCCTCCCAGTCGCTGTCGCCGATCGCCTGAGCGATCCGCTCGCGGTTCTCGCCCACGCTCTCGGCGTCGCCGGCACCGACGAAGCTCGCGAGCTCAGGATGAGCGGCGGTGTCCTCGGCAAGCTGGGCGCCGACCTCCGCGAACTGCGACTCGTAGACATCCCAGAACTCGTGCAGGGAGTTCTGGTCAGCATTGTTGAGCTTAGGGAGAGCGGCACCCCGCCCGTTCACAGACATTCACACACCGCCTCTCGTTCGTCGTGGCCGATCGGGTGCTGAGAGCCGCCGCCATGACGTCCGCAGGCGCGGGACGTCACACGCCACGGAGTGTCATTCCCGCCCGTGTGACTCTTACGGTCCCGCCCACGCGCAACGCTGACATCGCCCTGGACACAATCAATACATCAATTTTCGGAGTGTAAGGCCCTGAATATCCGCTTATCAAGCGGAGCAATCAGGGGCAGCGAACGATGATGAGGTTTGATGAGACAAAGATTGCGCGACCTGCCTCCGGACCGCGAACCACTCACACGTTCGTCGACTGTCAGTCTCCTGCCGCAGGTGGCGATCCGGCCGCGCGTCGCTCCTCTGTCGGCACGTCACCGTCGCGCACGAGATCTTGCGGCGGCCACGGTCCCGTCCAGTTGTCCAGCGCACCGTCGAGCGTGACCACCGAGCCCGACAGCGTCCGCCCCATCGGCGTCGCCAGCAGCGCGACCAGCCAGCCGTACTCCTCCACCTCGCCCAGGCGCTGGAGCGGCACGGACTGCGCCGCCCGCCGCCACAGTTCCGCGGGATACTTCTTCAGCGACTCTGTGGCCAGGCGGCCGAGCGCGATCGCGCTGACCGCCACCCCATCGGGTCCCCACTGTGCCGCCAGTTCCTTACTCAGCGCTTCGACGGCCGCCCTGGCGGCACCGGTATGCGCCATCGCCGGGAATCCCTGGTGCGGAGAGACGGTCACGTTGACGATGGTGCCGCCAGAGGCGCGCATGGCCAAGTCGTAGGCCGCCTCGCACATCATCAGAGTGCCGGTGACGTTGAGGCGGTGCACGGCATGCCACCCCTTGGCAGTGATGCCCTCGGCGGGCACGAAGTACTGACCGCCGGCGTTATTGAGCAGGAGGTCCAGTCGCCCGTGCCGCTCCAGCGCCCCGCCCAC
Organism: Solirubrobacteraceae bacterium; assembly: GCA_036490435.1. Classification (GTDB taxonomy): domain Bacteria; phylum Actinomycetota; class Thermoleophilia; order Solirubrobacterales; family Solirubrobacteraceae; genus Palsa-465. The sequence continues at coordinate 5,132 of DASXDW010000126.1, forward strand.
GATCGCCTCGGCGCCCGCGTGCTCGCGGATGTCCCCTGACACCCAGGAGCATCCCTCCCCCAGCTCGCCGGCAGTCTGCGCCAGGACCTCCTCGCGCCGACCCGCGATGACCACGGCGGCGCCGCAGCGCGCCAGCTCGGCGGCGGCGGCCTTGCCGAGGTTGGTCCCTCCCCCGGTCACCAGCGCCACCCGGCCCGCCAGCATGTCCGGAGCGAAGATCCGCGAGGCCTCCAGCGCCTACTCCCCCAGGACCTTGATCACGAGCCGCTTGGGGCGCCCGCCATCGAACTCGCAGTAGAAGACCTGCTGCCACGGCCCCAGGTCGAGCCGGCCCTCGGTGACCGGGACGATGACCTGGTGATGGACGAGCAGGTTTTTGAGGTGGGCGTCGCCGTTGTCCTCGCCGCCGCGGTGGTGGCGGTAGTCGCCGGGATCGGGCAGCAGCTCGCGGGCGACGTCGTTGGCCGGCTCTTTCCAGCTCGGCGGCGCGACCTTGTCCAGCCACTCCAGGGTGTCCTGGAGCAGGCCGGGCTCGTCGTCGTTGACCCAGACCCCGGCTGTGATGTGCATGGCGCACACCAGGGCCATGCCCTCGGCGATGCCGGCGTCGCGAACCGCGTCGGCGACGTCCTCGGTGATGCGGATGAACTCGCGCCGCCGCGAGGTGTTGAACGTTCGGTAGACGGTGTGCGAGAGCATCACGAGGGCAGCAGGGAAGCAGGGGAGCCGGGATTCGAACCCGGATTCACGGTTTTGGAGACCGTGCGCATAGCCATTAACTCACTCCCCTGTGAGGTGCTGCGATGGTACCGGCCTGTGCCCGGATTCGAGATCCAGTTCCCGCCTGAGCAGGTGGCCGAGCTCGCCGCGCGCTTTCCCCTCGTCGACGAGAGCGCCGTGGAGACGATCGGCGGGGCGGCCCGTGCCCGCGGCTACTACCGGCGCCGCGAGTTCCTGCTCGTGTGCGCCTGGAAGACCCCGCGCAGCGCGCCCCGGGTCGCCCTCAACACCGAGTCGGCGGTTCGCGCCGCCACCCGTCGCGCCCTGGCCGACCCCGACGAGACGCTCCGAATGGAGGCTCTCCTGGCGTTGAGCGGTGTCGGCGTCCCCACCGCCTCGACGCTCTTGTACTTCGCCTTCCCCGCCCTGTACCCGATCTTGGATGTGCGGGCCCTTGAGGCGCTGGGCGTCAAGCCCCGCTCGCAGTATCCGATCACCTTCTGGCTGGGCTACCTGGACGCCTGCCGCGCTCTGGCAGACCGGTGCGGGGTCTCGATCCGCACTCTGGACAAGGCGCTCTGGCAGTGGTCCAGGGAGCGCTCGGACGCGGCCCGGCTCTGAGCCCCTGTCAGACCCGGCAAACCCGCCGCGCGCGTCGACGAGAGAGTGCGGGCGGAGGGAGTCGAACCCCCACGGGCTTTCGCCCACCGGCACCTAAAGCCGGCGTGTCTACCGTTTCACCACGCCCGCGGGGCGTGGCGACGATTGTGAGGCACGCCGACCGGGAATGCTGTGCGCATGTCGAGCGGCTGCAGAGGGTAAGGTCCGGTCCCGTGGCTCAGGTACGCAACGTCCGGCCCGGCTACGCCGTCATCCATCCCAACCGGGACAAGGCGATCTGCAAGCTGACCAAGCTGATCGTCGTCGGCCTGCTCATCGCCTCGGTGGTGCTGATGATGATCCTGACCATCGGGGGCTGGAGCAAGCTACAGGGGATGAAGCCGGTCAACTTCATCTGGTCGGCGGTCTACCTCGTCCTCGCCTTCTACATCCTGCGCTGGGCTCGCGGGATCCTGCCGATCGCGGCCGCGCTGGCCATCCTGTTGCTGATCATCGCCGCGATCGCCGGCCTCGGGCTCGATGGCACGAGCTGGTTTGACCGCAACCATCACGGCTTCGGCGCCCCCCAGTCGCTGTTCGGCGGCGCGGGCCTGAGCACCGACGTCCTGGGCACGATCACACTCCTGCTCGTCCCGGTGGAAGCCGCGCTCATCGTCTTCGCCATGGTCGGCTTCGCCCAAGGCTGGAACGTGGAGCTCGAGGTGCCCGAGGAGGAGGCCCGCCGCCGCGGCTCCAAGCCGATCGCGCGCGGGCCCTCGGCGGCGACGGCCTAGCCAGTCGATACGGCGAGGCTGCTCCCGGGACACTGATCAAGCGCCCCGGGCTGCTCCACGGTGGGGAACTACGCCCCAAACCGCACTTAGAACGTGAAAACCGTCGAAAAGTTACGGACTGAGCCAGGATTCGCTGCCCGCGTCCAGAATGTCCCGCAGGCATGGATGCTCCTTCGCGGCTGTTGTGCCCCCTTCAGCGCGCGACTTTGTGCCCCGCGGCTCTTGGATGGGTCGCGGGGCCCATCCTTCCGGCGCGTATGAGCTCAAAATGGGATACGGCGGGTGGGATTCGAACCCACACGTCCCGAAGGACAGAGGCTTTTGAGGCCTCCGTGTCTACCGTTCCACCACCGCCGCGGTGCAGGCGAAGTCTAGTGTCGGGGGTCGCTGAGTCGTGAGCGGCGCTAGGCGGGAGCGCCGTCGAGGATCAGGCCCAGCAGCGGGTCCATGAGCGCGGGCGCGGCGGCCGCCAGCCCGGCCGGGCCGTCGTCGGCCGCGGCCAGCTCACGGACCGACAGGCCTGCTCGTGAGGCGATGAGCGCCCCCGCGGCGTAGTCCCACAGGTTGACGCCGCGCTCGTAGTAGGCGTCATAGCGCCCGCAGGCCAGCCACGCGAGGTCGAGCGCGGCCGAGCCGGCGCGGCGGATGTCGCGGACCCGGGGCAGCACGCGGGTCATCACCACGGCCTGCTTGGCGCGGACGGCGGCGTCGTAGGCAAAGCCGGTGGCCACGAGCGCCGTCGCGAGGTCCTCACGTGAGGAGCCGGAGATCGTCTGGCCGTTGAGCGTCGGCGAGCCCGAGCGCGTGGCGGCGAAGGTCTCCTCGCGGACCGGGTCAAGCACCACACCCACCACCATCCCGTCTGCGTCCTGGCAGGCCACGCTGACCGAGAACTGCGGGATCGCGAAGAGGAAGTTGACGGTACCGTCGAGGGGATCGACGATCCAGCGCAGCGCGCCGTCGCCGGTCGCCCCGCCCTCCTCTCCGAGGATCGCGTCCGCGGGACGCCGCGCGCCCAGCACCCGGCGAATCTCGGCCTCGGCGGCCAGATCGGCCTCGGAGACGGGGTCGGTGGCGGTGCTCTTGGTCCGGATGCCCCCCACGTGGCCGCCGAAGCGCGACATCAGCTCTTTCGCCGCGGCGCCCGCCGCCTCGTGGGCCACGGCCAGCAATTCGTCTTCGGGAACGCTCATCCGGACCGGTTGTACTAGATCGGCGCTCCGCGCCCCCGCGCCCGAACGCCCCCGCGCCCCAACGCCCCCGCGCCCCCCGGCGACCCCGCGACGCCTTGCCCTGAGATCATCCGCGCGCATGCAGGCCCTGGACACCGCCACCCAGCTGACCCGGTTCGAGCGACGGGGAGCCGGCACTGACGCCGAGCGCCGCGCCGCCGTGTGGCTGGCCGGCCAGCTGCGCGGCGGTCGTCGCCGCGCCACGCTGCAGACGTTCTGGTGCCGGCCGAACACGGCACTGGCCCAGGCCTGGCACGCCTTGGCGGCGATCGTCGGGAGCCTGCTGGCCGTCCACCACGGCTTCCTCGGGGGCGCGATCGTGCTGGTCGCGCTGGCGTGCGTGGTCGCCGACGGGCTGACCGGCTACTCGCCCGGCCGCCGCCTGACCCGCGAGCGCGCCAGCCAGAACGTGGTCAGCCGCGCGCCCGCCCTGCCGGACAGCACCCCGCCCGAAACCGGCGCCGCGCCACGGCGCGTCCGTCTCATCGTCACCGCCAACTACGACGCCGGCCGGACGGGCCTGGCGTACCGCACCTGGCTGCGAGCCCCCGCCGCCCGCCTCGGGCGCCTGGCAGGTCCGCTCAGCCTCGGCTGGGTGGCCTGGCTGGCCATCGCGATGGTGTGGCTGCTGGTGGTCGCCTTCCTGCGCCACCAGGGCTCTGCCGGCACGCCGATCGGCATCGTGCAGCTCATCCCCACCGCGGCGCTGGTTCTCGCGCTGGCGCTCCTGCTCGAGCTCGCCGCGGGGCCGTTCGGTCCGGCGGCGTCTGACAACGGGGCCGGGACTGCGGTGGCGATGTCGCTCGTGCGCGCGCTCGACGCCGCGCCCCTACGCCGGCTGGACGTTGAACTCATACTCCAGGGGGCGGGCGAGGCCGGGATGGTCGGTCTCCGGCGTCACCTGCGCGCGCGCCGGGGCGAGCTGCGGCCCGCGGACACGATCGTGCTCGGGATCGCTGCCGGCGGCGCGGGACGACCCACCTGGTGGACCTCTGACGGCAGCCTCGTCCCCTTGCGCTACACCGCGCGCCTGCGTGGCCTCGCCGCCCGGACCGCGGGCAAACGCACGCCCCACCGGGGCCGCGGGACCGCCCCGGCCCTGCCCGCTCGGGCCCGGCGGCTGCCGGCGCTGACGATCGGCTGTCTTGACGCGGGCGGGCTCTCGCCCCGCTCTCACCAGGCCGGCGACACACCGGCGGCACTTGACCCCGCCTCGGCCGACGCCCTCCTGCAATTCGCGCTCACGCTGGTGGACGCCGTCGATGCCGACCTGGCCCGCACGGCGTCCCCGGTTGCCCCCGCGCCACCCCCGGCCCGGGCCCCGGGCTGACGATCCATAGACTGCCGGACTTCATGTCATCCCCCGTGTGCATAGTCGGCGGGACGGGAGCGCTTGGCTTCGGCCTCGCCGTGCGCCTGGGCCATGCCGGAGTCCCCATCGTCATCGGCTCGCGCGACGGCGGCCGCGCCCAGGAGGCGGCCGAGAAGGCCATCGAACGGGTCCCCGGCGCCACCATCACCGGCGCCGAGAACCACGAGGCCGTTCAGGGCACGGAGATCGTCATCCTCAGCGTGCCGTTCCGCTCCCAGTCAGAGACGCTGGGCAACCTCAAGCACGCGCTGGTGCCCGAGCAGCTCGTGATCGACGCCACCGTCCCGCTGGCCGCCGCCGTGGGCGGCAAGGCGACCCGCACGCTGGGTGTGTGGCAGGGCTCCGCGGCGGAGCAGGCCCAGGAGATGGTCCCCGAGGGGGTCCGGGTCGTCTCGGCCTTTCACACCATCAGCGCGGCGGTCCTCGCCGACCTCGATCACGTGCTGGACGAGGACGTGCTGGTCTGCGGTGACCGCAAGGCCGACAAGGCCAAGGTCATCGAGCTGGTGGACAAGGTCGACGGGTTGCGCGCAGTGAACTGCGGTCCGCTGGAGATGGCGCGCATCGTCGAGCAACTCACGCCGCTGCTGATCTCCATCAACGTCCGCCACAAGACGCGCGCCGGCATCAAGATCACGGGCTTGGATCATTGAGCCCCGCGGGACCGGTCGTGGTCCTCGCCGGCGGCACCGGCGGGGCGAAGTTGGCGCGCGGGATGCTCGACGTAGTCGATCCCCGGGATCTCGTGGTCGTCGCCAACACCGGCGATGACATCGAGATCTACGGCGGCTACGTCTCCCCCGACCCGGATCTCGTCACCTTCTGGCTCGCTGACCGGATCGACGAGCGCGGCTGGGGCCTGCGCGACGACACCTTCGCCGTCATGGACGGCCTGCGCGAGCTCGGCGTCGACGTGTGGTTCAACCTGGGCGACCGCGACCTGGCGATCGCCATCGAGCGCGCCCGGGCGCTGGACGAGGGCGCGCGCCTCACCGAGGCCCAGGCGCGCATCAGCGCGTCGCTCGGCGTGCGCGCCCGCGTGCTGCCGATGTCCGACAGGCCGGTGCGCACCCGTGTCATGGCCGACGGGAGCTGGTTGTCGTTGCAGGAGTTCCTCATCCGCCGCCGGGGCGAGGGCCCCATCCAGGATGTCGATTTCCGCCATGCGCGCGCAGCCGCGCCCACGCCGGAGGTGCTCGAGGCCATCGCCACCGCGCGGGCGATCATCATCGGCCCGTCCAACCCGGTCATCTCGATCGGGCCGATCCTCGCCCTCCCGGGCATGGCCGACGCGCTCGCGGCAAGCCCCAGCGCGGTGGTCGCCGTCAGCCCGCTGGTCGATGGCCGCGTCCTCAAAGGCCCCACCGAGGCGTGCCTGCGCTGGGCCGGGCGCAGCGTCTCCAGCGCGGGGATCGCCGATACATACGCGGGCATCCTCGACGGCTTGGTGGCCGACCAGCGCACCCGCGCCGTGACGGTGCTGGAGACCAGCGTGCTCATGAACGACTCCGCCGCGCGGCAGCGCCTGGCGCAGCAGACGCTCCAATTCGCGCAGGGACTGCGGAAATGACAGCGCACAAAGCCATTGGCTGCGGACTCCGCGGGCCCAACAGATAGCGTGTACCTGCCGTGACGACCTTCGCCATCCTGCCCATCAAGACGCTCGACGATGCCAAGACGCGGCTCGCCGAGGAGCTCGACCCGCGGCCGCGCCGGGCGTTGGTGGAGGCGATGTTCTCCGACGTGCTCGTCGCGCTGCGCCGGGCCACGCTCGTCGACCATGTGCTTGTCGTCTCGCGCGATCACAACGCTCAGCGGATCGCCGGCGGCTACGGCGCGATGGTGTCCGACGACGAGGACACCGGCCACAACGACGCCGCGGAGCGTGGGATCGAGCGGGCCGTCGAGCTGGGCGCCGCTCGCGTGCTCCTCGTCCCCGGCGACACTCCGTTGCTGGACCCGGCCGAGATCGACGGCCTGCTCGGGCGCCCGGCGCAGCCGCCGTGTGTCCTGATCGTCCCGGATCGGCACGGCACCGGGACCAACGCTCTCCTCCTGGCACCCCCCAACGCGATGAAGTCGTCGTTCGGACCGGGCAGCCACGACCGCCATCACCGCCACGCGTCGGCCGCCGGGATCACCGCCGAGACCGTCGAGGTCTCGTCCCTCGCCCTGGACCTCGACACGCCGGAGGACCTCCAGGCCGTCGAGGCGACGCTGGACCAGACGCGCGGAGGCGCGGCACACACCCGCGGGATGTTGCGACAGCTCGCTCGCAGCCGCGCCTGACCGGCAACCGATGGCCGCCATCACTGCCGTGGCGCTGGACGGCCTGCCCGAGATCCGTGCCGGCGAGGAGCCGGCCGAGCTCATCGCCGCCGCCATGGCGTCGGGCGCGCCGGCCACAGACGACGTGCTCGTGGTGGCCCACAAGTTCATCTCCAAGGCCGAGGGCCGCACCCGCGCGCTGTCGCAGGTCGAGGTGACCGAGCGCGCGCGGACACTGGCAGCAGAGCTGAACAAGGACCCGCGGCACGTGCAGGTCGTGCTCGACGAGACCCTCGAGCTCCGCCGCGCCACCCGCGGCGTCCTGATCAGCGTGACCCACCACGGGTTCGTATGCGCCAACGCCGGCGTGGACGCCTCCAACTCACCCGACGACGACACCGTGATCCTGCTCCCCGTCGATCCCGACGACTCGGCGCGACGGCTACGGGCCGGATTGCGCGCGCGCCTCGGCGTCGCGCCCGCGGTCCTCATCACCGATTCCTTCGGGCGGGCGTGGCGCAACGGCCAGGTCGACATCACCGTCGGGTGCGCCGGGCTGGCAGCGCTCGAGGACTGGCGCGGGCGCGCCGATGCGCGGGGGCGCGAGCTGAAGGCCACATGGATCGCGGTGGCCGACGAATTGGCGGCGGCCGCCGACCTCGCGCGGGCCAAGGACGGCATGCAGCCCGCCGTGCTCGTCAGCGGGGCGGGACACCATGTCACCGCCGAGGACGGCCCCGGCGTCCTGCCCCTCCTGCGCGACCCCGGCGCCGACCTGTTCCGGTAGCCGGGCTACGTCTGTTTCGCTGGTCGGTACCTCGGGGTACCCAATCGTCCATTTACCAGCGCAGAGGAAGGATCCCAACGTGACAGCTGTTCGCCGAGCGCTCGCCCTCGCGATTGCGATGCTCATCTTCACCGTCGCGGTGCCGGCGGCGCTCGCCGATCCGCCGCTGCCGTCTGCCGATCCCTTCTACAGCTACTCCGCGGCGCAGCTGGACGGTCTCGCGCCTGGGACGATCCTGCGACAGCGCACCATCCCCAACGCCGATCTGGGCACGTCCACGCCCATCGCCGCCACCCAGGTCCTCTTCCGCACGACGGGCGAGCAGGGACAGCCGACGGCGACGGTGGCGACGATCATCCAGCCGGTCAACGTACCCGCGGTGACGCGGATCGTCTCCTACCAGACCGCGTACGACGCGCTGGGGTCCGAGTGCGACCCGTCCTACACGCTGCAGGGCGGCAACTCGGGCTATGACTCCGACGAGCAGACGCTGGTCGGCAGCTACGTCGCGCAGGGCTACACCGTGGTCGACACCGACTACGAGGGCACGAACCTCGACTGGGGCGCCGGTCAGGAGTCGGGCGACAACACGCTGGACGGCGTTCGGGCGGCCGAGAACCTGCTCGGTGTGGCGCCGGCCACCACGCCGGTCGGCCTAATCGGGTACTCGGGTGGCGCCATCGCCACCGAGTTCGCCTCCGAGCTGGCGCCGACATACGCGGCCGGCCTGAACATCGTCGGCGTCGCCGAGGGTGGGATCCCGGTCGACTTCGCCCACAACCTGACCTACGTCAACGGCAGCCAGGACTGGTCCGGCGTGATCCCGGCGGTGCTGGTGGGAGTGGGGCGCGGGTTCGACATCGACATCACGCCCTACCTGTCCCCCGACGGCGTGCAGATCACCAACACGGTGTCCAGCCAGTGCATCAACAACTTCCTGGGCAACTATCCGGGGCTGACGATCCAGAAGCTGCTCAAGCCGCAGTATCAGAACTTCCTCGGTATCCCGGTCTTCGCCCGGACGATCAACCACCTCATCATGAGCCGCACCGGGACCCCGAAGGGTCCGCTGTTCATCGGGGTCGGCAACCAGGACGGGACCGGTGACGGCGTGATGGTCGCCAACGACGACGAGGCACTGGCCCGCACCTACTGCGAGCGCGGGGTCCCGGTCCAGTTCAACGTCTACAGCGGCCAGGACCATGACAACGCCGCCGTGCCGTTCGAGGCTGAAGCCCAGGGCTTCCTCAATGCCCGGCTCAACGGGCTGCCCGTGCCGAACGGGTGCAGCTCGATCGGCACCGGCAACTCGCTGGCGCCCGTGCCGGTGCCTGCGTCCGACACAGGCAGTTCGGGGCCCGCGGGCAACGCAGGCGCCAAGCCCGCAGCGAAGCTTCGGATGCGCTACGTGGGCCGTGTCCGGGCCCGGCACGGCGTGGCGGTCGCGCTGTGGACCACCACCGGCGCACTGAGCAAGGTCACTGTCCGGCTGCGCCGAGCCGGCAAGGTGGTGGATGCGGTGCGCCTGGCGCGCGTGGGGACGCACCACCGCCGCGTCATCCTGCGAGTCACGGGCAGGACGCCCAAGCCCGGCAGCTACACAGTGCTCGCGGCGCACCACGGCACGACGCTGGCCAGGCACGCCTTCCGGCTGCGCTGAACGGGGCTGCTAAGCCGGCTCAGCGGGCGCGCCGACGGCGTGAAAACCGCCGTCGACATGGACGATCTCACCGGTGATGCCGTGCGCGTAGTCCGACAGCAGCCAGCAGATGGTGCGCGCCACCGGCACCGGGTCAGACACGTCCCACCCCAGCGGGGCCTGTCGGCGCCATAGGTCGGCGAGCTGCTCAAACCCCGGAATGCCCTGTGCCGCCACGGTCCCCAGCGGGCCGGCCGACACGAGGTTGACGCGGATCCCCTCGGGCCCGAGGTCGCGGGCCAGATAGCGCGAGACCGATTCGAGCGCCGCCTTGGCCACGCCCATCCAGTCATAGATCGGCCACGCGACGGTCGCGTCGAAGTCCATCCCCACCAGCGCCGATCCACGCGACATCAACGGCTGGAGCGCTGCGGCGAGCGCCTTGAGCGAGTAGGCGCTGGTCTGGAAGGCCGCCCCGGCCGACTCGGCCGGCGCGGTCATGAACTTACCGCCGAGCGCATCCTGCGGCGCGAACGCGATCGCGTGCAGCGCGCCGTCGATCCCGCCCCAGCGCTCGCGCACCGACTCGGTCAGCGCGTCGAGGTCCTCGGGCTTGTTGACATCGAGTTCGATCACGTCCGCGGGCTGCGGAAGCCGCTGGGCGGCGCGCTCGGTCATGCGCCGCACGCGCCCGAAGCTCGAAAGCACGACCTCGGCCCCCTCCTTCTGCGCCTGCTCCGCCGCGTGGTAGGCGATGGAATCCTTGGTGATGACGCCTGTGATGAGGAGCCGCTTGCCCTCCAGGATCACGCGCCCTCACCGACCTCGCCTGCGAAGGAGTGCAGCGCCCAGGCAAGCCGGTCGCGGGTCTCAAACGGCTCGATAATCTCGTCGACGAAGCCCTCGGTCGCCGCAGCCTCCGCGCGCAGGTGCTCCTCGGCGTAGAGATCGGCCAGGCGATCACGCTCGGCCTCGGGGTCCTCGGCAGCGTGCAGCTCGCGGCGGTTGACCACGCCCACCGCCGCCCGGGCGCCCATGATCCCGAGCTCCGCCTCGGGCCACGCCAGGACCAGATCGGCCCCGAGGTCGCGGGAGTTCATCGTGATGTAGGCGCCGCCATAGCACTTGCGCAGCACCACGGTGAGCTTGGGGACCCGCGCCGCGGCGAACGCTCGCACCAGCGACGCGCCGTGGCGGATGACCCCCGCCTTCTCCTGCTTGGAGCCCGGCATGAACCCCGGCGTGTCCACCACCGCGATCAGAGGCACGCCGAACGCGTTACAGAAGTTGACGAACTGCGCCGCCTTCTCGGATCCCTCGGCGTCGAGCACCCCGCCCAGGTAGCGCGGCTGGTTGGCCACGATCCCGACCGGTCGCCCGTCCAGGCGCGCCAGCGCAGTGACGGTGTTGCGCGCCCACCGCGGCCGGAGCTCCAGCAGCGACTCGCGGTCGATGATCGCCCCCAGAGCGTCGCGTACGTCGTACGCGCTACGCGGCTCGGCGGGCACGAACGCGCCCGGATCCGGGTCCGCGGGGCTGGTCGGGATGCCGCGCGGGGGCGTCTGGCCCGCCGCCGACGGAAGGTAGGAGAGCAGTTCGCGCACGCGCAGGGCGGCCGCGGCCTCGTCAGGCACGACCAGGTGACAGACGCCGTTGCGGTCGTGGACCTGCGGGCCGCCCAGACCCGCGGCGTCGATCTCCTCGCCCAGGGCCTCGCGCACGACCCCCGGACCGGTGAGGAACATCGCCGCGTCCTGGGTCATGACGATGAGGTCGGTGAGCGCCGGCGAATAGGCGCCGCCGCCCGCCGAGGCGCCGGAGACGATCGAGATCTGCGGCACGACACCGGTGAGGGCGACGGTCTCTCGGAAGATACGGCCGTAGCCGGCCAGCGCCGCGGTGCCCTCCTGCATGCGCGCGCCGCCGGACTCGACGAAGCCCACCACCGGGATCCGCGCGCGCTGCGCGGTGGTGAGGACGCGCACGATCGTGTCGGCGTGGCGCTCGCCCAGCGAGCCGCCGAGGAACGCCCCGTCCTGCGCGTAGCAGGCGATCGGACGGCCGTTGACCGCGCCGGTGGCGCCGACGACACCGTCTCCGTCCACCGCGCGCTCGCCGAGCCGCGCGGACCGAGCACGCGAGCGCAGGACGCGCAGCGACCCCGGATCACACAGCGCCTCGAGGCGCTCGAGCGGGCTCAACCGCTCACGGAAACCGGTCCCTGCGGACCCGACGGCGGTGACGCTCATTTCGCGGCCCCCCGCAGCGCCAAGCTCACGTTGTGGCCGCCGAAGGCGAACGAGTTAGACAGCGCGAGCGGCGGATGGCCGTTGCCGGTCACCAGCGGACGCGCCTCCCCGGGCACGTAGTCAAGGTCGAGCCCGGGGTCCGGGACCTCGTAGCCAAGCGTCGGGGCGATGACACCGGTGATGAGCGTCCGGAACGTGGCCACCGCCTCCACGGCGCCGGCCGCGCCCAGGGTGTGGCCAATCGACGACTTGGTGGAGGAGATCGGGATCCGCTTGGCCTCCGCGCCGAGCGCGAGCTTCAAGGCCGCGGTCTCCGCGGCGTCGTTGAGCTGCGTCGAGGTGCCGTGAGCGTTGATGTAGTCGATCTGCGACACCTCCGCGCCGGCATCGCGGATGGCCAGTTCGATGGCGCGCGAAGCGGGCCCGCCGGTCGGCTCGGGCGCCGTCAGGTGGTGGGCGTCGGTGGTGGAGCCGTAGCCGGCCACCTCGCCCAGGATGGTCGCGCCGCGCTCGCGGGCGGACTCCTCATCCTCCAGGACCAGCATGCCGGCGCCTTCGCCCATGACGAAGCCGTCGCGGCGGGCGTCGAACGGGCGGCTGATCCCGGTCTGCGATAGCGCCTGCATCGAGTTGAAGCAGGCGAAGCCGAAATCGGTGAGCGTCGCCTCGGCGCCACCGCACACGACCGCGTCGGCGTCGCCGTACTGGATCATCCTCAGCGCCGAGCCGATGGCATGGCCGCCGCTGGCGCAGGCCGACACCACCCCGTAGCTCTGGCCGCGCAGCTTGTACTTCATGGTCACGGCGGCGGCGGCGGCGTTGGGCATGTACTGCGGGATGCCCAGCGGCGAGACCATCTTGGCCCCGCGCTCGCGCATGACGTCCAACTGAGTCTCGATGGTGGACTGCCCGCCGATCCCGGTGGCGACGATGCATCCGATCCGCATCGGGTCATACGGCGCCTCCTCGCCCCAGCCGGAGTCCTCCAGCGCCTCGCCGGCGGCGACGATCGCGAGCTGGGCGAAGCGGTCCAGGCGGCGCGCCTCCTTGACGGTGAGATGGTCCTTGGCCTCGAACTCCCGGCAGGCTCCCACCCCATCGGCGATGCCGACATCACCGGCAGCCCAGCGCTCGTGCAGCATGCTGGCGCCGATCCCGAGCGGCGTGACCGCACCGAGCCCGGTGACGACGACCTTACGTCTGTCCGGCACCGAACCCACTCAACCCGCCCGTTGGACGATGAGGTCGATGGCGTCGCCGACGGTCTTGAGGTCCTTCATGTCCTCGCCCTTGAGCACCACGCCGTACTCGTCCTCGACCACCTGGGCGAGCTCAACGAGGTCCAGCGAGTCGATGTCGAGCTCCTCGAAGGTCGCGTCGCGGGTGATCTGGCTCTCATCGGGGCCGAAGCTGGCCAGCGTCTCGACGACGCGACCCTCCACCTGTTCGGATGTCACTGACATGTCTGTGCGTCTCCTCTCCTCGATGTTCTACAAAGGGGCTTCATGCGGCCAGCCCGCCGTCGACTGACAGGACGGCACCCGTTACATAACTCGCTGCGTCGGACGTCAGAAAGCGCACGCACGCGGCGACTTCCGCCGGCGTTCCGACCCGGCGGGCAGGGATGTGGTCCACGAGGTCGGCGGAGGCGCCGCCCATCATGTCGGTCTCGATCAGGCCGGGAGCGACCGCGTTGATCGTGATCCCGCGCCGCGCGACCTCGACCGCGGAGGTCTTGGTCAGCGCAATGAGCCCGGCCTTGGCCGCCGAGTAGTTGGCCTGGCCCGGGTTGGCGCGCAGCCCGACGACGGAGGACACGTTGACGATCCGCCCCTGGCGCGCGCGCATCATCGGCCGCAGCGCCCGCCGGGTGAGGCGGAAGGCGGCGGTCAGATCTGTCTGGATGACCGCATCCCAGGCCTCGTCGTCGAGCGATGGCGTGAGGTCATCGCGGGTGATGCCGGCGTTGTTGACGAGCACGAGCACGGGGCATCCGAAGTGCTCCTCGAGCGTTTTGAACAGCTTGTCGGGGACGGCCGGGTCGGCGACGTCGCCGCCCACCGCGACCGCGCGGCCACCGTCAGCCTCGATCGCGGAGACCACCGCGTCGGCACCGGCCTGGTCGGAGTTGTAGTTGACGCCCACGCCCCAGCCGTCGGCCGCCAGCGTCTTGGCGACGGCCGCGCCGATGCCCTTGGAGGCACCGGTCACGAGCGCGCATCCGTCCTCACGTGCCTCAGGCATCGCGCCCCCATTGCACGACGCCGCCGCCCCACGTGAACCCGGCGCCGAACGCGGCGAGCAGGACGTTGGCTCCGGGCGCAAGACGTCCGTCCTCCAGCGCGGTCGCGAGCCCCACGGGCAGCGTCGCCGCCGAGGCGTTGCCGATCGACTCGATGCACTCGACGACGCGGTCGGGATCGAGGCCGAGTCGCTCGCCCAGCGCCCGCGTGATCCGGGCGTTGGCCTGATGGAAGACGAACAGGTCGATGTCAGAGAGCGTGAGACCGGCGCGGTTGATCACGTCCAGGGTGACCTCGCTCATGCGGTCCACGGCGTGGCGGAAGACCTGCGGCCCGTCCATGCGGACCTTGCGCTCGGCGATGGTGGCGAACAGGGTCTCCGCGTGCGAGCCATCGGCACCGAGCACGATCGGGCCGATCGCGCCCCGGTCCCCCGCTCCCTCGTCGGTGGAGTCCACCGGGGGGTGGGCGGGTCCTAATACCACCGCGCCGGCGGCGTCGGCGAACAGCGGCGCCGAACGCTTGTCGGTGTAGTCCACCAGTCGCGTGACGAAGTCGCCGCCGACCACCAGCACGTACCGCGCCCGCCGGCTCTCGATGTTCGCGCACCCCTGAGCCAGCGCCGCCAGAAATGCAGTGCAGGCCGCGCCCACGTCGAAGGCCCCGGCGCGCGTCGCGCCGAGGTTGTGCGCGACGATCGGCGCGGTGTTGGGGGTCAGCTCATCCTGGCTGAGGGTGGCCACGATCACGAGATCAAGATTCGCCGCGTCCACCCCTGCCGCCTCCAAGGCCCGCGCGCCCGCGCGGGTCGCGTAGTCGCTGAAGCGATCCTCGGGCCGGGCGCGGCGGCGCTCGCGGATCCCGGTCCGGCTCATGATCCAGTCCTCGGTGACGCCCAGCTGTGCCGCCAGCTCGGCGTTGGTGAGCCGGTCGGGCGGGAGCTCGGTGGCCACGCTGAGGATCGCCGCGGAGGTCAGTGTCCGACCGGGCGGGGAGAGCTCGCTGGTGAGGAGCGCCGACTCAGACATTGACGAGCTCCACTCCGGACACGGTGCGCTTGGCCAAGCCGGTGAGCACGCGGCCCGGTCCGACGTCGACGAAGCGCTCGGCGCCCAGCTCGCGCAGCATCAACATGACCTCGCGCCAGCGCACCGGCATGGTGAGCGCGTCGGCGAGCTCGCGACGGGGATCGGTGAACGGCTCGGCGGTGACCGCGGAGATGACGGTGGTGCCGTCGGCAGGTTTGGTGAAGGTGGTGTCGGCCAGGGCGCGCTCGAACTCGGGGACCGCGGCGGCCATCATCGGCGAGTGAAAGGCGCCGGTGACGTCGAGCTCCGTGGCGCGCAGGCCCAGCTCCTTGGCCTGGGCCATCGCCGCTGGGAAATGCGACTTGTCTCCGGAGATCACCACCTGCAGCGGGGAGTTGTCGTTGGCCACGGTGAGGTCGTGGGCGTCGGCGATGTCGGGCGCGTGCTCGGAGGCTCCCGTGCCGAGCACGGCGAACATGCTCCCGTCGCCCGCCTCGACGCCCGACCGGTGCATGAGCCGCCCGCGCAGTGCCACCAGCTCCAGACCCGCGCGCTCGTCCAGCGCTCCGGCGGCGACGAGCGCGCCGAGCTCGCCCAGCGAGTGGCCCGCCGTGAACGCCTCGACGGGACGGCCCAGTACCTCCCAGCCGGCCAGGCTGGCGCAGAAGATCGCGGGCTGGGCGTAGTTGGTGCCCTCGTCGGCACGGGGGAACGGGTCCTCGCCGACGGCCTGCACGGCCATCTCCAGGAGGTCAGGCCGGACGCGCTCCACGAGGTCGCGCATGTCCGGCGTCTGGCTCCCCTGCCCGGGGAACAGGATCGCAGTTGCGGCATCCATCGATTTCAACCTACGCCGCAGGCTGGGATGGGATACAGGCGCGTTGTGTAGTTCCCCCCTTTTGGGGGGACCCCATTTGGGGGGTCCTGCGGACAACCCCGCCTGCGCCCCGGCCGCCAGTTTTCCGGGAGATCGAGCCGTTGGCCACGCGGAGCGGGTACGCTGGCACCCGATCGCCCGGTGAGCCTGCCCGCCCCCAGTCCCGACACCGCCGCCCTGGTCACCGGAGCCTCCTCCGGCATCGGCGCCGCCATCGCCCGCGAGTTGGCCGAGCGAGGCCACAACCTCGTGCTCGTGGCGCGGCGCAAGGACCGGCTTGACGCGCTGGCCGAAAAGCTGACCGCGGAACACGACGTGCGTGCGGAGGCGGTCGGTTGCGACCTGGGCAAGGCAGCTTCGCGTCAGCGGTTGCC
Organism: Solirubrobacteraceae bacterium; assembly: GCA_036490435.1. Taxonomy (GTDB): domain Bacteria; phylum Actinomycetota; class Thermoleophilia; order Solirubrobacterales; family Solirubrobacteraceae; genus Palsa-465. The sequence goes on from DASXDW010000126.1 coordinate 21,315, forward strand.
CGCCCGCATCGAGTCCCTGGGGCTCGACGTCGGTGTGCTGGTCAACAACGCCGGCTTTGCCACCAACGGGCCGTTTCACGAGGCCGACCCGGCGCGCGAGCTCGAGCAGGTGCGCGTCCTGGTGGAAGCGCCCATGGCTTTGACCTCGGCGTTTCTGCCCGGGATGGTGCGCCGCGGCAAGGGCGCCATCCTCAACGTCGCCTCGACCGCCGGCATGCAACCACTCCCGTACTCGGCGGGCTACTCGGCGGCCAAGGCCTACGTGCTCACGTTCTCAGAGGCGCTGCACCAGGAGCTGCACGGCTCGGGCGTGACCGTGACCGTGCTGGCGCCCGGACCGGTGACCACAGACTTCTGGGAGATCTCCGGTTGGGAGGTCGCCGGCGGGCAGTCGTTCGAGCGCGCGGTCCCGCGGCCGGCGTGGGTCACCGCCGAGGAGGCCGCGTCGTCGGGCGTCAAGGGGCTGGAGGCCGGGCGCCGGGTCGTCATCCCCGGCCTGCCTATCCGGGCGGCGATGCTGGCGACGCAGTACCTGCCCCACGCATTCAAGCTGCCCGCCATCGAGTGGGCCATGCGGCGGCGCTGACGGCTAACCGCTGACCGCTGACCGCTGACGGCTGACGGCTGACCGTCGCGGTGGCGCGAGCCTTGCGGCGGCGCTCATAGCCGCCCTGCTCACATAAGCTTGAGCGAGCAATCAATCGCCCCGTCCCCATCCCCCGGGAGAGAACCTTCATGGCCAAGACCATCTACACCGCCGAGGCCCACGTCACCGGAGGCCGCGAGCACGGCCACGGCGCCACCAACGACGGCCGGCTCGACGTCCAGTTGCGCCCGCCCACCGACGATGCCGACCAGGGCACCAACCCCGAGCAGCTCTTCGCTGTCGGCTACGCCGCCTGCTTCGAGGGCGCGCTGGGCGCGGTCTCGCGGCGGCAGAAGGTGGAGCTGGGCGACGTCGCGATCGACTCGAGCGTGAGCCTCATCACCACCGAGGACCGCGGCTACACCGTCGCCGTGAAGCTCGATGTGTCGCTGCCGGACATCAGCGATGCCGGACAGGCCAAGGAGATCGTGGCCGCCGCCCACAAGGTGTGCCCGTACTCCAACGCCACCCGCGGCAACATCGACGTCGAACTGGTGGCCAACGGCGAGCCGGTCGCGTAAGAACACACGGCGATCTCGCGACTTGGATGGCAAACCGCACGCCAGGCGTGCAATCTGCCATCCGAGTCGGCGAAGGCTAGGAGAGCAACCCGATCCGCTGGGCGCGCTGCACCGCCTCGGCGCGGTTGCGCGCCTGGAGCTTGCGGTACACGGCGCTGGTGTGCTCCTTGACCGTGTGCGGCGAGAGGTACAGCTGCTCGGCGATCTCGCGGTTGGTCGAGCCCGCGGCGATGAGGTCAAGGACCTCGCGCTCGCGCTCGGAGAGCATCGGCGCCGGCTGCTCGGACGTGGGCTCGAACACCGTCATCCCGGACCCCACCATGCGTACCGCGCGCGCGACCTCGCGCGCATCCCAATCCTTGGAGATGAACCCCGAGGCACCGGCCGCCCGAGCCGCCGCGGGCGACATCCGCCCTGCGCCGGAGATCAGCAGCACGCGCGTGGACGGCGAGGCCTTGCGGATCGAGTCACACACGTCGGCGCCCGACTCGCCGGCCAGGAACAGGTCCACCAGTGCCACGTCGGCGCGCAGGCCGGACAGCATCCGCAGCGCCTCGGCGCCGGTGCGCGCCGCCATGCAGCGCTCCACCCACGGCTGCTCGCCGAGCAGGACGCGGAAGCCCCAGTGCACGACATCGTGATCGTCGACCACCAGCACCCGCAGCTTGCGCTCCGGCGGGATGCGCCCGGGCGGTGGCGCGGCCGCGGTGTTCATACCCGCGCCTCCATCACTGGAATGACGAGGCGAACCCGCCACGCCCCCTCCCCGGGTGCGCCGAAGTCCACGACGCCGCCGTGCTGGAGCGCCTCGAACGCTGCCAGGCGCAGCCCCATCCCGGCGCCGCGTGCGCCGGGGGCGACGCCGTCGTTGCGCACCTCCAGGCTGAAGGTGTCCTCGTCGCCGGCCACCACCACCTCCACCACGGAGGGGGTGGCGTGCTTGGCGATGTTGCGCAGCGCCTCGGCCAGGACCGACTGGGCCAGCGGCTCCACGCCGCCCGGGACCTGTACCTCGTCGGGCCACGTGACGTGAATCTGCCCCTGCTCGCCGGGCGTCTGCACCAGGCGCGCGACCTCGGCGGCCAGCGTCGTCCCGGTGTCCCCGGAGACCGGGGCCAGCGGGCGCTCCAGCGCTGAGCGCAGGTCTGACAGCGCCTCCTGCATCTCGGCCAGGCAGCGGTCGCGCTCGTCGCGGTCAAGCGGCTTCTCGGCGCTCAAGGCCAGCGACACCCCGAACAGCCGCTGCATCACCCGCTCGTGGATCTCGCGCGCGAGCTCCAGGCGCTCCCCCAGCCGGCGCGTGCGCTCCTGCTGGCGGGTGGCGTTGCGGGCCGTGGCCACCAGCGCCGCGGTCTTGCCCAGCGTCCACAGCAGGTGGCGCTCGCCGTCGGTGAGCTCGAACCGTCCGCCGCCGCGGTCGGCGCAGATGACGCCGTAGGCCCGGCCGGCGGCGCTCAGGGGCGTGCACACCAGCGTGGTGATCCCGAACATCTGTGCATAGTCGGAGGGCAGCTGGTCCTCGATCCCCTCCGAGACCACGACCACCTCGTCCTCGATCAGCGCGCGTCGCGCGATCGGGGCGGAGATCAGGGTCGGCGTCGGCTCCAGCGTCGCCAGCTCGGTGAACGAGGTGCCGTAGGCGCCGACCACCCGCGCGCGGCGGCGGCCGAAGTCGGCCATGAAGATCGCCGCCCGGCGCATCGTGGTCAGCCGGCAGATCGCTTCGCAGATGCGGTCATAGAACTCGGTGGAGGACGTATCGGTGTCGAGGTCGGCCAGCAGCTCGACGAACACCTCCAGGGGCTCGACCCCGGCGAACAGCGACGGCGGGCGCTCGACGCTCATCGCCCGCTCACCGTGCCCTGCCCGCCTCAGGCGGCCAGCGGCTCCGGATCAAACCGGCGCCGGATGTCGTAGAGCGTGGTGCGCTCAGCGGCGGGCCGTCCGGCCCGGTGGGCGGCGGCGACCAGCTCCTCGGGCTCCAGGCGCACTCCGTGGTAGCTGCCGGCCATACGGCTGATCGACTCCTCCATCAGGGTGCCGCCGAGGTCGTTCACGCCCCAGCGCAGCGCCTCGGTGGCGACATCCAGGCCCATCTTCACCCAGCTGGCCTGGAGGTTGGTGATGGTGTGACCCAGGGCCAGCCGGAACGCCGCGGTGTGCTTGAGGTTCTCCTCGCGGCTGATCTCCTCCACCCCGTGCGCGCGGCCGAGCAGCGTCTGAAACGGGATGAACGAGAGCGGCACGAACTCGGTGAAGCCGCCGGTGCGCTCCTGCAGCTCGCGGACTACGCGCATGTGCTCGGCCAGTTCGTGAGGCTCCTCGATGTGGCCGAACATCACCGTGACGGTGGAGCGGATGCCCTCGGCGTGCGAGGCCTCGATGATCTCCACCCACCGCGCCACCGGCAGCTTGTTGGGCGAGATGCGCTCACGCACCCCGTCGTGCAGGACCTCGGCGGCGGTGCCCGGCGTCGAGCCCAGCCCCGCCTCGCGCAGCTTCGAGAACACCTCGCGCGGCGCCAGGCCGCTGACGTCGCACATGTGCGCGACCTCCATCGGCGAATAGGCGTGCAGGTGAATGTCGGGGGCGAGCTCCTTGGCGAAGCGCAGCCACCCCAGATAGTCGTCAAACGACCAGTCCGGGTGGATGCCCGACTGGATGCACAGCTCCGTCGCTCCGGCGTCCAGGCCCTCCGCCACGCGGCGGGCGAACTCCTCGCGCGAATGCTCATAGGCATCCGGGGAGCGCTTGGACTGGCCAAAGCCGCAGAACGCGCACCCCACCACGCACACGTTGGAGACGTTGATATTGCGGTTGACCACGAAGGTCACGGTGTCCCCCGCCAGGCGGCTGCGCAGCTCGTCCGCGGCGGCACGCATGTCCTCGATCACCGCCGGGCGGCGCTCGGCGAACAGCGCGGTGAGCTCCTCGGCGGTCAACGCCGTGCCGTCCCGCGCCTTCTCTACCGCGCGCGGCGCGGCGTCATCGCCCACGATCACCTCGCCGCTGCGACCGCTGCCCCGCCGCGGGATAAACGACCAGTAGCGCGTCTTGATCACGTCCATCACCGGCCGTGACACCCACTCCGGGTCGATGTACTCCGGGTAGACACACAGCCGCTCAGACAACGCGTAGCCGTCGCGGGCCAGGCGCTTGCGCACCTGCGCCGGAGACGGGAACGGGTGCTCAGGCGAGATGTGGTCACCGTTGGCGCTCAGCCCACCCAGATCGGTGGCGCCCGCCTCGACCAGCTCCGGCCACCAGTCAGACAGGTTGGGCGGCACCTGGATACCGATTTCAGGCATCAGCCGCCGCGCCTCACCGATCAGCCGCTTCATGTCCTGAAGGCTCACCGGCGACGCCCACTTGGGCGCGTCCAGCACCGGCCCGGCCGACACCCCGGTGCGCCAGTACTCCGCGGCGGCGCCCTCGGCGATATCGGCGGGCTCCTCGCCGTAATAGCTCTGATGCGGGACGAAGTTCTGCAGGATCACCTCCTGCAGGTGACCGTGGCGTTCATGCACCGCCGCCAAGGCGCCCAGCGACGCCATCCGCTCCTCCTCGGTCTCCCCGATCCCCACCAGGATCCCGCTGGTGAACGGGATCCTCAGCTCCCCGGCAGCGTCGATCGTCGCCAACCGCTGAGCCGGATGCTTGGTCGGAGACCCCGCGTGCACCGTCTCCATCAGCCGCTCGGCCACCGACTCCAGCATCAGGCCCTGCGACGCGGTCACCCCGCGCAGGCGCTCCAGGTCTGAGCGGTCCAGCACGCCGAGGTTGGTGTGGGGCAAAAGCCCACGCTCCAGCGCCTGCTCGCACACCCAGACGACGTAGGCGGTGAAATCGTCAAAGCCCAGCTCGGCGAGCTTGGCGGCCACCCCCGCGTTGTGCTCAGGCCGCTCCCCGGTGAGCACCAACAGCTCCTTGGCACGGTGCCGGGACACCCCCCGGTCAAGGATCTCGAGCACCTCATCGGGCTCGTGCAGGTGCGTCTGATGCGTCGCGAAAGCGCAGTACTTGCAATAGCAGCGGCAGGTACGGCTTAGCGAAAGCGTGAGGTTACGGCTGAACGTGACGCGGCGGCGACGCATGTCCGGCTGGGGATTCTAGAGTCGGGCCGCCGGGACCCCGTTGGCGGCCTATGCTGCCCCCCTCGTGCGGCGCCCGCTCGTCACACTTGTCACGTTGATCGCGGCCGCCGCGACCGTCGTCGGCTGCGGTGCTTCCTCGGGCTCCTCGAGCCACGCCGCGCGGAGCGCCACCCTGGTGCTCGACTTCACCCCCAACCCCGTCCACGTCGGGATCTACACCGCGTTGGCGCGGCACTTCGACACCGCCGCGGGCGTCAACTTGCATGTGGTCGCCCCGTCGGCTTCGACTGACTCGATCCGCCTGCTCGAGACCGGCCGGGCCAACTTCGCCATCCTCGACATCCACGACCTGGCCATCGCCCGCGAGCGCGGCGAGAACATCGTCGGCATCCTGCCCATCGTCGAACGCCCGCTGGCCTCGGTCATCAGCCAGCCCGCGGTGACCAGCCCGCGGCAGCTCATCGGCAAGACCGTCGGCATCAGCGGCGACCCCTCGGACACCGCCGTGCTCGACTCGATCGTCGCCGGCTCCGGCGGACAACCCAAGCAGCTCAAGACGATCACGATCGGCTTCAACGCGGTCAGCGACCTGCTGGCCGGCAAGGTGGCCGGCGCGACGGCATTCTGGAACGACGAGGGGGTGACGCTCACCCGCCAGCGGCCGGGTTTCCACGTCTTTCGCGTCGAGAACTACGGCGCCCCCGCCTACCCCGAGCTGGTGGTGTGCGCGACCTTTAAGAGCCTGAAGGCCGACCCCGGCCTGGCGCGCGGCGTAGTCAGGGCGCTCGCGCGCGGCTATGACCTGGCACTGGCGCACCCCGCGGTCGGACAGGCGGCGCTCGAATCCCAGGTCCCCGGACTCAACCACGCCCTCGACACGGCCGAGCTGACGGGACTGGGCGCCGCCTTCCGCGGGCCCGAGGGTCACTTCGGGGTGCTGGACACCGCGTTGCTGCGCCGCTGGGCGGCGTGGGAGGCGCGCTTCGGCATCGTCAAGTCCCCGCCTGACGTCGCGACCACCTTCGACACCACCTTCGCGCCCAAGGGATGAGGGCGGCGGCACGCGACCGCCCGACCGGGCTACTGCGCGCGGAGCTTCTTGAACTCCTGGCGCACCGACTCGGTGCGGCCCCACATCTGGACCACCTCGGCGCGGCCGGTGCGGACCTCGCGCAGCGCGATCTCGCCGTCGATGCCGCCCTCGTCGAGCAGCTTGAGCGCCAGGTGCACCGCGGGCACCGAGGCAGCGTGTCCGAAGCGGTGGGCAACCACCAGGCGCCAGTGCCAGTCGCTGTGCGAGTACGGCTGGGCGTTGCAGGTGACGACCACGATGGCGGCGTCGACGTAGCGGCTCTCGTCGAAGATCCGCAGGTCGAACTCCAGATCGGTCCAGTCATCGGGCAGCGGCGCGATGATCTCGTTGAACGTCTCGGCAAGCGACATCTCTGGCGCCAAGCGTACTAGTGGCGCGGGCGCGACCGCCCGCCGGAGGCGGCGTCAGCCGAGGAACTGCTGGGAGAGCGCGAACAGGTTGAGCGCGGAGATGAGGCCGGCCACTGCGAACGCAGCGACGATCATCGGCCGCCGGTTGACCTGAGCTCCCATCACGTCCCGACGGCTGGTGAGGACCACCAGCGGGACCAGGGCGAACGGGATCCCGAACGACAGCACCACCTGGCTGAGCACGAGCGCGTCGGTCGCTGGGACACCGCTC
>DASXDW010000153.1:0-32168 GCA_036490435.1 Solirubrobacteraceae bacterium
GGCCAGCCCCCAGACAGCGGCGGCACTGTCATGGCTGATGACCGTGTCGTCGCCGGCATAGAGCAGCGCCGCGGCGTGGTCGGCCGCCTCCGACAGCGACCCGTGCCCCACCGCGAACACCCCACGATGCACCCGATGCAACAACCCACCGCGCACGCGGTGCTCGATCGCCTTGGCGCTAAACCCCAACGCCACCAACTGCCCGCGGGTGACCAACCCATGCTGTAGCGCCGCGACCTCCGCCACCCCGAGCCCACCCCGCCCCACCAGGGGTAAATCGCGGGAAACCACCGCCGGCACCCCAGGTTTCCCACCAGAACGCCCTCCAGCGCGCGTAACGCGCCAAACCACCGGCCGCCACCCCGGTTTCCCGCGAAATCCCCCCTCATCATCGGCCCCCATATAGATAAGAGCCTCCAACCCACCCCCATCCACCCCCCTCCCAAGCCAGTTTCCCCGAAGCACCGCGCCCCAGCGGGTCGCCAGAAACCCGCCGCGCACCACGACCACCAGAAGCGCCCTACGCGGCCCGTCGCGCGAAGAACACTCCGGCAGCAGCCATCGAGACCACGATGATCCCGACGCTCCACGCGACGGCGGTCACCGCCGCCGGCCCCGGCGCGTGCCCGCTCAACAACGCCCGCAGCGAGTCGATGACGGCGGTCACCGGCTGGTGGCGGGCGAACCCCTGCAGCCACGAGGGCATCGTATGGATCGGGACAAAGGCGCTGGACGGATACGGGAGGAACGAGATCAGGAAGGTGACGCCCTGCGCTCCCTCGGGCGAGTGCATGAGGACCCCGATCGCGGCGGCGAGCCAGGAGAGCGCAAGGATGAACAGGGCCAGCAGCCCCGTCGCCGCCAGCCAGTACCCGACGCCTGCCGCAGGAGAGAACCCGATGGCGAACGCCACCGCGACGGCGAGCGCCGCCGACACGAGGTTGCGCACGACGCTGGCCACGACGTGGCCGGCCAGTAGCGACTGCGGCCGCACGTCCAGGGACCGGAAGCGGTCGACGATGCCGCCGCTCAGGTCGGTGGACACGGTAACGGCCGTGGTACCGGCGCCGAAGCCGGCGCAGACCAGCAGCACGCCGGGGACCACGTAGTCGATGTACCGCCCCCCGACGTGGATGGCGCCGCCGAAGAAGTACACGAACATCACCATCAGCATCACCGGCAGCGCCAGCGCGGTGATCAATCCGTCGACGTTGCGCAGCGACAGCCGGAGCGCCCGCCCGACCATGGTCGAGAGCTCGGTCGCTCCCGATCGGCCGCGGGCGCGGTCGGCGCCGCCGAGGTCAAGGTCACCGGCAAGGGGATAGGTCAGGTCACTCATCGGTGCTCTCGCTTTCAGTGGTTGCGGTGTGTCCGGTCAGGGTCAAAAAGACGTCGTCGAGACTGGCGGTACGCACGGAGAAGTCCGCGATCAGACGGCGATCGGGGTCGAGTTCGTCGAGCAGCGCGCGGACCGCCGGCCCCTCGCCGTCACAGGCGAGCCCCAGCGTCAGCAACCCCGGGTCGCGGTCGACCACGCGGGCTCCTGCCGAGCGCGCCACCGCGTCAAACGCGCCGGCCTCGGCGGCGCGCACCACCAGTCGGCGACCCGCGACCGCAGCCTTGAGCTCCGTCGCGCTGCCCTCGGCCACGATCCGACCGCGGTCCAGTACGGCGATGCGGTCGGCGAGCGCGTCAGCCTCGTCGAGGTACTGCGTGGTGAGGAACACGGTGACGCCATCGGAGACCAGCGTGCCGACCAGATTCCACAGCTGGCGCCGGCTGCGCGGATCCAGACCGGTGGTGGGCTCGTCGAGGAACAGCACCCGCGGCCGGCGCATCAACGACGCCGCCAGATCCAGCCGGCGCCGCATCCCGCCCGAGTACGCGGCGACACGACGCGCGCCGGCCTCCACGAGGCCGAAGCGGTCCAAGAGCTCGGACGCGCGGGCGCGCGCCGCGGTCCCCGACAGACCCTGCAGCCGGCCGATCATGCGCAGGTTCTCGGCGCCGGTCTGGAGCGCGTCGACCGCGGCATATTGGCCGGTGAGGCTGATCCGGCGGCGGACGTCGGCGCGTCGCGCCACCACGTCACAGCCGGCCACGAACGCCACCCCGCCATCGGGTGCGGTCAACGTGGCGAGCATGCGCACGGTGGTCGTCTTGCCCGCCCCGTTGGGGCCGAGCAGGGCAAATACCGACGCGCGAGGCACCCGCAGGTCGATCCCCGAGACGACCGGGGTCGAGTTGTAAGACTTCTCGAGGCCGGCGGCCTCGATAGCCAGGTCATCGGTCATGTGTCATCCTTTTGCAGACGAAATTGCGTATGTGGTACGCGATAGTGCGTAGGCTATACGCAGTTTCGGCGCTCGTCAAGCCCAATACGCAAATGCCCACACCCGAGCCCACCGATGACCTCCAGCTCCCGCCGAGCCTCGAGCTCCTCTGGGGTCTGCGGGAGCCTGGATCGCGCGGCCCGCGGCGCGGTCTGACGCTCGAGCGCATCGTCGACGCGGGGATCCACGTCGCCCAGACGGACGGCGTCGGCGCGCTGTCGATGGCGCGCATCGCCAAGGAGCTCGGCGTCGGGACGATGTCGCTCTACCGCTACGTGGCGTCAAAGGATGAGCTGCTGACGACAATGGTCGACACCGGCCTGGGCGCGCCCCCGCCGTCGGTGCCCGGAGAGGACTGGCGCGTGGGGTTGATGCGGTGGGCGGTTGGCGTGCGTAGCGCCTACCAGAGCAACCCGTGGACACTGCGGGTCCCGATCTCCGGGCCACCATTGGGGCCGAACAACGTCGCCTGGCTGGACAACGCGCTGGCCGCCCTGGCTGACGCCCCGCTCACCGAGCAGGAGAAGCTGTCGTGTGTGTTGCTGGTGAGCGGGTTCGTGCGCAACGACGTGACCCTGGCGCTCGACTTCGCCGAGGCTTCGGGCGGCGAGCCGCAGATGCCTGGCTACGGTCGGTTGCTGGCCAAGCTCATCAGCGCCGAAGCGATGCCGTCGCTGCATCGCGCGATCGCGTCAGGCTCCCTGGACGACCCCGACGATCCCGACATCGAGTTCACCTTCGGCATGGCGCGGATCCTCGACGGGATCGAGGTCCTCATGGCTGGCAAGGGGTCGCGCAAACGCCCGTCGGCCCGCAAGCGCTGACCCCGCGGGGTCCGTATCGTGCAGGCATGCCTGCCCTGCTCCTGTACGGCGATACCGAGCGCTCCCCGGCGGTCCGCCACGAGATCCCCGTGGCCATCGGCGACGGGCTGTTGTTCGCCGAGGTCGACGGTCGCAGGACGATCCTGACCTCGTGGTTGGAGCGCGACCGGATCGCCGCCGCGCTGCCCAAGGCCGAGATCCTGGATTTCGTGGACCTGGGGATGCGCGCGCTGGTTGAGGAGGGCATGACGCGCCTGGGCGCCGAGCGCGAGGTGGTGCTGCGGGCGGTCCGTGGGCTGGGCATCGACGAGGCGATCGTCCCCGGCGACTTCCCCGTGGCGATCGCCGACCGGCTGCGGGCCGACGGGATCGCGCTCATCGTCGATGACGAGCTCGTCGCCGCGCGCCGGCGCGTGAAGGCGGGTGCCGAACTCGCCGGGATCCGCGCTGCCCAGGAGGCCGCTCACGCTGCCACGGCCCGCGCGGCCGAGCTGCTGGCTCGCGCCGACATCGATCCGGACGGCAATCTGCGAGCCGAGGACGGCGCTCTGCTGCTGGCCGAGAACGTGCGGGAGGCCCTGCGGCTCACGTGCGCCGAGCACGGCGCCACTTGCCCCGCGGACATGATTGTGGCTTCGATCCGCAATGGGGGCGGTGGCCACGATCCGGGCAGCGGACCCCTGCCGGCTGGGCTGCCGATCCAGGTGGACATCTTCCCACGCCACGAGGCGACCGCCTGCTGGGCCGACATGACCCGCACGTTCGTCGTCGGCGAGCCCACCGCCGAGCACGCCGAACTCATCGCCGAACAGGAACGCCTGGTCCGCGAGGCGCTGGAGCAGGCACGCGCCGCGGTGCGCCCGGGCGTGACGGGGCGGGAGCTGCACGAGGCCACCTGTGACCTGTTCGAGGCGGCCGGCTGGGCCACGCAGCGCACCGGGGGCGGGGACGAGGGCTTTCAGTTCGCTCTCGGCCACGGCGTTGGGCTCGAGGTGCACGAGCCGCCGGGGCTGGGCTTCTCGGGCCGCGAGCCGTTCGTGGCCGGCGATGTCGTCGCCATCGAGCCCGGCCTGTGGGACAAGCGGATCGGTGGCGTGCGCTTGGAGGATCTGCTCCTGGTCACGGCCGACGGCTGCGAGACGCTCACCGAGTATCCCTACGCCCTGACGCCTGACGCCTGACGCCTCACCGCGTCCCGGCGGCCACGGATGCACGCGTGGCGAGCCATTCCTATCCTTAATGAAGCCACCGACGCCAACCTCGACGAAACGGTTTCCGCGCACGACGCCCGTTCGGCACAATGCCAACCGAACTAGTCGACAATAGGAGGAATACATGACGCTCCAGATTGGGGCCACCGCACCCGACTTCGAGGCTGAGACCACCGAGGGTCCCATCCACTTCCACGACTGGATCGGGGACTCGTGGGCAGTGCTCTTCTCCCATCCCAAGAGCTTCACCCCCGTCTGCACGACGGAGCTTGGCTACATGGCGTCGATCAAGCCCGAGTTTGACCGCCGCAACGTGAAGATCATCGGCCTGTCGGTCGACTCCCTGGATGACAACGCCCGCTGGGCCAAGGACATCGAGGAGACCCAGGGCACAGCGCCCAACTACCCGATCATCAGCGACGGCGACTTCAAGGTCGCCAAGCTGTACGAGATGCTCGCCGCCGACACGAGCGGCGACGCCGGCTCCCGTACGCCGGCCGACAACCAGACCGTGCGCAACGTGTTCGTCATCGGACCGGACAAGAAGATCAAGCTGATCCTGGTCTATCCCATGACCACCGGCCGCAACTTCGACGAGGTGCTGCGGGTCGTGGACTCGCTGCAGCTCACCTCTGAGCACAAGGTCTCGACGCCGGCCCAGTGGAAGCAGGGCGACGACGTGATCATCGCCGGCTCGGTCTCCAACGACCAGGCCAAGGAACTCTTCGGCGACTACGAGTCGCCCAAGCCCTACATCCGCATCGTCCCGCAGCCCGAGGGCTCGCGCCGCTAAGCGCCACCACGCCCCGCACCGCCCGGAGCCGACCGCTCCGGGCGGTGTTGGGCCGCCTCTTTTAGAGCACGGTGCGCACGAGTTGGATCGCCACAACAACAGCGGCGATCCCCGCGGCCAGCGCGATCAGCGCCATCGTCAGTCGCAGCGCGACCCGTCTGGAGCCGCTCATCCCTCGGCCTCGTCGAGGATCGTCGCCGTGAACGGCTGGCCGCCCGGCGGGGTCACCTCAAAGCCCAGGCTCCAGTTGCCCACCATGATCAGCGCGGGGGCCGACCGCTTGTAGATCCCGGGCCGGGTCTCGGTCAGCTGGTACTGCTGCTGGGGCATTTGCATCTCCGTGTGGTTGAACGTCAGCGTGACGTTGGCGTGGCGTACCGGCTTTCCGTTCTTGGTGATCTTCAGCGCGAAGGCATCCGGCGCCGCTGCCTTGTTGGGTGACACGAGCACGGACAGCCGGTAGCCGTTGACCATGACCGAGTGTGCGACCGGCCCGGGCCCCACTTGGGCCAGCGCCGAGTTCTGCAGCGCGAACGCGGGGGGCGGCGGGGCCAGGCTCGAGAGCAGCGCGGCCACGAACACCGCGCCTCCGACCAGGATCACCTCGCCCGAGGCCAATCCACGCAGCAGCCCCGACGCCCCGGCGGCCCGCTGCGGGTTCTCGCTCGCGCCGGCCAGTGCCGGCGCGTTTCGCAGCAGGTTGCCCGAGGCGACCGCCAGCGCCGCGAGCAGGATCCCAACCTTGACGAGGATGGCGACGCCGTAGCCCGTCTTCCACAGAGCGTCGAGCGCCGGCATGTGGTCGATGGCCTCGATCGTCCCCGTCACGACGAGGAACGCCACCGCGCCGAGGGCGACGTTGGAGAAGCGGGGCACCACCACCGACAGCGCCGGCACCCTGCGGGCGGCGGGCACCGCGAACCACAGCACCAGCAGGCCGACGAGCCCGCCCAGCCATACCGAGCCCGAGATGAGATGAACCCAGTCGGCCGACAGCGTCAGCCCGGCGGGCGAGGTCTGTGCGGCGTGGCCTGCGGTCCCGGGGATGAGCAGGACCGCCACCGCGGCCAGCACCGCGCCGGCCTGAGCGGCCACCTCGGCGACCGAGCGCTGGGGGCGGTCGGGACGGTCCAGATAGACCGCGGTCCAGCCGGCCACGCAGAACAGGGCAAAGCACAACAGCATGTCGACGTAGCCGCGCCCGAACGCGGTCACGCGGAACAACGGCACGAGCGCCCCCACGTCGAAGACCGAGTGCAATGAGTCGGTGGCGATGGACGCGTCCAGGTAGGCGGCGATGCCCAGCAGGCCGACCACCGATGCCACGACGTAGGCGATCGACAGCGCCCTCAATCCCGTCCCGTCGGTGCGGCGCCCCAGCACCCTCGCCACGAGGAAGCGCAGGACGAACAGGCCGATCGCGATCATCACCGCCAGGAACATCACTGTGCGCGTGACCAGCGGTTGGGGCGAGGTCGCGCTGCCGGCGATGCTGGGGATGGCAAAGCGCGGCGCCGGCCCGGGGTTGGGTCCCACCGCATAGGTGAAGGCGCCCTGGACCGGATGGCCGTCGACCGAGATGGCCCGCCAGTAGATGAGGTACCAGCCCTGGGGCAGGTTGGGCCGCAGCGGCACCACGAGCGTGTCGGGGTTGGCCGGTGACCGGCGCACCGGGCCGGTGGTCTCCTGCGTGCCCGCGGCGCTGGTCACCGAGATGATCGCGAACCGGGGCTCGACCGCCTCGTCGTAGGTGAGGGCCACGGTCTTCGGCGGCGAGTCAAGGACGCCGCTCGCCGCCGGCACCGTCTTGATCAGATAGGCGTGCGCCGACGCGACCGCGGGCACCGCCAGCGCGATGCCGCCGGCGGCCGCCACGACGGCGATCCAGGCTCTCCGTCTCATACGAGGGGCCGCCCGCCGCCGTCCGTGCCTGGACCGCCGCGGCCGCTAGCGAGGGCGAAGCCCCCGGCGGCCAGTCCCAGGACGCCGACGATGAGCGCCACGATGGTCAGCACCGACGTCCCGCCCCCACCGCTGCCGCTCAACGACGAGGCGGCCTCGATCGTCGGGGCTGGCGACTCTGAAGACTCAGGTCCCGTCCAGTTGACGATCGACCCGTCCGAGTAGATCTGCTGGACGTGGAAGGTGTAGGTCCCCGGCTGGGACGGCTGGGCCAGGAACTGGAACATCGAGTCCTCGCCGGTTGGCGTCTTGCCGCCCGTCCACGTGACCTGCTGCACCACCGCGTCCTCGCCCGACCCGGTCGATTTGACGCTCTGGCTCCAACCCGTGGGTGGCGGCACGAACGAGTCGATGCCGAAGCCGTCGGGCACCGTGAGCACGATCTTCGTCGTGGTGGCGTTCTCCTTCTCGGTGGGGACGGCGAGGCTGTAGAGCTGGAGTTGCCCGGAGAGTGACACGGCGGGGCTGACGCGCGCGTGGGCGAGCGCGGCCGCTGGGACGCCGAGGACGATGAGCAGCGCCAGAACCACGGCCCGTCGCACGGGTCCCGCCGCGAGGTGTGTTTTCACTTGGTTGTTCCTCCTTGCTGGCCTGCGCCGGGCGTCTGCACCGAGGAGGCGCACGACCCGCAGCGGTTGGCCGTCGACGATCTCTCACTTGCGGGGTTGCCCCGGAAACCGGCCCGCCCGGGCCGGCCCGGAGCCGTCAGGCCGGAGGGCCGCGGCCGCACCACCCCAGCGCCAGTGGCGCGAGGCGGGGCAGGGAGAGATCGGCCGGGCGCGGCCGCGCCGGGCTCGGAGAGGAGGGTGCCGGGGTAGGGCGGGCGCGGCGGAAGGCGACCTCGTGAAGGACCCAGCGGGCGCCGTGCAGCAGCGTCGCCAGCACGAGCCCGACGCAGACGGAGGCGGGGATCGCCCACCAGCCGCCGTAGCCGAAGACCCCCACCAGACCGGCGGGGTGCCCTGTGGCCAGCAGCCCCTCCAGAAGCTCTTGGCCGCTGTAGATGACGACGAGGCTGACGGCGCAGATGAGCCACAACGCGATCAGGGAGAGCCCGTAGCGTGGCACCGAGGTCTGGCCGTGCATCGCCCGTCCCAGCGCCGAGAGGAACGCGCCCGCGCCCCAGGCCAGGGCGACCACGATCCACGGCGCGACCGAGTGCAGATAGGAGTGGCCCTGGCGTTGGAGCTCGACGCCCGCGGTGCTGCCGAAGGCAAGCCAGTAGCGCAATTGATGCACCGCGATGGCCGCGGCAGGCACCACCGCGGCGCGCGCCAGGCCACGGAGGGCGGACCTTCGATCAGCCCCTACGATCATCGTGCCCGCAGACGATACCGGCGCGATGGGCTCCGGTGTGGCGGGTGGATCGGCAATGATCTGCGCCCATGAGCGAGCCCGCGCAAGGCCGGACCGGCGTGGGGCGGGCGCCCGTCCTGGCGCGCTCGCTCCGGGGGTATCGCCGCTCCTGGCTGACCACCGACGTGCTGGCCGGGGTGACGCTGCTCGCCATCGCGGTGCCTGAGCAGCTGGCCACCTCGCGGCTGGCGGGCATGCCGCCGGTCACCGGCTTCTACGCCTTCGTGGCCGGCACCGTTCTCTTCGCCCTCTTCGGGTCCAACCCGCGGATGTCGGTCGGCGCGGACTCCACCATCGCGCCCCTGTTCGCCGTCGGCGTAGCCCGCCTGGCGGCGAGCGGGTCGCCTCGTTACCAGGAGCTGGTTGCGATCCTGGCGGTCATGGTGGGCGCGCTGGTGGCCCTCGTGTGGCTGGCGCGCCTGGGGTGGATCTCCGAGCTCCTCTCGGCGCCGATCATCGCCGGCTTTCTCGGCGGGGTCGCGATCATCATCATCGTCCACCAGTTGCCCGACCTGTTCGGCGTCCCGGCGGCGGGCGGATCGACGCTGCACCGGATCGGCTCGGTCATCTCCCAGCTGGACCAGCTCAGCGTTCCGACCCTCGTCATCGGTCTGGGTGTGTTCGCGCTCGTGCTCGGCGCCGAGCGGATCGACGCCCGCCTGCCCGGCGCTCTGGTTGGCTTGGTGGCCGCGACGGTCGTCGTCGCCGCCGGGCACCTGGACCGCCACGGCGTCGCGGTGCTCGGCCCGTTTGCTCACGGGGCCCCGCACCTCGGGCTGCGGGGCGTCTCGTGGACCACCATCCAGAAGCTCGCGCCGCTCGCCGGCGTAGTGGCGCTGGTCGTGGTCAGCCAGTCGGCGGCCACGACGCGGGCCTTCGCCGCCGAGGAGCCCTATGCGACCGATGTCGGTCGCGACTTCCTGGGCACGGGAGCCGGCAACGTCGCCGCGGGCCTAATCGGCGCGTTCCCGGTTAACGCCAGCCCGGCGCGCACAGCAGCGGTGAGCGCGGCGCGGGGACGAACGCAGCTGGCCGGACTGCTCGCGGCGGTGGGCATGGCGGCGGTGGTACCCGCCGCGGGGCTGCTGCGCGAGGTGCCGCTCGCCGCCCTGTCCGGCGTGCTGCTCTACGTCGCGATCCGGATCTTCCACGTCCGCGAGCTGGTCGCCATCGGGCGCTTTGACCGCTTCGAGCTGGCCCTGGCAGTGATCACGCTGCTGGCCGTGGCGCTCATCGGCGTCGAGCAGGGTATCGGCGTGGCCGTCGGTCTGGCCATCCTGGACCGCACGCGGCTTACCGCTCGGCCCTCGCTGCACGTGCTGGGGCGGATCCCGGGCACCACCAGCTGGGCTCCGCTCACCGCGCCCGGCCAGCCGGACGAGCTCCCGGGGGTGCTCGTGGTCCTCTTCGCCGCCCCGCTGTGGTACGCCAACGCCACCCACTTCCGCGCCGCGCTGGACCATGCGCGCCGACGGTCCACACAGCAGCCCCGCCTCGTCGTGCTCGACGCGCTGGGCATGTACGACGTCGACTTCACAGGCTCGCAGGCGTTCGCCAAGGCGTTGGACGAGCTCGCAGGCGACGGGATCCCCTTCGTCGTCGCTCGGGCCGGGGATCACCTGAAGGACAACCTGGCGCGCAGCGGTCTGCTTCAGCGCATCGGCGCCGACCGTTTCTACGCCTCGGTAGACGAAGCGGTCACCTCGGCGACGGTCGTCCCGAGAGCGCGGTGAGGCGTAGAGTCGGCGCTGCGCATGCCCGATCCTCGCGTTGAGCAATTCCTCAAGCTGACCGAGCACCTGCGCGTCTCACCCGGGACGAAGGTGGAGCTGGCCCGAGACCACGACCCGGCGTACAAGGCCGGGTGGGCACGCAAGCGCGACGGGAAGGAACTGCTGAAGCTGGGTGTGAAGATGCTGGCCGAGTATCAGGACCGGCTCGCGGCCGAGGGAGCGCGCGCCCTGCTCGTCATCCTCCAGGGCATCGACGCTGCCGGCAAGGACGGGACGATCCGCCACGTCATGAGCGGCGTCAACCCGCAGGGCGTCACAGTGCGCAGCTTCAAGGTTCCCACCGAGGAGGAACTGCGCCACGACTTCCTATGGCGCTACCAGTGCGCACTGCCGGGGCGAGGCCAGATCGGGCTGTTCAACCGATCGCACTATGAGGACGTGCTGGTGGTCCGCGTCCACCCGGACCTGCTCGATCACCGGGTGCCCCACGCCACGGGGCCGTCCGACGAGCTGTGGGCACGCCGGTATGACGACATCAATGCGTGGGAGCGCCACCTCTCAGATAACGGCTACAAGCTGGTCAAGCTGTTCCTGAACCTCTCCAAGGAGGAGCAGCGCACCCGGTTCCTCAAGCGCATCGACCTGGAGGAGAAGAACTGGAAGTTCTCGTCTGCCGATGCCCGTGAGCGCGAGTACTGGGCCGGCTACCAGCATGCCTTCTCCCAGATGCTCAGTCACACCAGCACCGAGTGGGCACCGTGGCACGTGATCCCGGCCGACCGCAAATGGTTCGCCCGCATCGGCGCCGGGGCCGTCATCGTCCAGGCGCTCGTCGAGCTCGATCCTCAGTACCCGACGCTGTCAGATGAGGATCGCCGCGCATTGGGCGAGGCGCGCGCTGCGCTTCTCGCCGAGGCCCCGCCGGGAGCGCCGGCCGATCCGTTCCAGGCCTCCCAGGCAGCGGATTAGACGCGCCGTCGCTCATTGCGACGGGCGAGGCAGACGTAGGTGATGAGCGGCAACTCGAGGTGGCCACCGGCCTGCTCGATGCTTCGCGTGATCGCGTCCAGGAGCGCCGCTCGGTCGCCGTCGGTGAGCAAGATGTGGTCCTGGTGGGTCTGCAACAGCGCGGCGTACGCCTGGCTGGTGTAGCGCTCTGATCGCGGGAACTCGCGGACCTGGGCGCAGCCGAGGCCGTCCGCGGCGGCGATCTCGGCATGCCAGTCCCCGCCCAGCCGCGTCGGCTCGCTGTCTGGATGCATGGGGAAGTCCGGCACCAAGCCCGCCGCCGCCGTGCGGTAGGCCCGGCGCAGGGCATCGCGCTGCGAACAGCGCTCCCAGTCGGGGAAGGACCAGACCGCGGCGAGCATCGCCCCGGGCCTCATCGCCGCGCGGGCGCGCGCGTACCGGACGGTGGCATCGATCCAATGCCAGGCCTGGACGCTGATCACCGCGTCGAGCGGCTGCGCGGGCGCAAAGTCCTCGAACGCGCTCTGGACGAAGGTGACGTTGGGCCAGGGCGCGAGCCTGACGCGCGCCACCGCGGCCATCTCGGCGCTGGGCTCGACCGCGACGACGGCCAGGCCGCGGGCGGCGAGCAGTTCGGTGGCCTTGCCGGTGCCGGCGCCGACCTCGACGATCCGCGCCCCCGGCCCCAGGCCGCCGTACTCGAGCAGCGCGTCGATCGCCGCACCAGGGTATGAGGGGCGGGCACGGTCATAGAGCTCGGCGACGCGGCCGAAGGCCAGGCGCTGCTCGTCGCGAAAGTGCGGGCGCGCCGTGTCACTCACCGGCGCCGCCGGCGCGTCAGAGCGCCGAGAACTCCTGGAGCAGGCCGCGCGCGGCGGCGATGCCGAGGGGGATGTAGTCCACCAGCATCCGCTCGTTGGGGGAGTGGATGTTGGCGTCGGGCAGCGAGAATCCGGTGATGATCGTGGGGATGTTCCGTCTGCTGAGGGCGGGGACGATCGGCAGCGTCCCGCCGGACCGGATCAGCGCCGGGCGGGTGCCCACGACGCGCTCGAACGCCGTCAGCGCCAGCTGCACCGCCTTGGCCTCGGGCGGGACGAGGCCCGGCGCGGCATAGGAGAGGAGCTCGAGCTGGAGGTCGGCCTCGGGCGGCGCGGCGTCGCGCATCAGCTGCTCGAAGGCGTGCGCGATCGCCTCGGGGTCCTGGCCGGGGGCGAGCCGGATCGACACATTGGCCTCGGCCCGGACGGGCAGGACGGTCTTCTGCAGCTGCGGGGACCCGCTTTCCACGCCGTTGATGTCGAGCGCCGGCTCGGCGAACGTGCGCAGGTAGAACTCGTCGGCGGCATTGGGGTCCTTGGGGCGGGCGCCCTGGGCGGCGAGCTCGTGGGCCCCGGTGGGCAGCGCGCGCCAGCCCTCGAGCTCCTGGGCGGTGGGGGCCGTGAGTCCCTGGCGCAGCGGCTCGACCAAGCGGCCGTTGCGGGCGACGACGGCGTCGAGCGTGTGCACGAGGGCGTGGGCCGCGTTGAGCGCGGCGCCCCCGTACATGCCGGAGTGCAGGTCGCGCTCGCCGGTGCGGACGGTGACGTGGAAGTAGACGAGCCCGCGGGTGGCGATGTTGAACGCGGGTAGGCCGCGGGCGATCATCCCGCTGTCGAAGATCACCGCCGCGTCCGCTCCGCGGGTGTCCTGGTCAAGGAACTCGATGATCGAGTGCCCGCCGGTCTCCTCCTCGCCGTCGCAGGTGAAGCGGACGTTGACCGGCAGCTCGCCGGCGACGGCCAGCTCGCGCGCGGCGGCGAGGAGCATGTAGAGCTGCCCCTTGTCGTCGGCGACCCCTCGGGCGTAAATGTGATCGTCACGGATCTCGGGCTCAAACGGCGCCGACTCCCATAGGTCCAGCGGATCCTCGGGCTGGACGTCGAAATGGCCGTAGCAGAGCACCGTGGGCGCGGAATCGGCGTCGCGCGAGGCGCGTAGCTCGCCGACGGCCAGCGGCTGACCGTGCCAGTCGACGAGCTCTGCATCGCCGCCGGCGCCGCGCAGCAGCTCACACACCCATTCGCCCGCTTCACGAACGTCGCCCGCCCGCGCCGGGTCGGCGCTGACGGAGCGGATGCGCAGCCACTCGGCGAGTTCGTCAAACCACTCGGACATGGCCACGAGCGTACTCAAGAGGCGGTGGCCTTGACCGTCACACCGCGCGGCTCATGGCCTCGAACCCGGAGAGCAGGGCGTCGACGCCGAACACGAAGCGCTCGTCGCCGTCGGGACCGGTCATGTCCTCCGCGATCGACGCCAGCACGGGGAAGCGGTCAACCGGCAGACGCTGGTAGAAGGTGTGAACCTCCTCGAAATAGCCAGCCAGTTCCTCGGGGGTCAGCCCGCGCGCCTCGTACAGGCTGTCCTCGAAGGCGGACGCCGCGATGAAGAGCAGGAGCTGATCGAGGCCGAGGGCGGCCACCCGGTCTGACAGGCCGCCGGCGCGCATCACCGCGACGACGACCTCGGCCGCGGCCAGGACCTTCGGCGAGGACGGGATCCGGCCCAGGCCGGCCAGGGCGACGTCGCGGTGGCTGATGAGGACCTGGCGCAGGTCGGCAGCCATCTGGTGCAGCTGCTGGCGCCAGCGCTCCGGGTCGGGCTCGGGCAGCGGCACCCGCCCGACGAGCTCGTCGAACACGAGCTCCAGGAGCTCCTCCTTGCTCGACACGTGGGCATAGAGCGACGCGGCGCCCGTGCCCAGACGCTGGGCCACGCCGCGCATCGAGAGGCCCGAGACCCCGGTCTCGTCCAGGACCTCGATGGCAGCGGCGACGATCCCCTCGACCGTCAACGCGGTGCGGCGCGTGGGTCGGTCACGGCGCCGGGGCGCACGCGGCGGGGAGGGGAGGGGGGACTCGGAGCGGAGCGCGGGGCCCGAGGGGAGAGCTGGTTCGCGCTCGGGGCTTGACGGAGGCATGCGTGTCAGTGTATAACAGCGTTCGTTTAACGAACAATGTTCCGAACAACGTACGTGAAAGGACCGGCATGATCCCTGAGACCGCCGCTGCGTCGCCACCGCCCCGCCCCGCGAGCCATCCCCGCCGGTGGCTCATCCTCGCCCTCGTACTCGCGGCCGAGTGCATGGACCTGCTCGATGGAACGATCGTCAACGTCGCCGCGCCCACCATCCGCCAGGACCTGCACAGTTCGGCCTCGGCACTGCAGTGGGTGATCGGCGGCTACGCGCTGGCCTTCGCCGTCGGGCTCATCACCGGCGGCCGGCTGGGGGACATCTACGGGCGCAAGCGACTGTTCGTGATCGGGGCGCTTGGATTCGTGGCAGCGTCGGTCGCCGCGGCGTTCTCCGTGTCCTCCGAGATGCTCATCGGCTGCCGGATGGCCCAGGGCTTTGCCGCGGCGATGCTGATCCCGCAGGGCCTCGGCGTGGTGCGCGATGTCTTTGCGCCCGGCGAGCAGGCCTCAGCGTTCGCCGTGTTCGGTCCGGTCATCGGCTTGTCGGCAGTGCTGGGCCCGATCATCGGGGGCGCGCTCATCGCGGCGAACGCCTTCGGCTCGGGCTGGCGGCTCATCTTCTTCGTCAACCTGCCACTGGGCCTCATCGCCGCGCTCGGCGCCGCTCGGGTCATGCCGGAGTCCCGCGCGCCGCGTCCGCCGCGTCTCGACATCGTCGGGACGCTCATCTGCGCGGCGGGGATGGGGCTGCTCATCTACCCGCTCATCCAGGGCCGCGAGGCGGGCTGGCCGCTGTGGACCTACGCGATGATCGTGGGGAGCGTGGCCGCCTTCGGGATGCTGGTGCTGTGGACCCGCCGGGTGCGCCGCGCCGGGCGCGACCCGCTCATCGAGGCGAGCATCTTCAGCCATCGTGCCTACACCGCCGGCGTGGCCGGGATCGTCGTCTTCTTCGCCGGAATGATCGGGATGCTGCTGGTGCTGACTCTGTTCCTGCAGTTCGGCGAGCACTTCTCGGCCATTCATGCGGGCGTCACACTGGCTCCGTTCGCGCTGGGCTCCGCAGCCGGCGCGACGCTCGCCGCGACGGTGCTGGCCCCAGGGCTCGGTCGCACCGTGCTGCAGATCGGCGCGGTGCTCATGGCCGGCGGCTACTGGTGGGTCCATCAGGTGATCGCGGCTCACGGGCTGCACACCGAGTCACTCATGCTGATCGCCCCTCAGTTGCTGGTGGGCGCCGGGATCGGCATGCTCATCTCGCCGCTGTTCGACTTCATCCTCGCCTCGGTGACCGACCGCGAGGTGGGGTCGGCCTCCGGGGTGCTCAACGCTCTGCAGCAGCTCGCCGGCGCGCTGGGGGTGGCTGCGATCGGCACGGTGTTCTTCACCACGCTCACCCACCATGGGTTCGTCGCCGCGATCAACCGCTGCATCGAGTGGGAGCTGGCTACGGTCCCGCTGCTCATCCTGTGCACGTTGCTGCTGCCGCGCCGCGCGCGCGAGCCGGAGGCCGAGGCGTTCGCGACCGAGGCCATGGCGGCCGGGCCCTCGGAGCGGGTGTATTCGATGGCGCAGTAGCGGCCGGGGAGGCACACTGCGCGGCATGGGCTCGACGCGGAAGGTCGCGGTCATCGCCAGCGCGAGCGGCAACGGCAAGACGACGATGGGGCGCGAGCTCGCCGAGCGGATGGGGGTCCCGTTCGTCGAGCTCGACGCCCTCGTCCACGGCCCCAACTGGGCCGAGACGCCCGACGACGTTCTGGCGGCGCAGCTCGCGCCGGTCCTCGCATCCGCCGGCTGGGTCATCGACGGCACCTATCACCGTAAGCTCGGCAACCGCGTGCTGGAGGCGGCCGACATCATCGTGTGGCTGGACCTGCCGATCCGTGTGTGGCTACCTCGGTTGATACGCCGGACAGGGCGCAGGCTGATCGGGCGCGAGGAGATCTGGAACGGCAACCGCGAGTCGCTACACGCCGCAGTGTGGGGACGGGAGTCGCTGATCGGCTACGCGTTGCGCTCGCACTTCGCCCGCCGCCGCGAGTGGCCGGCCGCGCTGAGCGCATTCCCGGTCGTGCGGCTGCGTACCACCGTCGGAGTGCGGGGGTTCCTCATGCAGGCGCGTCGCCGCGAGGGTGGCGGGGCGTGAAGACGCGCTCCTCCCACTCGGCGATACGCCGGTAGCCGACGTCGGCGTAGATCTTGTTCGAGGTCGGGTTGGCGAGGTCGGTGTAGAGCATGCAGCTGTGCGCGCCGCCGTCAAGGCCGAGACGGCTGACGGCGGCGACCGCCGAGCCGGCGTACCCACGGCCACGTTCGTCAGGTGGCGTATAGACCGGGCCGATGCGGATGACTCCGGCCACCGGTGGGTTGATGGCGACCGTGGAGACGGGCCGGCCCTGGTCCTCCCACAGGAACAGGTGCCCCTGGCTGAGACGGAAGTCGACAGTCGCTGCCCGGGCCTCCGGGCCGGCATCGATCACGTCGGTCTCGGCGACGAAGGCGGTCCACCACTCGAGGGCCAGATTACGGTCAGACTGAGTGGCGGTGACCAGCCGCCCCGGACCTGGCCGCGGCGGGTCGACCACCGTGTTGAGCGAGTGCATGGCCATCGCGGTCCGGGTCCGAGCCGTGCCCCCGGTGCGCCGGGTCCAGTCTGCGGCGATCGTCCGTGCGGTGTGGCGCAGGCCGTTGATCCCCGGCAGATCCGGATCGTGCTCGAGCCACAGGTCCAGCAGGGTCCTGGCGTCGTCGGCCCCGATGCCGGTACACATCATCAGCCACGGCGGCGTGCGCAGCGCCGCGGCCGCGACGGCCCCGTCGTCGTCGACGCCCACCGCGAGCAGTGGCGGCGCCGCCTGGAACTGACCCTGGAGCGTCCCCAACAGGACCGTGGCGGGCACGTTGTTCTCGATGTGTGCCTCCAGCAGCGGCCGGACACGCGCATCGAACACGTGCAAGTCGCCTTCGAGCTCCCAGCGCATGAGACGTTCAGCGCGAGGCGGTCACCTGCTCAAGCTGCGGCTTGACCTCGGTGACGAACAGGTCAAGGGTCCGGCGCGCCTCGTACAGGCTCATGTCGCCGGTGGGCAACATGAAGCAGATGTAGTCGCTGAGCCCGTTCTCCAGCACGGCGGCGAGGCGCTCGGCGATCTGACCCGGGGTGCCGGCCCCGAACGTGATCGCGGGCTCCATCGTGGCCAGGATCGCGCGAAGCGGCCCGAGCGCGGCGTCGCATTCCTCCTCGGAGATGACCAGCCGGTCAAAGCGGTGCGCGTTACGGGTGCGGCGCACGAGGCCCTCCATGCCGCGCCGGGCAATCTCCTGCGCCTCGTCCTCAGTGTGCGCGATCGCGAGGACGACGTTATAGGCCACGCGGGGCTCCGCATCCGGGCCGTCGAGCCGCAGCTCTTCGCCCTTGTGGCGGTGCCAGGCCTCGACGTACTGGTCGTACGCGGCCTGCTCGATGGGACCGGGCCACATGAGGCTGAGGCCGTACTGCCCCGCCGCCACCGGGTTACCGGGGTACCAGAACGGGATGTGCTCCTGGAAGGGCTTGGTGGCCATCGGCATCGTGGGGAAGTCATAGAACGCGCTGCCCTCGCTGGAGATCTCGCCGGTGGCCAGCGCGCCCTGGATGATCCGCAGCACGTCGACGAAGCGTTCGCGCGACTGTGGCCACGAGTCGCCGAACCAGTAGTGCTCGACGGGAACCGCCCCGCGCCCGACGCCGTAGTCCAGGCGTCCTTCCAGCAGGTTGTCGAGGACGCAGAGATCCTCGATCAGTTGCACCGGCGGGTGCATCGGCAGCAGCTTGACCATGGGACCGAGCCGGATCTGGCTGGTGACCTGGGAGGCCGCGGCGATGAAGAGCTCCTGGCTCGGGGTCATGCACAGGTCGCTGCCGTGGTGCTCGGCGAAGTAGTAACCGGCAAACCCCGCCTCGTCGGCGGTCTGGACCAGGGCGAGCCGATCCTTCAGCAACTGGCTCGTCGGCGTCCCGGGGATGTCCTCGATGTGATCGAAGATCCCAAAGCTCGGTGTGGTCACGGCAAGTCCTTTCGCTGGACGATCCTCGCCCCAGATCCTGACATCCCGTGTCCGTATGTGCGCTCGGCCCGCACAAATAGCCAACGCCCTCCGCACCGACCGCACAGAAAGCCCATTTGGGTGCGCCGAGCAATCTTCCATAAATGCTGCCAACGCGTGACGCGACTTGCCCAGAGTGCCGTAGGTTTCACGATTCACAACAACCGCTCTCGTGAGGACCGCTTTGGTGGATGCCCGATTTGCCCGCGGGGGGCCGCCGCGCTTGCCCAATGATGGGCAGCGGACCCGTGTGCTGGGCGCAGTCTCCGCCGATACCACGAGAGGGTCAGACGCCGTTGTGAGGGAGAACGGGCCGGGACGAGGGAGATTCGGCGTCGCGGGCGTAAACCACCCACCACCCTTGCCCCAAGGAGCGACTAGTGACCTTCCCCCTCCGAAGGCTGCGGAGCAGCAGCCTCGCGGTCATGATCGCGCTCGGCGTGACGAGCGCCGCGGCCCTGTACGGGTCGGCCGCCAAGGCCGACGTCATCAACCTCAACCCCTGCAACGGCGCGGCGCTGAGCACGCCGTTTGCGCCGTGGGCTGATCCATCCTCGTATGAGCTGGCCCCTGGCGGCGACTTCGAGAGCACGGACTGGTCACTGACCGGTCGTGCGGTCGTCGCCGCCGGCAGTGACCCGTTTGCGGCAACCGGCACGCTGGGTGCGACTTCACTCTCCCTGCCCGCCGGCGCCTCAGCGCGGTCGCCGGCGACGTGCGTCGACGCCGCCTATCCGACGATCAGGTTCTTCGCCTCGGGCTTCGGGACGATGGCCGTCGGAGTGGACTACGACGGCGTCTATCTGCCCGCGGGTGTCGCGGTCGTCCTCGGCGGCTGGCAGCCCTCGCCGCTGATGCTCACCACTGCCGCGCTCCCCGCAGCGATCGCAGGAGGGACGACCGACGTGTCGCTGGTGCTCACCGCACTCACCGGCAACCTGCGCGTCGACGACGTCTTCATCGACCCCTGGAACCGAGGCTGAGACAGAGGTTTCGCCGTTGAGAGGCGTGCGCGTGCTCATCGACTCCTACGAGAGCGCCTGGGGCGAGAACCTTCTTCGCCTCGGCCGCGATCGACATTCCGGCGCCGGCCGAGCGCGCCGCCTGCTCGTCACCGAGGCGGGCGCGGCGGTGATCTTCGTGCTCGGCGCCGGGGCGTTGGCCGCGTTCGGGCACTCCACGCGGTCGTTGTCGCTGTGGGTCCTCGCCGTGATGGTGGGCGCCTACCTGATCGCCAGCCGGGTCCAGTACCCGGTCGGCAGCGCCTGGACGGCCCCGACCCAGCTCGTCTTCGTGCCGATGCTGTTCGTGCTCCCGACGACGTGGGTGCCGGTCATCGTCGCAGCATGCTCCGTCGCCGACCGCCTGCCGCAGGCCGTGCGTGGACCCGTCGCGCCGGCCCGCCTGCTGGCTCGCGTGGGCGACAGCTTCTACGCGCTGGGCCCTGCCCTGGTGCTCGTTGCGTTCGGAGGGCAGACGTTCGCCTGGGAGCGGTGGCCGCTGTTCCTTCTCGCCTTCGCGGCGCAGGTGGCGTTCGACGGGGCGTCGGGCGTGGGCCGGACGTGGGTGGCCGAGCGCGTCCCGCCGTCGGTTCAGCTCCCAATGCTGTGGCTGTACAGCACCGACGCGTCTCTGTCGTGCATCGGCCTGCTCGCCGCCGCGTCCGCGGTCCAGCACGTGGAACTGGTGCTGCTGGTTCTCCCGCTGGTCGGCCTGCAGGGGCTGTTGGCGCGCGAACGCCAACAGCGGCTGGACGCGTCGCTCGCCCTACGCGAGGAGCACCGCATCGCGGTCGAGCTGCAGCGTGGGCTGCTCCCCAAGCGTCTGCCCGAGATTCCCGGCCTGGAGCTGGCGGCTCACTACGAGGCAGCGGGGCGCGGCACAGAGGCGGGCGGCGATTGGTACGACGCCTTCGCGCTGACCCACGGCAGGGTCGGCGTCGTCGTCGGCGACGTCACGGGGCGGGGCATTGCGGCGGCCTCGACCATGGGCCACCTGCGCAGCGTCACGCACGCGTTCGCCCTCGCTGACAACGCGACCCGCAGCCCCGGCGAGGTTCTGACGCGGCTCAATCGCTATCAGCTGGCGCTGGCCGAGCAGGAGCTGTTCACCGTCATCTACGCGATCGTCGATCCGCGCCGCGGACGGGTGTCCTGGGCCAGCGGGGGCCATCCTCCGCCACTTGTGCGCTCGAGCAACGGCGCGACGCGCTTCCTGCAAGGCGGCGGGGCGGTGATGGGCGTCTGGGACGTGGTCTACGCCGACGCCGAGGACATCGTGGCGCCCAGCGACACCCTCATCCTCTACAGCGACGGCCTGGTGGAGCGGCCGGGGGAGCCGCTGGACACCGGTTTGGAACGGCTCTCGGCGGCCGCCGCCGCCGGTCCAGACCAGCCGTCGGAGCTGTGCGCGCACGTCCTGGGCACGATGCTGCCCGTGGCCCTCGCGGTCCGCGATGACGTCACCGCCATGGTGGTGAGGGTCCGCGACGACGCCCTGCACGCAGTGGTCGACGACGGCGGGCGCGCGCGTTCTTACGGAGTTGTGTGATTGCGCCGCATCTGACGTTGACCGCGACCGGGCATCCTCGGCTCATCAGCAAAGGAGCCTGACCATGACCACGATCCTCGTCATCAATGCCATCTCATCGCTCGTAGCCGCCGCGGGCGTTGGCGCCATCGCGGTGCGCCGCGGCCGTCGCGCCGCGCAGGTGCAGCACGTGTATGTGACCAGCCCGTCCCGCCGCGGCCGGGCGCGCTGAGCCCTCAGGCCGACGCTGGGCGCGTCGCGCGCTCAGCTCTGCGCCGCGGCCCCGTCGGCCTGGGCCGATGCGGCCCCCGCTGCCGACACGCTCGCCTGCGCTGAAACGTTGCTCTGTGCCGCCGCTGCCGGTGGCGTCTGGACGGCGGCGGCGGATATCGCCGGGGCCGCGGCGGTGCCGCTGTCCGGAGCGGAGGCGCCCGCTGCGCCCGAGGGCGAGCTGCCGGTGTCCGCCGAGGCGGTGGCGGCGGAGGTTGAGCCGGGTGAAGGGGCCGACGACGACGAGCCGGTCGCGCTCGAACTGCCCGTCGCGTCCGCGGCAGGCGCGGAACCGCCGGCGCCGGCGCTTGCGCCCGAGTCGGTGGACGGCGTGGCGGCAGGCCCCGACGAGGCGGGGGCCGACGCGGGCGTGGAGTTAGTCGGATCCGGCGCCGACGTCGCGGGCGCGCCGGGCCCGGGTGGTGCGGGAGTCGTCGTGGGCGAGGTGGGGGTTGGCGCGGTGGGGTCGCTGGACGCCTGCGGCGAAGAACCGCTGGTCAGACCGGTGGGGGCGGAGCCGGACGGCAGTGGCACTCCTCCGTTGGGGGCCGCGCCGGTCCCGGTGGACGCTGCCGTCGACGTCGAGGTGGCCCCACTCGACGTCGTCGGGGTGGAGGAAGCCGTCGGTGAGCCCGTGCCCATCGAGCTGGGCGTAGCCGTTCCGGGGGCGAGGGCCGGCCCGCTGAGTGGTCTGGCGAGCGGACTGCTGGACCGTCCTGCCGCCCGTGCCGGAACGGAGGCCAGCAGTGTCTCGCGCGCGGTCGGAGGTGCGGTGACACGATGAACGAGGGGGTGGTCGCTGTGGCCGGCGCTGGCCGCGACCGTCGCGATCGCCGCCGCGGTGAGGATCTTGGCCACCACGCCGGTGGCGCTCAGACTGCCGACGCCGACCGATTCTCCGATGGCCGCCAGCCCGGTGGCCGCGGCGACCACGGGGGCGCTCGTGGCCACGGCGCCGGCGCCCGCACTCGCCACTCCGCCCACGCCGGCGGCTGAGATCGCGCTGACGCCTCCGCTGATGCCGCCGGCCGCGGTGGCGCCGCCGATCGCTGATGCACCGCTGACTGCCGACACGCCTCCGACGACCGTCCCGCCCCCGCATGCACCGGCGCCGGCCGCGACCGCGCTGCCGCCTCCGCCACAGGCCGCGGCAACCGCACGACCGCCGTGGAGCACCGTGCCGAGGATCGAGGTCTTCAGCTCGCCTGCGAGGGCCACCGGCAGGATGAGCGCCAACGCCGCCCGCTGATGGTGGACCTCGTGCTCGAAGGACTGACAGCCCGGGCAGCGCTCGATGTGCGCGCGGAGCAGGCTGCGTGCCGGAACGCGCCCCTCCATCGTCGACAGCTGCTCGCGGATGTCGCCGCACGGGTGCTGCCGGGCCTGGCGACCGCGAACGAGCGCCTCGCGAGCTTGGAAGACGAGCGCCTTGACCTTCTCGGTGCGGACGCCGAGCACGCTGGCGATGTCCTTCTGGGGGTGGTCGCCCAGCTCGAACAGAACCAGCGCCGCGCGCTGGTCAGCAGGGAGCCGCCGCATGTCGTCCAGCATCTCGCGCAGATCCTCGCGGCGCTGGACCTGGTCGGCCAGGCCCTCGAAGACCGGTTGGTCGCCGCCCAACTGGTCGACGCCGATCGCCTCGCGCCGCGCGCGCAGCTCAGACAGACAGCGGTTGCGCGCGATCGCGTAGAGCCACGGCCTCAGCGCGATGCTGCTCTCGCCGCTGCGCAGGGCCCGGTAGGCCGAGACGAAGGTCAGCTGCAGCGCGTCCTCGGCGGCCTCCCGGCTGCCGAGCATGTGCGCGCAGAAGGCGAGGATGCCGCGCGCGTAGCGGTCGTAGATCTCTTCGAAGGCGGGCGCGTCGCCGCAGCGCACAGCCGCAACGAGCTCTTCGTCGGTGTGGCCCGCAGGCGACCCGCGCTCCGCCGGATGGCGGAACCCAAGGACGGTTGCCGTCTGCCCCATGCACGTAGTGTGCGCCACATCGGCTTCAGAGTCCAGTCAGGGGTTGTTCGTTGAAAGACGCGGGATGGGCGCATCCCGTCACTCTGCGTGCCGACCCCCGTAGGACTGCGTCCCGGGGGGCCCTCCTGGCCCCCGGGACGCTGTGCCCCCACAACCATCATCGGCGACTCGGGTCACGCCCGGCCGCAAACCTTTGGCAACCTCCACCAACATGGCTCCAACTAGATGAACGCCGTCCAGGGGCAAAGGTTGGTCGAAGTACTTCATTCTTGGTGCCCGGCTTTGGCATAATCGCTGGAGAGAAAGCTTGGGACGAGAGTCATCTCGTCCCACGGGTCGGGCGAGTGTGCCCCCACTTCCCTGACTCTCCGGGGGGTCGAGACGGATCGAGGCCCCCCGGGCCTATTTGCGCTGACGTGGGCCGATGGGGGGCCGGAGGCCCTCGTCGGCGTGCCCGCGTACCCTTGCCGCATGCGTCCAGCCACTCTGGCCCTGGCGGGGCTCGCGGGCGTCGCGGCCGCGTGTTGCACCGCTGCGCCGGCAGGCGCGGCGCGCCTGGGCGCGCGCCCGGTCTCGGTGCCCGCCGCGGGCCGGCCGGCGAACGCCTCACACTCCAACCACGTCGTCGGCCACGGCACGCCGGCCAGTTGCACCTCGGCCGCGGTCGTGTCGGCGGTACGGGCGGGCGGCATCATCCGCTTCTCCTGTGGACCCAGGCCGGTCACCATCACGATGCGCGCGACCGCCAAGGTCCGCAACACCAGTGCCCAGGTCGTCCTGGACGGCGGCGGCCTGGTCACGCTGAGCGGCGCCGGGCGGCGCCGGATCCTCTACATGGACACCTGCGACCAGGCCCAGGTGTTCACCACCTCGCACTGCGACAATCAGGCCACTCCACGGCTGACGGTCCAGAACATTGCCTTCACGCACGGGAACTCGACCGGCGAGCACTTCGACGGCGGTGGTGGCGGTGCGATCTTCGCCCGGGGCGGCCAGCTCCGCATCGTCAACACGACGTTCATGGGCAACCGCTGCGATCCGACCGGGCCGGACCTGGGCGGAGCGGCCGTCCGCGCGCTGTCCCAATACCGGGGCCGCTCCGTATACGTGGTGGGCAGCCGCTTCAGCGCCAACACGTGCTCCAACGGTGCCGCCCTGAGCAGCATCGGGGTCTCGTGGACGGTGCTCAACAGCCGTTTCACCAACAACCGGGCCGTCGGCCGGGGCGCGAACCCGGCGCGGCCGGGCGCGCCCGGCGGTGGGAGCGGCGGCGCGATCTACAACGACGGCGACGCGATGACGCTGTCGGTGCGGGGCAGCACCTTCACGCACAACCACGCCAACGAGGGCGGCGGGGCGATCTTCTTCGTCTCCAACGACCGAACCGGGACGATGTCGATCACCGACTCCACCCTCCAGGACAACCCCAACGACGGATTCCACACCCCCGGCCTGGCGGGGATCTTCTTCCTCGGCGCCCGGCGTCCCACCATCACCGGCACGATCCTCCGCTGAGACGGGCCGCGGCCCGCCCGAGTCTGAGCACCGAATGCCCGCCCGTCTGGTGACCATCCCCATCAGTCACTTCTGCGAGAAGGCGCGCTGGGGTCTGCACCGTGCCGGCGTGCCCTACGTGGAGCAGCCGCACCTCCAGCTCGTCCATATCGCGGCGGCCCGCCGAGCCGGGGGAGGAAGGTCCGTGCCGGTGTTCGTGGCCGACGACGGCGAGGTGGTCGCTGATTCGACCGACATCCTGCGCTGGGCCGAGCGGCATCTGGCGCCCGACCAGCACCTGTACCCCGGCGGCGAACTGGGACATCGCGCGTCCGCGCTGGAGGAGGCGTTCGATGACGGGCTGGGCCCCGACAGTCGCCTATGGATCTATCACGCCACCCTTCCCGTCGTGGCTCGCCTGCGCCCGTGGGCCGAGGTCGGCCTCCCCGGCTGGGAGCGGTTGGTCTTTCGACGAGCGGGGCCGCTGGTCAACATCGCGCTGAGCCGCGCGCTCGGCATCACCGACGCGTCGGCGGCGGCGGCGCTTGAAAACGTTGAGCGGGTGTTCGACGACGTCGCCGCTCGTCTCACCGATGGCCGGCCCTTTCTCCTGGGCGAACGCTTCACCGCCGCTGACCTCACGTTCGCGGCCCTCTCGGCCGCGATGCTCCTGCCCGGCGGCTACGGCTCGCCTCTCCCGCCGCCGGAGGCGATGCCCGCCCCGGCCGCCCAGACCATCCGCCGCCTGCGGGCGCACCCGGCCGGCGTGTTCGCCGATCGTCTCTATCGCGACGAGCGCTGGGCGCGGCGCGCGGGTGCCTGACGCTCGCGGTCAAGGGCCCGGGGTGTTGCCGAGCAGAGCGGGGGCGGGACCGGGCCGCGGGGTGCCGAACGTGGCGTAGTGGTCGCGCCCGGAAGTCTGCTCGTCTGGGACTCCGGCGCCGTGCTTCGCCGCTGCCGGCTCGAAGGGGTAGCGTGCGCTGCCCCGCTCCCGGCGGGCGCCGACAGCGACGATCAGCGCGGGTTCGGCGCCCCCGGCGATGATCGTGTGCGCGGTCTCAGGCGGGCAGTGGACGAAGTCCCAGGCGCGCAGCGTGCGTTCCTCGCCCTCGATGACCAGGACGCACTCACCGCGCAAGACGAGGAAGTCCTCCTGCCCAGCCTCGCGGTGGTAGAGCGTCATCGGCTTACCCGGCTCGATCCAGTACAGCCCGATGCCCAACTCGTCGAAGTGCGCCGGCCCCTCACCACCGAACTTGCACACCGCGCGCATGTCGTTGTGCATCCAGCGCGCGTCGCCCGCGTTGACCACGAACCAGCCCGCGGTCGTCGGGACGCCGTCCTGCACCGTTGCTTCGTCCACGTCTCGCCTCCGTCTGCCGCTCGCCTCCCATGAACGTACATAATGGTGCAACGTGTCCGCCGCTACCGGGGTCGGGAGCACGCGGGACGGGGCGGATCATCACAACATGGAGGACCGGAATCATGGCGAACGATGCATCGCAGGCCCTTGGCGCGCCCGAGGTGGCCGGCACGCTGGTCAGCCCGCGAGGGTTCACGAAGAAGATGTCGATGGGGACGGCGGGAGGGCAGGTGGGAGGCCTCGTCGGCAGTCTCGCGGCGTCGGCGCTGACCAGCAAGACCGCGAAGGCCGCGCCTGACATGCCCAGTTTCGGGCGATCGGGCTATCTCGCCGCCTCAGAGTCGGAGCTGATCCTGACCAAGACCTCTCAGCTTGGGTGGAAGCCGCATACCAAGGGTGACGCCCTGGTGCGCGTGCCGCGGAGCGAGGTGCAATCGGTCGACCTCGAAAAGGGCAAGGTGCTCTCACAGCTCAAGCTGACGTTCGCCGACGGCAACACATGGCAGTTCGAGATTCCGCGCGCCAACCGCAAGGGGGCCGAGGAGTTCACCACGGCGCTCGGTGGCAACGTCAGCTGACGCCGGGGCTGGCGTGGGCGGCCGCGTCGACCCGGACTAAGGTTCGCGCGCTGACCGGCCGATCATCCGGTATACGGACTGCTGCCCCACCTGCGTTGTTGGGTTGCCGGACTACGACGAATGTGAGCCGCCATGGACGTCGATTCACCCCATACCACGCACTCCGCCCCGCTGGACGCCGCTCCGCCCGACACCCCGCTGCCCGAGGCGATCGCCCGGCTGCGTGCGCTGCTTGACGACGATCCCCACGACCTCGATGCGCTCGGACGCTTGGGCGACGCCCAGTTGGCCGATCACGACCCCGACGGCGCGCTGCGCACCGCCACGACCGCAATCGGGCTCGACCCCGGCTGGGAGCTCCCCCACCGGCAGGCGAGTATCGCCTGCAGCCGGCGCGGGCGCCACCGCGAGGCCATCGCCCACGCCGAGCAGGCCGTCCGCCTCGCACCCGGAGATCCGCAGGGGTTCACCGTCCTCGCACGGGCGCTGATGCGCGCCAAGCGAGACCTGCCGCGGGCGCGGCAGGCGGCCATCCGGGCGATCGTGCTCGGGCCCGACGCCGCCGAGCCGCACCTCGTGTTCGGGATGGTGTCGAGGGCCGAAGGCGAGTACGCCGCGGCCGAGGCGGGCTTCCGACGAGCGCTACAGCTGGACCCCGGCAACACATCGGCCCGCAACGAGGTGGCTCGGCTGGCGCTCAGGCGCGCGGCGCGGTCGCCTGGCGGCGCGTCCTCGGAGGGTGCGATCGGCGTGGCGACGGCCGCTGCGGTCGCCGAGCCGCGCCGCGGCCTCGACCACGCTGCGCGCACGTTGCTGGCACGCCTGTGGCGCGGTCGGGTAACCGCCGCCTGAGTCGTCCGTTAGCGCTAACATTCCCGCCCGCGAGAGGAAGCGCGCGCCGTGTGTGCGCGAACATGTCATTGAGTCGGGAGGGAAGGTATGCGCAGGGCGTACCGTTCGTTCGCCGTCGTCTGCGCGACGGCGGCCGTGCTGGCCGGGTGCCTGCTGAGCGGCGCCGGCGCCAAGGTCGTTTCGGCTCGAGGCGGGCCCGGCGCTCATGCGGCACGGGTCGCTCGCCCCGCTCATTTCACGCCGCGGGCACGCCAGACGCACACCATCACCTACGACCAGGACTCGCTGATGATCGACGGCCGGCGCACGATCATCTGGTCGGGCGAGTTCGAGTACTGGCGACTGCCGAGCCCCAGCCTGTGGCTGGACATCCTCCAGAAGATGAAGGCCGAGGGCTACAACGCGGTCACCATCTACTTCGACTGGGCCTACCACTCGCCCAAGCCCGGGGTCTACGACTTCTCGGGCGTCCGCAACGTCAACAAGCTGCTCGACATGGCGGCGAAGGCGGGGCTGTACGTCATCGCGCGGCCGGGCCCCTACATCAACGCCGAGACGAGCGCCGGCGGGTTCCCCGGGTGGCTGACCACCCAGGCCGGCAAGGCACGCACCAACGCTCCCGATTACGAGGCCGCCGCCGATGAGTGGCTGCACCACATCGACGCGATCCTGCGCAACCACCAACTGAGCAACGGCACCGGCACCGTGATCCTGTACCAGATCGAAAACGAGCTCGCCAGCACCGGCAGTGGCGAGTTTGACTACATGCAGAACCTCTACGACACGGCGCGGGGCGACGGCATCACCGTGCCGATCTTCCACAACGACAAGGGCCGCAACGGCATCTGGGTGCCGGCGGGCGCCGGCGTCTCCGGCACGGTGACCGGTCCCAACGATCTGTACGCCTTCGACGGGTACCCGGGCGGCACGTGCAATACCGACGCGACCCCCGGCTCGCCCTCCACCGCGCCCGACTGGGGGATCTGGGGGCCCGGTGGAGCCACCGGCGGGTCCAGCGCCTCACCCAACACCCCCGGGTTCGCCGCTGAGTTTGGCGGCGGGTGGTTCGACTACTGGGGCAGCCAGGGCACCTACGACTGCATGGCGCAGCGGGAGGGCCCGGGCTACGAGCGCGTCTTCTACGAGACCAATATCGCCAACCGCCTCACCATCCAGAACTTCTACATGACCGTCGGCGGCACCTCGTGGGGGTGGGAGCCGGCCCCGGTCGTCTACACCTCCTACGACTACGGCGCAGCGATCAACGAGGCGCGCCAGTTGCGTCCCAAGGCCTCGACGATGAAGGAGATCGGGCTCTTCCTCCAAAGCGCCGCTCCGGTCGTCTCCACCGTCCAGCAGGGCGACCCAGTGACGCCCTCGTCGTCGGCGATCAAGGTCTATGACGACGTGAGCCCGGCGACCGGCACTCACCTCTACGTCGCGATGCATAACCCGTCCAACGCGACCACGGACGACAGCTTCACCTTCCCGATCACCACCGCGGATGGCACCTACACCGTGCCCCAGCAGGGGACCCTGGCCATCGACGGCCAGGACGCCAAGATGCTGCTCGCCGACTACGACATGGACGGGCAGCATCTCGTCTACTCGACCTCTGAGCTCATGACCCACCTCGTCCAGGGCTCGCAGGACGTAGCGCTCTTCTACGGGCGCGATGGGCAGGACGGCGAGACCGTGCTGCGCTACTCCAGTCGTCCGAACGTCAAGGTGATCTCGGGCACAGTCACCAGCACGTTCGATCCGTCCACCGGCGACCTGCGCCTGGACTACCTGCACGACGGTCTGGCCCAGGTCCGCATCAGCGGCGGCGGCCGTCCCGGCCTCACCCTGCTGCTGGCTGACACCACGACCGCCGACGCGTTCTGGCGTCAGGACACGAGCGCCGGCCCGGTCCTGGAGCGCGGTCCCGAGCTTGTGCGCACCGCGGGCGTGGCGGGCTCCGTGCTGCGGCTCACCGGAGACACGAGCACCGCCTCGACGATGCAGGTGTGGGCGCCGCCCCAGGTGAGGACGGTGACGTGGAACGGTGAGACGATCAGCCGGCAGGACGAGCGTCAGCCGGCCGACGGCAGCGCGGTGAGCACCGCGCGTCTGCCCGGGCCGGTGCCGATCCACCTGCCCGATCTCTCGACCGCCCGGTGGCGCTACGCCCCCGAGTCGCCGGAGTCCCAGCCGTCGTTTGGCGACTCGAGCTGGCAGGTCGCCGACAAGAGCACGACCAACAGCACCACCAAGCCGCCGGCCGGCCAGCCGGTCCTCACCGCCGACGATTACGGCTTCCACCAGGGTGACGTGTGGTACCGCGCGTCCTACTCGGGGGCCTCCGCGGCGACGACGGTGTCGATGCGTTACGGGGGAGGCGGGGCCGGCATGCTCCAGGCGTGGCTGGACGGGGTCTATCTGGGCCAGAACGTCCTGGCCAGCGACCAGGCCTCACCGCCCACGACGGGGACGGCGACCTTCACCATCCCGACCGCACTGCGCACCGACGGCCCGCACACGCTGGCCGTCATGGTCCGCAACGACGGCCACAACGAGGACGGCGGCGTCAACGACGCCCAGAAGGAGGGGCGCGGCCTGATCGCGGTCACCATGACCGGCGCCGGCCAGGCGGTCGTTACGCCGCAGGTCACGTGGCGCATTCAGGGCGACCTCGGAGGCGAGGACATCGCCGACCCGGTCCGCGGCCCCGAGAACAACGGTGGTCTGTTCGGCGAGCGCCACGGCTGGTTCCTGCCCGGCTTCCCCGATCAGGGCTGGGCCGCCACCACCGTGCCCGCGGCCACGGCGCTGTCGGGAACGTCGTGGTACCGCACCACGTTTGGCCTGCACATCCCCGGCGCCGATGACGCGTCGCTGGGGCTGACGATCGGCGACCCCTCGACGCCGCAGTCGGCAGCCAACTACCGGGCGCTGATCTTCGTCAACGGCTGGAACATGGGCCAGTACATCGCCAACGTGGGACCCCAGCACACGTTCGTGATCCCCAACGGGGTGCTCAACCCCGACGGGCACAACACGCTGGCGCTCGCAGTGACCAGCGACGGCGGCCCCGGCAACGGCCTGGAGAAGGTCGCGCTCACCAACCTCGGCACCGTGCGGGGCGGCGTGGCGCTGCGGATGGACAGCGCACCGGGTTGGAACGCCCGCACGTATGGCTCGCCCGCCACGCCGAGCGAGGTGGCGATGGAGGGCGTGCACGGCGACGCGGCCGCGCCGGCACGTGGCGGCAGCACATTCGCGGTCACCGGCACGGTCGCCAACCTCAGCGGGCCCGATGCCCACAGCGTGACCGCCGCGCTGGACCTGCCGTCAGGCTGGACGGCGACGCCGGCGACGCCCACCACCGTCGGGACGCTGGCCCACGGCACCTCGCGCACGCTCACCTGGAGCGTCACGATCCCCGACGACGCCGCGCAGGGCAGCTACGCCGTGACGCCGATCGTCACCTACCAGCAGGGCCACGGGACGCAGACGACCGGGGGCTCCTATGGGCTCTCGGTGATCCCCAAGGGCTTGGTCTACGTCAGCGACCTGCCGTTCGTATCCGCTGTCAACGGCTTCGGTCCGGTCGAGCGCGACGAGAACGTCGGCGGCTCGGGCGCCGACGACGGCGGCCCACTCAGCATCGACGGGGTCGGATACACCAAGGGACTGGGCACCAACGCGGTGTCGAGCGTCGTCATCGACGTGCCCGCAGGATGCACGCAGTTCTCCAGCGACGTGGGCGTGGACGACTCCGCGGCCGGGAAGGGCAGCGTCACCTTCAGCGTGCTCGCCGACGGCGTTCAGGCGGCGTCGACCGGCGTGATGCGCGGCGGCCAGCCTGCCCAGCATCTCAGCGCGGATATCACTGGCGTTTCGCAGCTCACCCTCGACGTGGGCGATGCCGGTGACGGGATCGGCCATGACAACGGCGATTGGGGCAACGCGCAGCTGATGTGTTCGAGCTGACGGTGCGCCGGCGGCGTGCGGCGGGCCTCCGGCGGTCTGCCTAGCTGTCAGGATTGCCCTCATGGCCGAGTCCGAGTCCGAGCGTGGGCTGCGCGAGCTGGTAGCGCTCGGGTGCCGCATCCTGGGCGCCAACGGCCACGACGACTACGTGTGGGGCCACGTCTCGGTGCGCGACCCCGAGGGCCGCGGCGTGTGGATGAAGGCTTCGACGTTCGGCTTTGACGAGATCACGGCCGAGCACGTCGTGCTCGTCTCCTTCGAGGGCGACGTGCTGGTGGGCGACCATCCGCGCCACCTTGAATGGCCGATCCACACCGAGGTCATGATCGCGCGGCCCGACGTGGCGAGCGTCGTGCATTCGCACCCGCCGCACTCGATCGCACTGGGCGCCAGCGGCCAGCCGCTGCTGGCCGTCTCCCACGCTGCGACGATGTTCGTGCCGCCCGACGTGCCGCGCTACACGCGGACCGCCGAGCTGATCGTGTCGGTCGACATGGGGCAGGAGGTTGCCGCGACGATCGCACAGGAGGCCGCGTGCCTATTGGTCAACCATGGCATCGTCACCGCCGGCGCCGATGTGCGCGAGGCGGTCATCCGCGCCGTGGTGCTGGAGCGTGCGGCCCACCAGCAGATGCTGGTGCGAGCCTTCGGCGAGGTCGACCGCTCCTCGCCCGACGACGAGGCGCTGCGCAAACGGGCCACGGTGTGGTCCGACGCCCAGGTGGGGGCCATGTGGGCCTACCTCGAGCGCCGGCTCGCCGCGGGCTCACGCCGCTAGCGCCCGATTAGGCTCACGCCGCTAGCGCCCGGTCAGGCTCACGCGCCGGCGCCCGAGCCGGTCAGGCGCCGATGACGCGTCGCAGCAGATGCAGGAGCGTCGCGCGCTCGCGCTCGGTCAGCCGCGCCAGGAGCGC
>DASXDW010000130.1:0-3311 GCA_036490435.1 Solirubrobacteraceae bacterium
GGGCTGTCGCGCCTGCGCCGCGAGGCGCTCGCCGGAGCATCGCTGAACCATCCGAACCTCGTGTCCGTCTACGACATCGTGACGCTCGAGGACGGGGAGCTGATCATCGTGATGGAGTACGTCCAGGGCGAGACGCTGCGAGAGCGCCTCACGCGGGAGGGGCGGCTGGCTTCCTCCGACGCGCTGCCGCTGCTGGCCAGCGCGGCGGCCGGTCTGGACGCGATCCACGGCGCCGGAATCGTGCATCGCGACGTGAAGCCCTCCAACATCCTGCTCGGAGAGGACGGCGCGGTGAAGGTCGCGGACCTCGGCGTCGCCTCCGTTCCGGACCGGACCCAGATCACGACGTCGGGATCGATCATCGGCTCGCTGAACTACATGGCGCCAGAGCAGCTGGAGCCCGGACCCGTCACCCGGTCACTCGATATCTACGCGCTGTCGGCCGTGGCCTTTGAGGTGCTGTCCGGGACCAAGGCCCGTGAGGCGCCCAATCCGGTCGCGCTCGCGCACTTGATCGCGACCAAGCCTCCGCCGAGCCTTGAGGACGCGTGGCCTGCCGCGCCTCGCGGCGTAACAGAGCTCCTCCGGCGCGGGATGTCGCGTGCGCCTCGCGATCGGCCGGGATCGGCCGGCGAGCTCGTCGCCGGGCTGGAGGCGGGCTTCGGCGCCCAGACCACCCA
The DNA here is from genome assembly GCA_036490435.1 of Solirubrobacteraceae bacterium. GTDB lineage: Bacteria > Actinomycetota > Thermoleophilia > Solirubrobacterales > Solirubrobacteraceae > Palsa-465. The sequence continues at coordinate 681 of DASXDW010000130.1, forward strand.
GCGCGCCAGCGTTCGCACTCCCAGGATCGTCGAGGCGCGTGACAGGCCTCGCCCGGCCGCGCCCCGCCGAGTATCCCCGCCGCGCCCGCCACGCGCCGCCGCGCCGCCGCCCGAGCCTCGGCAGACAGCCCCGGCCGCGCGCGACCCACGGTCGCGGAGGTGGATTCTCGCGGCCGTCGCATTGGGCGCGGTGTGCGTGGCCGTGGCCCTTCTCCTGCTTCTCAACCACGGCAGCGCGCGGTCTCCGCAGACCGCTGCGTCGGGGGCGAAGAGCCGCTCACATACCGCGAGGTCGCATTCGGCGTCCACACCGCAGACGGCGCGCAGCCACTCGGCCAGCAGCACCGCCACCTCGTCGGCCGCGGCGCCCGCTGCCTCGGGCTCGACGGCGGCCGACTCGACCACGTCCGCGTCGTCCACGCCCGCCAACTCCTCATCGGCGACCACGGGCTCCGGCGCCGCAGGTCCCTCCGGCTCTTCGTCGGCTGCCACACCGGTGGCGGCGGTCGAGTCCTTCTATCGGCTGGCCGCTGCGCGGCGCTACCCCGAGGCATGGGCGCTGGCCGACCCCGCGTTTCGTGCGCAGCTCGGCGGCTACCGCAGTTTCCAGGCGGGGCAGGCCAACGACCGGTCGATCACGTTCAACAGCGCCCGCGTCGCCGGCCAGATGGCCACATCCTCGACGGTGTCAGTGAGCACGACGTCGGTGCAGTCGGATGGAACCCGCCACTGCAGCGGCACCGTCGATCTGGTCTCCGGCGCAGCGGGCGGCTGGCTGGTGCATCAGATTCACATCAACTGCGCCTGAGCCCATTGTCTCAGGACAGGCCGCTACGTCCCCAGCTGTTCGACCGCTGCCCGCGCCACATCTTGCTCGTCTATGAGCTCGGCACCGCGATCGACGGCCGTGACGAGCGCCGCGTGCGCGATCCCGAGCGTCGTGCGCAGGTTGCGGCCCGTGCGCGTGCGGTTCAGCTCGGCCAGCGCCTCGACGGCCAGGTCGGTGAGCGCCTGCTCGCGGCTTGATTCGACGGCCATGCGGATGCGCCGGTCCAGGATTCGTCCCAGCTGACCGCTGACGACGGGTGGAACCTCGATGAGCCGCTCGAGGGCTCCATGCTCGCGCCGGGCCCGCTCAAAAGCCGGCATCTCGAGGTACTCGGCGTGGACGGCGACGATGACGCTCGCGTGGAGTTCGGTCAGGGATCTCAGCACCGGGCCGAAGAACCCGGCGACGAGCTCGTCGCGAGATTTCGCGCTGCCCAGACGCCGGGTGAAGCTGTCGGAGTCGTCGATGACGATGACCGGCTGTCGTCCGGCCACGGTGATTGCCTCGAGCGCCCGATTGACCGCCTCCAACACCTCGCCGGCAGGCCGCTGGAGGTCGACGCCGGCCAGGGTCGCGGCCACCTCCTTCGAGAGCTCGCCGCTCGCGACCCAGAAGCGCGCCGCGAGTCGGGAGGCCAACCGGCGCTCGCTGCTGGGGAGGGGACGCCGGGCGGCCGAGGCGCTGAGGATCGCATCGCGGTCGCTCAGGGAGATCGTCCCGGCCCGCTGGGCGTCCCGAACGACGCTCTGGATGAGGTGCGCAGCGAAGCGGCGCACGTCGAGCACGACCTCGTCGTCGTCAAAGGCCACCGACACCCAGATGGGGGCGAGCTCGGTCGCGGGATCGTCGAGCGCGTAGCGCAGGACGCTCGTCTTGCCGCATCCGATCGGGCCCTGCAGCCCGATCCGCTCGGTGGTCCGTGCCGCCCGGACGACGCCGCTCTCGCAGCCATGCCGGCCCCGGTCGTCAAACGGCACGTGGAAGGCGGGCAGGTCGACGTGCAGCGGGCTGCCGTCGAAGGCGTGGACGTCGAGGAGCCGGTTGAGGAGTTGATTGCTCACTGGGTTTTCAGGGCGAAGCGGCGTACGGGCCGACCACGGCGACCGGGCTCGCGCACGTCCAGCGTCTCAAGCAGCCCGGCGGATTCCAGTTGGTGCATGAGCTGGCTCGCGCGCTGGCGGCTCGCGCCGACCTGGCGCAGCAGCCGCTGGTCAGACGCGGACGCCGGCCCGTGGTCGGCGAGGTAAGAGACGAGCCGCCCGGCTAGCGGTCCGGCTGCTTGTTCGGCTCGTTGTGCAAGGGCGTCGTTCGCCCAGGACGTCGGGGAGATCCCGGCCTGGATGTCGGCGGCGGCGCGCAGCAGCCGCCGCGGATTCCCGCTTTGTTCGGCTGCAAGGGTTTTGGCGATCTGCTCGTCCGACAGCTCCGGCGCGTGGGCGCGTAGGAGCTTGGCGCCGTCGGCGGGGGAGAGCGGGGCGAGCTCGACCGTCCGCGCGAAGAATGCGTCGGCCGGCGGCTCGCGGTACAGCGGTCCGGCTGCGATATCGCCCGCGACGATCCAGGCGGCGCCCTCAAGGGCCCACAGCTCATTGCGCAGGCTGCCGAACACGGCATGCGCGACGGTGGGGGAGATCCCGTCGATCATGAGGCAGACCCCTCGGCGCAGCGCGGCGAGCCGGTCGCCGAGCAGGTCGACGAGCTCCATGAGGATCGCCGGCTGGACGACCTTCCCAAACGGTCCGTCGGGCAGGGCCAGCGCCTGGAGCTCTTGCAGCCACCGGCCACGCGGGGCTGCCGGATCC
>DASXDW010000170.1:0-1924 GCA_036490435.1 Solirubrobacteraceae bacterium
CCGCTCCGACTCTTATGGACTTGACGACGGTGACAACCGGTTGCGGCGAGGCACTCGTGCCGGCTGTCGCATGGCCGACGAAGAAGCCTGCCGCGGTCAGGGCCACGACGAGGCTGGTGAGTGACGTGATCCACGCTGGACCCAGTTCGCCGATTGCACGCAACGTGCCCTTGGACTTCGTCGAGCTACCCTCGGCCACGCTTCCTCCCCAGGACGGTGACTACAGCCGCATAGCTCGCCACCCAAAAACTGCGAGAGCGACATTACCAGGCCCGCTAGATCTTGGATTCGGCCACATCTGGGCACTGACAATGAGGGCCGCAGGGGCGCGGCGGAGCCAGCGCCCCAAGGTTCACGACCCGCGTCAACTCGTCGCCCACCGGCGGCGGCGATGCCGGCTCATCGAACTTAGCCGTGCAGAGGTGCCGGTGGTCTCTTCGAGGCAGTCAAGACGTTGTTGGGGTTGGAGGTGCCCGCAGCGCTCTGCGATCCTTCAGTTGCTTCTGTGACTGACGGAGGGAGGCTGCGGGCTTGGTCAACGATACGACATTGCTGTTCGGGCTCGACGGGGTGGCGGTCGTGCGCGTCGCGCTCGATCAGGGCGAGAACCCGATGCTGGCGCTGGTGACCGCGTCGGAGCAGGCCAGAAGCTGTCCCGACTGCGGTGTGCGTTCGCAGCACGCGCATTCGTGGGTGTGCACCCGGCCGCGGGACCTGCCGGTCGCGGGCCGGCAGACCACGCTGACGTGGACCAAACGGCGGTGGAGATGCCGTAATCCCTTGTGCCGACGTGCGACGTTCACCGAGTCGGTCCCGCAGATCCCGGCCCGTACCCGCCTGACCGTGCGGGCTCGGGCTTCGATCGGGGCGGCGGTGGCCGACCGGGGCCGCACGGTGATCCAGGCCGCACGCGATCACCAGGTGTCCTGGCCCATCGCGCAGGCGGCATTCGCCGATCACACCCGGCGCGCGTTGCCGGCCGCCACGCCGCAGGTCGCGCGCCTGGGCATCGACGAGATCCGGCGCGGCAAGGCGCGCTTTCGGCTCGTGCCCGGCGAAGGCGGAGACGAAAGGTGGGAGGTCGTGGCTGAAAAGTGGCACGTCGGGTTCACCGACCTGGGCGGCGGCGCGGGACTGCTCGGGCAGGTCGAGGGCCGCACGGCCGCGGTGGTCTCGGCGTGGATCGAAGCTCAGAGCCCTGCGTGGCGAGCCGCGGTCCAGGTCGTGGCGATCGACATGTGCACCGTGTTCAAGTCCGCGATCCGCACCAGCCTGCCGCACGCGAGGCTGGTGGTCGACCGCTTCCACGTCGCGCAACTGGCGAATACGGCGCTGACCGAGGTACGCCGCCGCATCACCGTCCAGCAGCGCGGGCGGCGAGGACGTAAGGGCAATCGGGAGTGGGAGCTGAGAAACAGACTCACCCGGGCCGGGGCGCGGATGCACGCGAAGCATCTGGACCCGATGATCGACGACCTCCGGGCACTGCCCTTGAGGATCGGCGCGCCGATCCTCAAGGCCTGGAACGTCAAGGAAGACCTGATGGACCTGCTCGCCCTGCACGGCACGCATCCGAACCGGCCCGAGATCAGCGCCCTGCTGATCAGGTTCTACGAGAATGCCGCCGCCTGCGGCCTGCCGGAGATGCAACGCCTGGCGGGAACGGTCTCGACCTGGTGGCCCGAGATCCTCGCCGCCATCACCACCGGCGTCACCAACGCCGGCTCCGAAGGCACCAACCGCGTGATCAAGACCGATGCCCGCTGCGCCTACGGCTACCGCAACCCCGCCAACCAGCGCCTACGCGCACGCGCCGCCACCACCCGCCGCGCCCGCGGACACCTCACGACCCGCACCAGCGGACCCCACGCCCAGCCCAGAAGACACTCAAAGAGCTGACAGCACGGTCAAGTTCGATGAGCCG
>DASXDW010000182.1:0-15393 GCA_036490435.1 Solirubrobacteraceae bacterium
GCGCTCCCCCGGCGGTAGTACGTGACGTGGCCGTGGGCGCCGCTCGGGCGCCAGCGCACCATCAGGCCCGTCGGCGCCGGGTCGGTCACCGTGATCGCGTCGACCTGCTCGGCGCGCAGCTCGCGCGTGATGAGCTTGCCCGGCGGGTCCTGGCCCACCCGCCCGATCCAGGTCGCGGGGAGGCCCAGCCGACGCACGCCGATGGCGACGTTGGATTCCGAGCCGCCCATGCCGAAGGTCATCGGCTCGCCGTTGCGCAGCGATCCCGGCGCGCCCTGGACGACGAGGCCCATCGTCTCCCCGGCGGTGACCAGGCCCGGGCTCATTTCCGCTCCCGCCCGGCGCGGACCGCCTCCAGCGCCGAACGCGCGCGCTCGGACAGCGCGGTGAGCGACCCACCGTCCAGGGCGTCGCCCACGAGCGGGCTGCCGAGCCCCACCGCGACGGCGCCGGCCGCGATGTAGTCGGCGATCTGGTCCAGTGCGACGCCTCCGGTCGGGACGAGCGGGATGTGGGGCAGCGGGGCGCGGATGTCCTTGAGGTGGCGCGGCCCGCCCGACGCGGCCGGGAAGAGCTTGACCGCGGGGGCGCCCAGGCGCCACGCCTCGAGCACTTCGGTGGGGGTCCAGGCCCCCGGGTAGCACGCCAGGCGGTGCTCGGCCGCGTACACCGCCACCTCAGCGCACACGCCGGGGCTGACGAGGAAGTCGGCGCCGGCCTGCACGCAGGCGTCCGCCTGCTCGGCGTCGATGACGCTGCCCATGCCGAGCGCGACTTCGGCGGGCAACTCGGCGCGGACCCGCGCCAGGGCGTCCACTGCGCCGGGGGTGGTCAGCGTGAGCTCCAGGCACATGACGCCGGCCTCGCCCAGCGTGCGCGACACGCCCTCGAGGTGGCGGTCGCTTGACCCGCGCAGGATGGCCACGACGCCGGACTGCGCGAGCTGTGGGGTGATGGGCAGGCGCTCGGGCACGGAGGGCATTGTGACCTCAGCCGGCAACGCGGCGGGCGGTGCGCTCGGCCCCGTCGCGGATGAGCGTGGCCAGGTGGTCGATGAGGAGCGCGCGCCACTGCGCATCCGCGGCGAGCCCCGCGTCGAAGATCTGCTCGAAGCCGAGCAGCGTGTCGACGACCGTCTCGGCCTCCTCGCTGCCGCGCAGGCGCTCGGCAATCTCGTCGGCCAGCGGGTCGTCCACGGTGAGCGCGCGCCCGCTGTCTGACCGCCGCGCGCTGACGCAACGCATCCAGGCCGCCACCGCGAGCGTCGCTGCGACGGGCTCGTCTCCGGCCCGGCGCCGTTCGAGGATCGGGGCCAGCAGGCGCGCCGGCAGTTTCTGGCTCCCGTCCATGGCCACCTGGCTGGTGCGGTGGCGAAGCTCTGGGTTGGCGAAGCGCTCGAACAGCTGATCCTGGTAGGCGGTGAGGTCGAAGCCGTCGGGGACCGTGAGGGTGGGGGCGAGGTCGATGGTCATGAGGCGCCGGACCACGGCTGCGAAGGGCGCGTCCGGGCGCACTGCGTCGGCCATGAACTCGCAGTCGGCGAGACGGCCCAGGTAGGCGAGCGTCGAATGTGACCCGTTGAGCAGCCGCAGCTTGATCTGCTCGTAGGGGCGGACGTCGGCGGTCAGGATCGCTCCGCCGCGCTCCCATGCCGGACGCCCGGCGGCGAAATCGTCCTCGATGACCCACTGGGTGAACGGCTCGGTGACCACGGCGCCCTCGTCGCGGGCGCCGAGCGCGGCAGCGATGCGGTCCAGGTCTTCGGCGGTGGTGGCCGGGGTGATCCGGTCCACCATCGTGGATGGGAAGCGAACGTTGGCTTCGATCCAGTCGCCCAGGCCGTCGGGGTGCGCGCTGTGCGCGACGAAGTCGGCGACCAGGCCGCGCAGCACCTGGCCGTTGTGAGGCAGGTTGTCGCAGCAGAGGACGGTGACCGGCCCGCCGTCCTCGGCGCGGCGCCGGGCCAGGCCGCCGGCCACCTGCCCGACGGCCGTGCGCGATCCGCCGTCGGCGAGATCAGCCGCGACCGCGGGATGATCGAAGGCCAGTCGGTTGGTGGCCGGGTCGTGGTGGTAGCCCTTCTCGGTGACGGTGAGCGAAATCACCCGCGTTGCGGGCGCGGCCATCCGCTCGCTGACCGCATCGGGGTTGGCCTGGACCCACAGCGTCTCGCGCACGGCGCCGATGACCCGCAGGCTCTCGCCCGCACCGTCGCGCTGCGACAGGGTGTAGAGGCCGTCCTGCGGTGCCAACTGCTCCACGACCGCCGGGCTGCGCTGGGTGACTCCGCAGATGCCCCAGTCACCGCCCTCGGCGGCGATCGCGTGCTCGGTGTAGCTCGCCTGGTGGGCGCGATGAAAGGCGCCGATCCCGAGGTGCACGATCCCCAGCCCCAGGGCCCGCGGGTCCACGCACGGTGTGAGCTCGCGCGGCAGGTGTTCCAGCGCGGTCAGGTCCAGGCGCGGGGTCACATCACCGCGCCGAGCTGCCAGGGGGCGAACTCCTCGTCACCGAAGCCGAACTCCTCGCTCTTGGTGCGCCGGCCCGACGCGACGGCCAGGATCTCGTTTAGGAGGACGTCGCCCAGCTCGGATACCGTCGCCGCGCCGTCGAGCACGGTGCCGGCGTTGAAGTCCATGTCGTCGGCCATCCGCTCATACAGCTGCGTGGTGGTGGCCAGCTTCAGGCTCGGGGCGGGCTTGCACCCGAACACCGACCCTCGCCCGGTGGTGAAGCAGACGAGGTTGGCGCCGCCCGCGACGATGCCGGTGACGCTGACCGGGTCATAGCCGGGCGTGTCCATGAACACCAGGCCCTTGGCAGTGACGGGCTCCGCGTAGCGATAGACGGCCTGCAGCGGCGTGGAGCCTCCCTTGGCCACCGCTCCCAGCGACTTCTCCTCGATCGTCGTCACGCCGCCGGCGCGGTTGCCGGGCGAGGGGTTGTTGTCCATGTGGCCCTCCTCGGCCGCGGTGTAGCGCTCCCACCACTCAATGCGCTCCATCAATGCGCGTGTCACCTCGGGGGACGCGGCCCGGCTGGTGAGCAGGTGCTCGGCGCCGTGGATCTCGGGCGTCTCGCCCAGGATCGCCGTGCCTCCGGCCGCGACGAGACGGTCGACCGCGACCCCAAGCACGGGGTTGGCGGTGACACCCGACCATCCGTCTGAGCCGCCGCAGTTGAGCCCGAGCACCAGCTCTGAGGCGGGCACTGGCTGGCGCGGCACGGCCGCCTCGGGCAGCAGTTCGGTGACGAGCTCCACGCCGCGGCGGACCGTCGTCACCGAGCCGCCGAGCTCCTGGATGACGAGATGGCGCAGTGGGATGCCCTCTGGGAGGTCAAAGCCGTCGATGAGCGCGTTGATCTGGTTGACCTCACAGCCGAGCCCCACCACCACGACAGCCGCCACATTGGGGTGCCGGGCGTAGCCGGTGAGGGTGCGCCGCAGAACCTCGAGGCCCTCTCCGTCACGCGAGAGCCCGCAGCCGCTGCCGTGAGTGATCGCGATGACGCCGTCCACGCCGGGGTGCTCGTCGAGCGCGCCGGGCGCCGAGAACGCAGCGGCGATCCGCTTGACCACCGTGGCCGAGCAGTTGACCGAACTGAGCACGGCCACGTAGTTGCGGGTGCCGACACGGCCGTCGGCGCGGACGATGCCGTCGAAGGTGGGGACGGTGTCAGGCGCTGGGCGCGGGTGCGCTGCACCAGTGGCGGTGGCCGCGCCGCCCTCCTGCGCCGTCGCACCGCCCTCGTCCATCTGGGCGGGGACCGGGAGCCCCTCGCGCGAGAGCGAGCTGAGGTTGTGCTCGTGCACGTGCTCACCGGCGGCGATCGCCCGCGTGGCGACCCCGATCGGCTGTCCGTACTTACGCACCTGCTCGCCCGCGCCGATGTCGGTGAGGGCGACCTTGTGGCCGTGGGGGACGGTGTCGCGCACCGTCAGGTGGCGCTCGGGTCCCTCGAGCTCGGTGTCGGGCTCGAGCTCGCGGCGAGCGAGCGCCACCGGGTCTTCGGGGTGCAGCTGAAGGACTGCTTCGGCCAGGTCCATCGTTACCGTCCGTTCATGACCCACGCATGCGCGGGGTCGAGGTAGGGCTTCATCACGCGACCGTCGCCGGCCATCACCCACAGGTAGTACAGCTCATAGCCCGAGGCGGCGACGACGGGATGAAAGCCCGTGCGGATCACGGCGATGTCGTCGTCGCGGACGAGGAAGGCCTCCTCGGCGTGGTCGCCGTCGAGCTCGTAGCGGATCTGGACGCCGAACCCGCCCGCCGGGTTGGTCTTGAACAGGTAGACCTCCTCCAGGTCGACCTCCTCGGGCGGGTTGTCGCGGTCGTGGCGGTGCGGCGGATAGGAGGACCAGTTGCCCGCGGGGTTGATCGTCTCGCCCAGCAGCAGGCGCTGCGCGTCGTGCTCGGGGCCGAGGATCGTGCGGACCGAGCGCGACCAGTTGCCCTCCCCGACCTCAGCGATCCGCTGCTCGGCGGGGGTGATGACGCGTGCGGGCGGGGCGTCGGCGGACGGCTCGGCGGCAGCCGAGGCGATGGCCACCTGCGCCGGGGCGTCGCGTCCGCCGGTCAGGCGCAGGCCGGTCCCTGCGGGCGCGTACACGGTGTCGCCGGGCGCGTCGAACACGGAGGTGCGTTCGCCCGCGCGGCCGAGGGACTCGCCGTCCCCGGTGGATGCGTCGACCACGCCGCTCATCACCACCGCGGCGGTCTCGCCCGCCGGCGGGAGCTCCAGCGTCTCGCCCGGGCTCAGGTCGACCAGGGCGAGGTTCACATGGGCGGTCTCGTCACCGGCGGTCGTCAGTTGTGGCATCACACGGCTCCTTGGTTGGTCTTGAGAAGAGGCCCGCCCGCGCGCCGGGCCGGCCGCGCCCGCTGCGCCGCCCGCGCACCCGGCGGCGCGGTGGAGGCGCGCACCACCAGCGTCGCCGGCAACTGCGCGACCGTCGGCTCGGGTGCGGAGGGCGCTCCGGGGTCGATCGCGCCGAGGAGCGCGTCGACGGCGGTGGCTCCGGCCTGCGCCGTGGGGGCGGCCACGGTTGTCAGCGCGGGCGTGAGCATGGCGGCGAGTGGGATGTCGTCGAAGCCGACGACGCTGAGCTCGTCCGGCACGGCGACGCCGAGGCGCGCCAGGCGGCTGAGGACGCCTGCGGCGACAAGGTCGTTGTAGGCCAGCACGGCGGTGGCGCCACTGGCCAGCACCCGCTCGGCGGCATCCACGCCTCCCTGGAACTGGGGCGCCACCGGGCCGATCGTCACGATCTCCGCGCCCGTGGATCGGGCGGCCGCGCGCAGGCCGCGCTGGCGCTGCTGGTTTGACCACGAGCGCCGCGGGCCGGAGATGAAGGCGCAGCGGGCGTGTCCCAGCGCCGCGAGGTGGGCCATCGCCTGGCGCATCCCATCGGCGCTGTCGATGGCGACCGTGCTGCGCCCCTGGACGCGGCGGTTGAGTAGGACCACCGCCGGTGCGGGCTCCAGGCCGGCCAGCGTTCCGGGGGCCAGGCGGCTCGAGCACAGGAGGATCCCGTCCACCTGCTTGCTCATCGCGCCGATCAGGGCCTCCTCCTCGGCGGCGCTCTCCTGGCTGTCGGCGACGAACACCGCGTAGTCAGCGTCGCGCGCCCGGGTCTGCGCGCCCTTGAGCACGCTCTGGAAGTACGGGTTTCCGAGGTCAGGGACGATCACCCCCACATTGCCCGTCCGTCCGGTGATCAACCCTCGGGCGGCGCGGTTGGGCTGGTAGCCGAGCTCCGTGGCGGCGTGGAGGACCCGGGTGCGCGTCGCCGCGCGCACCGTCTCCGGAGCGGTGAACGAGCGCGACACCGTCGCCACCGAGACATCGGCGCGGCGGGCCACGTCATGGATGCCGGCTGCCATGTAAAGGTTTACATTAGCGCGGGGGGTGACGTGGATGGCAAATCCCGGTCCATGGCCCGGATCCACCATCCACGTGAGCGCTCGCCCGGGCCTACCAGTCGTGCATCGTCCCGTCCTCCAGCCGCGCCACGGGGAGCATGGCCGGCTGGTAGGGGAACGTGGCCGCCAGTTCCTCGTCGATGGTCACCCCCAGCCCTGGCTCGTCGCCGGGGTGCAGCATCCCGTCGCGGAAGGCGTAGGCGTGCGGGAAGACCTGGTCGGTCTCCGCGGTGTGGCGCATGTACTCCTGCAGGCCGAAGTTGGGGATGGCGAGGTCCAGGTGCAGGGCGGCGGCCATGCACACCGGCGAGAGGTCGGTGGCGCCGTGGCAGCCGGAGCGCACCCGGTAGAGCTCGGCCAGGTGCAGGACCCGGCGCAGGTGGGTGATCCCGCCCGAGTGCACGACGCTCATCCGGATGAAGTCGATGAGCTGCTCCGAGATGAGCTGCTGGCACTCCCAGATCGTGCTGAACACCTCGCCGATGGCGATCGGCGTCGTGGTGTGCTGGCGTACGAGGCGCAGGTTGGCCTGCAGCTCGGCGGCGACGGGGTCCTCCAGCCAGAAGAGCTGGTGGGGCTCGAGCGCCTTGCCCAGCTGGGCGGCCTCGATCGGCGTCAGCCGGTGATGGACGTCGTGCAGGAGGCGCAGGTCGGGCCCGTAGACGTCGCGCACGTCGGCGATGGCATCGGGGACCGTGGCCAGGTAACGCCGGGTCGACCATGTCTCCTCGCGCGGGCGCGCGCCCTCGGCGGGCTCGTAGAACATGTCACCCCGGCTGACGCCGTAGGTCGTGGGCAGGCCGGGGATCCCGAACTGGACGCGGACCGCCTCATAGCCGAGCTCGACGTAGCGCTTGACCGCGGCGAGCACGTCGTCCACGGTCTCGCCGTTGGCGTGGCCGTAGACGGTGACGCCGCTGCGACAGCGCCCGCCGAGCAGCTCGTAGACGGGCAGGCCCGCCGTCTTGCCCTTGATGTCCCACAGGGCGGTGTCGACGGCCGCGATCGCGGTCATCGTCACCGGGCCACCCCGCCAGTAGGCGCCGTTGTACAGGTAGCGCCAGGTGTCCTCGATCGCGCCGGCGTCGCGGCCGATCAGCAGCGGGCACACGTGCTGCTCCAGGTAGGCGGCGACCGCGAGCTCGCGGCCGTTGAGCGTGGCGTCCCCGATGCCGGTGAGGCCGTCCTCGGTGGTCAGCTTCAGGGTGACGAAGTTGCGGCCCGGGCAGGTGACGATGACCCGTGCCTCGGCGAGCTTGGAGATCGGCAACGGCCTCCTTCGCGGGTGTGCGCGCACCCTACTGCGCGCGTGTCGGGCACGCGGGCCCGCGAGGCGGGCCGGCGACGCGGGCCGCGCAGCGGAGGCAGAAAGGGAGGCGCCGCGCCCGAGGGGAGCGGACGCGGCGCATGGGGCAAGAGCGGACGAGAGACGGGGTGGTGGGCCGCCTCTCGCCCGGGGCACAGGGGTCAAGGCATCGACTCGCGCCGGCGATTGGCATCGCCGAACGCCCGGTGCCTTTGGTACGCCGATGCCGCAGTACGGGATTCCGTGTGCGGCGCGCACCGGCAGCGCCGGTCAATGAATCGAACACCTCGCCTCTGGACGGCAGTGTCAATCCGGGACCGCGCGCTGGCTACTGCACGTTGGTCTAGGGGCCCCGTTTTCTGGACGTTTAGGCAGCTTTGCTCAGCCCTCGGCAGGCTCGAGACGCGGCGCGCGTCCGAGCTGCGGCCGGGCCACGTAGGCGACCAGCGCGATGAACACGACCAGGGCGATTGCGCTCACCGTCCCGTCCCCCCAACCGAGGCCTCCGTTGGTGGGCTTGCTGAAGCCGTCGGCAAACGAGGCCCCGAGCGGCCGGGTGACGACATAGGCGGCCCAGAAGGCGATGATCGGGTTGAGGTTCAGGCGCCACCACGCGAGCGCGGGGATGGCGAAGACGATCGCGAACAGCAGCGCCGACGCCCAGAAGCCGAGGTTGAGCGAGTACGCGGTGAGGTCGCCGGCCGCGGTCCCGAGCGCGAAGGTCCCGAGCACGGCGGTCCAGTAGAACACCTCTCGCCGGCGGGTGTTGATGGAGTGGATCGAGAGCGTGCCCTCGCTGCGGTACCACGCGACGAACGTCGCAGCGACGAACAGCCCGAACACCGGGGTGGTGACCGAATACGGGATGCTCGCGCCGTCGTGGATCCCGTCGGCGGCCATCGTCCCGAACACCGCCACCATCATCACCGCGAACCAGTAGACCGCGGGGCGGTACTCAGGCGAGCGGAACTGCAGCCATAGCGCGAGGATGAGGCCGAAGAACCCGACCGCGCCCGCGATGGGGACGCTGTGCTGACCCATGAAGTCAGACATCGCCTCGCCCATGCCCGTGGTCAGGAGCTTGAGGACCCAGAAGATAAGCGTGATCTCGGGCACCTTGATCGCGAGCGGCAGCGCGGCTCTCAGGCGGGGATGGGTCGTTTCGCGCATGGCGTCCTTTCGTGCGTGGTCGGTCGTCTCAGGCCGGCCGCGACCGGCGCCTCTCCCGCTCGCCCTTCGTGCGCCCCTCGTGGGGCGAGCGCACCGAGAGTCGGCACGCACCCTTAGCGGGGGTTAAACCGCACCGCCTCTCATGAGGGACCTCTCATCCTTTGGGCGCCAAACGGCCGCGCCTAACGCGGCACTAACCGGGTGCGCGGGCGGCGCTAATCCACGGGTGCGCGGGTCTGCGCGGCCTCGGCGGGCACCGACCGCCGCGCCAACAGCAGGTACACGCAGCCCCCCAACAGCGCGCCCATGAACACGCTGAAGTCGGCGCCGCCGGTGGCGCTCGACAGCGGCCCCTTCCACACGGTGGTGTCAAGCCACGACGCCGCGGCGAGCATCCCGATCGCCTGTGCCACGACGCCGGGCACGTGGATCCCGCCGTTGCGCCAGTAGATCCCGGCGCGGCCGCTGAGCAGCGACCGCGAGTCATAGCGACCGCGCCGCAGCGCCCAGTCGGTGAGGAAGATCGCCACCCAGGGGGCGATCCACACGATCATGAAGAGCAGGAAGTCCTCGATGAAGGTGTTGAACGAGGAGGAGAACACGGTGACCGCGGTGAGGATGCCCGCGACCGTGGTGTCGATCAGCACCGTCTGCCAGCGTCGGATGCCGGGGATGATCGCCTGCAGCGTGAGGCCCGAGGAGTACAGGTCGACGCTGTTGATGGCGAACAGCTGGAAGATCACGAAGATCAGGTACGGCACCAAGAACCACCCGTGGAAGGCCTGGGGGAGGCCGGAGATGGGGTCAGACGCCGACGTCACCGCGGTGGCCACCGCCGCGCCGAGCAGGCTCAGCAGCGTCGACGGGACGTAGCCGCCGATCGCCACCGCCCACACGATCCGCCGCGGGCTGGTGTCCGGCGGCAGGTAGCGCGAGTAGTCGTTGGCGTTCATCACCCAGCCGTAGCCGCCGGCCGACAGGATGAGCGCGAGCGCGATCATCACCGTCGCGAAGTCGGCGTTCGATCCCGCGCCGAGGTGCGCCTTGGGCAGGGCGAAGATCGCCAGCAGGATGAACAGGACCACGAACGGCCCGACCAGCAACCGCAAGACCCGCAGCATCGCCCGGTGCCCGAACAGCGGCAGCACGAGCTGGATCGCGGCGGCGGCCACGATCAGCACCACCTTCAGGCCGGTCGAGGCGTGGACGCCGGCCTTGGCAGCGAGGGCCAGCCCGGCGAGGACGACCAGGGCCAGCCCTACGGTCTCGTAGCCGACCTGGGTCACCCAGTTGAACACCGACACGACCCGGGCGCCGTTGGGCCCGAACGGGGCGCGCGTGATGGCGAACACCGACGTGCCCGCCCGCGGCCCCTGGAGGCTGCCGATCCCGGTGATGATGTAGGACAGGTTGCCGATCGCGATCACCAGCGCCGCCTGCCAGAAGGACAGGCCGAAGGAGATGATCAGCGCCCCGTAGACCACGTACTCGACGTTGAACAGGGCGCCCGCCCACATCCACATGAGGTCAAGCGGCCCGCCACGGCGCTCGGCCATGGGGATGTACTCGATGCCGCGGGCCTCGAAGGCCGGCTCGTCGGTGACATCACCATGGGGCGCACGGCGCGTGTCGTCAAGGACGCTGGTGCTCACGGGTCAGCGCATACCCGGGATCAGTCGACTTGCACCGGCACGTACTCGAAGCGGTCCACATCGACGAGGCCGCCGTCGGTCAGACGCAGCTGCGGGATGACCGACAGCGCGATGAACGAGAGCTGCATGAACGGCTCGGCCACCGTCGTGCCCAGCCGCTCGGCCGCCGCGCGGTTGAGCACCTCGATCTGGGCGGCGACCTGGGCCGCCGGGGCGTCGCTCATCAGCCCGGCGAGGGGGAGCGGGACCTCGGCGAGGACGGCGCCGTCGAGCACCGCCACCTGGCCGCCGCCGATCTCGGCCAGCCGCGACACCGCGCTGTGCATGTCCTCGCCGGAGCGCCCGACGACCACGAGGTTGTGCGCGTCGTGGGCGACGGTCGAGGCGATCGCCCCGCGTGCCAGCCCGAAGCCGGTCGCGTACCCGCGTCCCACGCGGCCGGTGGCGTGATGGCGCTCGACCACGGCAGCGTGGGCCAGATCGGCGTCGGGCTCGACCTCGAGCTCGACGCGCCGCGTGGTGAGGCTGTGGCTCTCAACGCCGATCGCGCGCACATGCGTCCCCAGCGCCACGGGCAGCACGAGCGCGTCGGCGCCGGGCAGCGTGCCGATGTTGACCGTGTCGCGCAGGAGGTCGGGGATGGGCGCGGCCGGGACCGCGCCCGGCACGAGCACGCCGCCCGCGACGACCAGCCGCCCCCGCTGCCACACGCGGTCAGGCCGCCACGTGCCGAGGGCCGAGAAAGCCAGGATGTCGGCCTGGTGGCCGGGGCCGAGACTTCCCAGCCCATGGAACCCGTGGTAGCGGGCCGGGTTGGTGCTGGCCAGCAGGATCGCCTCCACCTCCGAGATCCCACTGGCCACGGCCAGGCGGGCGCAGTCGTTGACGTGGCCGAGCGCGCGCAACGTGTCGGGCTCGCGGTCATCAGTGCAGAACGCGGCCTGGTCGGTGCCGTGAGCCACGATCGACGGCGCCAGCTCCACCAGGTTCTGACTGGCCGACCCCTGGCGCAGGAAGACCCACATCCCCTTGCGCCGCTTCTCCTCGGCCTCGGCCAGGCGCGTGCTCTCGTGGTCTGATTCGACGCCGGCGGCGAGGTAGGCGTCCAGCAACCGCCCCGAGACGCCGGGGCTGTGCCCGTCGACGCGCAGGCCCGCGGCCACCGCCACCCGGGCCAGCATCTCCTCGTCACCATCGATGACGCCGGGGAAGTTCATGACCTCGGCCACGCCGTGGGCACCGTGGCGCGTGATGAGGTCGGCAATGTCGGTGGCGTCGAGCGTCGCCCCGGCCGATTCGAACGGCGAGGCGGGCACGCAGCTGGACGCGTACACCGCGAAGGTGAACGGCAGCGGCGTCGCGGCCTGCATCAGCGCGAGGATGCCCGGAACCCCCAGCACGTTGGCGAGCTCGTGGGGGTCGGCGGCGACGGCCGTGGTCCCGGCCGGCAGCACCGTGGCGACGAACTCGTCGATCCACAGCTTGGTCGACTCCAGGTGCATGTGCGCGTCCACGAAGCCCGGCGTCAGCGCGGCGCCATCGACGTCGATCACCTCCGCGGCTTCGCGCTCGCCCCATCCGGCGATGACCCCGTCGGCCAGCGCCAGCGAGGTGTCGACCCACTCCCGCGTGGCGTCGGCGAAGACACGGCCGCCGGTGATGAGGGTGTCCGCGGGCTCATCGCCGCGCGCCACCGCCAGCACGCGGGGAGTCGCCTGGGGCCTGGCCATCGGCGAACTGTCCCATAAACCACGTACCCTGCTGCCGGTGCCCGCCGCCACGCCGTCACGGCACGCCCGCCGGCTGACGACCCTCCTGTGCGCGGTGGCATGCGTCGCCGCGACCGTGGCCGTCGCCGCAGGCGTTGTCGCTCCGCGCGCCGAGGCCTACGTCTTTCGGCTCGGCGTCACCAACAGCACCCACGGGCAGCCGGTGCCCGCGGATTACGTGGGCCTGGCGATCACCTACAAGGAGATCCCCCTGCTCGCCGGCTCGACTCCACAGTCGGTCAGCCCCGTCTTCGTCGCGCTCCTGAAGGGCCTCGATCCATCCGGGCGGCCCAGCATCCGCATCGGCGGCCAGAGCGCCGATCGGGCCTGGTGGCCGGTCCGCGGCATGGCTCGGCCGCTGGGCATCACCTACGAGCTCAACGCGGCGTGGGCGGCCGACGCGCACGCGCTGGCGGCCGTGGTCGACGCCCAGTATCTGCTGGGCATCAACCTCGAGGCCAACCGCACCCGGGTCAGCCGCACCGAGGCCGACCAGCTCATCAGGAGAATCGACCGCAAATACGTCGCGGCGCTGGAGATCGGCAACGAGCCCCAGCTGTACACGAGCGTGCCGTGGTATCGCCGGCAGGCCGGCAAGCCGCTGCCGTGGTACGGCCACGACGGCACGCCGGTGTATTCGCGACCGGCGACCTACGCCCCCCAGGACTTCGTCCGGGAGGTGTCGCGCACGCTGAAGGTGGTGCCGGGCCTCCCGATCGCCGGCCCCGGCACGTCGTCGCAGCCGTGGGAGGACGCCTTTGACCGTCTCCTCTCGCGCCACTCACCCGTGCAGACGTTCACCTCGCACGCCTACGGCCTCAACCAATGCGTCAAGAACCCGGCCACGCCGACCTATCCCTCGGTCGCTCACATGGTCAGCCTCGTCGCCTCCCGCGGCGAGGTGAGCCAGATCGCCCCCTACGTCGCCGCCGCGCATCGCAACGGCGCCGCCTTCAGGATCGACGAGATGGGATCGGTGACGTGCAATCCCCCGCGCGGGGTCTCCAACACCCTGGCCTCGGCGCTGTGGGTGCTCGACGCGCTGTTCACGATGGCCGGTGACGGGGTGGATGGGGTGAACCTCCATACCTTTCCGGGTTCCGCCAACGGTCTGTTCGATCTCTCCACCGTTCACGGCAAGGCGCGTGCGAACGTGCATCCCCTGTACTACGGGGCGCTCATGTTCGCCCAGGCCGCGCCCGCCGGCTCGCGGCTGCTGCGCGTCGTCTCGGGCAGCCAGGGGCCACTGCGGGCGTGGGCGACGCGCGCCCCCGACCACCGCATCAGGGTGCTGCTCGTCAACGACAGCCTGAGCAGTTCCGCGCAGGCCGTGGTGCGCACGCCCGTCGTGCCGGGCCCGGCCAGCCTCGAGCGGCTGCGCGCCTCGAGCGCCTATGCCACCTCGGGCGTGACCCTCGGCGGCCGGACATTCGGCACGGCCTCGAGCACGGGCGCTCTCACGCCGCCGGTCGCGCAGACCGTCACGCCGCGCGGCGGCGCCTACTCGGTGACGCTCCCCGCCGGGAGCGCCGCCCTGCTGACGTTGCCCGCCACGGGCACCTGATCCGCCCCACAAGCCACCCTCCAGGCGGTACCTTGGAGCGGTGCTGACACTGGCCCTCGGCGCCGTCCACGTTGACTCCGAATTCACGGGTCCCTGGGTGCCGCTGGCCCTCATCGCCCTGGCGGTGGCCGTCGGCGCAGTGGTCGTCCCTCTCCTTGGCGTGACCCTGTCAGGCGCGTGGCGCCTGGGGCGGGCGTCTCGCCGCCGGCGGCGGCGCCGCGATGAGGCCGTCAACGCCGAGGCCCGGGCCCGCGCGGTGATGAGCGAACTGTGTCCCCACGGCTGGCGCGCCCAGATCACCTTGTTCGGCAGCGACGACGCCGACGACCACCGGCCGCTGACCCGCGACGGTCGCCGGGCACGGGTGGCGCTGGACTGGACTGAGTTGAGCGACCCCAGTGGCCGCCCCGCGGTCATGCGCCGGGTGTGGGCCACGACGATGGCCGAGGCGCTGGAGGCGATGGTGGCCGACCGGCGCACAGACGAGACGCTCGAGCGCATCGAGCGCGGCGCCGTCGCCGACGGCGCGCTGTGGCCCGACGTGTAGGCCCGCCAGCCGCGATGATGTCGCCCCGATGAGCCCCCTCTACGGCGGGGTCGAGACCGGAGGCACGTGGGTGGTCTGCGCTCTGGGTACCGGCCCGGACGACATCGTCGCGCAGGAGACCTTCGCCACCGGAGAGCCGGGGCCGACGCTCGAGCGCATCGCCGCTTTCTTTGAGGGCGCCCCTCGCGCGGCTGCGATCGGGGTGGGGTCGTTCGGCCCGGTCGACCTCGACCCGCGCTCTCCGACCTGGGGGCACGTCACCAGCACGCCCAAGCCCGGCTGGGTGCACACGCCGGTGGCGCCGGTCCTGCGCGACCGGCTCGGCGTGCCCATCCACTTCGACACCGACGTGACCACCGCCGCCATCGGGGAGCATCGCTGGGGCGCGGGAGCCGGGGTCGACAGCCTCTGCTACCTCACCATCGGTACCGGCATCGGCGCCGGGCTGCTCATCGACGGCCGTCCCGTCCACGGGCTCATCCACCCGGAGGTGGGGCATCTGCGCATCCCTCACGACCGCGAGCGTGACCCGTTCGCGGGCAACTGCCCCATCCACGGGGACTGCTGGGAGGGGCTGGCCGCGGGCCCGGCGATCGCGGCGCGCTGGGACGCCGACCCGCGTGAGCTCCCCGACGACCATGAGGCATGGGCGCTGGAGGCCGAGTACGTCGCCCTGGGGATCCTCGCCATCGTGTGCGTCGCGTCGCCGCAGCGCATCGTCGCGGGCGGCGGGGTCCTGGAGCGTCCAGAACTCCTGGCCGCCGTGCGGGCCCGGCTGGTCGACCTGAACGCCGGATATCTCCAGACGCCGTTGCTCGGCGACGAGGTGGAACGCTACCTGGTGGCTCCGTCGCTAGGCGACCGCGCGGGGGTGCTCGGGGCGATCGCGCTGGCGCAGTCCACCGCCGGGTGACGAGGCCCCCGCCAGGTCCCGCTCGCCCCGCCGCCTCATCGATTTCCCAAAAGTTGATCGAGGTATTCAGATTCCTGGCGCCGTGACCGATAACGCCAGGGATGCGCCGACCCGACGCCGCCCAGCCCAACCCGTCCCAGCCCCCGCGGCGCCCCCGATCGGCGCCCGCGCAACCCGTTGACCCGCGGGAGGCGCTCGGCTGGGGCCAGCGCCATCACGACCACTGGCTGCAGCGCTGGATCCGCTCCACCGAGGACCTGGCCCGGCTCCAGTACTCCCACCGCATGCTTGACGCCGTCATCGACGAGATCGACGGGCGCGACATCCGGATCGGCGACCACTGGCTGACCGACTACGCCTCGTGCAACTACCTGGGCCTGGATCTCGACGAGGAGATCATCAATGCGGTCCCCGAGTACCTGGCCAAGTGGGGGACCCACCCCAGCTGGAGCCGGCTGCTGGGCAGCCCGATCCTCTACGAGGAGATCGAGGACAAGCTCACCTCGCTGCTCGGCGCCGAGGACACCCTCGTCCTGCCGACCATC
>DASXDW010000242.1:0-3925 GCA_036490435.1 Solirubrobacteraceae bacterium
GATGCGCACGGTCTCATACAGCTCGTCGGTGAGC
This sequence comes from Solirubrobacteraceae bacterium, assembly GCA_036490435.1. Classification (GTDB taxonomy): domain Bacteria; phylum Actinomycetota; class Thermoleophilia; order Solirubrobacterales; family Solirubrobacteraceae; genus Palsa-465. Next base: position 35 of record DASXDW010000242.1, read on the forward strand.
TTCCACCACGGCGTGGGCGGGGTCGAGTACGTGAACACCACCAGCCGCCACGAGTTGGACCCGAGATCGACCACGGCGACCTGACGGTTGCGGTGCCCCTCCTGGCCCGCGGCGCGCGTCGATCGCCAGCTCACTGGTGGTTCCTCGCGCGAGCGGCCACTACTGCATCATGCGGGCGCGGCCGGACGGCTCGCTGCCGTCGAAGCCGCATTCTGCGAGAAGATCGACGAGCAACGTGGCAAAGCCGAACCCGCGCGCCGCCCGTCCGCGCGCTCAGGTGCCGGCCGCGCGGTGCGGCCGGCGGTTGCTCAGGTGCGGGCCTTGGTGCGGCCCGCGGCGGGCGCCGAGGTGGCCGTGCGTGCGCCGTTGCCCTTGGGCGGCACGGGCGGCGGCGCCGCGGGGGCGGACTGATCGGAGACGGTCACGTAGCGGTAGGCGGCGCCGATGAACAGCAGCGTTAGGATCACTGCGCTCGACGCGCACCACTCGCAGATGGCGTGGATGGAGAAGAGCTCGCGGTACGTGAGATAGCCGCTGAAGGCGAAGCCGACCAGCGTCAGCCCGAGGGTGGCCAGCCGCGTCTCCTCCCGGTCCGGCGCGAGCAGCGACGCGGTGATTCCGATGTAACCGATGAGCCCCAGCAGCGCCACGGGGACGCCGTCGAGCTCTGACCACACCGAGCTCTGGACCTTGATACACGACGTTCCCGCCGTGCATGCCGGCTTGATGCCGGCGTAGTGGATGATCGTCAGGTACGTCGCCACTCCGAGGCCGATGACCGCCAGCACCAGCATCACCCTGCGGAGCGGGAGCCTCATGACACCGATTGGATCTTGGACTGCAGGTCGGCGTAGGTGGTGTCGCCGACGATCGGCGTGGCCTGGTTCTTCGGCCCCGTGACGACCAGTGTCGGGGTGCTGTTATAGCCCGCCGCGGCCGCCGAGTTCTGGTCGGCGTTGACCTGCGTACTCAGCGCCTAGGCCTGGCGATCGGAGCCCCACTGGTTGAAGTTGAGCCCCGGGATCTGCTTGGCCAGCCCGCCGAGGTAGTTGTCGGTGACATAGCTGTCGCTCTCATCGCCCTGCTCGTGGTAGAAGAGCTCGATGTAGTTCCAGGCCTTCTGCTGCTTGCCGGCGGCCAGCGCGGCCGTCTGGCTGGGGACGAACATGGCGTTGTTGGCGGCCTGCGAGGCGGTCTCCAGGGACTTGTAGACGATCTTCACCTTGCCCTTGCGGACCTCGTTGGCAATCAGCTGGTTCTCGGCGCCCAGCGCAAAGGACTTGCAGACCGGGCACACGAGGTCGCCGTACTCGGTAAGAGTCACCTTGGCGCTTGGTGAGCCCAGGGTGTTGCCGGTCTGCGGGATACCGGCCAGGAGGGTGTTGACCTTCGACTGGGCCTGCTTGGCCGCCGCGCTGGTGGGCTTGACCACCTGCGCGCTGCTGCCACCCGAGGAGATGGCGATGGCGACGACCACGATTGCGATGGCGCCGACGACGGTCCCGCCCAGCAGGCGCAGACGGCGGTCGCGGCGCGCGCGCTCGGCGCGGGCCTGCTCTTCAGCGAGCCGCTGCTGGCGGGCGGCTTCCTTTTGCTCTTTACGTGAGGCCATTCTCAGAGAGGGTCGGGCGCCGACGTACCACGGCACCGGGGGACGGGATCAGCATATCGAGGACTGCTTTAGCCGAGACTTAAGAACCCCGATGGATTCTCAATGGACATCGAGGGTGAACGGGGCGGTGACCACCCGTCCGTGGACCTTGAGCTGGACGAACAGCCGCCAGGTCCCGGGGACCGGTAAGAGCACGCCGATGGTGAGCTTGCCGGGGGCCGCGGAGCTGCCGGAGATCTTGGGGGCTCCGGCGAGCGAGCCGCAGTTGGGCGCGTCGGGCGCGCACACGTGCGTGTGGAAGTAGTTGAGCGTCCCGTTCTCGAAGAAGATCGCGTGGGCCAGCGCTCCGAACCACGGCGTAAAGCGGATCGGCTTGCCGTGCCCGTCGGTGACGTTGACGTGGAGGAAGGTCGCCTGGATGGCGTGCAACGGGGCGAACGGCTGCATGTCGAAGTGGACGCCGTCGACGACCTCATGGGCCTTGAACGGTGGCAGCTTCTTGGGGTGGTAGGCGCCGGTCACGGTGATGCTGCGCGACAGCTGGAAGTTGGGAAGCATCCCCGGCACGTCGGGGTAGACATCCACCAGGACGTGGTAGGGGCCAGGAGCCGGGAAGGTGACGGACTGGTGCAGGATCCCGGTGGGCGGGACCGGCGGGTGCTGGTGGATGATGTAGGCCAGGTCGTCGCGCACGATGATGAGGTGCACGCCGGTGTGCGGACCGCTACCGGTCTTGTACTGCGTCAGCGTCTTGCCGCTGGGCAGCTTGATGTCGAAGGACATCGTCACCGGCTTGCCCGGCGCGACGGTTCCGCTCGGCTTGAAGGCGTTGAGGTGGGTGGTCTGCGCGGGCGCGACCGTGGGCGCGGTGATGGCCGAGCCCGAGCTCGACCCGCCGCACCCGGCCAGCCCCGCCGCGAGCGCGGCCACCGCGACCGCCATGCCGGCGAGCGCGCCCGCGGGACGCGCCCGGGTCATCGCAGCGCGGCCTGGACGGCCTGGCTCAGCTCCGTGGTCCCGAACGCCCCCTCCAGCCGCGCCACGATCTTGCCCTGCTTGTTGATGGCGAACAGCCACGGCTCGGTGCGCAGGTGAAACGCCTTGAGCTGGGGGCGCAGGCCCTTGGAGGGCTGGTTGTCGACGTAGACCTCCTGGTGGATGAAGTCCACCTTGGTACCGAACTTCTGCTGCAGCTGGACCGCGACGTCGGTGACGGGCCCGCACACGCGCGAGATGCACAGCTGCGGTGTCGAGAACAGCAGCGCGATCGGCTTCTTGCCCAGGACCTGGTCAAAGGACTCGGCCGCCATGTGCTCAGGCGGGAGCCGCGTCGTCAGTAGGGCCTCGTTGCCGTGGACCGTGGCCGCGGTGTCGGTGGCGATCGCGGGCGGGCGCTGGCCCACGCTCGGGATCTGCGAAGAGGGCGCGGCGGCGAGCTCGCCGGTGGCGCCGATGAGGCCGTTCGGCCCCTTGGTCAGCGACAGCACGAAGTAGGTCCCCGCCTTGGGCACGGGGAGGTTGGCGGCATAGATCGCCTGGATCCCGCCGGGACCGGAGTTCTGCTTGCTGCGGTACTGCGGCAGCACATTCATCGGGTCCGCGGGGGCCAGGAACGGTCCCTTGGCCGGGGCGCCGGGGCTGGGGGCGATGTAGAGCGCGGTCGGCGCGTAGACGAACTTGCCCGCGCCGGTGGTCAGCGCGAAGGCGTAGCGATTGGTCCCCGGCGTGAACGTGCCGGTGGCGGCGCCGAGCTGGACGCTGGACTTGGCCAGGGCGCCGAGGTCCTTGAGGCTCTTACCGCTGGAGGCCGGAAACTGAGAGGCGCTGGGCGTCTGGGCGGGGCCCAATTCGGCCACCGCCGGGGCCGGGGCGCTGCTGCTCTGGCCCGAGGCCGTCGAGGTGGCGGCGCTGGTCGCCGCCGGCTGGGCGGCGGTCTTCGACGAGGAGGACGAAGACCCGCATCCGGCCACGGCCAGCGTGGCGGCCAGGACCGCGATCGGCGCCATCAGCGCGTGTCGGCGATCGCGCGGGTCAGCGGCCCGCACGACGCTCACCTGCCAAGACCGGGACTGCCGCACATCTCAGAGCGTATCGAGGGCCCTGCCCAGGGGCGCTGCTGCAGACACGTTCCTCTCGGACGCACACGCTCAAATCGGGTGCGACGACTTTTGCTGGGGTCACGCGGGTTCGCCGCTGTTTGCACGTAAAGATCTTGTGACCAGAGCCGGCACGCTCGCCAGCGTCGGTGAGGGGTGGTTTAGAGTGGCGACCATGTCGAC
>DASXDW010000085.1:0-21951 GCA_036490435.1 Solirubrobacteraceae bacterium
ACAGGTCCTGCTCCGAGGGATGCTGTCCTGGCTCACCCATGGCTGCTACGTCGGCTTGGACCGCAACTATCTCTCGATCCACGTCGACGACGTTCTGCTCGCCAACTACTCCTGGAGCATCGAGCGCCATACATCGGACCTGCGCCCCGAGCACAGCATCAGGATGACCGAGCACGACGTGAGGTACGCCGCTGCGTGGCGCCGTAGGCAAGGGCTCCGCCTGGACCTCGCCTGCAATGGTTCCGGCAGCGGCCTGCACACCGCCCTGACCGGCCGAGCCGAGGATCCACTCCTGGCGGCCCTGCTCGCGGAGCGTGACGCGTTCGGCTGGATCAACCATACGTACGAACACGGTGACCTCGACGAACTCGGTGAGCGCGAGATCGAAGCGGAGATCGACCGCAATCTCAGGTGGGCGGCAGACGTCGGACTCGAACTGGAGCCTGGGGCATTGGTCACCGGAGCTCACACCGGGCTGGCGAACCTGACCGCCACACCGCCCCGACCCGAGAACCCGGCGCTGGCCCCAGCCCTACGATCGCAGGGACTGTTCTATGTGGCCTGCGACGCCTCGCGTCCCTATCCGGCGGCTGATGGAAACCCGCCGTTCCCGCCGGGGACGCCCTTCATGATGGGGCCGGCAATCGCGGTTCCGCGACATCCGACGACGCTGCCACACGATGCCGCCACAAGATCCCAGGTCCTCGACCGCCTCCGCTCAGCGAGTGGGCAGGTGGTGAATACGTTTGACGAAGTCGTGTCCGCTGAGGCGCGGGTGGTGTTCAACTCGATCGTCGGCAACGACCCGCGGCCTCGCTACTTCCACCAGAGCAACATGGTCGGGGTCCGGGATCCGACCGGCGGTGAGGGCACTGCCGCGCTCATCTACAGCATCCTTGACGCTGTACTTGAGCGTTACCGCAGTCACGTGACGCCCAGTGCGTGGCTCGTGCAACCGACGATGGGAGAGATCGGCCGGTTGCTGCTCCGCCGGAAGGCGTGGCATGCCGCCCTCGCCCTCGGCTCGGTCCGCTGCTTCACTGACCGCACACACCTGACGCTCATCAACAACGGTGGGGCGCCGGTCGAGATGCCGATTACCGGCTCGACGGCAGGAGAGGTCTACGCCGAGCAGAGGTCCGGCTGGGTCCGCCTGATGCCGGGCGGGACGGTCATCGAGCGCCAGACGAAGATCGAGCAGCTTCGCGGCGTGGACGCCGCGGCCCGCTGACGCCCACCTAGGACGCGAGGTGCCGCCCGCCTACTAGGCGACGACGATGCCGCCGCCGTTTGCGCTCTCGCATCGGTCCAGCATGTCCAGCATGCCGCTGCGGTCCGCTGCGCCGAGTTTCCGCACAAGCGAGGAGACATGCCGCCGGACGGTGATCTCCGTAATGCCGAGATGCGCCGCCACCTCGACGGTCCGCTGTCGCTTTCGGAGGCATTCGAGCACTTCAAACTCACGGGCGGTCAACTCCACATCGCGACCCGGGGAGAGCTCCACCCGTCGCCGATGCCCGCGCTCGCGGAACTCACGTATCAGATGGATGGTGAGGTCTCGCGGAAGCGCCGCCTCGCCCCTCGCCACGCCTCGAATCGCGTGTGGCAGGCGAGCCGCCGAGGTTGTCATCGGCAGATAGCCGTCGGCGCCGGCACGGAGCGCGCCGAACAGCTCGTCGCTGCGCCCCACCCCGGTCATCATGACGATCTTCGTCTCCGGCAGGCTTTGCTTGATCAGCTGAGCCGCATGGAGCGCGTTGCCCGGGAGGCGCGTCCCCAGCAGGCAGACGTCGGGGCGATGCTCCAGGCAGCGCTTCACCGCCTCGGCGGCCGTCGAAGCCTCGCCCACCACGCGCAGCCCATCGGCCTCCACCGCGCTCCTGATGCCTACGCGTGTGGCGACCTGGTCGTCAGCGACGACAAGCGTCACCTCCGGCCCAACAGTTTCACTGGATGCGCCCACAGCCCCCATGGTCCTGACCTCCGGTTTCCCAACCGCTCGGCAGTCATTTGCCGGTCGGCCCCAATCGGCGCAACGAGCCTAACACTCCCGGCCGCATCACGAAAGGGATGGTCGGAGGCGTCCGGCGTTCATCCATGAACGCAGGACGAGCGAGCAAGCCCATTGGCGTCGCCGCCAACGAGGGACACACTGAAAATCACATTTGGGGCAGTTCACACAGGGGCAGGTCGGCGCGATGACATGTGAGTCTCGGGCCTCCCACGACGATAGGACGGATATTCACGATGAGACGACTTCTACGTCCTCTGATCGCAGCGCTCGCCGCCGTGGCTGGCCTGTTCGCAATCATCGCAGCAACTGGGGCTTTCACGAGTTCAGACGGCGGGGTGGCATCCGCAGCCTCTCCCGCGCAGCAGATCGGGATGCGTGTCCTGGTCATCACCAGCAGCACGGATGCGACGACGGGTGACGGGGCGGCCTACACCGATTGGGTGAACACCCTCAATCGCGAGGGCGTGCCCTTCGACACGGTCGTCACGTCGTCCCAGGGCCTTCCCTCCTTGTCCTCAACGGGGCCCGACGGCACCCAGATCGCCAACTACGAAGGCGTCATCGTCGCCGGCTCAGGCTTGGAAGGAATGACGAGCGGAGAGTGGACGACACTCCAGACGTTCGAGCAGCAATTCTCGGTCCGCCAGCTCACCGCCAACGCCGTGCCTGGCCCGGACTATGGCCTCAACACGCCCGCCAACGGGGGTGACAGCCAGCTGCCTTCGTCGACGCTCCTGAATCTGACAGCAGACGGTCAGGGGGTCTTCCCGTACCTCAACTCCATCGCACTCGATCCGTCGTATCCCACCTTCGGAGCCGAGACAACGGTCGCCTCGAACCCCGGGGGCGCGGTCGACACCCTCGTGTCGGGGCCGGCCAACAGCACGATGCTAGGGATCTACACCACGCCCGACGGGCGTCAGACGATGTTCCAGACCTTCAACATGGGCCCGGGGTATCTCCAGAGCGAGCTCGTGCGCCACGGCGAGCTGGCCTGGCTGGGGCGCAACACCTATTTCGGAGATCAGCGCAACTACCTCGAGACCGACATCGACGACAACTTCCTGTCCGACGATGCGTGGAGTACCACCACGCACAGCACGGATTACAACCCGGCTGATGCTCTCCGGGAGGTGCCCGCGGACGTGACCGCCGCAGCGGGTTGGTCCGCGAGCACCGGCGTCCGTATTGACATGCTGTTCAACGGCGGCGGGAGCAGCGAGTACGCGGCGAACAACGGTGGCACCGATCCGCTGGTGGCGACCTTCCAGGCCAACAAGGGCAACTTCGGGTGGATCAACCACACCTGGGATCACCCCAACATTGACCAGGGCTGCGCCAATGCGACCTACATCGAGAACGAGCTCAAGCAGAACACGAGCTGGGGCACCACGACGCTCGGCCTGGCCTCCGGCACCGCTGCGCTGGGTACGCAGAACCCGGCGGTGGTCGTGACCGGAGAGCATTCCGGCCTGGCCAACCTGATCCCGGGCAATCCGGGCACGGTCGACCCGCCGGAATTCAACGCGGTCACGCCGGTGGCCGGCACGACGGCGTTCGTCCTCGGCAGCTACACCTACGCCATCACGGATGACTTCGTCGCCGGCGGTGGGCAGTCATCCGCCTCGGAGACGGCGGTGACACTGGCCGCGGGCGACTCGGTGAACATCAGCTGGGACCCGGTGTGCCATGCCGCCGACTACTACATCTACCGGCAGAATCCGGACCTCTCGTGGACGCTCGTGGATACCCGGGCGGCGCAGAGCAGTGACTTCGGAAACAACGGTCCGGTCGAGATCAACTTCTCGGACACCGACCTCGGCACGGCGGCGACGACCGTCCCGTCGACGACGGCCAACAACGCCAGCGAGAGCGCCTACCAGCAGAACACCAACCTGCAGGCGGCGTTTGCGAACGTCGGGATCACCGCGTTCGGCTCCGACGCGTCCAAGCCGTACCCCAACCCGGCGACGCTGACGTTTGCCAACGGGACGGCCCTGTCGAGCGCCCAGGAGTTCCCCACGGCAACCTCGTTCACCGATGGCGGCGCCCAAGCGGTGCCGCGCTACCCGACCAACATCTACTACAACGTCTCGACGCAGGCGCAGGAGACCGACGAGTTCAACACCCTCTACCAGGCGCCGCCGGCCGGGATCTGCAACACCGCCACCACGGCGTGCATCTCCACCCCGTGGAGCTTCCAGCAGATCATCGACAGCGTCGTGGGCGTCAACGGACCCTACCTGGGGATGTTCCAGCACATGATGGGCAACGACCCACGGCCGGACTACTTCCATCAGACCAACATGATGAGTCAGGCCACGGGCGCCGCGAGCGCAACCGGAAACGGCCTCTACTACACGGTCATGAACGAGCTGCTGCGGACCTACAACCAGTACTTCAAGGCCAACGCTCCGATCGAGCAGCTGACAATGGCGGACATCGCAACGCTTCTCAGCGAGCAGACCAAGTGGCTGGCGGTGAATCGCACGCAGGTGACGGGCTCCATCGAGGGCAGCGCAGTGACGCTGAACAACACCGGCTCGGCCCTTGAGCTGCCGCTCACCGGTATGACCACGGTCGGCAGCGACTATGCCGGCAGCCACTCAGGCTGGACGCTGGCGCCGGCCGGGAAGAGCACCTACACCGCACAGACGGCGTGGCCCGCGCCTCCCGTCGTCCCGGTGATCGTCACGGTGCCGACAGGCCCGGCCCCGACGCTCGGCCCGGGACAGACGACGCCCAAGCCGCAGCCGGGTTCGCCGCCCGCCCCGAAGGGTGGCAGCAAGCCCCCAGCGGCGCCCATCGTCTACCTGGCCGTTCAGGCGGCCCCGAAGACGGTCGGGGTGAGCCACGGCAAGGTGACCGTGTCCCTGAGCTGCAAGGCCTCGAAGGGCCGCACGGCTAAGGGCAAGCTCTGCGCCGGCGCGTTCACGCTGACGGTCGCCGGCCACAAGGTCAGCCATTCGTTCCGGTTCAAGTCGGGGAAGGTGAGCCGGATCACGGTCAAGCTGCCCAAGCTCTCGATGAGCGTGGTCACGGCCGCTGTCCATCACAAGCCGAAGGCGCGCAAGACGGCCGGCAAGCTGGTGATCACCACGAAGCTCTCGCCCAAGTCGTCACGAAGCGTCAAGGGCTCGCTGACGATCAAGGGTTGAGAGTCAGGCTCGTGGCGGGCGCACTCCGCGACAGAGTGCGCCCGCCCACCAGCTAGGAGAAAGACCACGTTGCGAGTCCACTACCACCCTCTTCTCCGGCGACCGCTGCTCGTCTTCGTGATGGCGTGGGCGCTGGCGGCTGTGATCCCCGCGACGGCGCTCGCGGCTGATCCGGCCAATGTCACTCCCCCCGCGGTCACACCATCCGGTCAGGCCGGCCAGGGCGCCGTGCTGAGCGTGACCCATGGCACATGGGATGCGACCGTGACGGCGGCGCCCGTCGATGTGTGGTCAGACTGCAGCCCCCAGAACGTGTGCACCACGTCGTCGGCGAGTACCTACACCGTCCCGGGCAACGAACCAGCGCACACCATATTCGTGACCGAGACGGCCACGGATGCCGGCAACGCGTCCACCGCCACCGCCACCTCCAACCTCGTGACCGTCGTGGAGCTACCGTCGAACAGCACGCTTCCGACGATCAGCGGCACCGCCGCCCAGGGCCAGACGCTGACGGCGAGCCCGGGAACGTGGTCCAACGGCCCGAGCTTCACCTACGTGTGGCAGGACTGCGCTGGCAGCACCTGCAGCGCGAGTCCCACCTCGACCAACAGCACGACCTACACCGTCACCGCCGCGGATGCGGCGGGCGGTTTCGGCATCCGCGTCGCCGTCACCGGGACCAACGCCGATGGGTCCGCCGTTGCCGACTCTGCGACGACCGCCGTCGCAACGGGGGTACCCGCAAACACCGGGGTCCCCACGATCACGGGCACGGCGGCGGCCGTCACCCTGACTGAGGCACACGGAGTTTGGACGAACACCCCCACCGGCTACACCTACCAGTGGCTCTCGTGCACCGGCTCGTCCGCTTCCACGTGCACCGCGATCAGCGGCGCGACGGCCCAGACGTATGCCGTGCCGGTGGCCAGCGACGGGCTCGGCTACGAGGTGCAGGAGACGGCGTCCAACATCAGCGGAGCTGGAGCCGCGGCGACCTCCGCGGTCCTCATCCCGCCTCCACCGGCGAACACCGTCCTTCCGGCGTTCGCCGGAACCGTCGCCCTCGGTCAGGTCCTGACCGGTTCGACCGGCACGTGGAGCAACGGTCCGACGGCGTACGTCTATCAATGGCAGCGGTGCTCCGGCTCGCCACTCGCATGCACCGCCATCTCCGCCGCCACCGCCTCGACGTACACGCTCACCTCGGCGGACGCCGGCTTCACCATCGCCGTCGCGGTGACAGCAACGAACGCCGGCGGCTCGGCCTCCGCCAGTTCGGCCGGGTCGGCTCTCCCATCCCCGCCCGGCTCGAGAGCCTCGCCGTTCATTTCCGGAACCCCGCAGCAAGGCCAGACACTCACGGAGACAGCGGCGCCGTGGACGAACAGCCCGACCTCGATCACCCGTCAGTGGTACCTGTGTGATTCCAGCACCAACAACTGCGTCGCCATCGCCGGGGCGACCGCGCAGACCTTTGTCCCGACCGCCGCCGATGTCGGCGGCACGGTTCAGGTGGTGGAGACCGCCACCAACGCCGGTGGCTCGACGACGGCGTTCACGCAGTTCGTGGGCCCGGTGACCAACATGCAGACGCAGATCCCGGCTCCGACGGACACATCGCCTCCCGGGATCGGCGGCCCCACCCAGCAGGGCGCAACGTTGGTCGAGTCTCACGGCGCCTGGAGCGGGAATCCCGGGACGTTCAGCTACCAGTGGCTGCGTTGCGCGAGCAGCTGCTCGCCTGTCCCGGGCGCGACCGACCAGCGGTACACCCTGGGCCCGGGCGACGTCGGCTACTCGCTGAGGGTGCAGGAGTCCGGTACCAACAGCGGCGGCGCTGGGAGCCCCGCGACGTCGGGGGCCACCGCCGTCGTCATGGCGACGAGCACAACCGGCCTTGTCGCGCCCGCGCGCTCGGTCACGAACCAGCAGGTCACGCTGATCGCGACCGTCACGACGAGCTCGGCCAACGCGACGGCCTCGGGCTCGGTGAGCTTCCGCACCGCGTCCGGCACCATTGCGGCCTGCGGCGCGGTTGTGACGAACGCGAGCGGCCAGAGCGCCACCGTGACCTGCCAGACGAGCTTCACCAACGGCGCCATCAATGCGACGGCGGTCTTCTCCCCCGCTGGGAGCGCGCTCGTGACCGGCTCCACCAGCCCGGCGTCGGCGATCGCTGTCGGCAAGGCCCCGACGGTGACGCGCCTCGCGACCCCCGCGCAGACGTCGCTGCGGTCGAACATCAAGTACACGGCGTCCGTGGCCCCCAAGTCGAGCCCGGCCCGTCCCGTCCAGCCGTCGGGCACGGTCACCTTCCTCGACCGCGGCAAGACGATTCACGGTTGCGTTCGCCGGCGCATCGTGAAGAGTCTCGCTGACTGTCAGGTCCGCTATGTGGCGCTCGGGACCCACCGGATCACCGTGCGCTACGGCGGCGACGCGCACTTCGCCGCCTCGACCTCCGCGGTCGGGCGCGTCTCGCTCGGAAACCAGCGCCCGGACTACGTCACCTCCGTGATGCGGTGGTACGTCCACTACTCGCCCACGGTTACGAGCTTCACCTCGTGGCTGGCGTACGGTGTGCCCACGGGAAGCAGCTTCTACTTCACCTGCAACGGCAGGGGATGCCCATTCGCCTCCCACACGCTGGCCGTCGCCAACAGCGCGCGCTGCACCGCGAAGGGAAAGGCCAAACGGTGCCCAAGCAGCCGCACGGTCAACCTGGAACAGGTCTTCGGAAGCGCCCATCTCGCCGTCGGGACGACCGTCACCGTCTCGATCCTGCGCTGCGGGTGGTACGGCAAGCACTACGCGATCAAGATCCGATCGCGGCACGGCCCCTCGTCGGTCATCTCCACCCTCCCCATCGGGGTCACGCGACCAGGCCTCAAATGCTGAGGCCGTCCGCGCGGCGCGGCCTGCCGGCGATCGTCATCGTGCTCGTGGCGATCGCCGGCTACGGCGCCGAGGCACGCGCCGCCGATCCACCCCGGGGACTTCCGGGTCCGCCGCCGGGCGTCGGCACGGGCCTCCCCCTCCCGCCTGCACCGGCGCAGGCGCCACCTCCGCAGACGAGCCTGCCCGCCGTCAGCATCACCGGAGCGCCCAACGGGCCAGGCCTTCTCTCGGGATACAGCGCGGTCAGCGGCACCAAGCTGCCGGTGACGATCGCCTGCCAGGCCGACGGAGAGGCGCAACTGCGGACCGCCTCTGTCTCGGTCAAGACCGCATACCGATGCGCAAGGGGCCGCAGCACGATTCGATTCGTGCTCACGCGGTCTCAGGCTCGGGGCATCGCGAAGAGCAGTGGCCTGGTCGGAGCGCTGACCTTGAGCCAGGGAGCGCAGACGGTCCACCTGTCCCTGTCGTTGGGCCGCAGCGCCCCGACCCCTGTGTTCTGGACCAGCGCGTTCGGCCTCGGCTGCACGGCCGGCGGCGCGCAGAGTGCGCAGCTGGTGGCGCCCAACTTCACGTCCACCGTTGCTCCCACCACGATCGACGTCCGCCCGTGGCTCGCCTGGTACACCTCCGCCGGCGGCTGGCAATGGCTCGGCGCCCGCGGTGCCGGTTCCAGCGCGTGGTATCGGTGGACGGCCACGCCGACGGGTGTCGCCGAGTGGCAGCAGCCGACCGGGATCAACCCGTGGACCTGGGGGCCGATCGGCATCGTCCCGGGCCACGGGACGTATCTGATCGCCGTGCTGGAGGCGGTCTACTGGTACAGCCATCCGAGGACCGTCTGGGAGTACGCGCGGTCCGAGCCCAGTCCCACCACCGTGACGACTTACTGTGCCTATCCGTAGGTTCATCGCCCGTGCAGCGAGCCGTGGAGGCCCAGGCGCTGTCCTGATCGCCCTCCTTGCCGGGCTGCTCGTGGCCTCCGGCAGTGCCTCCGCGGCCTCATCTGCCACCGGGCCGCCGTCGCTGCCGGGGCCGCCGCCTGGCGCCGGAGTTGGCTATCCCCCGGCCCCCGCGCCGGGCGTTTCCCCACCCGCGGAGCCGGTGGGTCCACCGTCCGCGATTCCCGGGACCGTGTCCGGTCCGGGTCCCGCTGGCGGCGACCCGCGGCTCCGGGGGCGCAAACTGACCGTCTTGCTCGTCTGTCGCGCCAACGGCAGCGCCAGTCTTTCGGTGACGTCGATTCGCCCGGCCCCGCTCGCGCGGGGCCGGTATACGTGCCACAAGGGCCGCGCCACACTGTCGCTCACGCTGCCGGCCGCCTACGTACACCGCTTCGGCTCGCCCGTGATCGGGTCGCTGAAGCTGGGTGCCGGCCAGCCGTTCTCCGTGACGCTCTCGAGCAGGCCGGTTGGTACGAGCTTCTGGTCAGATGGCGGGTTGCAGTGCAGCCTGTTCGGCGCGCATCAGCCCTACTTGGTGGCACCCAACTTCCGCGTCATGCCCGCCGCCACGATCGACGTGCGCCCGTGGGTGGCGTTCTACACCGCTGCCAACGGGTGGCGCTGGCTCGGCACCGGCGGGGTCAACAAGAGCACCTGGTATCAGTGGAACGCCGGGCCGACAGGAGTCAGCTCGTGGATCACGCCGACGGGGGCCCTCAACCCGTGGACGTGGGCGCCGATCACGGTCCGCGGCGGACACGGCACCTACGCGATTGGCGTGTTCGAGGTCGAGTACCTCTACTTCCATCCCACCTACGCGTGGGCGTACGCCCACTCTCAGACCGCGACGGGGCCGATGACGACCTATTGCTCGGTCCCATAGCCGACGGCGCGCCCGACAAACTTCCGCAGCGCCGCCACGGTTTCGTCTGCGCCGGGCCCACCATCGGCGAGCGGCGACAGGGGACCGACGAGCGCCTCGCCGCAGCCCCCGACCAGTGCGGCCGCCGTGAAGTCCGGGTTCTGTGCGGGCAGCTCACCCGCGGCGATCCCATCGGTCAGGTCGGCCGCGATCAGCTTCGCGTACCGGGCCCGGTAGGCGAGCCTTTCTGCGTCGACACGCGGATCGACCGGCTCGGCGATCAGCGCCCAGGCGAGGCGGGGATTGCGCAGCGCCCGCCGCGCGAAGGTGGCCAGCACGGTCTCCAGGCGCTGCTGGGCGGGGGCGCTTGCGGGGAGCCGCGCCGCCGCGGCTCGCATCGCGCGCTCCTCGCGCTCGCACACGGAGCGGAACACTTCCACGAACAGCTCTTCCTTGGAGGCGAAGTGGCGATAGAGCGTCCCCGCGGCCACCCCGGCGCGCTCGGCGATCGCCAGCACCGACGCGGCGCCGTAGCCGCCCTCCTCGATGAGCTCGCGCGCGGCCGACAGCAGGCGCTCGCGGGTGCCGGTGGCGACGGTGCCCATCCCTCCTCACCCCTTGAAGGTGGACGGGCCGAGGTCTCCGAAAGGCTCGTCGCGCTCGCGCACGGCAGCGCGGAACCCCTCGCCGGCCGCCAGCCCCTGGAACGCGAAGCCCTCCGGGGTGTGGCGCGCCACGCCGTCGAACAGCGTGCCCAGGACCTGGGTGGCGTGCAGGCCCTGGGCGTACATGGACTGGTTGACCAACAGCTTCATCATCCGCAACTGATTGACCGGCACGCGCGCGATCCGTGCCACCAGGGTCTCGGTGCGTTCGTCGAGGTCGGCTGCGGCCGGCGCCTCGATGGCCAGCCCCCACTCCACCGCCTCGGCCCCTGACAGCGAGTCCCCGGTGAAGAGCAGCCGCTTGGCGCGCTGCGCGCCGAGCCGATAGGCCCACATCGACGTCGTGGGCGAGCCCCACACCCGTGCCGGCGGATAGCCGATCTTGGCGTCGGCGGCGATCACCAGCAGATCGGAGCAGAGCGCCATGTCGGTCCCGCCGGCCACGCAGAAGCCGTGGACCTTGCACACCACGGGCTTGCCGCAGTGAAACAGCGACATGAACGCGCGGACGTTACGGCTCATCATCGCGTAGTCCACCGTGGGATCCCAGACGCCCGACGGGTCGTGGTTGGCGCTCATCACCTCCGGGTCAAGCGGCGACCCCGGCGGGGCCGAGCCACCGACGGCCCCGTCGGCCTCAGCCTCGAGCCGCCCTTGATCCTCGGCGCTCTGTACGAGGTCATAGCCACCGCAGAAGCCCTTGCCGTTGCCCGAGAGCAGCAGCACGGACACCGCCGGGTCCAGGTCGGCGCGCTCGACGGCGCGCTCGAGCTGACTCAGTAGCCCGCGGGTGATGCCGTTACCGCGCTCGGGGCGGTTGAGGGTGATCCGCGCCACCCGCCCGTCCACCACGTACTGCACGTCACTCATACGGGCAGGGCGCGCTCGATGATCGCCTTGGCATCCACCCCGGCCGGCAGCGTCCCGTACACGCGGCCGCGATCGCCCTCCAGACGCCCGGCGCAGAAGGCGTCGGCCACCGCGGGTGGGGCATGGCGGACCAGCAGCGACGCCTGCAACGCCACGGCGAGATCCTCCACCAGTCTGCGGGCGCCGAACTGGCCGGCGTACAGCCGCTCCTCGGCACTCACATCGTCCTCACCGCCGAACGTCTCGCCCACACGCGCGCGCACGCGCGCGAGGTGGGCATCGAGTCGCGGCTCGGCCCCGGCGGCGAGCTCGCACTCCTCCAGGAATGCGGGCAGAGCCTCTGGCTCCTTGACGATCGCGCGCAGCACGTCGAGCGCGGCGACGTTGCCCGACCCCTCCCAGATGGAGTTCAACGGGGCGTCGCGGTACAGCAGCGGCATCCCCGAGTCCTCGACGAACCCGTTGCCCCCCAGGCACTCGAGCGCCTCGGCGGCATGGCCCGCGGCGCGCTTGGCCACCCAGTACTTGGATACCGCGGTGGCAAAGCGGCGAAACGCGCCTTCGGAGGGCTCGTCATAGGCACGTGCCACCCGCATCGCGGTGACCGTGGCCGCCTCGGACTCGACGGCCAGATCGGCCAGAACGTTGCGCATCGCGGGCTGGTCCACCAAGCGCGCGCCGAAGGCCGAGCGGTGGCGAGCGTGGTGGATGGCCTCGAGGGTGCCACGGCGCAGCCCAGTGGTCGAGCCCAGCAAACAGTCCAGCCGCGTGTGGTTGACCATGCGGATGATCGCCGGAACGCCACGCCCCTCCTCGCCGACGAGCCGCCCCAGCGCCCCGCGGAACTCGACCTCTGAAGAGGGCAGCGAGCGGGTGCCCAGCTTGTCCTTGAGTCGCTGGAACTCCATCCCGGGACCGCGCTCCACCAGGAAGCACGACAAGCCTCCGGACGTCTGGGCCAGAACCAGGAAGACGTCGCAGGGCGGATAGGAGCAGAACCACTTGTGCCCGTGGAGCTCGTACGCCCCGTCGCCCACCGGCTCGGCGCGGGTGATGTTGGCGCGGACGTCCGAGCCGCCCTGGCGCTCGGTCATGGCCATTCCGGCCAGCGCGCCGCGCTCGTAGTCGGGCAGGGTCAGGCGCGGCTCCCACTCGGCGGCCAGCTCCGGCGCGCCGTCACGCAGCGCCGGCACGGCGGCGTAGGTCATCGACACCGGGCACATCACGCCGTCATTGGCGTTGCTCCACAGCATGAACAGCGCCGCGCGCACGACATGGGCGCCGGGCTGCGGGTCCTGCCAGGGCAGGCTGTGAATGCCGCGTCCCACCGCGCCCGCAAGCAGCCAGTGCCACGACGGATCGAGTTCGACGGCGTCGATCCGGTTGCCGAAGCGGTCGTGGGTGGTCAGCCGAGGCTCGTTGCGCTCGGCGCGTCGTGAGTGCTCTCGGGCCTGGACGCTGCCCGCGACCGAGCCGGCCTCCCGGGCCCGGTCGCCACCCCATCCCCCGCCCTCCCGCTCCAGGCCCTCCGCGAGCGCCGCGTCGAGCTCGAACAGGTTGGCGGGCTCAAGGGGCGGCGCCTGATTGAGAACCTCGCGCGCCGGGTCGGTGATCTCGATCGTGGCCATGTGATCTCCCTCGCTCCGGGTTCGCAAAGTGAATCGTGATTCACAAGCGTAGTGAATCGGGATTCACACCGCAAGGCTTGAACAGCGTGCCGTCGAGCTCGAGCGCGTAGAGCGCTCCCGAGATGCCCAGGCGCTCGTCGTTGGCGCAGAAGCCCGGATACAGAGAGCCCTTGTACTCCGCGTTGAGCACTGGCTTGCCCGCCCGCAGATAGGGCCGGAAAGCATCGCACTCGTCGTACTGGTTGCACTGCTCGTCCAGCGCGCCGTCAAACGACGGCTGGAGCTTGGCCGCCTGCTCGGGATCATTCTTCTCAAACACCGCGAGGCCCAGCCGGTGGACGGCCCCAGCCACCCACCGGTCATAGGTGAGCTGCTGCGCGGCGGTGATGTG
Organism: Solirubrobacteraceae bacterium; assembly: GCA_036490435.1. Lineage (GTDB taxonomy): Bacteria > Actinomycetota > Thermoleophilia > Solirubrobacterales > Solirubrobacteraceae > Palsa-465. The sequence continues at coordinate 13,434 of DASXDW010000085.1, forward strand.
AAAACCGGTCGGGTTCTCGAAGCCGTCCATGTTGTCGGGCTCCACCGCGTCAAAGCCCTTGCGCGCGCACATGGCAAAGCGAGCGCGCATGATCGGCTCCAGCACCGCCAGACGCCTGACGTCCAGCCACTTCTCCCCCGGCCAGCCGTTCGGGCGCCCGAGTGCCCCGCGCGGGAAGCGCCCGGCGTCGGGTCGCCAGCGCTCCCACGTGCCCACGTCGACGTAGCAGATGACGTGCTGCCCGCGGGCGTGCAGCTGCGCCACCTCGGCGCTGCCGTTGTCGAAGCCGTCGATGTCGGAAGCGGCAACGTTCTCGAGCCGCACCCGGCCCTGCAGTTGCCAGTACCAGGTGAGGTGGGCAGGCGGCCTCCACCGCACGCGGGCAGCGGCACTCCCGGCCCCGCCCGTCGCGGCCCAGAGACACGCCATGAGGGCCGTCATCCCCAAAACGCCGCCGTGGCGGATGAGCGATCGTCCTACGCAGCGCATGAGCGATCGTCCTACGCAGCGGCCGCAGCAGCGGCCATGGTGCACTCGGCCACCCGGTCGGTGGCGTCGTGGGTTCCGGCGAGCAGCCGCCGCGACAGCTGGGCGCGGCGGAAGAACAGCGGAGCGTCGTGCTCCCAGGTGGCTCCGATCCCACCGTGCACGTTGATCATCGTGCGCGCGGCGAAGTCCAGGGCGCCTCCGGCCGCGCTGCGAGCCGCGCTGGCAGCCAGCGGGAACTCCTCGGGCCGATCCTTGCGGGCCCATCCGGCGTAGTACTCCAGCCCGCGGGCATTCTCGAGCCGGCGCAGGACCTCGGTGAGCTCGTGCTTGATCGCCTGGTAGGACCCGATCGCTCGGCCGAAGGTGAAGCGTTCCTTGGCGTAGGCAACGCTCACGTCCAGGCACGTCTGCACCGCACCGATCGATTCGGCGGCGATGAGCGCGTGCCCCAGGTACCAGGCGTCGGCGAGCACGTCGGCGCCGACGTCCAGACGGCGCCCACGCGCGCGGGTGAAGGTGACATGACCGAGCCGGCGAGTGGCGTCGTAGCGGACGACCGTCTCCACCGCGACCCCCTCGGCGCCGGACTCGACGGCCACCGCTACCGGCTGCCCACCGTCATCGACCCCGACGACGACGAGCAGGTCAGCGCCGGGCGCGTCGGGTACCCAGGCCACCGAGCCGTCGAGCGTCACCCCGTCGTGATCGGCAGCCACCGCCGGCGCGGCCGCGCGCGCAAAGCCGGAGGCCGGCTCGGACGTCCAGCCCTGCTCCAGTTCTCCCGGAGGCCGCGCCGGGACGTAGGCCGGCCGCAGCTCTCCGGCGGCCACCGCCTCGAGCGTGTCGTCGCCGGCGGCGTTGAGGATCGCGGTGGCGGGCAGCAGCCCGAGCAGCGGCACGGCGGCGAGCACGCGGCCGCACTCCTCTGCCACCAGCAGCGCCTCAAAGCCGCCCAGGCCGGCTCCCCCGCGCTCCTCGTCGATCAGGACGCCGGGCCAGCCCGCCTCCACGGCCACGGGCCACAGGTCAGGCAGCGAGGACGGGTCCTCGAGCGCGGTGCGCGCGGCCTCGAGCGTCTTGACCCGGGCCAGCGAGCCACGGGCGGCCTCGCGCAGCAGCATCTGCTCATCGGAGAGGGCGAAGTTCATGAGGTCACCGCCTGCTTCTCCATCGCGCGCAGTTCTGAGAAGGGCACGCCCTTGTCCAACCTCGGTTCCGGTGGCAGCCCCAGCACCCGTTCGCCAATGGTGTTGCGCAGGACCTGTTCGGTGCCTCCGGCGGACTTCAGGCCCGGCAGGAAGGAGATCAGGTAGCTCCACTCGCTGTCAGCGCCGAGTGCGTCGGGGCCCACCACGTCGGCGCCGAGATCGGTGGCGGCGATCGCGGCGTTGACCATCGTCACCTTGGCCAGGCCCGCCTCGGGCCCGGGGATCTGCCCGCGCGAAAGCGCGGTCAGCGCGCGGTAGCCGTTGTAGCGCACGGCCAGCAGTTCGGTGATGACCTCGCCCAGGCGCCGGCGCGCGTCGGCGTCGTGGCGGGCGCCGTCGTCGGCGGCCAGCGTCTGCGCCAGGCGCGTGGGCGAGCCGAAGCCCTCAGAGCCGAACCCGATGGTCAGCCGCTCGTACATGAGCACCGTCAGGGCGGTCCCCCACCCGTTGCCCACGCCACCCACGACCGCGTCGGCGTCAAGCCGGGCGTCATCGAAGAAGACCTCGTTGAACTCGGCCTCGCCGGAGATCTGGCGAAGCCCGCGGACGGTGACCCCAGGCGCGTCCATCGGCACGATGAACATGGTGAGCCCCTTGTGCTTGGGGACGTCGGGGTCGGTGCGCGCGAGCAGCAGGCCGAACGAGGCGAACTGGGCGTTGGTGGTCCACACCTTCTGGCCGTTGAGCGTCCAGGTGCCGTCGTCGGCCTGGCGCGCCCGGGTCTGCACGGCGGCCAGGTCAGAGCCGGCGCCAGGCTCGGAGAACATCTGGCACCACACCTCGTCACCGTGGAGCATCGGACCCAGATGACGGCTCTTCTGCTCCTCGGAGCCGTGGGCGATGAGACACGGGCCGAGCATCCCGATGCCGATCACGTCGAGGATCCCGGGGACCTCCGCGCGCGAGATCTCCTGGTTGACAGTGACCTGCTCGATCGGGCCCAGGCCCCGGCCGCCGAACTCCTTGGGCCACGTGACCGCTGCCAGCCCCGCCTCGGCGAGCTGGCGCTGCCAGACACGCCGCGAGTCGATGTAGGCCGAGTCCTCAGAGGATCCCGAGCGCGATGGTGCCTGATCCCGGTGGTCCTGCAGCCAGGACCTCGCCTGGGCGCGGTACTCGGCCTGTTCCGGGGTGTCGTTCAGGTCCACGCTTTCGCTCCTTCGATCGAGTCGATGTGAATCGGGATTCACGAGCGATGTTACCGCCGACTGACCCGGGCGCGCGTCACAATGGCGCCCCATGGACAACGCACCGTTCATCCACGAGCGCGCGCTCGTCGAGTCAGACACCATCGGCCCCGGGACCCGAGTCTGGGCGTTTGCCCACGTGATGGCGGGCGCGGTCATCGGGGCCGACTGCAACATCTGTGATCACACCTACGTCGAGGGCGACGTGGTCATCGGCGACCGGGTCACGCTCAAGTCCGGCGTGTTCTTGTGGGACGGCCTGCGCGTCGAGGACGACGTCTTCATCGGCCCCCAGGCGACCTTCACCAACGACATCATGCCCCGCAGCCGCCAGCCCTTCGAGTTGCGTTACACGACGCTGTGCCGCGGCGCCAGCATCGGCGCCGGCGCCGTCATCCTGCCCGGGGTCACCGTGGGCGAGGGCGCCATGGTCGGCGCGGGCGCGGTGGTCACCAAGGCCGTCCCGCCGCATACGATCGTCGTCGGCAATCCCGCCCGGGTCACGCGCACACTGACCTCCTGATAGGAGGAGAGCGCGCGCGCGACCCCAGGGGCGCGGCGGGTCGCTCGCTCAAACGGGGTTAGGCGAGCGCGAGCGCGGGCCGGGCCTTGAGCTGATCGTTCATCTCGCCGGTCTCCAGCGAGACTTCACGGCCGCCCTGTTTCAGGGACCGATCGGCCGCTTCAACGATGCGCACAACGCTGCGGGCCAGCGCAGTATGAAACTCCATCGACTCGCCCGTGCGAATCGCCCGGAGGAAGTCTCCGAGCTCGAGCCCGAGGGGCTCGTGGGATTCGATCTTCGGAGAGACGATGTCCCCGGACCGGTACGAAAGGTGATACTCGCCAAACGTCTCCGGGTCCTCGTAGACGACGCCCGAGTCAAATAGCCGCACGGGCTCCATGGCGCCGTCGTCGTAGGTCACCATCCGCTTGCTGCCGACCAGGACGGTGCGGCGCAGCTTGCTCGGGGCCAGCCAGCTGAGCTCCACGTTGGCGACGATCCCGGAGCCAAAGGTCAGCGTCACGAACGCGACATCGGCGATGCCGGGCACGATCGAGTCGCGGCCGACGGCGCGCACGGACGTGGGCATCTCGCTGAGCCAGTAGAGCAGGATCGAGAAGTCGTGCGGGCCCAGGTCCCAGATCACGCTCACGTCACGCTGATGCAGGCCCAGGTTCACCCGGCTGGAGGAGATGAAGTAGATGTCCCCCAGCGTGTCAGCCTCGAGCATGCGCTTGATCGCACGCACCGGCGGGCTGTAGACGAAGGTGTGGCCGCACATGAGCAGCAGGTCGCGCTCGGCCGCCATGCGAGCGAGGTCGTCGGCCAAGGCGGTCGATTGCGCCAGCGGCTTTTCCACGAACACGTGCTTGCCGGCCTGGAGCGCCTGCGCCGCGAGGTCGTAGTGGGTGTTCACCGGCGTGGCGATGATCACCGTGTCGACGCCGGGATCGGCAAGGACCCGCTCGATGTGCGACGTGATGCGCGCCGCCGGGTAGCGCCGGCGGAAGCGGTTGAGTCGCTCGCGGTCCAGGTCGCAGATCCAGCGCACCTGCGCCTCGGGCTTGTCCGCAAGCACCCGAAGCAGGTTGGGGCCCCAATAGCCAAGCCCGACGACGGCGACTCCGGTCGGCGCCGCCACGGGAACGTCTTCAGTCCTCACTATCGCCGTTGCGCTCACGTTTGCCCCATCCCCCTCATTTGTGCTCTTTCGATTGCATGCGCCACCCGCTCGATCTCCATCCTCGTGAGATCGGAGTGCATGGGCAGTGACAGCTCCTCCGCGGCCCAGGCCTCAGCGACGGGCAGGTCTCCGTGCCGCAGCGCACCGTCCTCCCAAGCAGAGTGCTCGTGAACGGCGCGGTCGTAGTGAACCCCGGTCTCGATTCCGACCTCCCGAAGCCTGGCCGCGATCCAATCGCGGTCCTCGAACCGAGTGGGAAACAAGTGATAGATGCTGGGGCTCTCCGGACGCTCCGCCATGACGACCGTGTCGGCAGGGAGAAGGTCCCGGTACTCCTGGGCCCGCGCGCGTCGCGCCGTGTTCCAGGTGTCGAGGTAGTCGAGCTTGACGCGCAGCAACGCTGCCTGGAGCCCATCGAGCCTGTCGTTGAAGCCGAGCTCCACGTGCTCGCCCTTGACGCGTTGCCCGAGGTTGCGTAGGCGGCGCAGACGACTGGCCAACAGAGCGTCGTCGGTGCACACCGCTCCGCCGTCGCCCAGGGCGCCGAGGTTCTTACCCGGGTAAAAGGAGAAGCCGGCCGCCGCGCCCAGCGATCCCACCGGACGGTCCTTGTAGCGGGCGCCGGCGGCCTGGGCGGCGTCTTCCAGCAGCAGAAGACCCTGCGGCCTGGTGACCGCCCGCAGCGCGTCCATATCGCAGGCCTGCCCGTAGAGGTGGACTGCCAGGATGCCGACCGTGCGAGGCCCGACGGCGGCACGCGCCGCGTCAGGGTCAATGAGGGCCGTGTCCTCGAGGACGTCGCACAGCACCGGCGTGGCGCCCACGTGGGCCACCGCGAGGGCGGAGGCGATGAACGTGTGCGCCGGGACGATCACCTCGTCGCCCGGCCCGATGTTGTAGGCCCGCAGCATCAAGGTGAGCGCCGAGGTGCCCGACGAGACGCCGACGCACTGCTTGACCCCGCAGTACTCCGCGAACTCGTGTTCGAACGCCTCGACCTCGTCGCCGAGGATGTAGCCGTTTGACTCCACCACGCGATCGAAGGCCTCATGGAGGCGGTCCTTGATCGGCGCGTGCTGAAGGTCCAGAGCAGCAAACCGCACGCGCGAGTGGTCGGTCGCAACTGCTGTATTCGTGGTGTTCAAAAGTGCCCCTGAGTTATCCGTAGTCTCAGCTTTGGTTATGACATGCGCAGCGATCCGAGGGAATAGGTCGTCATGCCCAAACCTCGTTCACGGTGGTGAACGAAATCGCAGCGTCATGTTTTGCTCACCTTTGAAACGGAATGGGAGGGACGGGACTTCCGCGTCCCACCGCTATGCTTTGGGCCGGACGACTGGACAACAGGGGCTTCTCGATGGGCGAATCGCCCAAAGGCCATAGGCGTGATCTGCCGGGGGACGGGTTGTTGAAGGTGCTCGTGGTCGACGACCACGATCTCTTCCGAACCGGCCTGTCCTCCCTGCTCTCCGCGGAGCCCGGGATCGAGGTCATCGCTCAGGCATCGGGCGGGCGCATGGCCGTCCGTCTCGCCGCGGAGCTGGCACCCGATGTCATCCTGATGGACGTCCGGATGCCCGACCTCGCCGGGCCGGACGCAACGCGACAGATCCTGGCCCACCAACCCGAGATCCGCATCCTGGCGTTGACGGTGTCCACCAGTGATCGGGATGTCGCGGCCGTGCTCGAAGCCGGCGCCGTCGGCTTCCTCGCCAAGGACACGGCGGTCGACAGCCTGGTCACGGCGATCCGCGCCGCCGCCACCGGTGCCGCGTGGCTGTCCCCGCGTGCGGCCGAGGTCGTTCTGGGCCGAATCCGGACCACACCTCCGCCAGATGAGGCAGACACGACCGGGCTCAGTCAGTTGTCAGACCGTGAGCTCGAGGTCCTGCGGCTCATCGCCAATGGTCTGGAAAACGCCGAGATCGCGACCGCTCTTGACATCAGCCCCCGGACGGCCAAGAACCACGTGTCGAACATCCTGGCCAAGCTCGGCCTGCCCAGCCGGGTCCAGGCGGCGGTCTACGCCGTGCGCCAGGGCGTGACCTGACCGCTGGGGTCAGGCGACGTCCTCGATGAGGTCGGCGCGGCTCTCGACCCCGAGCTTGCGCACGAGCTCGGAGATATGCCGGCGCACCGTCACCGGTGCAATCTGGAGCTTCTCGGCGATCCGAGCGGTCGAATGCCCGCGGCGGAGCATGCCAAGGACCTGGGCCTCCCTGGCGGTGAGCGTGTCGCTGGCCGCGGCGCCGGCGCGCAGCTCACCGAGCAGGTCTGAGACCATCGACCTCGGAACGACGGCCTCGTGGGCCGTGACCGCAGCGAAGACCCGCCGCAGACGATCGACGTCCACCGGACCCGGAACGTATCCCACCGCTCCGGCTCGGACCGCCTCCAGGAGGTCGTCGGCATCCTCGGCGTCGGCGAGAACGACGACCGCACACCCGGGAGCGGCGCGGCAGATGCCCGTGATCACGGCACACCAGTCGGCCATCACGGTCGTTCCCACCAGAGCAATGTCCGGCTGCTCACGCTTGGCAGCGCGGATTGCGGTCTCGGCGTCAGCGGCCTCCGCACAGATATCGACCTCGTCGCCCAAGGCCATTCGGATCCCAACGCGCGTGGGCGCGTGGTCCACGATCAGCAGACTCGTCCCCGCGCCGAAGTCTTGCCTGTGGTGCCCGTTATCCGATCCCAAATGAGGCTGGCCTGACTTAAGCGCGCGCGGGTCTATCTCGGTCACACCCATGTCTGCCCCCATGGAATCATTCCAATGTCTTCGAAAGTCACGATATCGCAGGAACGAACCGGCGAGAGGTTTTCTCACGCGCCATAGCGGCCTATGGTGAGCGTTCATGAGCTTGAACGCACTATGAGCCGGGTCGTTCATTGAACGCTCGGCCCTCCGGCCCAATACTCCTGAGCACATTGGGGCGCACGAGAAAGCGCCTCGGGGCAAACAGTGAGGGCAAACATGAACGGTGCAGCATCCTTGGCGCGATCGGCCACGATCGGCTTTCGCAGCAGCACGACTCTGGACGAGTCGCCGGAGACGATGAGGAAGGTGCGGCTCGCTGTTGCGCGCGCCAAGGAGGGCGACCGCGAGGCGCTCCGTTACCTCTACGTCGTCTACTCGCACAACATCTACGGCTACGTGCGCTCGATCGTGCACGACGAGCACGAAGCCGAGGACGTGACGCAGCACGTCTTCGCGAAGCTGATGACCGCCATCGCCAAGTACGACGACCGCGGTGTCCCGTTCTTCGCGTGGCTGCTGCGGCTGGCGCGGAACCTGGCGATCGATCATCTGCGGGCCAACCGCCTGACGCCGACCGAGAACGTGCTGGACCCGGACACGAGCGCCACCATCGACCTCGATCAGGCTGAGACTGTGCGCGAGGCACTGGCGACCCTTCCTGACGAGCAGCGCCGCGTTGTGCTCATGCGCCACGTGATCGGGCTCTCCCCGGGCGAGATTGCTGAGCAGATGGGCCGCAGCGAGGGCTCCATCCACGGCCTGCACCACCGCGGCCGTCGCGCGCTGCAGCGTGAGCTGCAGCGACTGGACTCGACCCCATACACGCGGCGCCCATCGCACCTCGCCGCGGCCTGACCACAGCGATCCGCATCACATTCGACCGGTGCCCCGCACGGAATGCGCCCGGGCACACGTTGATGGCATAGGAGATGCACGGTGAGCACGGGTGCCCTTGATCCACTCAAGCTGACGACGACGTCGGAGGCGCGGCCGCAAGACGAGGCGGCAGCGGGCGCTGTCCATGGGCAGCGCCTGTGGGTTGCGGTCAGCTGCCGGATCCTCGATCTGGTCGTCGCGCTGATCGCCCTGGTGATCCTCGCGCCGTTGATGCTGATCATCGCCCTGGTGGTCAGGGTCGAGTCTCCGGGGCCGGCCATCTTCCGCCAGGAGCGGGTGGGCAGGCTGCAG
>DASXDW010000137.1:0-4825 GCA_036490435.1 Solirubrobacteraceae bacterium
ACTGCCCGGGAGCAGACATGCGAAGCGCTCGGTCGGAGCCCTGCCGCTGTTGATCGTGAACGTCACGACCTCGCCGACGTCATCTGGCGCAGTGATCTGGAGGGACAGCCGGGCACCGGGTCGCAGCCGCTTGCCCTTCAGGAGCGGCTCGAGGTCGAGCTTGCGCCGCTTGGAGGTGAGGCTGCGCCGGGTTCGTGGTGTGTCTAGACGGAGTGCTTGCGCTCAAGTCGTTGTGCTGGCTGCCGATTAGAGGTTGAGCGATCACACCGCGGTAAGTCCAGAGGCCGAGACCATGCACCCATTCCGAGATCTTGCGTTGAAATGGAAGTTCTGCCTGCTCGCCGCCGGCTCGGTGGTCGTGATGATCGTGCAGGGAGCGCTGGCCGTATCGGGGAGTTCGGGTAGGAGCGTCCCATTGATCCTGGCGGGCGTCGGCGTCCTGTTCTGCGTTGTCGTGACATGGGCCACGGTGGCCCCGCTGCACCGCGACGCAAAGCTGGCGCATGAACATATGCGCGGAGCGGCGAAGGCGGTGAGGCTGCAGCTCATGAGAGGGCTGCAGGCACTTGCCGACGGCGATCTGACGGTTGAGCTGCGCCCGGGTAGCGGCGGAACCGGCGCGCCCCCCCAGGGCGCCGCGGACGAGATCGGAGTGATGCTCACTCTGACCGGCGACCTGCGCGAGACGATGATCGCCGCCTACGACGCATACAACCGCGCCACGGCGCATCTGCGCGATCTGGTCGGCAGCGTCGGAAACGCGGCGACGAGCGTCCACCAGTCGTCCGCGCAGATGAACGCGACATCCGAGGAGTCCAGCCGCACCTCCGGAGAGATCGCGCACGCGGTGGAGGGCGTCGCCCGGGGCGCCCAGCTCCAGGTCCGCAGAGTCGACGCCGCCAAGACAGCCGCGCTACAGGTGGTAAGCATCGCCGGCGAGGCCACCGACCGCATCCACGGCACCGTGACGATGGCCGGCGAGGCGCGCTCTTTGGCTCAGAGAGGCGTACAGGATTCCGACCGTGCCGCAGAGACGATGCACGTGGTGCGGGAGTCTTCTGAAGGCGTGACCGGTGCCATCCGCGAGCTGGCGGCCCACTCTGAGCAGATCGGCGTGATCGTCAAGACGATCACCGACATCGCCGAGCAGACCAACCTTCTCGCGCTCAACGCGGCGATCGAGGCAGCTCGCGCCGGTGAGCAGGGCCGCGGCTTCGCCGTGGTGGCCGAAGAAGTACGCAAGCTGGCCGAGGGGTCGCAGAACGCCGCTGAGGAGATCTCACGGTTGATCGGCACCATCCAGAGCAAAACCACACGGGCCGTGGAAGTCGTGACCGACAGCGCCCAGCAGACCGCCGCGGGCGCGATGGCCGTTGATCAGGCCCGTGAGTCCTTCCAGCCGATCGATGCCGCGGTGTGCCAGATGACAGTCGAGATCGAGCAACTGGCCGTGGCCGCAGATCACATGGCCGACAGCGCCCACACCATGATGGGCGACATCGATGAGGTCGCCGCCGTGGCCGATCAGTCATCAGCGACCACGCAGGAGCTCTCGGCCTCGACCGAGGAGACGGCCGCGTCAGCTCAGCAGATCGCGATGTCCTCCGGAGACCTGGCCGCCAATGCAGCCCGGCTCACCGAGTTGGTCACCCGGTTCAAGACGACACAAGCGTGACAGCCGGTCCCACCACGCCGCTCGCCGCTGACAGCGCGTAGGCCGTCTCGCCCGAGGGCGGTCAGCGCTTTGAGATCCCCTCCCTCACCCCCGCACTCGAGGACCGATAGAACAGCCACACGGTCCCGGGCCGACATGCGCGCTCCTCGCCGGAATCGTCGCGAGCCGACCCTGCTCGCGACGGGGGAACAGTGCCGTCGAGCACTGGACGCGACCTGAGGGTCGCCCACCGGCGTCAGGCGGTGGCACTCCGCGTCGAGGGCCTGCGCCGAGCTTGACATGTTCGACAATCATCGAATAACTTGGCTGTGCGCTCTATGACCAGCTGTTCGTTGGGCGCACAACAGGAGAGGCAGGGAGGGACCATCGTGATGTCGCGAGGCTAGCTGTAGCCCAGGTGCGTTGGTGCCGTCGTGGTGGCGGCCTGCCGGGCGGGTGACCCGGCTGGTTCGCAGCCAACCGATTGAGCCGCCTGCCTGGGCTGGATGGCGTGAGGTCATGCCGCGCATCGCGCCGCTCCTTGGCGCGTGGTGCGCGCGGTGCGTCCTGGGAGTCTCGATGCCCTATTTGGGCGCGGATCGCTTGGTCCGCATGGCTTTCAGACCACAACGCCGTTTTTGGAGAGGCTCATGATTCCCACCCCCCCACCTCGACGCCGAGCCGTCATTGTCGCCGTCGTTGCGCTGGCGCTGGTGCTCGCGTCCTCGGTCAGCGCTCTTGCCGCCCGGTCTCACCATCATCGCCCGGCGGGCCGGCCGCACAGCTCGCATCCGTTGCCGTCGGCGGCGGTCCCGACCGTGAGTGGACCGGTCGCCGACCCTTCGCAGATCATCCTTCCGCTGGCGTCATATCCGCTGAGCTCGGTCGGCTACCACGAGTCTGAGTTCTTCTTCTCCGGGACGGCCAACGCCTATACGAACACCGCTCCCCTCGGCTCGGACGGCGACTGGACGCTCAAATCCGCGTCCACGGCTCCGTATGAATCGCGAATGGTCGTAGTGGCGCCCAACAACCCAGCCCGCTTCAGCGGCACCGTCGTCGTGGAATGGCTGAACGTCTCGGCGAGCACCGACGCGGCCCCCGATTGGGAGTACGCCCACGATGAGATGCTGCGTAGCGGAGACGTCTACGTCGGGGTGAGCGCTCAGGCCGTCGGCATCAACGCCATCAAGGCGGCGGACCCGACCCGGTACGGCGCGCTGAACTCTCCCGGCGACAGCTACTCCTATGACGTCTTCTCGCAGGGCGGGATGGCACTGCGGGCGCTGACGAGGCAGATCCTCCCGGGACTGCATCCACGCAGCTTCATCGCGGATGGAGAGTCACAGTCCGCCAGCCGCATGACCACCTATGTCGACGGCGTCGCGCCGCTGACGCACGTATACGACGGATACCTGATCCACAGCCGTGGAGCGGCCGGCGCAGCCATCTCCCAAGCGCCGCAACCGGCGATCGCATCGCCGCCGGTGGTGGAGACGCGGACCGACCAAGCGGCGCCTGTCCTCACGTTCGAGACCGAGACCGACGTCGTCAGCAAGATCTTCAACTACTTCCCGGCCACCCAGGCCGACAGCAAGACGTTCCGGCTATGGGAGGTGGCCGGGACCACGCACCTGGACTCCAGCCTGCTCACCTTGTCCCAGAGCGACGATGGCAGCTGGGCAGCCAACCAGCAGGAGTTCGCGCAGATGTTCTCTCCGCCGATCACCGAGACCAATGCGGGCACGTTCACCTGCACGGTCCCGTTCAACACCGGCGAGGAGAAGTACGTGATGCAGACCGCCATCCACGATCTCGCCCGGTGGACGCAGACCGGGATTCCACCACGCTCGATGCCACGGTTTAGCGTGAACGCAGGCGCGACGCCCAGCTACGTGCTGGACGCCAACGGCAACGTCACCGGTGGAATCCGGACGCCCGCCGTCGACACCCCCGTGGCCACCCTGTCCGGTCTGGCCCCGGCCGGCGCCCCGGGCTTCTGCATCCTGTTCGGACAGACAACTCCGTTCAGTGCTCAGAAGCTGACGTCCCTGTATCCCTCGCACCGAGCATTCGTACGTGACTGGGATCGGTCCGTGTCCCGCGACCTCCGGGCGGGGTATCTGCTCTCGCAGGACGCCGCCACCCTCCAGGACGTCGTGTCGACGCTGGGCTAGCGCACACACTCTCCCGGCGGTGGTTCGCCCGATCGGACGAACCACCGCCCCACCTGGGCCCGCCTGCTAGCTGACCGGCCTAACGGTCACCGAGATCACGGTCGTGCTCGAGCAGGTCGAGAACGTCTTCTTGATCGTCACCGCCTTGCTCTGACCTGGCGGGGCCACCTTCAGTCCGGCAGCCGTGACCGGCGCGCACTGCGACGGGGAGAAGTTGCCCGTCTCGACGATCCCGACCAGCGCGCTCTGCGCCTTGCCGGGCAGGAGCGTGACGGTCTTGACGCTCGAGGCGATCGGCGACGCCGGGCTACCGATCGGCTTGCCGCTGCTGGTCACCGCAGTCACGCCCGGATAACCACGCAGCGTGCACCCGAGCTTGCTCGTGTTCAAGAACGTGAGCGGGTAGAACACCGTACCCGCAGTGCCGTTCGCCGGACCGAGCGACACCTTCAGCGCTGAGGTCGCGCAAGCGCTGGTCGCACCACGCTTCGCCTTGCTCCACTTGACCGTAAATTGAGTGGTGCCGCCGTTCTTGATGTAGGTTCCCCAGCCCTTGGCGGTCTCCACCCCCGCCCAGCCGGGGATGGCGTTGTTGTACTTATTGAGGAACGTCGTGAAGTAGTTCGAGGCGGTCAGGCAGCCGAGGTTCGGGCTGGACACGGTGTAGCTGCCGCCGGGCAGGATCACGCCGCCGGACTGATCGTTGTGCAGCACGGTGAAGCTGATGCCGCCGCACGACGCCGGCGCCGCCATGGCGGGGCTGGCGAACGCGACCGAGGCCGCCAGCGCGGCGACCGCGGTCGCGCCGGTCATGAGCAGGCGCATGCGAGAGCTAGCAAAACGACTGATCATCAACTGGTCCAGTCGCCCGGTAAGAACACGAGTTGTCATCCGACCTCCACTCATAGACGCGATCTTCCCCAGCATCGACGCGACCGGGTGAAAGGTCCTCACCCGACCCAGGTGATACGAACGCCGGCACAGACGGCCCCAG
>DASXDW010000225.1:0-5301 GCA_036490435.1 Solirubrobacteraceae bacterium
GACCGGGCTCTGATGGCGCGCGCCGAGCAGGTGGTGGTCGTCGCCGACAGCTCCAAGCTGGGCCACGTCGCCTTCGCGCGGATCTGCGAGCTGACCGACGTCGACGAGCTCATCACCGACGACGGCGCCGACGGTGCCGCGGTGGCGGCGATTCAGGAGGCCGGCGTCCAGGTCACCATCGTGTGAGCGCGGCGAGCCGGCGGCTTTCGTCCCTGGCGGCAGAGGCACCCCGCCTGACGGGCTCGGCTCTGGTTCCGCCGCCGGCTACCACCCGCGCACCCGCGCGCCCTCGCTACGCCCGGCCGGCCACGCGCCCGCTAGACCTGATCCCCTCGGGCATCAGGTCCCCGTGGGCCTCGATCAGCTCGTCCACCATGGAATGGATCTGCGCAATGGTCAGCGTCGCCCCGGCGTTGGGATCCAGCATCACCGCCTGGTAGACGTGGTCGCGCCGGCCCTCGAGGACGGCCTGCACGGTGAGGTCCGCGACATTGACCATCGTGCGGTTGAGCGCCGCGCACTGCGGCGGCAGCGCGCCGACGGCGATCGGGTGTACCCCCTCTGCGTCGATGCGGCAGGGGACCTCGACGCAGCAGCCGGCCGGCAGGTTGTCGATGAGGCCGTCGTTGCGGACGTTGCCGTACTCGATGCGCTCGGCACCCGTCGCCATGGCGTGGATGTAGCGGGGGGCGAGCTCGCCCTCGCGCATCACCTCGAGCGGTTCCCCGGCGGCCAGCTTGCGCTTGATCTCGGCGTACTCGCGCAGGTTGTCCTGCGAGCGCCGGATGTACTCGTCCACGGGGATCCGGTAGCGATCGAGCTGATCGTCATGGGACATGAACCACGGCAGGTACTCGGCGCTGTGCTCGCTGGACTCGGTGGGGAAGTGCCCGAACTGGCGGTAGAGCTCGACGCGCACCCGCCGGCCCAGCCCTTCGGCATCGCGCGCGATCGCCTCGTCGAGCAGCGGATACAGGCTCTCGCCGCCGCGCTCGAAGCGCAGCACCCACGCCTGGTGGTTGACCCCGGCGGTGAGGTACTCGATCTCGGGCTCGGGCACGCCCACCATCTCGGCGATCTGCTCGTGGGTGTTCTGCACCGAGTGACACAGGCCGACGATGCGGGTGTCGCGTCCGCTGGCCCACACCGACCAGCACAGCATCGCCATCGGGTTGGTGTAGTTGAGGAGGATCGCCTCCGGGCACATCTCGTCGATGTCGTCGGCGATGGCCAGTACCACGGGGATCGTGCGCAGGGCGCGGAACACCCCGCCCACCCCGAGCGTGTCGGCGATCGTCTGGCGCAGGCCATAGCGCTTGGGGATCTCGAAGTCGCGCAGTGTCGCGTCAAAGCCGCCGACCTGGATCTCGTTGATCACGAAGTCCGCGCCCTCCAGCGCCGCGCGGCGGTCGAGGTGCGATTCGATCGCAAACGCCGCCCCGGTGGACCGGACGGTGTCGGCCGCGATCTGCTCGGCGGTGGCGAGGCGCTCGGGGTCGATGTCGTGCAGGACGATGGTTGCCTCGGCGAGCTCGGGGAAATCACTGAGATCGGCGAGCAGAATGCGGGTGAACTCGACGCTCCCGGCGCCGATAAGCGTGATCCGTGGGTTCATGCGCGAAATTGTCCTAGTTGACCGCCAAATGTGCAAGAGTGAGCGATTCCATGATCGTGTGCGTCGCGGGCAATCCTGCCATCGACAAGCTGTTTGAGATCGACGCGCTGCGCGCGAGCGAGATCCACCGCCCGGAGACATTCATGCCGCTGCCCGGCGGCAAGGGGATCCACGTGGCTCAGGTGGCGACGGCGCTGGGCGCCGAGGCGATCGCCACCGGGATCCTCGGCGGACATCATGGCCGGTGGCTGGCCGAGACGCTCGCCGACGAAGGGGTGCCGGGCGTATTCGCCTGGGCGGCGCAGGGCGAGACGCGGTCGTGCCTCACCGTCGCCGACCGCGCCACCGGAGGGCTCACCGAGTTCTACGAGGACGGCATCCGAGCCACGGCGGAGGACTGGGCCGGGCTCACCCACATCGTCGGGGAGCTCCTCGCGCAGGGTCCCAGCTGGTTGGCCATGGCCGGTTCCGTGCCCGCGGCCACGGGCGTCGAGGGCTACGCGCAACTCGTCCGGGCGGCGCGCGCAGCCGGCGTCCACAGTGCGGTCGACTCGCGCGGCCCGGATCTGGCAAGCGCGATCGAGCAGCGGCCCGATCTGGTCAAGATCAACGCCGCGGAGGCGTGTGAGCTCCTCGAGATGGCCCGCATCGACGGCATCGCGCACGCGCGCGAGGCGGCCGATACGGTCCGCGCACGCATCGGCGGCGACGGCCACGCCGTTGTGATCACGCTCGGCGAGGAGGGGATGGTGCTCATCGACCCCGCCGGCGAGGCCTGGCACGGCGCCGTGGCGGCGCACGGCGACTACCCGGTCGGCAGCGGCGACGCCTTCCTCGCCGGCCTGCTCACCGCCCTGGCGGCAGACCCACCCGCCACGTGGCCCGAAGCGGCTCGGCTCGGCCTCGGCTCCGCGGCGGCGAATGCCGGGATCCCTGGTGCGGCACGGCTCGACCCCTCGCGGGCGCACGAGCTCGCCGCTGCGGCCGAGCTTCGGCGCCTGGGCGGGCCCTGACGCCGGTCACACCGACTCGCCGGCGAGCAGCCGCCGCTGCAGCGCGCTCGTCTCCTCACCGGGTTCGACCCCCAGCGTGGTCACCAGCGCGTGGCGGCAGGCCAGGAACTGGCGCAGCGCATGGCCCCGGCGCCCGGAGCGGGCCAGAGCGATGATGAGCCGGCGGTGGGCGGCCTCGTCGAGGGGGTCCAGCTCGGCGAGTTGGCGCGCGACGTGGACGGCAGCGGCGAGATCGCCCGCGTCGGCGTGGGCGTCGGCGAGCGCGCCGAGCACGGCGGCGTGGCGATCGAGGAGGCGCTCGCGCCACGGGATCGCCCATTCCGTGTAGCGCTCCTCGGGCAGCGGCTCGCCGCCCCACAGGACTGCCGCGGCCTGGAGTGCGGGCCGGCGGCCGCTCCCGGTCTTGGCCAGTGCCGCCTGGGCCGCGCGCTCGAACTCGTCGGCGTCGACGACGTCGCGATCGCGCAGGCGCAGCCGGTACGTGCGTTGCGCCGAGGTCAGCCGGCTCTCCTGCGCCCCCGGAGGATCCAGGACGGCCCGCGCGGCGGAGACGGCCACCTGGAGGCTGCGTCGCGCCGCTGACGCCGACGCATCGGGCCAGAACGCGGCGAGGAGGTCATCCTCGATCACCGGGCCGCCCGCCCGGCAGAGCAGGAAGCGCACGAGGCGCTGGGCCACGCGCCGATCCCACGCGGCGTCGTCGACCAGCCACGTCGCGCGGCGCAACTCAAAGCCGCCGAGCAGGCGGAAGCCGAGCGGCGGTGGATCGCGCCGGATGCGCTCGGCCACCATTCGCGCGGCCTCGCGGACGCCGGGGTCGGGGTCGTGGGCGAACTCGCCGACCCGCTCGACGCCCTCGGGACGGCCGGCCGCCACCGCGGCGAGCAGGACGGCGCGGCGTACCCCGGGGTCGGGGTGGTGGGCGAAGCCGTCCAGCGCGGCGCCCCCGGGCAGCCCGGCCGCGAGCGCCCCCACGCCGTCGTCCACGGTGATGGCGCCGCGGGCCAGCGCGTCCCACAGCGGACGCTCGATCCGCGGCCACTCGCGGCGCACGAGGTGCCGGGCCTGATCGCCGGCTTCGGTCCACGCAGCGGCCAGAGCCTCGGAGGAACCGGCCTGGTCACCCTCGTCGTGCAAGAGCCACGCCAGCAGCGCGTGAAGGCGACCGGTCGAGAAGCCGTCGGGCCGCGCCGCGATGGTGTCCTGCACGATCTGCCGAGCGCGGCCGGGGTGTCCCGCGCCGGCCAGGACGGGCGCCAGCAGCGCGGCGCAGCGCGCCCGGTCAAAGTACGGCCAGCGTGCCTGCGCCTCGCGGATCGCCCGGTCCGCCGCTGTCCGGGCCTCCCGCTCGTGGCCGCCGCGCGCGGCGATCGTGGCTCGCGTCGTCTCGACCTCCCACGCGCCCCAGGCGTGCCACCGCGAAGTCACCTCGGAGAGATGGGCCTCGGCGCCGGCGGCGTCGCCTGCCCGCGCGAGCAGGCTGGCCATGCGAATGGCGATCGCCTCTCCGACCCAGCCCGCCAGCCCTGCATCGCTCGCACGGGCGCGCGCGCGGGCCGCTGTGGCCAGGGCCTCGGCATCCTCGCCGCGCTCCTCCTGGATAGCCATCAGGTAGGTGAGTGCGTACGGCAGCCGCCCCGTGGGGTCGGCCACCTCCAGTGCGGCCACCGACTCCAGCGCATGAGTGAGGGCGTCGTCGAGGTGTCCCGCGGGCAGGTCCAGGTAGTAGCCGCGGAAGGTGGGGTCAAGCCCCTCCAGGCCCCTGGCGCAGGGATCGGCCAGCGCGCGTTCGAACACCGCCCGCCCCTCATCGAACGCGCCCTGGCGCGCCAGCGCCGCGGCGGCGAACACGCCCACCGCCCGAGCGGCCAGATCACCCACCGCGGCCGGGTCGTCCAGGACGCCCGCGAGTGCGGCGACGCCGTTCAGGTCGCCGACCGCCATCAGCGCGTCGCCGAGGGCGAAGCGCGCCGCGAAGCGCAGGGACGGGGGACCTGACGCGTCCAGGCCCGCGACGGTCTCCCGGCACAGCGCGACGGCGTCGGCGAACCGCCCCTGACCGTGAGCAAGCTGGCCCGCCAGGAGCGTCAGCGCCGGAAGGTGGGCGTAGGGCTCGGGCAGAGCGTCGAGCCATGCCGCCACCGTGTCGGCCTGGCGGCGCACCAGCGGCGGCCCCTCGCGGACGATGGTGGCCGCGGCGGTCTCCCAGGCCTCCGCCGCGATGTAGTGCTCCACCGCCGCCGCGCCCCGTCCGTCTGAGACGAGCGCGTCCGCGACGCGGGCCGCGACGGCCCGGCGCTCGGAGGGCGCGACCTCGTCCGCGAACCGCGCGCGCAGGAACTGCGCAAACAGCGGATGAAAGCGGCGCCGCACGCGACCGCCATCGTCGTCGTCGTCGCGCACGAACAGCCCGCGCCGGTCGATCGCACCCGCCAGCTCCGCCTGCGGCCACACGCCCGCGGCCTGCGCGACCTCCAGATCCGGAGCCGCGCTCGCCGCCAGCACGGTCCGCCGCAGCGTTGGGTCGAGCCCCACAAGCACCTCCTCCTCGAAGTAGTCGTGCACGGCGTCGCGTGACGGCCCGCGCCGGCCGGCACCGCCCGCTCCCGCGCCGCCCGCTCCGGCGCCGCCCGCTCCCGCGGCGAGTGCCACGCCCAGGGGCCAGCCCTCAGT
>DASXDW010000062.1:0-11792 GCA_036490435.1 Solirubrobacteraceae bacterium
CAACTCGCTGTCGGGGCTGACTCATCGCCGGCGCCTGAGCGCGCTGGGGGCGGGCGGTCTGACTCGGGAGCGGGCACCGATCGAGGTCCGCGACGTGCACCCCACCCATTACGGCCGGATGTGCCCGATCGAGACCCCGGAGGGACCGAACATCGGTCTGATCGGCTCGCTCTCCTCCTACGCGGAGATCTCCGAGCACGGCTTTGTCACCACCCCGTATCGGATCGTCAAGAACTGGACCGTCACCGACGAGGTCATCCGGGTCGACGCCAACCAGGAGGAGCAGCAGATCATCGCCCAGGCCAACACGCCGGTCGATGACAAGGGCAACCTGCTGGGTGACGAGATCCTGTGCCGTACCCAGGCCGGTCAGTACGTGACCGTCACCCCGAACGAGGTCGACCTCATTGACGTCTCGCCGGAGCAGATCTGGTCGGTGGCGACGGCGATGATCCCGTTCCTGGAGCACGACGACGCCAACCGGGCGCTGATGGGTTCCAACATGCAGCGCCAGGCGGTGCCGCTGCTGGTCACCGACGCTCCGCTGGTGGGCACCGGAATGGAGCGCCGTGCCGCGATCGACACCGGGGACGTGGCCGTGGCCCGCGCCTCCGGCACCGTGTCCTACGTCGACGCCGAGCAGATCGTCATCGACGGCACGGACGGCGGCAAGGAGGAGTACGAGCTCCAGAAGTTCATGCGCTCCAACCAGGGGACGCTCATCCATCAGAAGCCGATCGTGACTGTCGGAACGGAGGTCGCCGACGGCGACGTTCTCGCCGACGGCTCGGCCTCGGACCAGGGTGAGATGGCACTGGGCAAGAACCTGCTGGTCGCCTTCATGTCCTGGGAGGGCTACAACTTCGAGGACGCGATCATCCTGTCCAAGCGACTGGTGCAGGACGACGAGCTCACCTCGATCCACATCGAGGAGTACGAGATCGACGCGCGCACGACGAAGCTCGGCGACGAGGAGATCACGCGCGACATCCCCAACCGCTCTGAGGAGTCACTGCGCAACCTCGACGATCGCGGCATCGTCCGCATCGGCGCCGAGGTCCAGTCCGGGGATCTGCTCGTCGGCAAGGTCACGCCCAAGGGCGAGACCGAGCTGACGGCTGAGGAGAAGCTGATCCGCGCCATCTTCAAGGAGAAGGCGCGTGAGGTCCGCGACACCTCGCTCAAGGTGCCCCACGGCGAGGGCGGCGTCGTCATCGACGTCAAGACCTTCAGCCGCGACGACGGCGACGACCTGCCGCCCGGCGTCAACGACCTGGTGCGCGTGTTCGTGGCCAAGAAGCGCAAGATCGCCGAGGGCGACAAGCTGGCCGGCCGTCACGGCAACAAGGGCGTCATCTCAAAGATCGTCGACGTGCAGGACATGCCGTTCCTGGAGGACGGCACTCCGGTCGACGTGATCCTCAACCCGCTCGGCGTGCCGAGCCGAATGAACCTGGGTCAGATCCTGGAGACGCACCTGGGCTGGGTCGCCGCCAATGGCTGGTACGAGGACGGCTCCGAGGCGCGCAAGCACGCCACCAACGGCGGCTCCCGTCCCGACGGGCGCCCGGGCAAGGTCTACGTGGCCACCCCGGTGTTCGACGGCGCCACCGTGGCCGACGTTGACGAGGCGCTGGTGCGCTGGCAGGACGAGCACCAGGCCAGCAACGGCCTCATCCGAATGGACGTCGACAAGCGCCGGCGCGAGGGCGAGCAGGCATCGGGGAAGACCACGCTGTTCAACGGCCGCACCGGCGAGCCGTTTGAGGAGCAGGTCACTGTCGGCTACATGTACATCCTCAAGCTGCTGCACCTGGTCGACGACAAGATCCACGCCCGGTCCACCGGCCCCTACTCGCTCGTCACCCAGCAGCCGCTGGGCGGCAAGGCGCAGTTCGGTGGCCAGCGCTTCGGCGAGATGGAGGTGTGGGCGCTCGAGGCCTATGGCGCGGCGTACACCCTCCAGGAGATGCTCACCATCAAGTCCGACGACACGGTCGGGCGCGTGAAGGCCTACGAG
The DNA here is from genome assembly GCA_036490435.1 of Solirubrobacteraceae bacterium. Classification (GTDB taxonomy): domain Bacteria; phylum Actinomycetota; class Thermoleophilia; order Solirubrobacterales; family Solirubrobacteraceae; genus Palsa-465. The sequence goes on from DASXDW010000062.1 coordinate 2,021, forward strand.
GCGATCGTCAAGGGCGAGAACATCGCCGAGCCGTCGATCCCCGAGTCCTTCAAGGTCCTGCTCAAGGAGATGCAGTCGCTGGCGCTGGACGTCAACGTCGTCTCCGAGGAGGGCGAGCGCGCGGAGATGCGCGAGGAGGACGACGACCTCCTCAGAGCAGCCGAGGAACTAGGCATCGACCTGTCAGGCGTGCGGGCCACCGACGGCGCTGCCGCCGACGAGTCAGCCGAGCACGAAGGCGAGACCGCCGAGGCCTCCGCAGAGGAGACCGAGGAGGAGGACCCGGACCTGCAGTCTGGAGAAGACCTCGAATCCGAGGACTTCAGCTCTGACGAGGACCCGATGGTCGACACGGAAACCGCATCGGGCGACGCAGAAGGCGTTCTGGAGGAGGACGAGGCATAAGGGCCCGCCCCGCCCACCCCGCCACTCGAGATTTCAAGCACAAGGATTCATTTTGATCGACATCAATAACTTCGACGCAATCGAGATCGGCCTCGCCTCCTCCAAGCAGATTCGCTCGTGGAGCTCGGGCGAGGTCACCAAGCCGGAGACCATCAACTACCGGACGCTGAAGCCCGAGAAGGATGGGCTGTTCTGCGAGCGCATCTTCGGTCCGACCAAGGACTGGGAGTGCTACTGCGGCAAGTACAAGCGCGTCCGTTACAAGGGCATCGTGTGTGAGCGCTGCGGTGTCGAGGTCACCCGCTCCAAGGTGCGCCGTGAGCGGATGGGTCACATCGACCTGGCCGCGCCCGTCTCGCACATCTGGTTCTTCAAGGGCGTGCCGAGCCGCATCGGCTACCTGCTCGACATGGCGCCCAAGGAGCTGGAGAAGGTCCTGTACTTCGCCGCCTCGATGGTGACATGGGTCGACGAGGAGGCCCGGGCCAAGGACACCGAGTCGCTCGAGGGCGAGGTCAACAAGGTCCTTGACTCCTACGCCGCCGAGAAGGAGGAGCGCGTCCTGGAGCTTAAGGAGTCTCTGGCCCGCCGCGAGGAGTACCTGAACTCGGCCAAGACCGGCCGCGACTTCTCCGACGAGGACCACCTGTGGGCTGAGACGCTCGACGTCAACGTCGCCAAGCTGTCTGACGACGAGCGCGAGAAGATGCTGAAGGATCTGCGCAAGACCTTCGGAGCCGACATCGACGACACGGAGGCCTACATCGAGGACGCCGCCGAGCGGATGCGCCAGGTGTGGGAGCTGTTCAAGTCGATGAAGCCCAAGGACGTCATCAACGACGAGACGACGTTCCGCGAGCTGCGCGACCGATTCGGTTCCCCCTACGGCTTCGGCGAGTACTTCCGGGGCGGCATGGGTGCCGAGGCGGTTCGCGACCTGCTCCAGCAGGTCGATCTCGAGGACGAGTCCGCCGACCTGCAGGAGCAGGTCAAGACCGCCAAGGGCCAGAAGCAGGCTCGCGCTGTCAAGCGCCTGAAGGTCGTCTCGGCCTTCCTGTCCTCGGGCAACAAGCCCGAGATGATGGTGCTGGAGGCCGTGCCGGTCATCCCGCCCGAGCTGCGCCCGATGGTCCAGCTCGACGGTGGCCGCTTCGCCACGTCTGACCTCAACGACCTCTACCGCCGCGTCATCAACCGCAACAACCGCCTCAAGCGGCTGCTCGACCTCGGCGCGCCGGAGATCATCGTCAACAACGAGAAGCGCATGCTGCAGGAGTCCGTCGACGCGCTGTTTGACAACGGCCGCCGCGGACGTCCCGTCACCGGCCCGGGCAACCGGCCGCTGAAGTCCCTGTCAGACATGCTGAAGGGCAAGCAGGGCCGCTTCCGCCAGAACCTGCTGGGCAAGCGCGTGGACTACTCCGGCCGGTCGGTGATCGTGTCGGGCCCGTCGCTGCGCCTGCACCAGTGCGGTCTGCCCAAGCTGATGGCGCTGGAGCTGTTCAAGCCGTTCATCATGGCCCGCCTGGTCGAGCGCAAGTCCGCGCAGAACATCAAGGCGGCCAAGAAGATGGTCGACTCGATGATCCCCGAGGTGTGGGACGTCCTGGAGGAGGTCATCCACGAGCACCCGGTGCTGCTCAACCGCGCGCCGACGCTCCACCGCCTGGGCATCCAGGCCTTTGAGCCGGTGCTGGTGGAGGGCAAGGCCATCCAGGTCCACCCCCTCGTCTGCCACGCCTTCAACGCTGACTTCGACGGCGACCAGATGGCGGTCCACCTGCCGCTGTCGGCGGAGGCCCAGGCCGAGGCGCGGATCCTCATGCTCTCGGCCAACAACATCCTGTCCCCCGCGCACGGGGCGCCGCTGGCGACGCCGTCGCAGGACATGGTGCTGGGCGCCTACTACCTCACCTACGGCCCGACCGCCAAGGAGCTGGCCGAGGTCGACCCGTCCACCATCGACCCGCGCCCGCACGTGTTCCGCACCGCCCAGGAGGCGGAGTGGTCCTACGAGCACCGCGTGGTCAAGCTGCACGACCTGGCCGAGTACCGGCCGCACGGCCGTGAGGGCGGGCACCTGCTGACCACGGTCGGCCGCGTGATCTACAACGACAAGATCGAGCGCGCGCTCCAGGAGGCGCTGGGCGACCAGTTCGACCCCAGCACCTACGAGTTCATCAACCGCTCGATGCGCAAGAAGGACACGACCCAGATGATCGACGACCTCGTACAGCTGTACGGGGCCCCGACGATCTCCCAGGTCCTGGACGCCTTCAAGGACGTCGGGTTCCAGTACGCGACCCGTGCCGGCGTGACGTTCTCCAAGAACGACGTGCAGACGCCTCCCTCCAAGGAGGAGATCCTCAAGCGCTACGAGAGCGAACTGATCACCATCGAGGCCCAGTACGAGGACGGCGAGATCACGCAGGAGGAGCGCCACGAGGCGGTCACCGGCCTGTGGGATCGCGCCACCAACGAGGTCGGCGAGGCGCTGACCGCGCACCTGGAGCCGATGAACCCGATCGCCATGATGGCCAACTCGGGTGCTCGTGGCTCGTTCTCCCAGATCCGCCAGCTGGCCGGCATGCGAGGCCTCATGGCCAACCCGAAGGGCGAGATCATCGAGCGTCCGATCAAGGCCAACTTCATGGAGGGCCTGACCGTGCTCGAGTACTTCATCAGTACGCACGGCGCGCGCAAGGGACTGGCCGACACGGCGCTTCGTACCGCCGACTCGGGCTACCTGACCCGGCGTCTGGTCGACGTCTCCCAGGACGTGATCATCCGTCAGGATGACTGCGGCACCGAGGAGTTCATCGACAGCCCGGTGTCCCAGCTGGAGGTCGATCCTGAGACGCGGCGGCTGCGTCCGACCGGCGAGGTCAACACCGACCTCATCGGGCGGATCGCTGCGCGTGACATCACCACCAAGCGTGGGCGCGTCATCGTGGAGCAGGGCAAGGAGATCGATCGCGCCGAGCTGGCCGATCTGTTCGAGGCCTACCAGGACGACACCGACAAGGGCGAGGTCATCACGGTCCACGTCCGCTCGGTGCTCAAGTGCGAGGCCCCGACCGGCGTGTGCCAGGCGTGCTACGGCCGCTCGATGGCGAGCGGCAAGCTCGCCCAGATCGGTGACGCGGTAGGCATCATCGCCGCCCAGTCGATCGGCGAGCCCGGCACCCAGCTGACGATGCGGACGTTCCACACCGGAGGCGTCGCCGGCGCCGACATCACGCACGGTCTGCCGCGCGTGGTGGAGCTGTTCGAGGCGCGCAAGCCGAAGGGCCTGGCCAAGATCGCCGAGATCGGCGGCAAGGTGTCGATCGAGGACTCCGACAAGGCGATTACGGCCGTGATTACCGACGACGGCGGTGAAGAGCACCGCCATACGTTCCCGCGGCGCACCATCCTGTATGTCGAGTCCGGTCAGAAGATCGAGCCCGGCACACAGCTCAACGAGGGCTCGCTGTACCCGCACGAACTGCTGGCCGTCCGGGGCCGCACTGAGACCGAGCTCTACCTTGTCCGTGAGGTCCAGGAGGTCTACAAGTCCCAGGGCGTGGACATCAACGACAAGCACATCGAGCTGATCGTGCGCCAGATGATGAAGAAGGTGCGGGTCGACCAGAAGGGCGACACTGACCTGCTTCCGGGCCAGTTCGTGGACCGCTACGAGTACGCCAAGCTCAACAACGCCGTCATCGACGGCGGCGGCGAGGCGGCGCAGGCCGAGGAGATCATCCTGGGTATCACCAAGGCGTCGCTGAACACGGACTCGTTCCTGTCGGCCGCCTCCTTCCAGGAGACGACCAAGGTGCTGACCGACGCGGCGCTCGAGGGCAAGATCGATCGGCTCAACGGTCTGAAGGAGAACGTGATCATCGGCAAGCTGATCCCGGCCGCCACGGGGCTCAAGCGCTACCGGCGGATCGAGATCGAGCCGTCCGAGCCGCTCCCGCGCGGGATCGACGAGGTGGGCCTGCTCGATCACGACGACTTGGCCGCCGAGCTCGGCCTCACCGACGGCGAGTCGCTCAGCGGCTTCGGCGGAGGGATCGAGGCCGACCTGTCCGACCTGGAGAACATCGGCAACGGCGGTTCGGCGCTCGGCTTCGCCGAGGAACTGGCCGACCTCGACGTCCCCTCCGACGATGGAGACTCGTCGGACGAGTAATGCTGTGACATCTCGCGTGCGGCGCACTCGCCTCACCAGCTACGAGCACGAGCTCGGGGACTGGATGCGAGCGCGCCGCGCGCCGGATGGCCGCCTCTCCGGACTGCTGCTGGACCGCGAGCTGCTGGGCTACCAGCACTCGCGGGCGCAGTTCTCCAGCTGGCTGGAGCCCCCGCGGCCTCAGCTGACCCTCATGATCGACCTGGACGGCGCGCTGCACGCCGACGGGCAGGCGCTGCCCGACGCGTGGATCAGCGGCCTCGACGACCGGCCGGCGGTTGTCAGCTTCGGCGACACGTACGGGGCAATCGATCTCAAGCTCACGCCGCTGGGCGCCTACACGCTGACCGGGATGCCTCTGTCGGAGTTGACCGGCGCGTGCGTTCCCGTCGAGGACGTGTTCGGCCCCCTCGGGCGTGAGCTCGTGGCCCGCATCCGCGAGACCCAGAACTGGGATGTGCGTTTCGATCTCGTGGAAGCCTTCCTACTGGCTCGGCTGGCCGCCGGACCTGAGCCACATCCCGCCGCCTGATGCGCTTCCACCACGTCCGGGAGCACATCGAGGCGGCGCCGGCGCGCTGGTGCGACCTGGCCCACAGTGCCGGATATGCCGACCAGTCGCATCTCAACCGCGAGTTCCGCGAACTGGCGGGGACGACGCCGACTGACTTCGTCTCGCGGCTCATTCCCGACGGCGGGGTCATCGGGGACCGCTCCTATTAATCCAAGACTCATGGCCGCGCCGCGGCTAGCGTCCCATCCATGACCGATCAACTCCGCCCCAACATCTTCCCCGCCATCCGCTACACCGACGCCGATGCCGGCATCGCCTTCCTCACGCGCGCTTTCGGCGCCACCGAGAAGGCCGTGCACCGCGGCGAGGACGGCGTCATCCACCACGCTGAGCTTGCCCTGGGAGCCGGTCTGGTCATGGTGGGCCAGCAACGCGAGGAGGGGAAGCTGGGCGGCGAGACGCCGCGCGCACTGACCTCGACGATCAGCCTCTACATCACCGTGGCCGACCCCGACGCCCACCACGCCATCGCGCGCGAGGCCGGCGCGACGGTCGTGCGCGAGCTTGAGGACACGGACTACGGATCGCGCGAGTACTCGGTCCGCGACCCCGAGGGCAACCTCTGGTCGTTCGGCACCTACGACCCGTACGACTACTCGTGAGGCGTTGAGCCCGCGCACCCGGACCCTGCGCTACGGCGCCTCCATTGCGGTGGCGCTCGTCGGCGTCGCCTGCGGGGCGACCATCCCCGGGACCGCCGGCGGGACCGCGGCCACCGTGCTGGTGGGCATCGGACTGGTCGGCATCGTCAGCCTCATCTTCTACGAGGTTGGGCTGACCGAGGACCGTGACCGCGCGTCGGGGGCGGGCCGCGACGGCGCGGTTGACGAGGGCCGCGACGGCGTGGTTGAGGGCTCCCGGCGAGCGAGCGACGCGGAGCACGACGATTCTGAGCCACCGCGACCGGCCGGCACTCCCGGCGAACACGACGGCGGCCGCATCCGGCCCCTTGAACGTCGGCGGGGCCAGCGGCGACGATTGCGCTGAGCGCTCGCCGCCGGCCCGCCGCTTCCCCTGCCGAGTCCCGACGGTGACCCGCTGTGGACTCTGGGTGATCATCTCGTGACGATCGCGTCGCGTTTTACCGCATTTCTTCCAACTTGCCCGCGATCTTGGTAAAGTTTGTGGAGGTTGGGTTCGAACGGGGAAACGAACCAACTTCTGTAGAAAATCGAATATTCCTTTGAGTATCTCCGGGGGTTCACTGAGTGACTCGAATTGCGGTCGGCCGCATGAGCGCGGGGGCGCGCTCATCTAGCGTCCAACGGCCAAGGCTGGCCCTGTGGGTCGTCGCTGCCCTGTGCGCGGTTGCGACAGTCGTCTTCGTCGGATACGGAGCGGGACAGATTTGGCAGCTTCATACGGCGGATGCGGCTCTGCGCTCGGCGATCGAGACGGGCATCACCCTGTCGGCGCTGGTCAGCGCCGCCCTTCTCCTCGCCCATTTCCGCCAGACGCGGATGCTGCGCGACCTGCTGCTCCTGGCTGGTCTCGCCACCACCGCGCTGACGGATTTCATCTTCAACGCCCTGCCCGCCTACCACTACCAGACGGGCATTTACGGCGCGGGCGCCCGGATGGCCCTGACCATCCTCATCGCCGGCACGTTTTTGGCGGTGGCGTTCGCCCCGGGCGATCGCGAGGTGCAGGCGGGCCGCCGGCTCGCCGCGATCGCCGTGCCGGCCGCGTTCTACTTCGTCGCGTTGGGCGAGCTGGTCGACCTCATCGCCGGACCCGTGCGCGAGCGAGGGCCGTCGGGCGCCTACGGCCCCGTGGCCACATCGCTGTCGTTGATCTGCTGCGTCCTGCTGCTGATATCCGCAGGCGGGTTCGCTGTCCGCCACCGTGATGGAGACCGTGCGGCGGGGCTGCTCACGATCGTCGCGCTGTGCTTGGCGGGGGCGCAGCTGGGCATGCTGGGCCTCGGCGTCGCACCCCCGGACTGGGTCACGCCCTCCGACGCGCTGCGCGTCGCGGCGTACGGGCTGCTTCTTGCCGCCGCTGTCGGGATGTATCGGCGCTCCCAAGATCAGGTGGCTCGGGACGCGGTGAGCGCGGAACGCCTCCGCATCGCCCGGGATCTGCACGATGGCCTGGCGCAGGATCTCGCTTTCATTGCGGCTCACTCTGAGCGGTTGGCGCGCGAGTTCGGAGCCGATCATCCCCTGGCCATCGCCGCCACGCGCGCGCTGGCCGCGTCCCGAGGGCAGATCGTCGACCTGGAGGCCTCGGAGGCAGCGAGCACCGAGGCGGCGCTGCGCGAGGTGGCCTCGGAGATCTCATCTCGCCACGGCGTGAACGTGTCGGTGACCGTCGACGGCGGCGCCCAGCCCGAGCAGAGCGACCACGAGCGCACCGAGCTCGTGCGGATCGCCCGTGAGGCGATCGCCAACGCCGTGCGTCATGGCGGTGCGCGCAACGTGACGGTGAGGCTGGGTTCGCGGCGCAACGACCTGCTGCTGCGTGTCTCCGACGATGGATGTGGCTTCGGGGGCTCGAGGCGCACGGCCGGCACCGGCCTGGGTATGCGCACCATGCGGGCGCGCGCCGAATCCGTTGGCGGGCGGTTGGTCACGCGGACACGCGCGTCCGGCGGCGCTGAGATCGAAGTGCGCAGCGGCGAATAGTCGCCGCGACTCTCGGCTACGGAATGGCGCTTCCGCGCCACGCCGGGGTGCGCGTGTGCGCCGGTGAACGCGGCGTGTCCATCCGGCTCATTGTGAGCCGCCGGTCGTTGGGCGACGATGTCGTCCCTCGTGACCGGAGACGTCGCACCCAATCGTTCCGCTGAGCTCGATGCGCTGAGAGGCGCTTCTGTGAGTATCCGCTCAGGCGAACCGACGGACCCGTCGGAGATCGAGCGCACCCTGGAGGTGGGCTTTGCGGCGATGATCGGCCTGGAGGCCGAGCTGTCTCGGCTCCGTCCACGCGCGACGCCAGGCGACGAACCGTGCACAGACCGTGTCAACGCCCTGCGGACGCGGATCGCCGAGCTCAGCGACGCCCTCAGCGAGTTGCGGACACTGGCCGTCCGGCCAGGAGAGTCCCGCGTCGGGTTTGGGTTCGTCCTGCCCAAGCCGAGGCGGCGTCAGCACACCTAACGCTCAGGCTCACGCTTAGGTCACGGCCGATTTTGCCCAACCAATGCGAGCTTTCGCAAGGTTCTGATCAAAAGTGCGTGAGCGACGCGCTGCCTGAACCGTTGGTGATTTGTGAATCGTCCTCTGCACCCCCACCGCGGCCGTCGTGCCGCCGGCGCCGGGCGGCGGCCCCGCCTCATTCTCATCATCGCGATGAGCATCTTCCTCTCGTCCACGCTCACGGCCAGTGCTCGGGTCGGGACTGGGGCCCCTGCGACCTTCGTCGCCGACACGACCATCGCCGCGCCGTTCCCCCTCTCGGTGCGCCAGGCATCGGCGAATGAGATCGGTGGCCGGATCGTCGGAAGGGCCACGATCGTGAACGTCAGCAACGCGGCGGTTCGCCCGACGACCGGCTCGCTCGGTCTGGGTCGCGGCACAGGGAGCGACGCGACGGCTCTGCTCACCTTCTCCGTCGGCACGCTGCCGGCTCACGGATCCAAGACCGTGCGGTTCCGGTCGTCGCGGACACGGTCCCTGGGCGTCGGGTCGGGGGTCTACACGCCCCTGATCTGCACCGACGTCTACAGCCAGGTCCAGCGCTTCGAGGCCGGCACCCACTGTGCGCGCGGCGCCAGCTTGACCATCGCCGCCGACAGCCGCCGGCAGACCGGGCCTAGCCCGGACACCAGGATCGCGACCGGCCTCGCAAAGGTGACAACGAACGCAGCCGTGGTCCTGCGGTTTGGCGCGACGATCGCTCGCAGCAGCTTCCAGTGCAGCCTGGACGGTGGTCCGTGGGTCGCATGCCGAAGCCCGAAGCGCTACGCCGGGCTCGTCGACGGAGCCCACACGTTCCGTGTTCGCGCGCTCAGCCGCACCGGCGTCACGGATCCGTCGCCCGCCCGCGCGTCATGGACCGTCGATCGCTCTCTTCCGTCAGTCAACGTGACGACACCGCTGAACGGCAGCACGGTCAAGACCGACAAGCCCACCTTCTCCGGGGCAGCCGGTACGGCCGCCGGGGACGCGTCGGCGGTCACCGTCCACGTGTTCGCGGGCCCGCGGACCTCAGGACTGCCGGTGCAGACGCTCACCGCGGGAGTCTCCGCTGGGCAATGGTCTGTGGCCTCCACGCGGTCGGTCCCCAACGGGACCTACACCGCCGACGTCGAACAGGCCGACCGCGCGGGTAACCGCGGCGTGAGCGCGCCGCGCACATTCTCTGTCGAGGTGACGCAGCCGGCAAACGGGCATGGCACGGTCTCCACGGACGACGAATCCGCGACGACGAGCACGACGAGCACGACTGCGACGACCACGACTCCGACGACCAGCACTGCGACCACGACCACTTCGACGACCACCACCACGCAACCCCCGCCGCCCGCTGGTTCCGATGGTTTTGATCGGGCGGATGGTGGTTTGGGGTCGGGTTGGGAGGCGATGAGTGATGGTGGCTTGTCGATTGCGTCGGATGTGGTGGTGGGGACGGCTGGTGCGACGGATGGGGATCTTCGGGTGGGTGAGCTT
>DASXDW010000082.1:0-6448 GCA_036490435.1 Solirubrobacteraceae bacterium
GTAGCTCGAGTACCGGTCACACGCAACGACGTCGTAGCCGAGGCGACGAAGGGTGAGAGCGAACGGCCCGAACCAAGCGCCAACCTCAAGCACGTCACCGCTCCCGAACCCGCGACGCCCAAGCGTCTCCACGAGGCGCACGATGCGAACGACGCTCATCCGGAGGACCGAGCGCATCGCGTCGTTCGGCATTTGGGCTATGTGCCGTTCGAGAGCGTCAGGCTGAAACGCCTCGAACAACTTCGCCAGGTCCTCGACCGTGTCCGTGACAACGGCGTCGACGTCACCGCTCCAAAGAACGCGAGGCGGCGGCATCGGGAGCGGCGCGGGGGGACGATCCACGTGGAGCGGGAGACCGCGGTCACCGGTGACCGCGATTACATCTGCGGGCCAGGCACGCCTCGTGCAGTTCACGTTGGCAGCGACTGGGTCACGCAGCGCGAGCTCTATTTCCGTGTCGTTGAGCTCGACCGAGGGAACGCTGCCCGTGAATCCGGCCAAGACATCACACTCGGATTCCGTCTCGTCGGCCGTGTTTCTGACCATCAACCAGGCAGCCTGCTCGCCATTCGGATTGATCAGAAAGCTGACGACGCGCGTTTCGCCAACTGTGAGCATCTCTTCCGGCGGGCCAAGCGGTGAGCCATCCTGGGCAAGAACGCTCACGCCGACTTCCCCGCGCCCGCAAGCCACATGCACGAGCACACTGCTCGCCGCAGCACCTAGACGTATTGGAAAACTAACTGCGTTGCTCCAGCGAGTTGAGCCTGTGACGATCCGGATGCCCCCGTTACTTAGGGGCTCAAATGTCGCCCCTGGCATAACGGTCGGAGAATCCAGCGCGAGCGGCCGGATCGGCGTGACTTCAGACGGTTGCGGATTGGCTCCTCTCACGGTCTCGCAGTGTGGCATCCCAGCTCTAGCCGTGGGACGGTGCGAGCCACGCGGCGGCGAGACCTAAAGCAGCCCGCGGACATTGTCGGGCCGTTCAAGCTGCTGCACGACAACCAGGCGCGATCGTCACCGTGGACCGACTGGGAGCCCGACCCGATCGCTCGTGCCAAGCATCCCGGTCGGCGCTACGGTCGTGATCGACCGCCTAGCGTGGAAGTGCCCGCGCCGCCGCCGAGATCACGCCACGCCGCGCCGGCTTGGTGGCGATCATCCCAAACGCGACGCCGCCGGACACGTGGTGCAGCCAGGCCAGGTAGGCGCGGCGGGTGAGCCGGCGGGAGCGCAGCTCGAAGCGCAATCGACGCACGAAGGCCCGCCTAGGGGGACGTAGGTCGGCCTGGGGCGGTCCGTCGCCGAAGAACGGGTGGTAGCGCGGCTCCAGGATCCGCGTGCGGAAGCCGGCGCGGATGGCTTCCCAGCGATAACGCGCCGCCCAGTGGGCGTGCTCGTAGCCGTCCCAGTGCGCCACGGTCTCGACATGGACCCCGTGCCGGTCGCGCAGGGTCTTGAGCGTCTCGTTGACCACTAGGACGCGCCCACCGGGCTTGAGCACCCGGAACGCCTCCTCCATCGCGCGCCTCAGCCCTTCGGCATCGTTGTGGTGCAAGACCTCGCAGCAGTAGACGTAGTCAAGGGAACCTGAGGCGATGGGCATGTCGTTCATGGATCCGAGGACGCGCTCGAAGTACGACGCGCCGGCCTCGATGAAGTAATCAGCGGTGGACAGGCCCTGGAGCTCGGCCGTCGAGATGTCGAGCGCAGCGACGGTCAGTTCGCGCTGGGCGAAGCGATTGGACGCCCAGCACGTGTTTGACCCGACGTCCAGCAGCACCTCTCCCGGTCGGAATCCGATCGTGTCCAGAAGCTGCTGCATCGACATCGCCTGCACGTACCAGTAACCATGCTGGTAGTCGGGCAGCGCCAAGATCCGCTCGCGGTCCCACCCGGTCGACGCCATGAAATCGGCGAATCGAGCAAGGCCGGCGGCCTCGCGCACGACGTGGTCGGGAGGATCGACGAGCAGATGGGCGATGCCGCCGTGGACCGCGTGCTCCGCGCCACACGCCCGGCATACCAGGACGCCCTCGCGGACCTCGAGCGGGCTGGCGGCAGCGACGTCCAGGCGCAGCGAGCGGTCCCGGTGACACACCGGGCAGCGGAGATGCGTCGCCGCGAACTCGACCTTCATGGTGCCAGGCGGTCCGCGCTACCCGGCCGGCGCGCGCCGGGTCTCGGGAACCACATCGGTGGACGCCTCGATCCGCCGGGGCTGGGCGACTTCGGACAAGAATTGCTCCAATACGTCGATGCGCCGCTCCCATGCAAAATCGGCGGCGGTGGCGATGCCCTCGCGTCCCATTCGCTCGCGCAGCTCGGAGTCACCGAGCAGCCGCGTGAGGGCGCCGCTCACCGCAGTCACGGTTGGCTCGGGCATCAGGCAGTTCTCTCCGTCACGACAGAAATCGCGATTGCCGTGCGCGTCGGTGCAGACCACCGCTCCGCCAGTGGCCATCGACTCGAGCGGCGGCAGGCAGAACCCCTCGTGCACGGACGTCTGCACGAATACGGTGGCCCGGTTAAAGAGCTCGTTGACCTCCTCGTCGGAAGGCGAGGTCACATAGAGCACTCCTGGCTCGGCGGCCAGCTCGGGCTCGATGCCGAACAGGCACAGCTCCGGCCGCGGCTCGGGCAGGGCCCGCCACGCTTCGAGCGTGAGCGCGAGATTCTTGAGCGGATTCGTGCGCCCCAACGCCAGGAGCTGGTCGTCGCGCCGCGGCGCCCCGGGCAGAGGGCGAAAGGTGTCCAGGTCGATTCCCGGGGGGATAAGGACCGCGTCGAGGCCAAGCTCGCGCAGCCTGTCCCGGTTCCACGATGAGATCGTCATGTAGCGGAACTCGTGGCGATAGGACGCCAGGACCGCGTTCTGCACCGGCTCGTTGTTGGCGTAGTAGCTGGTCTCGATATCCTGGACGAAGTACACGGGGATGCCGTGCAGGACGCTGGCCCGCCACACCGGCGTCCCGGTGTTCCACCAGGTGGCTACCTTGATGGCGTCGATCGGGGAGAGCGCGTCGACCAGGTCCTCGTACTCCTCAAAGCTGCGGACGGGCACGTTGAGGTCAAACCACTCCGGGGGATCGCCGAGGGTCCATAGCTCGGCCTCGTGGCCGCGCCGGCTCAGCCGATTGAGATGCTCGAAAATGTCCCGGTGCCCCCCACCGACGCCTGTGTCCTCGGTCACATAGACGATGCGGAGCCGGCCGTCGCGGGTGCGCACGTCCCGGGCGTCGAAGAACTCGCCCCACCGTTCCCAGAATGCGTGCTGTGACGCGCGCTCACGCTTGCCGACCAGCGTCCCGCGGGTGATCGATTCGAGGTGGTCCAGCACGGCGCTGGGCCAGTAGAGGACGGTGAACCCGGCCTCCCAGGCCCGCAGGCAGAGGTCGACGTCCTCGTAGGCCATCGGATAGCGCTCGTCGAACAGGCCGACGTCGTCAAGCACCTCGCGCGTGAGGTACATGCAGGCGCCGCTGACGGCCAGCGCCGCGCCGGGCACCGTGGCAGGCCCGAAGTCGCCGGCCCGGAAACGGTAGCGATGGTCGAACCATTCGGGCGCGTCGCGGTTGCGCACCGTGCCCCCGAACTGGATCCGGCCGTCCTCATAGAGCAGCCGCGCGCCCACGATCCCCACCCGGCTCTCTCGGGAGGTGGCGTACTGGAGGCTCTCCAGCCAGCCGCGGCGGGCGACGACGTCGGAGTTGAGCACCACGACGTCCGCCGTGGGGTCCGCGGCCGCGACACCGCGGTTGACATTGGCGGCGAAGCCCGCGTTGACGGCGCCCTGCACCACTGTGATCCCCCCGATGGCGCGCAGGGCAGCGATGTGCTCGGGGCCTGACGCGTCATCGGTGACGACGATGCGCGTCAGCCTGGCGTCGGTGGTGCGTCGCACGCTCGCCACCAGTCGCGCCACGTGCTCGGCGTCGCGGTAGCTGGGGATGACGATGGTGACGGGACGCGCGTTGCGCCGGTACCAGTTGCGCGCCGCGAGGTCGCGGCGGGGGCCCAGGCCCCGGCGCACGCGCGTGCGCAGCGGGGTGAAGCGGAGCGGGTAGGTGAGCACGCGGTAGGCGATCGACCACCCGCCGTGGTAGCGGTAGGTGAGCGCGATGCGCTCGCGCAGGGTGAAGCGTGGGCCATCCTGAGGCCGCGTCGGAGAGGTCAGCGGGGTGGGATCGTCGCTCTGTGTCAAGTCAGTAATGGTGACGGGTCAACTACGGCCACGCCGTGCGGCGCTCTATGCTGCCGCGGGTGTCCATGCGCTGGTTGCTGCCCGAAGAGCGGCTGACCGTCGGCGCGGACGGGGCGCTCGTCTGCCTGTTCCACGACCCGGATGTCGGCCGTGACACGATAGCGGCGCTCGAGGCTCTGACCGCGCACACAGACTCCGGCTCGCCGATCGTGGTCCTCGGTCTTCCCGACGGCCAGGAAATGGGCGCAGCGGGCGAAGTAAGCGCCCTGAGCGGTTCGCCCGCCCACGCGGCCGCGATCGCGGCGGCGATGGCCGCGCCCGCCGATGTCGTGCTCATTAGCGCCGCCTGCCGCGTGCCTGCCAACTGGCTGACTCGGCTGCGCGCCGCCGCCATGAGCGGCGACACCGTCGCCACGTCCACACCGCTGACCAGCGCTGGAGGCGCCGCGACGGTGGCCGCGCACGGGCAGCCCGACCCGGACGGGGTGGTCGCGGCGGTGGCCCTGCGCTCCTACCCTCGCGTACAGATCGGCGGGCCCGATTGCCTGTATGTCCGGCGGAGAACAATCGATCTCATCGGTGGGCTGCCCAATGTCGGGACCGACGCAGCCGCGCTCAGAGGCCTTGCGGCTGCGCTGTGTACCTCCGCCACCGCAGCCGGCCTGGTCAACGTGGTCGACGATGATCTGTACGTCACCGCCGAACCCGCCGGCGACGCGCTTGCTGGCCTGCCGGCCGCTGTCGCGCGCATGGCCGCGCTGGACCGCGACGACGAATCCAGCCCTCTGGCGCGGGCGCGGGCGCTGTCGGATGCCGCATTGGGGGGACTCAAGGTCACCATCGATGCACGCTCGCTCACCTCCGCGGTCGGGGGCACCCAGCGGTATACCCTGGAGCTGCTGCTGGCGCTCGCCCGCCACACCGACGCCGCCGTGCGCGCGGTCGTAGCGCACGACTTGTCAGCCGGCGCCCGCGATGCTCTGGTCGACGCCGACGTCGAGCTTGTGGACTACGAGCGGGCGGCGGCCGGGATCGACCGCACCCACGTCGTCCATCGGCCCCAGCAGGCGTTCTCCGCCGATGACCTCAATCTCCTGCGACTGCTCGGGCGCCGACTCGTCGTCACCCACCAGGATCTCATCGCCTTCCACAACCCCACATACCACCCTAGTGCGGATGCCTGGGAGCAGTATCGCCGGGTCACGCGCAATGCGCTGACCGTCGCCGACCGGGTGGTCGTGTTCTCAGAGCACAGCCTGTCCGAGGTCCTCGCTGAGGACCTCGTGGCCGCCGATCGCAGCGATGTCATCGGCGCCGCCCTTGCGCCGCGTCCCGCTCCGGCGGCCACCGTCCCCGCGGGCGCGCCCGTCGGGCGTGACTTCATCCTTTGCCTCGGGGCGGACTACCGCCATAAGAACCGCCTGTTCGCACTCCGGCTGGTGCGGGAGTTGCGCGCGCGCCACGGGTGGGCAGGGCTGCTCGTCCTTGCCGGCGGTCACGTCCCCCACGGGTCCTCGGCGGCCGAGGAGCGCGAGCTGATGGCGGCTGATCCGTCGCTCCTCGATGCGGTGGTGGACCTCGGCGTGGTCGACGATGCCGGTCGTGCTTGGTTGATGGCCCACGCACGGGCCGTCGCCGTCCCCAGCGTGGTGGAGGGGTTCGGTCTGGTCCCGCTCGAGGCGGCCGAGGCAGGCGTGCCCTGTCTGTTTGCCGCCCAGACCTCGCTGGCCGAGGTCGTCGCGCCGTCACTGGCCACATTCATCCCCTGGGATCCTGTCCCCAGCGCCGCCGCGGTGATGCCGCTCATGACGGACGGGGCGGCCAGAAGAGAGCACCTCGCCGAATTGCGTGCGGGCGCGGAGGCATGGAGCTGGGAGCGGCTCGCCGGGCAGCTGATTGCCACCTATGAGAGCGCGTTGCGCGCTCCGTACCGGGCGGCCTCCGCGCATGCCTGGCAGGAACTGGAGCGCGAGCGGTATCTGGCGACGCTCCACGACGAGTACCAGGATCTACTGGGGCATATCTCCGGGCGCATCGCGCTGGCGAGCGACGAGGGGTTTCTCACCACGCGCGAGCAGCAGGGCCTGCTTCGCGTCGGTGCTCGGCCGCGGCTGGCCCGGACCGTGCTCTCGCCGTTGTCACTGCTCGGGTCGATCCGGGCCCCCCGCCCGTGACTGCTGGCCGGCTGACGGACGGTTCAGCCGAGCATGCCGTCGATCTCCGCCGCGACACTGGCCACTG
>DASXDW010000088.1:0-1621 GCA_036490435.1 Solirubrobacteraceae bacterium
ATGATGGTGATCATGAAGCGCCGCCGCCCTCATCGCATCGACCGCGTGCTCGACCAGCTGGAGGAGCACCTGCCGGCGGCGACCATGGGAGCGGAGCTGCTGACCATGTTGGCCATCGACCTCGGCATCCTCGACCGCAACCAGGTCCTCGAGCAACTGGACCGGATGGCACGTCTGGCACCCCCGGAGAACCGGTCGTGAGGGGGCAGGCACCGGAGTCGACGAGCCCGGACCGGCTGACCGACGAGCAGCTGGCCAGCATGCGGGACTACCTCGGCGCCGTCGCCCACAGCAACGCATTTCTGTCCGCCGAGTACCTGGCCGCGGTCATCGGGGAGCTGCTCGATGCGGAGACGACCTTCCTGGAGATCGCGGTGGCGAGGTTCCGGGCCGCCGGCGTCCGGGAGCCCGATGAGAGGGAGAGCGAGGGCTTGCTCGGGGTCTTCCGCACCACCGCCCCCTGGCAACTCGGCGACGACGGGCGCCGACGGCTGGAGCGGGCGCTGCGCGGTCTGCACGACGCCCCGGCGGTGGTGGCTCCCGCTTCGGGGCTGACGCTGGTGGAAACGGTGATCCGGTTGAGGGCCTTCCTCGACAACGTCCAGGTCGCGGGCGAAGCCCTGCAGCAGGCGGTAGGCTTGCCCCATGCCGACCAACTCGGACCCTGGAGACGAGCCCACCTCCACCGATCCCGGCGACGCCGCCGCTGACCGGGCGGCGAAGGTCAAGCCGGGCCGACAGCGCGCCAGCTCGCCGAAGGGCTCCACCGCCGTTCAGGGTGACCGCTCCAAGCCGGTGCTCGGCGGTGGGCGCATAGCCGAGCCCCTCTCCCCCGGAGAGTGCCGGCGGGCGCTCTTCGCCATCAACACCTCGCTGGCCGGGCTGGCCGGGTCCGAGTACGAGGTCGAGGAGAAGGACCCACGCATCGAGACAGCCGGCGACGCCCTGGCCGATATCTCCAAGTGGCTGCCCCTGGTCCGCCCGGCGATGCGCGTCGTTGCTCCCCTGACCTTCGTCGGCAGCGAGGCGAGCCTGGTGGCCGACATCGTCCGCGGGGTGTCGCGCGAGACCTGGCAGGGACGCTTCCTCAGCCGCTGGCGGCGTGAGGAGGAGGTTCCCCAGCTCGAGGTCGTGCCCGGCTGGTCGGAGCGCCGCGCCGTCTAGTACGGCTCGTCCGGCGGACGCCGCGAAGCCTCGACCTCGGCGTCAGTGTGGTAGAGCTGATGCATGGCGAGGCCCTCTTGCGACGTGAAGTCCGCCCCGCAGATCCCACACCTATAGCCCGTCACCTGACGGTCGTGCCGGCTCTCCATATGGGCGGCGTAGACGCCCTCCGCGAAGCCGAAGTCCTCGCCGCAGTCGGGGTAGACGAATCGCCGCCTGGGCCTCACCGATCCAGCTTGGGGAGGGCCTTCGGTGCCTTCACGAGCTCGACCTCGGCGTTCCGCTTGCGCTCGGTAAAGGCGAACTCGAACTCCTCCGAGGCGTCGAGGGCGTTGAGCAGCTCCTCGGCGTCGGCGCCGATCTCCTGCACGCGCTTGATCCTGCGCGCATCGGCGACATAGCCCACGTACAGCCGCCTCGCCTCGTCGTAGAAGCCGCTCGGCAGGTAGACGGGGCT
>DASXDW010000093.1:0-40670 GCA_036490435.1 Solirubrobacteraceae bacterium
CATCGAGACCTTGAAGTTGGTGAAGTCCAGTCGCTCCATCAGCTCGACGGTCTCCACGGCGGCGGTCACCAAGGCCTCCACGGGGTTGTCGTACTCGAGCTGGCGCAGGTGCCCGGGCAGCGAGCCCGAATTGACGCCGACGCGCAGCGGTGCACCGAGCTCCGTCGCGCGCTTGGTCACCTCAGCGACCTTCTCCGGCCCGCCGATGTTGCCGGGGTTCAGCCGCACGCAGTGCGCACCGGCATCCAGCGCCTTGAGCGCGAGGGTGTGGTTGAAGTGGATGTCGGCGATCACCGGGATGGGCGATTCGCGCACGATCGTGCGCAGCGCCTCGACGTCGCGGTCGCGCGGTACGGCGACGCGCACGATGTCCGCTCCGGCCTCGGCGACGCGGCGGATCTGGGCCATCGTGGCGGCCAGGTCGGCCGTCTCGGTCTTGGTCATCGTCTGCACGGCGACGGGCGCTCCGCCGCCGATCGGCACTTCTCCGACGCGGATCTGGCGCTGAGAGGGCATGCCGTGAGTGTAGAGCGGGCTCTGAGCTAGGAGTCCGGGGGCTCGTCACCCGGCGGCGAGGCGCCAGTCGACGGCCCAGCGCCACCGTCGGACGGCCCGCCGCCGCCAGCCGATGGCCCGGCACCGCCGTCGGGCGGACCGGCGCGGCGCTGGCGGATCGCGAACGCGCCGAACGTGACCCCGACGAGGATGAGGACAACGATGATGATGATCACGGGGGTGGGCAGGAACGAGCCGCCTCCCCCCTTCGGCCCGGTCGTCTTTCCGCGAGTGACGGCGGCGATCCCTTGAAAGATGACGTCGGAGCAGTTGGTGTACTGCTTGATCGACGCCGGCATGATCGCGAGTGCATGGCGCAGTTCCTTCAGCGTGTAGCTGTGCGTCAGCTTGCCGTTGGCCTGGCAGTCGGTGAGGATGGCGTTTCCACCGCCCGCCGCCAGCGCCGAGGTCGCGCCCAGGCTCGTCACCGCCAGGGCGGCGATCGCCCAGGCGACCGCGACGAGTCTCACGTTGCGTTTCATCGGCCGCAAGCTTAGGCGGGAGTCCGCTGGATCATCGGCGGGAGAGTCGAACCGGGCCCAGGCAGCAGTCGCTGGGCACGCGCGTTGATCCGCGCCGGGTCCGTGCTCCACGGCCGCGAGAGCTTGAAGCGGTACACAAGGTAACCGTCGACGTCGCTGCCGCTGATCTTCGTGATGCCCCGCGGCGGCGCGACCGGAGTCTGACCCCGGTCCCCCACCACGTCGAGCTCGTCGATCGTCACGGGGCCGGTGTCCGTGCCGCGGGCCTCGCCCGGTCCTGACCAGGGGACGCCGGGCAGGTAGAAGGACAGTGGCCCCGTGGCGAACTGTCCGTCGTAGGCGACGATCGCCCGGGTCCCGGTATGCGAGCCCAGAGCCGTCGCGACGCCTCGCCAATCGGGGCGCTGGTAAAAGCGGTCGGAGTTGATCTTGAACCCCGCCCACAGGAAGCCGGCCATGAGCACGCCAACGAGCGCGGCGCCGGGAAGTTTCGCTCCGCGGGCGGAGCATGCGGCACCGACCAGGATGGCCAGCGGTGGCCACGCCGGCATCAGCCCACGCGCGATGTAGTCGTCGTGGCCGGTGAGCGCCAACAGCAGCGGGATGAGCAGGACTGAGCCGGCCAGCAGTGCGGCCAATCCCGCGCCGCGCAGCTGGCGGTCGTCGGCGCCGATGACGAGCAGCACGATCACCGCGGCGGCCAGCGCTGCGGCCGCCAGTAGCCCATAGGACACCGCGGAGGACTTGAAGAGTGTGTTGACCGCGAAGGTCACCGGTACCTGCTGGATGCGGGTGCCGAGGCCCTGGCTGGTGATGAACTCCGCCTTGTCGCTGAGACGCGGGATCACGTGGGGTATGAACGGCGCCAGCACCACCGCCTGCGCCCCGAGTGCGACCAGGCTCGCGCGGCTGCGCAGCCGATAGACCAGGAGCAGTCCCTCGGCGGCGATGAGGAAGCCCGCGAAGTACTGCGTGAGCAGCGCCAGCGCCGAGAAGATCGCCCACCACACCAGATCACGCGTGGACCCACGGCGCCACGCGCGAGCGAAGAACAGCAGCGACGCAGTGCACAGCACCACCAGCAGCATGTACTCGCGGGCCTCCCGCGAGTAATCGATCATGAACGGATTGACGGCGGCCAGCGCGGCCGCGATCACACCGGCCCGGCCCGACACCAGCTCGCGTCCCGCCAGGTAGATCAGCGGCACGAGACCGACGCCGAGGATCGCCGACAGCGACCGCAGGCCCACCTCACCGGTGCCGAACACCTTGGCCCACGGCCAGGCGATGATGAGGTAGAGCGGCGTATTCCACTCCGCGCCATTCCACGCATGCAACATCGCGCCGAAGGGCAGACTCAGCTCATGGGCCGCCTGAGACTCGTCCAGCCAGTAGCTCTGGCTCGCGAGCGTGGCAAAGCGCAGGACCGCGGCGAGGACGATGAGTCCGACGACGATCCAAGTCTCCGTTGAGGCTGGCCAATACCTGCGCGCCGGCCCCGATCGCTCCCTCGCGGAGACGGCCGTTCGGGCCTGGAGGAGCATGCGGCGCCAGTGTAGCCATGGCCTCCGTCCGAAGCCGCAACACCGCTCCGGGGCCGCTACTGTCCTCCGCTTGCGTGTCTGTCGACGCTCAACGCCCGCGCTCGTGACTCGTCGGCTGGCCCTCGCCGCATTGGCGGCGTGCGCACTCGGCGCCGGGGTGTCTGGCTGCGGTGGCTCGAGCACCAAGGCCGTCCCCGTCCCGACGGTCAACTCACACCGCGTCGGACCGGTACCGATGTTCACGGTGGGCTCCGAGCTGTACACGAACTCAGCCGCCAACATGGACCTCTTGCAGCGCCTCGGGGTCGGTGTCGTCCGTCTCGACGTGAACTGGGCGACGGTCGCGCCCGACCCTACGTCGGCGCATCAGCCGGCATTTGACGCCCGCGATCCCAGCGCCTATCCCGCGATGACGCGTTATGACGCCCTCATCCGGGGCCTGACGGCGCGCCATATCGGGATCGATCTGGCGCTGATCGGCCCACCTCCCCGATGGGCCGAGGGCCGAGGGGCTCCGTCGCCGAGCACCCAGCCGTTCTGGAAGCCCGACGCTCACGACTACGCGGACTTCGTCCGCGCGGTCGGGGCCCGTTACAGCGGGCATTTCACTCCCTCGGGGGCGTCACGTCCCTTGCCGCGAATCAACTTCTGGTCGATCTGGAACGAGCCCAATATCGGGACCAACCTCGGGCCCGAGGTGACCCACTCCGGGTCGCCGATCGAGGTCGCGCCCAAGCTCTATCGCGCGCTTCTCAACGGGGCATGGAACGCGCTGCAGGCGACCGGCCACGGCCAGGACCGCCTCCTCATCGGCGAGCTCGCTCCGGCCGGTGTGACCAAGGGCGAGCCTGGGTTGTTCAACGCGATGGCGCCGCTGCGATTCCTGCGGGCGCTCTATTGCGTCGACGCCGATTACCGCCAACTGCGCGGAACGCAGGCCAGCCAGCGCGGATGTCCGGCGACGCCAGCCACCTCGGCGAGCTTCGTGACGCAGAACCCGGGCCTGTTCAAGGCCCCTGGGTTTGCCGTGCATCCGTACTCGTTCACCTCGCTGCCGCCCAACGTCCGGATCCCCAACGAGCCCGACTACGCCGAACTGGCGGCGATGCCGACGCTCGAAGCGACACTCGATCGCCTCCAGCGGGTCTACGGCTCGAACAAGAAGTTCCCGATCTGGTCGACCGAGTTCGGTTACCTCACCAATCCGCCCAACCCTCAGTACACCATCACCCCTGCGCGCGCCGCGTATTACCTCAACTGGGCCGAGTACATGACCTGGGAGGACCCACGGCTCAAGTCCTTCGACCAATTCCTCATTTCGGACCCGCCGGGCACCACGGTCTTCGCCACCGGGCTCGCGACCTCAACCGGACAGCCCAAGCCGGCCTTTGATGCCTACAGGATGCCGCTGTACCTGCCGGTGACGAGCGGCGCGGCCAAGCAGCAGCTCCTTGTCTGGGGGGATGTGCGACCCGCCCCGGACGCCGCCCGCCGTAGCCACCGCCGGCAAGAGGTGCAGGTGCAGTTCAAGTCGTCGTCAGGTAAGGACTTCGGCACGGTGAACACGGTTGCGCTGACCAACCCCCACGGCTATTTCGAAGTGCGGCAGGCGTTCCCGTCAAGCGGCTCGGTGCGCCTGCGCTGGAAGTATCCGAACGGTCAGGCTGTCTTCAGCAGGATCGTCGACATAACGCTGCACTAAGGGCGTTTCGCGGCGCCTATGTAGCGCGACCGCAGTCCCGACCTGACGCTTCACTTAGGCTCGGCGCGCTAGCCTGCTGGACGCTCGCATTTTCTGAGCGTACGCCGAGTCAGACCGGGCGCGCAGCCCGGATTCTCGTGATCCTCGACCGCGGACGCCGCCGCTTTCGTGCGGCCGCAACTATGTCCGTATGGAGCTGTTATCGACACCATGCGCCCAACTCTCCACGCCCCCAAAGTTCTCCTCCGCCGCTGGAGCCGCGTCGGCCTCGGTGCGGCCATCGCCTTCACCGCCGTGGCGTCGCTGCCCGCTACCGCGGCCGCCAGCCACACCCAGCTGGTCATGATCCAGGACGGGAGTGACCTGAACAACCCCACCGCGGCGATGCAGGAGTTCAGGCAGTTGGGCGCCAACGCGGTGCGTGTCGTGGTCCCGTGGTTTGAGATCGCGCCGAAGCCGACCTCCACCAAGAAGCCGTCGTTCAACGCGACCAACCCCGCCGCGTACCCCGCTGCCAACTGGGGAGTCTTCGACGCGATCGATCGCGCCGCCGCGCAGGCCGGGATCACCGTGGACTTCACGCTCTCGGGCGGGGCGCCAACGTGGGCGCAGTCCAAGGCTCCGGCGTCCACGGGCGTCAACCGGCAGTTCCTCGCCTGGAAGCCCAACGCGGCCGACTACGGTCAATGGGTGAAGGCCACGGGCACGCGCTACAGCGGCCACTTCACGCCCGCGGGCGCCACCTCCCCGCTCCCCGCCGTCCATTTCTGGGCCCTGTTCAACGAGCCCAACTTCGGCCAGGACCTCGGTCCGCAGGCGACCAACGACTCCAAGGTCCTGACGGCGTCGATGTACTACCGCAGCCTGGTCAACCAGGGCTACAACGCGCTGAAGGCCACCGGCCACGCGAGCAACACGATCGTCATCGGTGAGTTCGCCGCCCAGGGATTCGAGCCCGGTCCGAACCCGAAGAACACCGGCGGAGTACCCGGCAACTTCGGTCAGACCCGTCCGCTGCTGTTCATCCGCCAGCTGTACTGCGTGGACAACAAGTTCCAGCAACTCCGCGGGAGCACGGCCAAGGCGGTGGGTTGCCCCACCACCTCCGCGGCGAGCCGGAAGTTCCGTAGCCAGAACCCCGGCCTCTTCAACGTCAGCGGCCTTTCCATCCACCCCTACGGGCAGAGCCAATCGCCGGTGAGCAAGGCCGGTAACAAGGTCGACTACGCCCTCTTCCAGGACATCCCGCAGGTCGAGGCCACCATCGACCACGTCAACAAGGTCTATGGCTCGAGCAAGCGCCTGCCGATCTACAACACCGAGTACGGCTACATCACTAACCCGCCGCAGACCAACCACAAGCCCGCTTACGTCTCTCCGGCGACCGCGGCCTACTACATCAACTGGGCCGAGTACCTGTCCTGGAAGCAGAGCCGCGTCGCCACCTACATGCAATACCTGCTGGCCGACCCGCCGCCCAACGCAGGGCCCTACGTCGGCTTCGCCAGCGGCCTGGAGTTCCCCAACGGCACGCACAAGCCCGGCTACGACGCCTACCGGCTCCCGGTCTACATGCCCAAGACGTCCATCTCGCACAGCGCCAACGCGGAGATCTGGGGCGCCGCCCGTCCCGGGGCGTTCATGAAAAAGGACGGCATGGGCACGCCGACCGTCTCCATCCAGCTCAACGGCACCATGATCAAGACGCTCAGCGTCAACAGCACCGGCGCGTACTTCGATACCAAGCTGAAGTTCCCCAAGAGCGGGACGGTGCGCCTGGCCTACACCTACCCGTCCAGCGATCCGTTCCTCCCGGTCGCGGACGCCGGCCAGACGGTGTTCAGCCGGAGCTTCAAGATCTCCGTGCATTAGACGCGGCTGAAGGGGGATACTGAAGGCGATGCCGTCCGGGTCGCCCGCAGTCATCTCCCGCCTGCAGGAGATATGCGGTCGCGAGCACGTGCTGACCCACCAGCACGATCTCGCGACCTACCGTTCCGACGGCCTGCTGCACTACCGCGAGGTCCCCGTCGCCGCCGTTCTGCCCGGCACGGCCGAGCAGGTCCGCCAGGTGGTGCAGACCTGTTATGAGGCCAAGATCCCGTGGGTGGCGCGCGGGTCGGGCACCGGCCTCTCGGGCGGCGCCCTGCCGGTGGCCGAGGGCGTTCTCATCGTGCTCAGCCGCCTGCGCAGCATCGTCTCCATCGACCTGGACAACGGTCGCGTCGTCGTCGAGCCCGGCGTGACCAATGTGAGCATCACGCGCGCCGTCTCCCCCACCCACTTCTATCCGCCCGACCCCTCCAGCCAGATCGTGTGCTCGATCGGAGGCAACGTGGCCGAGAACTCGGGCGGGGCCCACTGCTTCAAGTACGGCTTCACCACCAACTACGTGATCGGGTTGGAGGTGGTGCTCTCCGACGGGACAATGGTGACGCTCGATCGCGACGCGCCCGGATACGACCTCCTCGGCGCCTTCGTGGGCTCCGAGGGCACGCTCGGCGTCGCCACCAAGATCACCCTGCGAGTCGTACCCGCACCGGAGAGCGTGAGCACGATGCTGGCCTTCTTTGACGACACCAGCGCGGCAGGCGACGCCGTCACCGCCATCGTCGACGCGGGGATGGTCCCCGGCGCCATCGAGATGATGGACCGCCTCTCCATCGAGGCCGCCGAGCAGTCCACCGGCGCCGGCTACCGCCTCGACGCGGGGGCGGCGCTGGTCATCGAGCTCGACGGCCCGCGTGAGGAGTGCCTGGTCGGGCTCGAGCAGCTCACGGAGCTCTGCGCGCAGGCCGGTTCGCTCGACGTGCGCATCGCCCAATCAGAGGCCGAGCGCGACCTCATCTGGCGCACGCGCAAGGCGGCCTTCGCGGCGATGGGCCGGATCGCGCCCGCCTACTACGTGCAGGACGGCGTCATCCCTCGGACGCGGCTCTCGGAGGTCCTGCGGCAGATCGACGGGCTGGCCCGCGACTACGACCTGCGCGTGGCCAACGTGTTTCATGCCGGCGACGGCAACCTCCACCCCCTCGTCTGCTACGACTCGGGCGTCGAGGGTGAGGCCGCTCGAGCCGAGGAGCTCGCCGGGCTCATCATCAAGGCCTGTGTCGACGCGGGCGGCTCGATCACCGGCGAGCACGGCGTCGGGGTCGACAAGAAGGCCTACATGCCGTCGATGTTCTCAGAGCCCGACCTGGACGCGTTCCAACGCCTGCGCTGCGCCTTCGATCCCCACGGGCTGGCCAATCCGGGCAAGGTCATGCCCACGCCGCGGCTGTGCGGCGAGGTTCCCGGCCCCTACCGCGAGCACCCGCTGGAGCGCGCCGGCGTGGCCGAGCGGTTCTAGCCCCGTCCGATGGCCACCACGAGCACGCTAGCCCCCCGCACCTTCGAGGACGCCGCCGCGGCGCTGGCCGCCGCGACCGAGGAGGGGCGCACCGTGCGCATCGTCGGCGCCGGCACCAAGCTCGGCTGGGGCAGCGTCGACGTGGCCGCCGACATCGAGCTGCACACCGCCGGGCTCGACGAGGTGGTGGCCCACGACGCGGGCGACCTCACCGCGACCCTGCAGGCGGGCGTCCCGCTCGAGCTCGCCCAGCGCACCTTTGCCGCCGCCGGCCAGATGCTCGCCCTCGACCCGCCCCTCAGCCCCGCGGGCGGCGAGTCTGAGCCTTCGGACCCCGGTCCTGGTGACACCGCCCCCGCCCGCCCCACGATCGGCGGCGTGATCGCCACCGGAGACGCCGGGCCGCTGCGCCACCGCTACGGCGCCCCGCGCGACCTCGTCATCGGGATGACCGTCGCTCTCAGCGATGGGACGATCGCCCAGGCCGGCGGCAAGGTCATCAAGAACGTCGCCGGTTATGACCTGGCCAAGCTGTTCAGCGGAGCGTTCGGCACCCTGGGGCTGATCCTGTCGGTCAACGTGCGACTGCACCCGTTGCACGAGGCGAGCGTGACCGCGCTCGGTGCCGCGTCCGATCCGGACGTGCTGTGCCGGGCCGCCGTCGCCCTGGCCAGGGCCCCGCTCGAGTTCGAGGCCCTTGACGTGGCCTGGAAGGGTGGCCGCGGTGGGCTACTGGCGCGATGTGCTGGTCGAGAGGCGACGCGGCGGGCCCACCGGGCCGCACGGTTGATGCGCGAGGCCGACCTGGCCGAGGTGGACGTCACCGACCAGGACGGGCAGCTGTGGGAGCGCCAGCGTGCCGGCCAGCGCTCCGCCGACCAGGCCCTGCTCCGGGTCGCTGCGCTGCCCACCGAACTGGCGGACGTCGTGCGGGCCGCCGAGGCCGGCGACGGCACCATCGTCGGCCGGGCCGCCCTGGGCGCAAGCTTCGTCGAGGTCGCCCCTGAGGCGGTCGGGCGGTTGCGGGCGGCACTCCCGCGCACCGCCCGGGCGGCGCTCCTCGATGGCCCCGCCGCGCTCCGCGACGGCGGCGAGTCCTGGGGGGCCCAGGAGGGCTCAGAGCTTGAGCTCATGCGTCGGGTCAAAGCGCGCTTTGACCCGACACGAACGTGCAACCCCGGCCTGTTCGTGGGAGGGATCTGATGACGGCGTTTGACCTGCACCGCCCGCCCCAGCAGGACATCATCGACGACTGCGTGCACTGCGGCTTCTGCCTGGAGACCTGCCCCACCTACGTCCTGTGGGGCGCCGAGGCGGATTCGCCCCGCGGGCGGATCGTGCTCGTCAACGACGGGCTCAACACCGAGGGCCCGATGTCGGATGAGATGGTCACGCACTTCGACCGGTGCCTGGGATGTATGGCCTGCGTCACCGCGTGCCCCTCCGGCGTGCAGTACGACCGCCTCATCGAGCGCGTGCGCCCGCAGGTCGAGCGCCGCCACCGGCGACCCGCCTCGGAGCGCGCGCTGCGCAAGCTGCTGTTCGAGACGCTTCCGCACCCGAAGCGCCTGCGCGCCCTGGCGCCGCTGCTCACCGCCGGTCGCCGCCTCGGCGCCGAGCGCATGATGCCCGACCGTCTCGCCGCGGTGGCGAAGGTCGCTCCCCAGGCGCCGGTGGGCCGCGCCGCCAAGGCCGGGGTCCCGGAGCTGACCCCGGCGATGGGCACGGCGCGAGGCCGGGTCGGGTTGTTGCTGGGCTGCGTGCAGCGGGTCTTCTATCCCGAGGTGCACCGCGCCACCGTCCATGTCCTCAGCGCCGAGGGGTTCGAGGTCGTGGCCCCGGTGCTCCCGGACTGCTGCGGCGCGCTGGAGTTCCATAGCGGCGAGGAGGCCGCGGCGAGCCGCCGCGCCCGCGACACGATGGCCGTGTTCAACGCTGCCCAGGTCGACCACGTGGTCGTCAACGCCGCGGGTTGCGGCTCGGCGATGAAGGAGTACGGCGATCTGCTTCAGACCGCCGAGGCGCGCGCTTTCTCCGAGAAGGTGCGCGACGTATCCGAGCTGCTGGCGTCGGTGACGCCACGCGCGCCGCGCGGCCCCGTGCCGCTGCGCGTGGCCTATCACGACGCCTGCCATCTCGCCCACGCCCAGGGCGTGCGCAGCGCGCCGCGCGAGCTGCTGCGCGCGATCCCGGATCTGGAGCTCGTCGAGGTCGGCACCGAGCGCGACGTGTGCTGCGGCTCGGCCGGGATCTACAACCTCGTCCAGCCCGAGGCTGCCGCCGAGCTCGGCGCGCGCAAGGCGCGCCACCTCATCGACACCGGCGCCCAGGCGATCGCCGCCGGCAACCCCGGTTGCGCCGCCCAGCTCGACCTGTACCTGCGCGAGCTGGGCTGTCCCCTGCCCATTCACCACCCCGTGGAGCTGGTCAGCCGCTCCATCACGGCGGCTCAGTCCAGGTAGCCCCGTGCGCTTTGCTGCCGTCGCGGCCGCTGGGCTGCTGGTCACGGTCGCCCTGGGCGCGTGCGGCGCGGGCGCCAAGCACTCGTCGAGTGCTGCCTCCACGGGCACCGAGACGGCGGCGGGCACCGGCACGGCCACCAGTTCCACCCCCTCGACCACGTCCTCGTCCACGACCTCCTCAGGCCCAGGGCAGCCGGACGACGG
Organism: Solirubrobacteraceae bacterium; assembly: GCA_036490435.1. Taxonomy (GTDB): domain Bacteria; phylum Actinomycetota; class Thermoleophilia; order Solirubrobacterales; family Solirubrobacteraceae; genus Palsa-465. The sequence continues at coordinate 10,299 of DASXDW010000093.1, forward strand.
TCACGGCAAGCGCGCCGGCAAGGGGCTGTCGGCCGCGCCCTCCGGGCTGGCCCAGACGGCCGGTTACGGGACCTATGAACGCTGCCAGGGCACCTGCACCGGAGCCGTGCCCGCCGCGCTACGCCGGCCGCTGAAGCTCCCCTCCGACGACAGCGGCCCGTGCCCCATCACGATCCACACCCAGGGCCCGGCAGCCCCGCACGAGCTCCCGGCCGGGGTCGGCTTCCACACCGTCGACGGCAGCCAGTGGCTTCAAGCCGAGGTCACCTGGACGGTGGCGGGGTCATATGCGGGGCCGTTACTCATCCGCGGCGAGATGGTCGGCGGCGGTGCGCTGGGCTTCGGCACCGGCGCCACGCCGTACGACGAGCTCCAACTGCTCGACGCTGGCGAGGGGGCGCCTCGCATTGTCGGGAACGGGCGGGCCTGGATCACCGACACGCGCATCCGCACCGGGGGCTGCTACGCCTATCAGGTGGACGGGACCAGCTTCTCGGAGGTCGTCGTGTTCCGCGCGGTCGACTAGCGGCCTGCTTCGGCCACTAACCCTGACCGTACATCCGCCCGATCGCGTCGGCGTACTTGGCCGCGATCGGCTTGCGCTTGAGCTTGATCGTCGGCGTGAGCTCGTCGCCGCCGGGCAGCCAGTCGCCGCGGACGATCGTGAACTTCTTGATCTGCTCGACGCGCGCCAGGCGCTCGTTGGCGGTGTCGATCCCGGCCTGGACCGCCTCGGTCATCTGCGGCTCGTCGGCCAGGTCCTCAAAGGCCCGCTCGCCCAGCCCGTTCTGCTGCGCCCACATCGGCGCGAAGTCCGCGTCGAGCACGATCAGCGCCGTGTTGTACGGGCGGGCGTCGCCGATCACACACGCCTGGCCGATGAGGGGGCTGCTCGTCTTGATCGCCGCCTCGATGTTGGCCGGCGACATGTTCTTGCCGGCCGCGTTGATGATGATCTCCTTCTTGCGGTCGACGATGGTGAGATAGCCGTCCTCATCGAGCGTGCCGATGTCGCCGGTATGCAGCCAGCCGTCGGTGTCGACCGCCTCGGCGGTCTTCTCGGGCTGGTTGCGGTATCCGCTCATGAGGAACTCGCCGCGGCACAGGACCTCGCCGTCGTCGGCGAGCCTGATCTCCACGCCCGGCGACGCCGGGCCCACGCTGCCGATCCTGACCTCGCCCGGCCGGTTGCAGGTGCCGGTCCCGCACGTCTCCGACATGCCCCACAGCTCGGCCAGCTCGATCCCGATGGCGTGAAAGAACTCCACGACCTCCACTGGCGTGGGCGCGGCCCCGACGTTGACGGCCACCAGTTGGTCCAGGCCGAGCATCTCGCGCAGCTTGGAGAACAGCTCCTCGTCGGCCTTGGCCACCGCGGCCTCGAGCTCGGGCGGCACCGGCTTGCCCTGCTGGCGCAGCCGCACGCGTTCTGTGGCTGCCGCCAGGGCGTCCTGGATGGGCTTGCGCTGCTCCTCGGGCTGGGCGGCCTGCATGGTCTCCAGGCCGGCCTTGAGCTTCTCCCAGATCCGGGGCACCGCGAAGAACCAGTTGGGTCGCACGCCGGGCAGGTAGGACAGGACCTCGCGGGGGTTGGGCGCGCAGGTGACGTTGCCGGCGTAGATGACCGGGATGTAGTGGTGGGCCATCCGTTCGGCGATGTGCGCCGCCGGCAGCCACGAGATCACGCGCGATCCCACCGGGAACTCGATGACCTCGCGCACCCCCTGCGCGGTGGACATCACCGCGTGGTGGGTGAGCTGGACGCCCTTGGGGTGGCCGGTGGTGCCAGAGGTGTAGATGAGGGTCGCCAGGTCCTCGCCGGTCACCTGCGCGCACGCGGCGGCCCCGTCGAAGTCCGGATCGGCGCGCTCGACCTCGTCGAGTGCCAGCACACCGTCGCCACCGTCGCCATCCACGACGATGACGTGCGCGAGCCCGGGGAGGTTCCTCTGCGCCTCGAGCATCGCGGGCAAAAACGCCTGCTCGACGATCGCCACCCGCGCGCCGGAGTCGCTCATGAGGAACTCGATCTCGTCAGCCGGATAGGTGACATAGATCGAAAACGGCGTGGCCCCCACCGTGACGGCCGCGAGGTCGGCGATGTGGAACTCCGGCCGGTTCGACAGCATGATGGCGACGCACTGACCCCGTTGCACGCCGAGTTGGGCCAGCCCGCCGGCGAGCGCGTCGACCCGTGCAAGCAGCTCGGACCAGGTCAGGGTCACGCCGTCATCGGGCGTGCGAATGGCCACCAGGTCGGGGTGGGCGGCCGCCGTGCGGCGGACCGCCTGAGCCACCGTCGCGGCGTCGACCGCGGACTCCGCCGGAGTGGTCGTCGTGCTGCTCTCCATCAGTCTCCTCCTGGTCCCCACGTGGCGTTCCGTCAGCGAGACAACGCTAGCGCAGGCGCCGTCGTCAGTGGAGGTTGAACCCGGGCCCGCTCAAGGTCGAGATGTCGTTGGAGAGCCCGATGACGAAGAGCAGCACGATGAGGGCGAAGCCCACGACGCTGGCGCGCTCCATCACGCGGAAGGGGATCCGGCGGCCGCGGACCTTCTCGGCCACGGCCCAGAAGACATGGCCGCCGTCCAGCGGCAGGAACGGGAACAGGTTGATGACGCCCAGCGAGAGTGAGATCAGCGCCAGCACCTGGAGCGCCAGGGTCACGCTGGAGGCAAACGCCTCCTGGGTCACCGTGTAGCCGCCGACCACGCTGTTGAGCTGCTTGCGCTCCTTGGGTTCGAAGATCCGCCCGATCGTCGACACCGTTTCGGTGGTGACCGTCCACAGGCGCGAGACGGCGGTGCCGGCGGCCCCGGGCACGCTCGGGTAGATGGTGCCGGCCACGCGACTGCCGAAGTCAAACCCCAGCTCCGGATGGCCCGAGATCACCTGGGGGCGGACGTGGAAGGTCAAAAGCTGGCCGTGGCGGCGCAGTACGACCGTGACCGGTGTGGCCGCCCGGCAGCCGTCGTCCTGCGTCCCGGCGCAGCGGTGGTTGATGATCTGCCCGCGCAGCGCCGCCACCGAGCCGCTCACCCCGTCGATGGACACGATCTGATCCCCGGGCTTCATGAACGTCGCTGCCGGCGTGCTCTTGACCACGCCGGCGACCTGCTTGACCGGCACCACCACCTGCTGGCCCTGGGAGTACAGCAGCGCCCACGCGATCCCGAAGGCGATGAGGATGTTCACGGCGGGGCCGGCGAGGATCGTCACCACCCGCTTCCACACCGCCTGGTTGTAGTAGGCCCGCGGCAGGACCTCCGGCGAGAGCTCCTCGTTGGGGTTCATCCCGGTGATCTTCACGTAGCCCCCGAGCGGGATGATCCCGATCCCGTACTCGGTCTCGCCGATCGTGCGCTTGATCGGCATCGGCCCGAAGAACAGCGAGAAGCGCTCCACCCGCATGCCGACGGCTTTGGCGGCCACGAAGTGGCCCGCTTCGTGCAGGAAGATGAGGACGGCGAAGCCGAGGAATGCCAGAACGTACGACATGCGCGCAGCGCCGAGTGTGCCAGGCCCGGCTAAGAGGCGATGAAGGCGTCGACCAGCTCGGTGGCCAGCCGCCGCGCCTGGGCGTCGGCGTGCGCCAGCGAGTCAAACGAGTGCACCTGTTCCTCGGGCAGGCGGGTGAGCGTCTCCTCGATCACCTCGGCGATCTGCAGGAAGCGCAGCCGGCCCCCCAGGAAGGCGTGCACCGCGATCTCGTTGGCGGCGTTGAGCGTGCACGGCGCGGTGCCACCGGCGATCCCGGCCGCCCGGGCCAGGCGCAGGCAGGCGAAGGTGTCGGTGTCGACGGGCTCGAAGGTGAGCGCGCCCAGCTCGGCGAGGTCGAGCGCCCGCACGGGGACATCGACGCGCTCGGGGTAGTGCAGCCCGTAGGCGATCGGGACCCGCATGTCCGGATAGCCGAGGTGCGCCAGCGTGGCGCCGTCGCAGAGCTGGATGAGGCTGTGGATGATCGACTGCGGGTGGACGATGACCTCAATGTCGGCATACGGCGTGCCGAACAGGTGGTGGGCCTCGATGAGCTCGAGCCCCTTGTTCATCAGGGTGGCTGAGTCGATGGTGATCTTGCCGCCCATCGACCAGGTGGGGTGCGCCAGCGCCTGCTCGACGGTGACGGACTCCAGCTCATGGGCCTTGCGGCCGCGGAACGGCCCCCCGGACGCGGTGAGGATGAGCTTGAGCACCGTGCCGGGGCGCTCGGCGGCGAGGAGCTGATGCAGGGCGGAGTGCTCTGAGTCGACGGGAATGATGGCGGCCCCGGTGGCCTCCGACAGCTGCGTGACCAGCTCGCCGCCGACGACCAGCGACTCCTTGTTGGCCAGCGCCAGGTCGATCCCCTCGGCCAGTGCCGCCACCGTGGGCACCAGCCCCGCCGAGCCTACGATCCCGTTGAGCACCAGGTCACAGCCGGACTCGGTGATGAGCGTGACGATGCCCTCGGTCCCGGCCAGCACCTCACCGTCGGTCCAAGCCTCGGCGGCCCGGGCGGCGGCGTCAGGGTCGGCCAGTGCCACGCGCTTGACCCCGTACGTCCGCGCCTGCTCCAGCAGGGTCTCCCACCCGCTCCCGGCGCTCAGCCCCACCACCTGGAGCTCCTCGTCGCCGCTGCGCGACACGACGTCGAGGGCCTGGACCCCGATCGAGCCGGTGGACCCCAGGATGACGAGCCGGCGCGCCACGGGGCCGATTGTAGGCTCAGCCGGCCGGGCGGACGATGCCCTGCGCCGAGACGCGGATGAGCCCGCGCTCGGGGAAGCGCAGCGTGGCGATCGTCACCTCGGTCACGATCCGAGCATCCTCAGGCCCCACCGCGAACCGCAGGTCCGCGCGACCGGGCGCGTAACGCGCCGCCAGGCCGATCGTGGTCGTCGCTACCCGCGGCTGGCCCACCTCGCCCGCGACGGCGAGGTCCCCGCTCGCGAGATTGCGTACGAACGTCTGGAGCGTGTCGCCGACGATCATGGTGTCGAGGCGAAACAGGTCGTCAGCCAGCAACAGCATCGCCCGGACCCCGGGCTCGAGATCCTTGGAGGAGGAAAGGACCCGGCCGCGGACGCCGCCAGGCAGGACGAGCTCCCGGGTCAGCACGTGCGCGCACCGATGGCCTGCCCCACTGCGATCGGGCCGTCGTCGGACGGCTCGACGGTGACGACGACCATGACCGCCTGGGACAACGTGGTCGACAGCGCCTGGAGATGGATCCGAGCCCCGCCACGCTCGGCGCGCAACGGTAAAACCGTGCTGCCGGCTACCGGGATGGCGATATCGCCGACGTCCTCCACCGCGACCCTGAGCGGCCCCCCGGTGGGGTTGTGGATGACGAGCGCCACACCCTCACTCCGATCAGCGATCGCGAGGTCCACGAGCTCCGGCACCGACAACAGCGGCGTTGCGGCGGCCGCGCCGATGGGCGCCGCGGCGGCGCCTGAGATGACGACCGTGTCGGTCACCGGTGCCGCGACACCTCGGAGACGACCCATCCCTGCCGTAGGTGGCGGCGGTCCTCGGTGAAGCCACAGGCCGCGTACGCCGCGGCGACGTAGTCGGCGTCCCCCGGCCCGAAGCCGGAGAGCAGCCCGATCCGCGGCTCGGCCACGTCGCGCCAGCTGGTGGCGATGCCGGCGTGGACCGCAGGTGGCACGTTGGCCACGAACGACGCCGCGGACGGGGCCGGCTCGCGACTGAGATCGGCCTCTGCTACGCGCACGTCCACCGCCGCCCTCGCCGCGTTGACGCGGGTGGCGTCGACGCTCGCCGGCTGGACGTCCACTGCGGTCAGGGGCGCGAAGCCCAGCAACCCGGCGAGGATCGCCAGGACCCCGCTGCCGCACCCCAGGTCGCTGAAGGAGCCCTCCGGTCGCATGTCGAGCATGAGCTCCAGGCACTTGCGCGTGGTGGGATGAGTCCCGGCCCCGAAAGCGCCGCCCTCCTCGAGCACGATGTCGATCAGCCCCTCGGGGGGCGCCGGCGCCCACGGGGGACGGACGATCAGGCGCCCGGCGATCGGGTGGGCCTGGTAGTCGGCTAGGCGGCGCTCGCGCCAGTCGTCGGCGACCTCGCGCTCGGAGATCTGAAACGGAGTCGGACGCACTGCCCGCGCGATGTCGCGCAGCGACGGGAGGTGGGGACCCAGCATGCGCAGCTCGATCTGGCCCCGGGACGCCGGCGCCTCGCGGACCCCATCGGGGACGATCGGGAGGATCCGGTCCAGCACCTCGTCGAGCGCGTGCGTGGGAAACCGGACGATGACCTCGCGCATCAGTGCGGCAGCGAGACCCAGACGTAATAGCCGGCGACCACGGTGAAGATCACTGAGTCCAGGCGGTCGAGGGCGCCGCCATGCGCACCGAACAGGTTGCCGGCGTCCTTGATGCCCGCGTCGCGTTTGATCAGCGACTCGAACAGGTCACCGATCGGGCCGGCCACCGCCACCGCGATGCCCAGCACGAGCGCGTCGCCCTGCGTCAGCCACGTCTGCTGGAGGCCGGCGATGAACACCGCCAGGATGGCGATCAACATTCCGCAGAACAGCCCCTCCCACGTCTTCTTGGGCGAGATGCTGGGGGCCAGCAGCCGCCGGCCAAACAGACGGCCGCCGATGTAGGCGGCGGTGTCGCCCAGGAACGTCCCGACGAGGATGTCGATGAGGATCCCGCCGCCGTTGTCGAGCTGGCGCAGCAGCACGGCGTGAGCGAAGGCCAGCCCCAGCCAGAAGATGCCCAGCAGCGTGCCCGCGATCGACACGCTCGGCGTCCCGCCGCCGCCACGGGCCACCACCGCCAGGAAGGTCACCGGAATCGACGCCATGGCGATCTCCAGGACGTCGCGCTCGGAGCCGAAGCGGGCGGCCAGCACCATCCCGGCGGCCGCGGCGAAGCCGGCGACCGGAGTGGGCTTCCAGCGCGGCAGCATCCGGTAGAGCTCGTGCAGGCAGACCCAGCTGATGGCGAGCATGAACAGCGCCCATGCCGTGCCGCCGACGTCGACGAACACGATCGCGACCACCGCCGCGGGTACCGCCACCAGGACGCGCGCGAGCAGATCGGAGCTGCGCCGGGGAGGGCGCTGCCCGCGGCCGCCTCGGGGCTGGGCGGGCCGGGATGCGCGCCGCTGCGCGGATGCGGACCGGTTGGGCGGCGGCCGGTCCCGGCTGGGCCGCCCGCGCGAGCGCGACGCAGGGGGCATCAGCGGCCTCCGAAGCGGCGTCGGCGGGCCGTGAACTCGTCCAGGGACTCCTCGAAGGCCAGCCGCGAGAAGTCCGGCCACAGCTCGTCACGGAACACGAACTCAGAGTAGGCGGCCTGCCACAGCAGGTAGTTGGAGATGCGGCGCTCGCCGCTGGTACGGATCACGAGATCGGGGTCGTGCATGTCGGGCGCATAGAGATGGGCGCGGAACTCCTCCTCGGAGGTCCCCCTGAAGGTTCTCGCCGCATCGACGATCTCCGCTCTCCCACCGTAGTTGAAGGCCACGAACAGTGTGATCCGCGGGTTGTCCGCGGTGAGCTGCTCGGCCCATTCCATACGCTCCACCAGCGCAGGGGCCACCGGGGCGGTACGTCGGCCCACGAAGCGCATACGCACCCCCTCGGCGTGCAGTTCGGGCGTCTCGAGCTCGATCCGCCGGCCGAACATCTCCATGAGCCCCGCCACCTCGGCGCCATCGCGTGACCAGTTTTCAGTGGAGAACGAGTACACGGTGAGCTCCTTGATGCCGAGCTCGACGGCGTCGCGCAAGCGGGCCTTGACGATATCTGCGCCTGCCTCGTGTCCCGCGATCACGGGCAGGCCACGGCGCTGGGCCCAGCGGCCATTGCCATCAGTGATGATCGCGACGTATCGAGCCTGCGAACCGGCGCCGTCGGAGGGCGACGGCTCGGCCGAGCCCTGCTGCCCGGCTACCACGAGCGACCCCTGTTTCCGGGGATGGCCACTAGACCATCAGACCTCGAGGATGTCCTCTTCCTTGTGCTTGAGGAGATCGTCGAGCTCGGCGATGCGCGCGTCGGTGACCTTCTGAAGCTCGACCTCGGCGCGGTGCTCGTCGTCGGAGCCGGCCTCGCCGGCCTCCTTGAGCTCGCGCAGGTCGTGCATGATGTCGCGGCGGATGTTGCGGATTGCGACACGCCCCTCCTCGGCGATGTGGCGAACCACCTTGACCAACTGCTTGCGCCGCTCCTCGGTCAGCTCGGGGACGATCAGACGGATGAGGTTGCCGTCGTTGCCGGGCGTCAGCCCCACGTCGGACTCCAGGATCGCCCGCTCGATGGCCTTGATCGAGCTCTTGTCATAGGGCTGGATCGTGAGCATGCGGGCCTCCGGCGCGGTGACCGTGGCCAGCTGCTTGAGTGGGGTGGCAGCCCCGTAGTAGTCGACGCTGATCCGGTCCAGCAGGGCGGGGCTCGCGCGGCCGGTCCGCACCGACGCGAACTCATGGCGCATCGACTCGACCGACTTGGCCATCCGGTCACGGCCGTCGGCCAGCAGCTCGTCGATCATCTCCGATTCGGTCATCTGAAGACCTCCGCTCTCGACCTCAGTGGTCACTCGTGAGGGGCCACGACGCGGACAGTACCTCAGCCGCCCACGGCGAACCGCGAGAAACGGCGGATGACGATGTTCTCGCGGGTCTCCGCCGACAGCGCCAGGCGGAGCTCCTCGATCGTCTTGCCGCCATGCTTGTCCTCGTTGACGTGCTTCTGGCGCAGCAGCACGACCTCGTCGAGCCACTTCTCGAGTTTGCCCTGGACGACGCGCTCGCGGACGTTCTCGGGACGGTCGGCCGCCTGCTCGGTGGCGATGCGAACCTCACGCTCGCGGTCCTCGGCGGGCACCTCGTCGTCGGTGATGGCGACGACGCCAGGGGCGGCGGCCACGTGCAGGGCAACGTCGCGGGCGAACTCGACGAACTTCTCGTTGCGCGCGACGAAATCGGTCTGGCAGTCGACCTCCACCAGCGCGCCGATCTTGTTGTTGGCGTGGATGTAGCTCTGGATGGCGCCCTCTGACGCCTCCGCGCCGGAGCGCTTGGCCGCCGACGCCTCACCCTTGGCCCGCAGGATCTCGACCGCTTTCTCGATGTCACCATTGGCCTCGGTGAGCGCGTCACGGCAGGCGAGCATGCCCGCGCCGGTGCGGTCACGCAGCTCCTTGACCTGCTTGGCGGAGACGGCACTCATGGCTGGTCCGCTGACTCGGTCTTCTCCTGCGCAGCGTCTGACGGCGGGGCCTCGGCGGCCCCCGCTTCGGCGCCCGCGGCCTCGGCAGAAGGCTCCGTAGGCGCGGCCGGGGCCTCCGGCTCGGCCGGCTGCGGTTCCGGAGGCGCTGCCTCGGGCTCGGCCGTCGGGGCCTCTACGTTCGCTGCCGGCGCCTCGGGCTCTGCCGCGGGCGTCTCGGGCTCTGCCGCGGGCGTCTCGGCTGCCGCTGCCGGCGCTTCAGGCTCCGGAGCCGCCGCCGGGGCGGGGGCCTGCGGGGCCGCCGGTGTCGGGGGGGCCTCAGCGGCCTGCGGGGCCGCCGGTGTCGGGGCGGCCTCAGCGGCCTGCGGGGCGGCCGGTGTCGGGGCGGCCCCGGCGGCCTGTGCCGCCGCAGCCTGCTCGGCGTCGCGCGCCGCCTGCTCCTCGGCCTCGCGCCGGGCCTGCTCCTCCGCGCGAGCCCGTTCCTCAGCCTCGCGGCGCGCCTGCTCCTCGGCCTCGCGCCGGGCGCGCTCCTCGGCCTCCTGGCGCTCGCGCTCCAGGCGGGCGCGCTCCTCCTCAGCCCGGAATACGCTGTGGCCGCCGGCCACGACGTCGCCGATGGCGCGTGTGACCGCGGCGCAGGACCGGATCGCGTCGTCGTTGCCGGGGATCACGAAGTCGATCCCGTCGGGATCGCAGTTGGTGTCGACGAGGCCGATGATCGGGATGCGCAGCCGCTGGGCCTCGCGCACCGCGATCGCCTCGGTCTTCAGGTCGATGACGAACATCGCGTCCGGGACCCGCTGCATGTTCTTGACCCCACCCAGGTTGGCGCGCAGCTTCTCCAGATCGGACTGGGCCGCCATCCGCTCGCGCGTGGGCAGCAGCTGCAACTGGCCTTCGGTCTCGTAGCGCTCCAGGTCGTGCAGACGCCTGATGCGCAGCGAGATCGTCTGGAAGTTGGTGAGCAGCCCACCGAGCCAGCGGTGGTTGACGTAGGGCATCTCTGCCGCGTCGGCGGTCTCCTTGATGGCGTCGCGGGCCTGCTTCTTGGTGCCGACGAACAGGACGGTCCCGCCCCGCCGTGACAGATCGTCTGCGAACCGGCGCGCGTTGTTGAGCAGCGCATCGGTTTGCAGCAGGTCGATGATGTAGATGCCGTCTCGCTCTCCGAAGATGAAGCGGCGCATCTTGGGGTTCCAGCGTCGCGTCTGGTGACCGAAGTGAACGCCGGCCTCCAGCAGCTCCTTGATGCCGATATCAGCCAATGGTCCTGCTCCCTTTGTGTGATGGTTGGACTACCGCCCGCCGGGAGGATGCGCGCCTCCGGTTGGTGCCGGAGGAGGGCCGCGATCCCCTGATCGACGGGGTCGAAGGAATTTCTTCGAGTCTACGCAAGTTTTTCTGGGCGCGGTCGTTGAAGGGGTCAAGCGAGTCGTCGTACCCCCTACCACCGCGACGGCTCGTACATAGCGCGAACCGAACCTCCCTTCCCCTACCTCCGGTGGTCGGTTCGCCAGCATCATCGGCGGGGCGGCTTTGGACGGGCCGCCCCGCCGTCTTTTCTCCAGTCGCCGCCGTCTTTTCTCTAGTGGGCGCCGTCTGCCTCGGCGCGGGCCAGCGCCGCCGCCAGATCGTCAGGCAGCGGTGAGCTCACATCGACAGCGTCGCCGGTCACGGGATGCGTGAAGGACAGGCGGGCCGCGTGCAGGAACTGGCGCTGTAGCCCGTACTCACCGGCGGTGCCGTACTGGGGGTCGCCGCACACCGGGTGGCCGATGGCGGCCATGTGGACCCTGATCTGGTGGGTGCGGCCGGTGTCGAGGAGCACTCGCAGGAGCGTGGCGCGCGGCAGCGACCGCTCGATCTCGAAGTGGGTCCGCGCCTCCCGGGGGTCGTCCGTATCGATCGACATCAGCACCCGCTCCTGGCGGTGGCGCCCGATCGGCGCGTCGATTGTGCCCGTGCGCGCCGGAGGCCGCCCCACGACGAGCGCCAGGTACTCGCGGTGCAGCTCGCGCGCCGCCAGCAGCGCCTTGAGCGCCCGGTGGACCTCGTCTGACTTGGCCACCACGAGCAGGCCCGAGGTATCGCGGTCCAGCCGGTGCACGATCCCCGCGCGATACGGGTCCTCGCCGCCCGCGGCGCGGCCGGCGAGCGCCTGGGCCAGCGTGCCGGTGCGATGGCCCCGGGCCGGGTGCACCACCAGGCCGGTCGGCTTGTCGACCACGAGCAGGTGGTCGTCCTCGAAGGCGACGCTGAAGGGCACCGCCGGTTCGCTCGCCACGGGGGCGGGCGCCTCGCTGGGCGCCACCAGGATGACTTCGCCCGGGCTCAGCGCATGGCGCTTGGGGCGCGGACGTCCGTCGACGCTCACCTTCCCCGCATCGATCAGCGCCTGGGCCCGGGCCCGTGATCCCAGAGGTTCAGACAGGAAGCGGTCAAGCCGTGTCCCAGCGGCTTCCGCGGGCACAGGGAGCCGCAGCGGCGGGTCGCCCGCCCGTGGCGGGGGTGGCGGGGTCACTACTCGGCGCGCTTGGAGGGGGCGCCCTCCAGCACATACAGCAGGCTGAGGACTCCGAAGGTGATGGCCATGTCGGAGATGTTGAAGGCGGGCCAGGCCGGCAGCTTGATGAAGTCGGTCACGTACCCGTGGGCGAGGCGATCGATGAGGTTGCCCAGCGCGCCCCCCACCAGCAGGCCCGTCGGCAGCCACAGCCACGGCCGAGTCGGGCGCCGCAGGAAGTAGATGACCAGCGCGCTGAGCGCGGTCAGCGTCAGGATGAGCACGACGGCACCGCCGCCGGCGAAGAAGCCGAACGCCACCCCGCTGTTGTGGATGTGGACCAGGTTGACCGCCGGCAGGAACTTCTGGGTCGTCCCGACCGGGATGTCGGCGATCACGGCATGCTTGGTGATCTGGTCGAGCACCAGCACCGCCACCACCAGGACGCCGACCCGCGCGAAGGCCACTGCGCGGCGCGCCCGAGTCGACCTGACGGCAGGGCCGTTGGACATCGTCGCCACGATCGGTTCAACCGCGGATGGCATTGACGATCAGCGACTGGACGATGTAGAGCAGGATGATCGCGATCATCGGCGAGAAGTCGAAGGCTCCGACCGCCGGGATGAACTTTCGAAACAGCCCCAGGTAGGGCTCAGAACAGTCGCGCAGGAAGTTGAGTACCACGTCGCTCCAGCGCGCATACGGCGGCCGCAGCCCGAACGAGAACAGCAGGTTGAGCAGGATGTAGGCAAAGATCAGCACGATGTAGACCTCGAAAAGCGCCTGCACGTAATCGGCGACGTTGCTACGGGTGATGGCCTCGATGAGCATCAGCGGGCCACCTGGAGCACGCTGTCGAGCGCATCCGAGAACGCGGTGCGGATCCCGGCCCGTTCCAGCGCGTCCAGCCCACGGGCCGTCGACCCCCGCGGCGAGGTCACCTCGCGGCGCACGGCGAGGGTGTCGTAGTCGCGGCAGCGCAGAAGTTCCGCGGTGCCCGACATCGTCTCGGCCACGAGTTGGGCGGCGACGGCGGGCTTGATCCCGTGGCGCACCGCCGCGTCAACCTGGGCCTCCAGGAGCAGGGCCTGGTAGGCCGGGCCGACGCTCGACACTCCCAGGGCGACGCCCAGCAGGCTCTCGTCCATGGTGACGACGGTCCCGAACCGCTCGAACAGCGCGACGACCTCGCGCTCGAGGTCATGGTCGATCGTGTAGCCGCCGTGGCCCCCATGCGGCGCGTAGACGCTGATCCCGCGGCGCACCTCCACAGGGGTGTTGGGGACCATGCGAAAGATCTGGGCGTCGGGATAGGCCGAGCTCAGGTCGCCACTCGCGACGCCTCCCAGCACGGAGACCACGGCGCTGACCTGATCCGCGATCTCATGCGCCACCGCCTTGAGCTGGTAGGGCTTGTGGCAGAGGACCACCAGGTCGGCCTCGGCGGCGACCTCGAGGTTACTGGCCGCCCGCCCACCGAGTTCGTCGGCCAGTCGCTGCGCGCGGCCAGACCCGGAATCGGAACACAGCACGGGGTCGCCCCAGCCCCGAGCCATGGCTCGCGCCATGTTGCCGGATCCGATGAGACCTACTTGCATCCGCTGAAATCTACCTGCGCGGCGGCGCGGACCCGCCGACCGGAGCCGCGACACCGGTTAGGACTGGTTGAAGAAGCCCTTCTCCACCAGGCGCGCGCGCTCCTCGGCGGAGACCTCGACGTTGCGCGGCGTCAGCAGGAACACCTTGTCGGCGATGCGCTGCATCCCGCCGTCCAGCGCGTAGGTCAAGCCGGAGGAGAAGTCGATGAGCCGCTTGGAGAGGTCGGTGTCGGTGCCCTGGAGGTTGAGGATCACGGGGATCGTCTCCTTGAACTTGTCGGCGACGTTCTGCACGTCGTTGAAGCTCTTGGGCGCGACGAAGTGCACCTGGACGTCGCCGCCGGCCCGGCCGTTGGCGGTGCGCCCACCGCTCACCGGTCGCAACGACGTGGTCCGGCGCTCGCTCGTGGAGCCCTCGTCGGAGAAGATGTCGTCGAACTCGTCGCGGCGGCGCCGGCCGAGTGGGCGGACGTTGGGCCGCTCGCGGTAACTGTCCTGGAGCTCGGCCTCGTGTGAGTCGTTGTATTCGACGTCGTCGTCGTCGTAGGCGTCATCCTCGGCGAGGCCGAAGTAAACGAGGGTTCGGTGCCAGCTATCTCGGAAGGCCATGTGCGTGTTCAGGGTTCGCCCATTTGCGGCAATTCCCTGCCCGTGAGTATGACGCGCTCACCCGTCGTCGCGGAATAGGCTCGTACCGAGGCGCACGATCGTCGCCCCTTCTTGAGCCGCGACGACGTAGTCCTGGCTCGTGCCCATCGACAGATGGCGCAGCCCGTGAGCCTCGGCCAGGCGCCTCAGGGCAGCGAAATGCGGGCGGCTGTGCTCGGGGTCTGCGGTGAACGGCGGCATCGTCATCAGGCCGACCACGGACACCGGGCAACGCTCCAGGAAGGCTGGGAGCTCGTCCGGGCCGACGCCGCTCTTACCCGCCTCGCCGGCCACGTTGACCTCGACCAGGACCTGGGTGTCGAGGCCACCGTGGCGCCCGAGCTGAGCCAGCGCCGAGTCGGAGGCCACCGAGTGGATGTAGCGGACGTGCGGCAGGATGTCCTTGACCTTGCGGCTCTGCAGCTGGCCGATGAAGTCCCAGGTGAACCGGCCGGGTGTCGCGTCGACCTTGGCCGCAAGCTCCTGGGCGCGGTTCTCCCCCACGACGGTGACGCCTCCGTCCGCGAGCGCCGGGAGCTCCTCGGCGGGCAGGTACTTGACGGCGGCGAGGATCTCGACCTCGCCGGGGTCGCGACCCGCCGCTGCGATCGCCTCGCGGGCGCGCGTGAGGTTGCGCGCCACCGCCCCCGCGGTGAGCCCGTGGATCAGGTCAACCATGCCAGTCCCGCCTGGCGGCCGGTGACTCCGTCGTCGCGCCGATGGGAGAACAGGAGCCCCGGGTCCGAGCAGATCGTGCACAGGCCGATGTCAGCCACGTGCGCGACGCCGGCGGCGCGCAGCTGATGGCGCGCGATGGCCTTGAGGTCGAGGCTGCGTCCGTCATGGGCCTCGCCGATGTCGGCGAACGCGGCGTGGACCTCCTCGCCGGCCTCATAGCAGCACGGCCCCGCGCCTGGACCGATGGCCGCGCTCAGCTCGCCCTTGCCGCCCAGTTCCCGCACCGCGGCCACGCCGGCCGCCACGACGCCCGTGGCCAAGCCACGCCAGCCGGCGTGGAGCATGGCCACGACCCGGCTCCCACCCACCCCCGCCACCGCGATCGGCAGGCAGTCGGCGGTGAGTGCGCAGAGGGCGACGTCGGCCTGATCGGTGGCCTGCCCGTCCAGGCGCGGGCGCTCAGTCGGCTCCGCCGTGCCGGCGGTGATCCGCCGCACCTCGGCGCCGTGGACCTGGTGAACGAAGCTCAGGCGCGGAGCGTCCACCTGCGCGCGCAGCGTCTCGCGGTTGCGGGTGACCGCGCGCCGCTCGTCCTCGGTGAGCCAACCCAGGTTGAGGCTCGTGTAGGGGCCGCTCGAGTGACCACCGCGACGGGTGGAGAAGACCGCCCGGGCGCCGGGCAGGTCGATCGCGAAGTGGGGCCCGAGGGCGTAGAACGGCTCGGGTAGCTCCATGGTCCTGAGCCTACTCGTGGCCCTGGGCCGATCCGCCTCTGTCCGTGGTGTGGTGGGCGCGCGCCGCGCCGATGGCCGTGGCCAGCTCGGCCTCGCGCCCGGCCGCCCGACCGTCGAGCTTGGCCGCGCGCGCCGCCGCCAAGCCCGCCCCCACGGCGGGCCCGGGCGACACCCCGGCCGCCAACAGGTCATCGCCGTCGATCTCAAGACGCACGTGGCGCAGGTCATCGAGCCAGAGCCGGGCCGGCACCTCGGCCCCCAACGCCCCGGCGAGCGCGACCAACTCGGGCGAGCCTGTGCCGACGGCGGCCGCGATCTGTGACGGTTTAACCGCGGCAGTGAGCTGGTGCTCCAGTCTGGCCGCTCGCGCGGACGCGGCACCGATCCGGTCGCGGCGGGCAGCGGGGAAGGCGAAGCGGGCCAGCAGGCCCTTGAGCTCCTTGGGCGCCACGTCGAGGGTCGCCACCGCGAGGACGAGGTCGGCGGGCTCCCCGTCTTCGGGCAGCAGGGCCAGTGCGCGCCGTGCCAGCGCTGCCCGGTCATCGCCGGCGATCCCGAACCGGGGGGCGAGTGCAGCGTCGACGCCCAGCTCCGCCAGCATCTGAAAGCCCCGGACAGGGTCTCCCTGCTCGGCCAGCAGCCGCAGCTCGGCGCCCAGACGAGGGCCGCTCACCGTGTCGGGCGCCCGCGCCGCCACCGCCGCCAGCGCCGACGCGCGGGTGTGGTCCTCGATGGCGAAGCCCAGCCGCGCCGCGTAGCGGGCCAGGCGCAGCAGCCGGGTTGGGTCATCGATGAAGCTCTCGTCATGCAGGACCCGGAGGCGGCGCGCCTCGACGTCCTCTCGGCCGTGCGGCGCCTGCAGCAGCTGGCCGCGGGCACTTCCAGACAGTCCCAGGGCGAGGGCGTTGGCCGTGAAGTCACGCCGGGAGAGGTCCTCGGCAATGCCCGCCGGCGACACCGTGGGCAGGGCCCCGCCATGCGCGTAGGTCTCGCGCCGGGCACGAGCCAGGTCGAAGCTGAACCCGTCCAGGGACACCGTGCGGGTCTCGAAGCGATCGTGCACCTTGGCGGGCGGGCCAAGGAGCGCGGCGATGGCCTCCAGATCACCGTCGATGACCAGGTCCAGATCGAGCGGCGCTGCCCCCAAGAGGAGGTCTCGGACGGCCCCGCCAACGAGGTAGACGCCCTCGGCGTCGCCGAGCCGTGCGAGCAGCGGAGCGGCGGCGGGCAGGGCGGAGAAGCGCGTGAGCAGGAGGTTCTCGATCGGCTCGGTCATCGCCGGGATCATGTCGCCTGCCGCGGCGCGTCGGGTGAAAGGGCCGTCTACGATTGCCGCCCATGCCCCCCGTCTCACGGCGTTGGCTGTGGCGCGGGCTCGTCGCGGCGGTCGTCGCTTTGGTTCTCGCGGGCGTGGCGGTGGCGTTCGTACTCACGCACGCTCCCGGCAACGTCTCGCACCCGGATCTGGAGTTCACCACTCCGACGACGTCCACCGGCCCGGCGCCCCGGCCCCATGCCAAGAAGCAACTCGACAACTTCCAGTGGCCCTGGTACGGCTTTAACAATGGGCGCACGCGCTCCTTCGCCGCGCCGCCGAACCTCGCCCCACCCCTGCACGTGGGTTGGAAGTTCACCGGCGGGACGCTGCTGGAGTTCCCCCCGGTCATCTACCACGAGACGATGTTCGTCCTTGACGACAACTGCTTGGCGCGGGCGATCGACCTGCGTAACGGCAAGGTCAAGTGGTTTCGCAAGATCGGGACGCTGTGCGCCGCTTCGCCGGCCATCGCCCCCCGCGCGGGACTGGTGCTCATGCCCGCGCTCTCGCAGAGCGGGCACTCGCCGGGCAACGGGCGGTTCGTTGCCCTGTCGATGAAGAACGGCCACATCGCGTGGTCACGCCCGGTCGGCGCCGGCACCGAGTCCTCCCCCATCGTCCACGGGATCACCGTCTACTTCGGCGACCAGGCCGGGAATCTCTACTCCCGCAACGTCTCCAACGGCCACCTGTACTGGACCTATCACGCCAGCGGCGCTATCAAGGGCGGCCCGGCGCTGGCGGGCGGGATCCTGTACTTCGGCGACTACGCCGGCCGCGCCTACGCGGTCAACTCGGTGAGCGGCCACCAGGTGTGGGCCGTGGGCACCAGCGGCGCTCACTTCGGCTTTGGCAGCGGGCAGTTCTACGCCACCCCGGCGGTGGCTTTCGGCCGGGTCTACATGGGCAACACCGATGGCCGCGTCTACTCCTTCGGGGCCCGCAACGGCGCTCTGGCCTGGGCCACGGGGACGGGGTCCTACGTCTACGCCTCGGCGTCGCTGGCCGACCCCAAGGGCCTCGGCCCCACCGTCTACGTCGGCTCCTATGACGGCAACATGTACGCCTTCAACGCCCAGTCGGGCGCGGTACGCTGGAAGCACTTCGCGGGCGGGCGGATCTCGGGCTCCTCCACCGTCATCGGCAACGTCGTCTACTACTCCGACCTGGGCAGCAAGACGACCGCGGGGCTCAACGTCGTCACGGGGCGCCAGGTGTTCTCGTTCCCCGACGGCGCCTTCACGCCGATCATCGCCGACTACCACGCCCTCTACCTCGACGGTTACGCGCGGATCTACCAGTTGCTGCCGGGCGCCAAGCCCGTCGCCCACGCCAAGCACAAGGCCAAGCGCAAGTCCACGGCCAAGCACCACGCCGCCACCCGCGCCGCGGCGCGCGCGCGCCACAAGAAAAAGGTCGCGCGGGCCAAGCAGAAGGCGCGCAAGGCGAAGGCGAAGGCGCGCGCCAAGGCCAAGGCCAAGCAGTCAGGTTGAACCTCGCGACACACGGCGGCCCCTGCCCGTCGCGTGCTCGCGCCCGCCGTCAGGCCCGCGCCGAACCCCGAGAGAGCGTCGGCCCGGAAACCCCCTGAGAACGCCCGTCCGAAGGGCGTCCAATCACCCTGCGCCATCCCTCACGGACGCCTAAACCACCGCTAATGCGGGCCGATGCAGGACTTCTTGCTAAGATTATACGTCTATGCGTTGTCGTAGTGGAAGTCACTGTACGCAGTCGGCCGAAAAGGGCCGTCGGTTCTGCGCGGAGCACGCGGCGGAGCTCGATCGCATGCGCGAGGAGCTCAAAGATGCCGCTGCCGCCCGCATCGGCAGGGGCCGGCCCAAGCGTTCCTCGACCTGCTGTCGTCCCGGCTGTTATGAGCCTCGCGTCCCGCCCGCCGCGTATTGCGATACGTGCAGCGCCGCGGGTTACGTCGAAGAGGCCGCGTAGGCACGCGGCGCTTCGCAGCTCGGGCCCCCACGAAAAACTTCATCTAACTCCGGCGGTCACGTCACGGCGTGGGCGCTGTCAGGCGTCCCTCTCCGGTCGGACGGCAATCCCGCTGTCAGCCAGGAATCGCTTGACTTCAGCCACCGAATGATGGCCGTAGTGCAGGATCGACGCCAACAGGATGGCGTCAGCTCCGGCCTGCACGGCATCGGTGAGATCCTGGAGCCGTCCCGCGCCACCTGACGCGATGACGGGTACCCCGACGACCTTGGCCACCGCGTGCGTCAGCGGGAGGTCATAACCGGCGTTGGTCCCGTCGCGGTCCATGCTGGTCAGCAGGATCTCGCCTGCGCCGCGCTCCTCGCCCTCCCGCGCCCACTCCACGGCGTCACGTCCGGTGGGCGTCCGGCCGCCGGCCAGGTAGGCCTCCCATCCGGGGTTGGTGGGCTCCGAGTCGGTCTGCTTGGCATCGATGGCCAGGACCACGCACTGCGAGCCGAAGGTCCGCGACAGCTCGTCGAGCAACGCCGGCCGCTGGAGGGCGGCCGAGTTGACCGAGACCTTGTCCGCTCCGGCGTCGAGCACTGCCTGGGCGTCAGCCACCGAGCGGATCCCGCCGCCGATGGTGAACGGGATGAACAGCTCGTCGGCGGCTTGGCGCGCGAGCTCCACGACCGTGGCCCGCTTGTCCGAGGTGGCGGTGATGTCCAGGAACACCAGTTCGTCGGCCCCAGCGGCGTCATAGCGTCTGGCCAGTTCGACGGGGTCGCCGGCGTCGCGGAGGTCCAGGAACCCCACGCCCTTGACCACACGGCCCCCGTTGACATCCAGGCACGGGATGACGCGCTTGTAGTGCATGGGCAGACGGGTCCGATCCCTCAGGCCGTTACTCGGGGTCCCAGCCGTCGCGCCCGGCCAACGCGGCCTGGCCCTCCCCCACCTCGAGCCGCCCCTCGTACAGCGCTTTGCCGACGATCACGCCGGCCAGGTTGACTCGGCGCAGCCCGGCCAGCCTCCGCAGGTCCTCCACCGAGGACACGCCACCCGAGTACACGAACGTCCCGCGCACGACATCGGCGATCCGCCCCACCTCGCTCAGGTCCGGCCCTGAGAGCATCCCGTCACGCTCGATGCTGGAGTACACGAAGCGCGTCACGCCGCGCTTGCCCAGGGTCTCGATGACCGCCTCAGCGGGGATCTCGGTCTGATCGGTCCAGCCCGACGCTGCCAGCTTGCCCTGCCGCGCGTCGACGGAGACCACCACGCGCTCCCGGTGATGGGCCAGGGCGTCGTCGAGGAAGTCAACGTCGGTATAGGCCGCGGTTCCGAGGATGACCCGGGTGACCCCCAGGCCGAGGGCCTCGCGGACGGCGTCGATGGTGCGCAGCCCGCCGCCCAGCTGCACCGGGACGTCGACCTCGCGCACGATCCGCCGCACGTGATCCAGGTTGCCCGGCGCGCCACTACGCGCTCCGTCGAGGTCGACCACGTGCAGCGCGCGGGCCCCGGCGGCCACCCAACGCCGCGCCGCGTCAACGGGGTCGGCGTCGTACTCGGTGCGCTGGTCGAACTCGCCGCGCATCAGCCGAACCGTCTTGCCCTCGAGGATGTCAATCGCCGGCAGGAGGATCACGCTAGGACGCCCAGGCCGCCGGCGCCGTGTCCCGGCACAACGTCACGAAGTTGCTCAGCAGCGCCAGTCCGTCGCCCGAGGACTTCTCGGGGTGAAACTGCACACCCAACACGTTGCCGTGGGCGACGATCGTCGCGAAGCGCTCTCCGTACTCGGTGGTGGCGATCACGTCGGCGGGATCCTCGGGTCGCGCCGCGAGGGAGTGGACGTGGTAGAAGGCGCATCCGTCACCGGGCAACCCGGCGGTGAGCGGCGAGGGGCGCTCGAAGCGCACGTCGTTCCAGCCGATATGCGGGATGCGCAGGCCGGCGCCCGTAAGCGGGCTCACCTCGCCGGCGAGCAGGCCGAGGCCGTCGGTGAGCTCGTGCTCCTGCGAGCGTTCGAACAGCAGCTGCATGCCCAGGCAGATCCCCAGCACGGGCTTGCCCGCCCCGGCGGCGCTGCGGATGCGCTCGTCCAGGCCGAGCGCGACGAGGTTGCGCATGCCCTGAGGGAACGCCCCCACCCCGGGGACGACCAGGGCGTCCGCGCTCTCCAGGGCCGCCGGGTCACGCGTGACGAGCGCGCGCGCGCCGACGTGCTCGAGCGCCTTCTCGACCGACCGGCGGTTGCCCATCCCGTAATCGACCACGGCGATCGTGGTCACGTCAACGTCCCCTTGGTGCTCGGCACCCCGTTCTCGCTCGGGTCCAGGGCCACCGCGGCGCGCAGCGCCCGGGCGCAGGCCTTGAACGCCGCCTCGATGACGTGGTGGGCGTTGGTGCCGGCCTCGACGGTGAGGTGCAGCGTCAGCTTCGCGTTGGCTGCCAGCGCGCGGAAGAACTCCTCAGTGAGCTCGTGGTCGAAGTTCCCGATGGCTCCCGGCGCCAGCGGCGAAGAGAAGGCCAACAGGCCCCGGCCGGAGATGTCGACAGCGCACGAGGCTCGGCTCTCGTCCATGGGGATCGTGGCCTGCCCGTAGCGGTGGATGCCCGACCGGTCTCCCAGCGCCTGGTCCAGGGCCTGGCCGAGGCAGATCCCCACGTCCTCCACGGTGTGGTGGGCGCCGGTCTTGAGGTCGCCGCGGGCCTGCACGTTGAGGTCGAAACGGCCGTGGCGCGCCAGCAGGTCGAGCATGTGATCAAAGAACCCGACGCCGGTCTCGCGCTCGCCTCGGCCGTCTCCGTCCAGCGACAGCGTCAGGTGGATGTCGGTCTCAGCGGTGCGGCGTTCGATCTCGGCGGCGCGTGCCATCACGCGCCATTGTCGCGAATGCGAGCCTCCAGGGACCTGGCGTGCAGCTCGAACCCTTCTGCCCGCGCGATGGGGGCGGCGGCGCGCGCCAGGGCGGCGGCGTCGGAGCCGATCCGCACCTCGGTGAAGCGACGGCGGAAGTGGATGGGCGACAGCGCCGAGGCAAACCGCGCGGCGCCGTTGGTGGGCAGCACGTGATTGGAGCCGGCGATGTAGTCACCGAACGCCGTGCCGCTGGCCGGCCCGACGAAGACGCAGCCGGAATGACGGACCTGGGGCGCGAGGGCCTCGGCCCCAGCGCCGACCAGTTGGAGATGCTCGGGAGCGAACGCCTCGGCGATGACCAGCGCTTGCGCGAGCTCCCCGACCGTGACGAAGCGGACCACGGCCTCTGAGTCGGGCTCGTCAGCGACCTGCGCAGCGAGGGCCTGGATGAGCTCCGCCGAGTCCGAGATGGCGACCACCAGAGATCCCGCCCCGTGCTCGGCCTGGGCGAGCAGGTCGAGACCGAGCTCTGAGGGGTCCGCACTCCCGTCGGCGATGACCATGAGGTCCGAGGGACCGGCGAAGCCGTCGATCCCGACCCGGCCGAACACCTGGCGCTTCGCTTCCTGCACGTAGAGGTTGCCCGGTCCGACGATCACGTCCACGGCCGACACCGTCTCGGTGCCGAAGGCCAGAGCGGCGATCGCCTGCGCACCGCCCATCCGGTACACGACCGATGCGCCCGCCAGTCGGCAGGCACCGAGCACCGCGGAGTTGACCTCACCGTCGGCGCCGGGCGGGGCACACACGGCGATGTTCTGGACGCCGGCGACGCGCGCCGTGACCACGCCCATGATCACGGTGCTCGGATAGGGAGCGCGGCCGCCGGGGACGTATACCGCGGCACTGTCGACCGGTACCTCACGCAGCCTCACCTCGTGGCCGTCGAAGGCCACCGACTGGTCCGAGGCGAGTCCCGCCTCGGCGACCTTGGTGACGTTCTCGATCGCGATGCGCAGGCCGTCGCGCACCTCGGCGTCGAGGCGTGTCTCGGCGGTGTCGAGCTCGGCTTCAGGGACCCGCAGCGCGGCCGGGGTGGTTCCACCGGTGTCGTACTCGCGGGTGTAGAAGCGCAGGGCATCGTCGCCGCTGGCCCGCACGCGGGCGATGATCTCGGTCACCTGCTCGGCGACGGCTTCGGGGGCCGGGATGAGCTCGCGCAGCTCCTCGGCCAGTCCCACGGGGTCCCCGGATAGATTCAGACGCTCATGCTGCACCGATGCGCTCCAGGACTTGGTCGATCACGGAGGCTCGCAGCTTATGCGCCACCGGGTTGGCGATGAGCCGCGCCGTGCACACCGCGATCTCCTCGCGGATGACCAGGCCATTCTCGCGCAAGGTCGTGCCGGTGGCGGTGAGGTCCACGATCGCCTCCACCAGGCCGGTGAGCGGCGCCAGCTCGACGGACCCCTTGACCTCCACGATCTCCGCTTGGCGTCCGGTGGCGTGGAAGTGCGCTGAGGCGATCCGCGGGTACTTCGTGGCGATCCGCACGACACCGAGGCGCCGCAGTGCCTCCGCGGCGCGGTCCTCCCCGGCGACGCTCGCCAGCACCATCTGACAGCGACCGTACCCGAGGTCGAGGAGCTCATAGACCTCGCGCTCGGACTGCTCCATGAGCACGTCCTTGCCCGTGACGCCGATGTCCGCAGCGCCGGCCTCGACGTAGGTGGGGACGTCTGACGGGCGCATCGTCACGATGCCGACGTCGTCAAAGAGGAGCTTGCGGTCGTTCTCGCGGACCTCGCGGGTGTCACGCCCGATCCGGTCCAGGAGGGCGAGCGTGTCCCCGAACAGCGCCCCACGCGGAACGGCGATCCGCAGGTCGCTCACTGTCCTCGACCCCGTTCCTCCCCGGTGAGGGCGATGTGCACCCGCTCGACGTTCAGCGCGAAGCCGACCGCCGGCAGCGGGCGCCCGAAGGAGCCCAGCAGCTCGTCGTAGCGTCCGCCGCCGCCCAGCGGGACGCCGTACGCGGGGTCATAGACCTGAAACAGCGGGCCGGTGTAGTACCCAAGGCTCCGGACCAGTCCCAGGTCGAAGATGATCCGCTCGGCCACTGCGGGCGCCAACAGGCCATGCACCTCGCGCATGCCGCTCAGCGCATCGTGCAGCGCGCCCTCCAACCCCTCCAGCACCTCCGGTCCACCCCGGGTGTGGGCCAGACGCAGCAGCAGATCGACGCTGGCGTCGGCCAGGCCCAGCTCCCGAATCTCGCGCTCCACCCCGACGAAGTCGCCGGCGGCGAGTTCGGTGAGGATCAGGTCGATGCGCGGTGCATCGACCCCGAACGCCTCGAGCAGCGACGGGTACAACGCGGCGTCGCCGAGCCCGATGCGGTAGCTGTCCAGGCCAGCGGCGTCGAGCGCGGCGCACAACACGCCCAGCACTTCTGCGGTGCCCTCTGCTCCGCGGACGCCGATGAGCTCCACCCCGGCCTGGAGAAACTCACGGCTCTGGCCGCGCTGGGGACGCACGCCGCGGTAGGCGTGGGCGACATAGCAGAAGCGCAACGGCACTTCGGCGTGGGCGTAGCGCGTCGCGACCACCCGGGCGATGGGCACGGTCATGTCGGGCCGCAGCACGAGCACGCTGCCGTGCTCGTCGAAGACGCGATACGCGGGCCGCGCGCCCCCGATGTTGCCACGCTCGAACGTCTGCTCGAACTCCAGCGCGGGCGTGTAGATCTCGCCGTAACCGGCGCGGTCGAACACCTCGCGAATCCGGTCGGTCATCGCCCGCAGTTCCCGCATCTCGTCCGGGAGGACATCGCGGGTGCCGCTCGGAGTTCGGTCCAGCGTCGCTTCGAGGCCGCCCGGGCGGGTCGAGCGGGCGGTGCTCACGCCGCTACGGGAGCGTCTTCCAGCCGTGTGATGCGGGCACCGAGCTCGCGCAGCCGCTCGTCGATCCGCTCATAGCCACGGTCGATCTGGCGGATGTTGCCGATCTCGGTGACCCCGTCGGCGCACAGGGCGGCGATGAGCATCGCCATCCCGGCGCGGATGTCGGGGGAGTCGACACGGGAGCCCCGCAGTGGGCGGGGGCCGTTGACGATCGCACGGTGGGGGTCGCAGATGGTGATGGAGGCGCCCATGCCGACCAGCTTGTCGGTGAAGAACAGGCGGTTCTCGAACATCTTCTCGTGGATCATGACCGAGCCGGAGGCCTGGGTGGCCAGCGCGAGCGCGATGCTGGTCAAGTCGGCGGGAAAGGCCGGCCAGGGACCATCCTCGACCTTGGGCATGTGGTCGCCGTGGTCGTTGCGGACGACGAGCTCCTGGTTTGCCGGGACGATGATGTCGTCGCCGTGGACTTCCGAGCGCAGTCCCAGACGCTCGAACACCAGGCGGATCATGCGCAGGTCGTCGGGCCGGGTGTCCTTGACGATCAGCTCGCCACCGGTCACCCCGGCCAGGACCATGAACGAGCCGATCTCGATGTGATCGGGCGCGATCGTGTGGGTGCAGCCGCGCAGGCGCGCCTGCCCGTGGACGGTCATGACGTTGGAGCCGATGCCGTCGATGTCGGCGCCCATCTGCTCGAGCATTCGCGCGAGGTCCTGGACGTGGGGCTCGGAGGCAGCGTTGCGGATGACCGTCGTCCCGCGCGTCAGCGCGGCAGCCATCAACGCATTCTCGGTCGCCATCACCGACGGTTCGTCCATCAGGAAGTCACACGGGCTGAGGCCCAGCGGCGGGGCGGTGAGGACAATCTCGTCGGGGCGGTCCGCCACGGTCGCGCCGAGGGCGCGGAAGGCGTCGAGGTGCGGGTCCAGCCGCCGGCGTCCGATCACGTCGCCACCGGGCGGGGGCATGTGCGCGGCACCGAAGCGCGCCAGCAGCGGGCCGGCGAGCAGGAACGAGGCCCGGATGCGCTCGGCCAGCACTCGGTCGACCTGCGTGCCGTCGACCATCGAGCTGTCGATGAGGACCTCCGCGGGGCCCAACCACTCCACGTGGGCGCCCAGCACCTGCAGCAGGTGCACCATGTCCTCGACGTCGGAGATCCGCGGCACGTTGCGAAGGATCACCTCGTCCTCGGTGAGCAAGCAGGCGGCCAGGATCGGCAGCGCCCCGTTCTTGTTCCCGGCGGCTGTGATCGTGCCAGACAGCGGCACACCGCCTTCGATGACGAACTTCTCCAGTTTGATCGACCCCGCAGTCGTGGATGGTGGACGGTCGCCGGTCAGGGTAGCCGCTACCGGTGTCGGCCGTGTCGCGGGCGCGACGGGGGCCGAGTGCTGAGCTAGGGTAACGGCCATGCCAGCACAGATTTCGCGGGAGCAGGCCTGGGACCTTCTTTGCGAATGGACGCAGTCGGACTCCCTGCGCCGCCACATGTTGGCCGTCGAGACGGCGATGCGCGCCTACGCGCCCCGCTTCGACGGTGACGTGGAGCTGTGGGGCCTCACCGGGCTGATGCACGACCTGGATTACGAGCGGTATCCATCGCTGGAGGACGGGCACCCACGCTACGCGCTCACGGAGCTGGAGGCCCGCGGCTACCCGCCCGAGCTGGTGCGCGCCGTCGCGTCGCACGCCACCTACCTCGGCGTCTCGCGGGACTCCGCGATGGAGAAGACCCTCTTCGCCGTCGACGAGCTGTGCGGGTTCCTGCTGGCGTGCGCCTATGTCCGCCCCGAGGGCCTGGTCGGGATGGCCCCGAAATCGGTCAAGAAGAAGATGAAATCGCCCGCGTTCGCGGCTGCCGTCAGCCGCGAGGACATGACCGAGGGCGCCGCCGAGCTGGGGGTGGACTTCGACGAGCACCTCGCGTTCGTGATCGCGGCCCTGGCCGAGCGTCGTGACGAGCTCATGCCCGCCGCAGCCGCGGCGGACGGAGCCTGAGGACCGCACGCCGTGACCCCGGTCTCGGTGGTGATCCTCGAGGGTGACGAGACGGGCCAGGAGCTGCTCGAGCAGTCGCTGAAGGTGCTCGACGGCGACCTGCTGGGCCTCGAGCTGGAGCTGGGGCGCTTTGACCTGTCGCTGGAGCGTCGCCGGGCCACCTCCAACGGGATCGTCGATGAGGCTGCAGTGGCGATGCGCGAGGCCGGCCTCGGCCTCAAGGCGGCGACCATCACTCCCGAAGGCGCCGGGGACGTCGGGTCGCCCAATCGCATCCTGCGCGAGGAGGTCGACGGCAAGGTCATCGTGCGCACCGGGCGCCGCCTTCCCGGCGTGGCCCCGCTGGCCGGTGTCTATCACCCCATCTCGGTGGTGCGGATGGCCGTCGAGGACGCCTACGGGGCGGCCGAGCGCCGCGAGGGCGATGCCGGCGCGTCCGATGAGGTGGCCTACCGGACGGAGAAGATCACCCGGTCGACATGCCGCGCCGTGGCGGAGTTCTCCTTTCGTACGGCCACCAAGATGGGCGCGCGCGTGTATGGCGGGCCCAAGTGGACGGTGTCGCCCGTGTATGAGGGGATGCTCAAGGAGGAGATGGACGCCGCGGCCGCACGCCACCCGGACATCGCGTATCAACCGGTCCTCATCGACGCGACCTACGCCGGCCTCCTCTCCGGCGCCACGGACGCCCCGCTCGTGATCCCCGCGCTCAATCGAGATGGGGACTGCCTGTCTGACCTGGTGTTGCCGATGTTCGGCTCGATCGCCGGAGCCGAGTCGGTGCTCCTGGCCTTCGACGACGACTACGACACGACATGCGCGATGGCCGAGGCGCCGCACGGGACCGCGCCGGCGCTGCTGGGCAAAGACGTGGCCAATCCGCTGGCCATGATCCTGGCCTGCGGCGCGCTGCTGCGTCACGCTGCCGATCGCCACGGGGCCGAGTGCGAGCGAGCGGCGCGCGCCATCTACGAGGGCACGTTGGAGACGATCGCCTCGGGCGTGAAGACCCCGGACCTCGGCGGGCACGCCGGCACCACGGAGTTCACCTCGGCGGTCGTGGACCGTATCCGCACCAAGCTCGACGTCTGGTCCTCGCTGGGCTCCTGACGGCGCGGTCGCACCGCGGCGGCGGTCTGCAGCACCTGCGACCTGGCGGTCAGCGCTTGGTGGGGTGTCGCAGCGACCGTCTGAGGCCGCCGACGCTTATCTCCCGCACTCCCCTGCGAATGAGGCGTTTTCGCCCTCCCCACCGTGCTGGTCGATCCCAATCCTCAGCGGCCACGGGCCTCGTCGGCCCCTCGTGCAAAAACCCTTGCAAGCACCCGGGTTCCGTCCGCGCGCCTCCGTACTCTTACGAACATATGTTCCAGGCTTCAGTCAAGCGATTCCGCGCCCTCCTGACCCTGGCCGACGATATCCTCGGCGATCCCGAACCCACGCCTGCACCGCACCCTCACCGGCGGCCGGTTCGGATCCAGCGAGAGCGTCGACCCGGCCGGGTGGCGCCGCGTCCCACCCATTGCCTCTCCCCCGTGCCCGTCCGGCCCGTCTCGGTCCGCACAGCTCACGATCGGGTGAGTTAAGCCCTCTGCGGTCCGCCCGCGCGGGCTCACCCGCAGGGCGGCAGCTACGCCGGCCACACCGGCCTAAACCCGCCAATCCGGCCCAAACCGCCCAACAGGGCGAACCGGCCAACAGGGCGAACCGGCGAGCCGGCGTCAGGCGCGCACTACCCTTTTAAGGGCGATGTTTTTGCTGCACGATCGCGGCTGGGATCCTCCGTTTGACGAGGAGCCAGAGCGGCCGCGGCGTCAGTGGCATCTGCCGTGGCGCCCCCTCGCGTGGTTCGCGCTCTGGTGTTGGCTGATGGCGCTCGTGCCGATCGTCGGCCGCCTGGTCAGCAATGTGGCTGCATACGGCGTGCTTCTGCTGGCGATCGCGCTCGTCCTCTGGCGGCTGGACCGCCTGTGCCACCGGGTCAACTGGACCGGCATGCGCGACTACAAGAGCTAACACAGCGTTCACCGTGCCCGTGCGCGGCGGGGGATAGCGTTCGCCCACGCCCTCGGTCCGGGGGCTCAAGACACGAGGAGGGGACCGAACGTGCGAAGGATTCTGGGGATGACCGTGGCACTCGTACTCGTCGTGGCCGGCGTCGCAGTTGCGGCGACCAACGGCACCTACGCGGGCACCAGCACGGTCACCATCTCCGGCTTCAAGGCGAGCCACCCGTTCAGCGTCACGGTCAAGGGCGGGCGCGTCGTCACGGTGAAGCTGATCCTGGGCGCCACCTGCGCGACGCTCAACGGCAGCACCGGAGTCAAGGCCAAGCTGACGATCAACAAGCACGGGCACTTCGGCGGCGTGATCAAGACCGGTGACTTCACGCTGAAGCTCCAGGGCACGTTCAAGGGCAAGGCGGTGACCGGGTCATACAGCGGTTCGTTCAAGGGCGGTTCGGAGAGCTGCTCGGCCCCGAAGAACACCTTCAAGGCCCACCGCTGAGAGGCGTTGAGCGGGCGGTCAGCCGCCGCCGAGCATGGCGACCACGGTGCCGGCGATGACACCCGACGGCTCGCCGGTCGGCGCGGTGTTGCCCGATTGGACGAGCGCAACCAGCACGGCGACGAACGTGCCCAGGCCCAGCACCACGCACACCAGGAAGAGCAGAAACACCTGGGGATTGGCCCGGAAGTACTGCACCATCGCTCGCATACGTTGATGATGGTGCCACGGTCTCGGGTGGGCGGTCGCGGCAGCCGTCGCGCGCCCCGGTGAGCCCGTCCGGGCAGGTTTGCCAGAATGCTCAGATGCCCGCATCAGAACACGACGGCGAGCCCATCACCGAGGAGGGCCTCGCAGCCCTCAAGGCCGAGATCGGCGAGCTCGAGACCGTCGCCCGCCGCGACATGGCGGCCCGCATCCTGACCGCCCGTGGTCACGGCGACCTGAAGGAGAACGCCGAGTACCACGCCGCCAAGGAAGATCAGGCGCACCTCGAGACCCGGATCCTCCGCCTGCGCCAGCGCCTGCGCAAGGCCGTGGTGGTCGAGGTTGACAGCGCGACCGCCAAGGGCGGGTCTGTCTTCAGCTTCGGCTGCTCCGCCGAGGTCACCGACGAGAACACCGGGGAGACCCACACCTGGACGATCGTCGGCGCGACCGAGGCCGACCGGGCGGCGGGCAAGCTGTCTGCGGAGTCACCCGTGGCCAGGGCGCTCCTGGACAAGCCGGCAGGCGCGACGGTCACCGTCAAGACCCCGAAGGGCGCCCGACGCCTCAGGATCGAGCGCGTCCTCTAGCGCGGAGGTGCGATGGAGGTGACGGGATGACTCCCGGTTGTCCCGTCCTGTGACAGATCCGCACCGCCCCGACGAGCACACGCAGGAGGCAGGGCGCGCCGGCCACCGACACGGACGTCGTGGCGTGCGCTGGGAGGCTCGCAGGGTTGAGCGCAGGCACCCCGGAGGCACACAGCAACCGGGCAAAACAAAACCCCACCTGCAGCAGCAAGCGGGGTTTGTATAGAAGAACCGGCGGCGACCTACTCTCCCAGGCCCTTGCGGGCCAAGTACCATCGGCGCTGAGGGGCTTAACGGCTCTGTTCGGAAAGGGAAGAGGTGTTTCCCCCTCGCTATAGCCACCGGAAACTTGTCAAGACCCGGTGCCCTCGCCACCACCGGGCGAGGACCGCTCTTCGCGGGCCTTCAAAACTACACAGCGCCAATGCAACAGGTATCAAAAAGAAATCCGTCAAGCCCTCGACCCATTAGTACCGGTCTCCTACGAGTGTCACCACTCTTCCAGATCCGGCCTATCAACCTGGTGATCTTCCAGGGGTCTTACTCTCTCTAGGAGATGGGAGAGCTCATCTTGAGGCCGGCTTCCCGCTTAGATGCTTTCAGCGGTTATCCGATCCGCACGTAGCTAACCTGCGGTGCCCTTGGCAGGACAACAGATACACCAGAGGTGCGTTCATCCCGGTCCTCTCGTACTAG
>DASXDW010000119.1:0-16696 GCA_036490435.1 Solirubrobacteraceae bacterium
TCGCGGTGGCGGTTCATAGCATCGCCCCTCAGCTAGAGGTGTTCGCGCTGACGCAGTCCCAAGCCGTGGCGCGCGCGCTGCGAGAGCTCGGCGTGGCCCTGACGCTGTCCACGACCGAGCTTGTCGGCCACACGATCGCCAAGAGCCTCGAGACGCCGTCGGCCGGGAGCCTGCTGGTGCAGCTGGTCAACAACGCCTCGTTCCGCCTGGCCGAGGTGCCCGTCGCCCCGGCGCTCGTTTCGCAGCCGCTGTCGAAGGCACGGGACGCCTCAGACCTGCTCGTGCTCGGGTTCGCGCGCGGCACGAAGGTCGACCTCGGCGTCGGCGACGACCCCGCTCTGGCGGCGGGCGATCGACTGATCGTGCTCGAGCCGGCGGCCGCCTGATCTTGCTTTACGCCTCATCCTGAGGAGTAGAGTCCCGCCATGCGCCGGACCTTGGGGCTGCTGGGTGCGATCCTGTGTGTTGGCTTGGTATTCGGCCCCGCGACAGCCAGCGCCGTCACTGGACCGGCGATCACGGTGCAGTTCAGCGCGGCCCACATCCCGCTGAACGGGGAAACCAATCTCACGCTCACGATCGCGAACTCGAATGCGAGCGCGCTGACCGGGGTCGGCTTTACCGACACCTTCCCGGCCGGTGTCGTCGTCGCGACCCCGGTGAGCGGGGTCAGCACCTGCGGCGGCGCCGCGGCGGCCACGGCGGGCGGCGACTCACTCGCGCTCAGCGGCGGCACGATCGCGAGCAGCGGCAGCTGCACGGTCGGGGTCGAGGTCGAGGGCACCACCGCCGGGATCAAGAACAACAGCGTTCACGTCAGCTCGACCCAGGCCGACGGCAACACGGGGAGCGGATCGCTCACCGTCGTCTCCCCGCCCTCGATCACCCTGCAGTTCGGCGCCCCGTCGTTTCCGCTCCACGGCTCGACCTCGCTCACGTTCACGATCGAGAACACCAACGGCGTCACGGCGCTGAGCGGGCTCGCTTTCAGCGACCAGCTCCCGGCCGGGTTGGCGACCGCCAGTCCCGCCAACGTGACCAACAGCTGCGCCGGAACGACCACTGCTCCCTCAAATGGCACGACAGTGAGCCTTTCCGGAGGCACCCTCGGCGCGAATGCGTCATGCACGATCTCGATCGATGTCACCGGCGTCGCAGCCGGAACGCAGGTGAACTCCGTCACGAACCTCACCTCCACCGAGGGCGGCGACGGTGGCGCTGCGACGTCGAGCGTGTTGATCCTTGTACCGCTCACGCTCTCCGTTGCGTTCGACCCCGCCGTGATCGCCCCCGGGCAGAGCTCTCAGCTCAAGTTCACGATCACGAACCCAGCCGGCAGCACAAGCGCTGCCACGGGCATCGCGCTCTCCGATCCCCTACCGAGCGGGCTGACGATCGCCACCGGCACGAGCACGGCGTGCGGGGGCACCTTGACGACCGACGCCGGGACGCGAACGATCGCGCTGAGCGGCGGCACCATCAACGCCCAGAGCAGCTGCCAGTTCACGGTCACGGTCGGCGCCGCCACCGTCGGCGAGGATCTCAACACGACCGGCGCCGTGAGCTCAACGAACGATGGGACGGGCAGCGCGGCGAGCGCGACGCTGACCGTCGCCAACCCGCCGACGATCGCCGAGAAGATCTCGCGCGGCACGATCGACGTCGGCCACATCGCGACGCTGACGATCACGATCTCGAATCCCGCTGACAGCTTCGGACTGACCGGCCTGGCGGTCGACGATCGGCTACCGGCCGGCCTCCGCGTCGCGCCGAGCCCCGCGGCCGCAAACACATGCGGCGGGACAGTCGCCGCCCAACCTCGGGCCGGTGTGGTGACGCTCGGCTCGGGAACGATCGCCGCCGGCGCGAGCTGCACCGTCAGCGTCGCCGTTCTGGGCGCCGTCGCGGGCACCTTCGACAACGCCGTCCAGGCCACCTCGTCCGATAGTCCGCCCGGCAACACGGCACACCTCGCCGTGGTGGTCGTTCCGTCGAACGCGTTCAAGCTCTCGCACGTCCACGGTCTGCGCGTGGACGTCAAGGTCACCGGCTCGGGGAAGATCGCGGCGGGCGAAACCAGCGGGTTCCGCGTGGCGTCCGCGACCGCGCGCGCCACGCACGCGGGCACGGTTCACCTTCGGCTGAAGCTCACGAAGCGAGGCCGGCGGCTGTTCCGCGGGCACAAGGTGACGCTACACGTCACGTTCACGCCCACGGGCGGAAAGCCGCGGACGCAGACCGTTCGCGGCGTCGTCATCGACCTCTAGGGCCATCGCCTCCGCGAGGGCCACTTCACCGCCGCTCGCGTCTAGACCCGCTGGATCAGCGTCCCGGTCCCGAGCCCGCCGCCGCAGCACATCGTCACGAGCCCGACCTCTTTGTCGGAGCGCTCCATCTCGTGGAGCAGCGTCGTGATCAGCCGGGCGCCGGTCGATCCGAGCGGGTGGCCGAGCGCCATCGCGCCGCCGTTGACGTTGACGCGATCCATGTCCGGGCTGTGGACACGCCGCCAGGCCGCGACGACGGGCGCGAACGCCTCGTTGATCTCGACCAGGTCGATGTCGTCCATCGTGATCCCGTTGCGCTCGAGCAGCTTCGCCGTCGCGGGGATCGGGCCCTCGAGCATCTTCACGGGGTCGCAGCCGACGGTCGTCTGATCCATGATCCGCGCGCGGGGCGTGAGCCCGAGCTCCTTCGCCTTGTCCGCGCTCATCAGCAGCACCGCGGCAGCGCCGTCGGAGATCTGAGAGCTGTTGCCGGCCGTGATCACGCCATCCTCCTTGAACACGGTCCTGAGCTGCGACAGCGCCTCGAGCGTCGTGTCCGGGCGGATCCCCTGGTCGGTCACATACGTGTCGCCGTTGACCTGCATCGAGATCATCTCCCGCTCGAACCGGCCCTCCTCGGTCGCCCGGTGGGCGAGCTGGTGCGAGCGCAGCGCGAGCTCGTCGAGCTCGTGGCGGGGGATCTCGTACTCGGCCGCGATCATCTCCGCGCCCATCCCCTGCCCCTCCACGGGGTGGTTGGCGAGCAGCTCGTGCGTGAACGCCATCCCGAACTCCTGCTGGGTCTTCATCGTCGCCGCGAACGGCAGCTTGCCCATGTGCTCGACGCCGCCGCCGATCACGACATCGTGGACGCCGCTGGCGATCTGCGAGGCGGCCAGGTTCACGGCCTGCTGCGCCGAGCCGCACTGGAGGTCGATCGTCGTCGCGGACGTCTCGATCGGGAAGCCCTCCTGGAGCCATGCGTTGCGGCCGACGTGAAGGCCCTGGGGCCCGAACTGCGCGACGCAGCCTGAGATCACGTTCTCGACCAGACCCGGCTCGATCCCGGAGCGCTCGATCACGGCGCGATACGCGGATCCGAGCAGCGTGTTCGGATGGGTGTCCTTGTAGTAGCCCTTCTCCAGGTGCCCGCGACCGATCGGGGTGCGGGCGGCCTCGACGATCACGACTTCCCGGCCAGTGTCCATTGGCATCTAAAAGCTCCTGTTTGTGGTGGCGTCGCCAGCCTGGACGCCACTTCAGTGAACAGTCGCGTACTCTACCCCGCCGTGGATGAGCGACTGGGTATCGCCGGGTCCGGCGCGATCGCGTGCGGGCTGGCAGTGACAGCGGCTGGCCACGGCGACGTGGTGCTCTGGGCGCGCTCTGATCGCTCGGAGGAGCGGGCTCGGCGGAACGTCGAGAAGCTGTGCGCGAAGCTCGAAGGTCACGAGCACGACCGCATCCGGATCGTCCGTGACCTGGACGCGCTGCATGCCGAGACCTTCGTGGTCGAGGCCGTCGTCGAGGAGCACGAGCCGAAGGCCGCCGTGCTCTCCGAGCTCGCGGAGCACACTGCCGATGATGCGGTGCTGGCGACGACCACCTCATCGCTGTCGATCTCCGCGCTCGCCGAGGCGACCGGGCGTCCGCATACCTTCGTCGGACTGCACGTGTTCAACCCGGTGCCGCGGATGAAGCTGGTCGAGCTCGTGTTCCCGTCCGAGGCCGACGACTCGACGCGCGAGCGCTCGTACGCCTTATGCGAGACGCTCGGCAAGACCGCCGTCGAGGTGCCGGACATCCCCGGCTTCGTCGTCAACCGGCTGCTCTTCCCGTACCTGTTCAGCGCCGCCGAGCTGATGGCCGAGACCGGGCTCTCAGCGAAGGACGTCGACAACTGCATGACGCTCGGGGCCGGCATGCCGATGGGCCCGCTGGCGCTGCTCGACTTCGTCGGGCTCGATGTTTCGCAAGCGATCGGCGAGGCGATTGGCGCGACCGTGCCGGAGTCGCTGCTGGAGCTCGTCCAGGCCGGTTCGCTCGGCCGGAAGAGCGGCCAAGGCTTCTACAACTACGAATGACTATTTAGGGGCTGTTGAGGTCCCGGGCCGACACTATGGCCTGCGACGTACCTCATAGCAGCACCTCCTCCCCAGAAGCACGAGACCGGCCCGTCCCCAGCGGGCCGGTTTCTTTTTGGCTCACACTGGCGCGTCGGAGGTTTCTCCAGCGGGGGGTCGAAGCCGGCCCCGGAGGGCCGGCTTCATCTCTCCTCTCAACCGCCGGAACCCAACCGGACGGCGTCTTGCCGTGAATGTAACGAATGATGCGAGCTTGCGCATCATGTAAGGCGCTGCTAGGTCGTCGCGCCCTCGGTGGCCGGCGCCTTGCGGCGACGGATCCGCACCGCCTCGATGCGGTTCTCGCGCACCGACTCGACCCGGATCGAGTAGCCGTCGGCGGTGACCTGGTCGCCGCGCTTGGGTAGGCGACCGAGCTCGGCGAAGACGAACCCGCCGACGGAGTTGTAGGCGTCGGTGTCCACCTGCAGGTGCAGCCCGTAGTCCTCGAGGTCGGAGACCGGGACGTGGCCGCGCACGAACCAGTCGCCGCTGGCCAGCCGCCGCACGGCGCCGCCGGCGGGGTCGGTCTCGTCGGAGATCTCCCCCACGACCTCCTCGATGATGTCCTCGGTGGTCACGATGCCGGCGGTGCGGCCGTACTCGTCGATGACGATGGCCAGTTCGGTGCGCTCGCGCTGCAGGTCGGCCAGCAGGTCATCCAGCGGCTTAGTCTCGGGCACGATCGGCGCCTCGCGGACGAGCTTGTCGAAGTGGGCCTCGTACCCCTCGTTCATCATCAGCTTGACCAGCTGGTTGACATGCACGATGCCCTTGACGCGGTCCTGGTTCTCGTCCTCGGTGACGACCAGGCGCGAGTGCCCGGTCGAGACGCACCGGCGCAGCGCGTCCTGCACGTTCTCCGAGAGGTCGACGGTGACCACCGCGGGGATCGGCGTCATCACCTGGCGCGCCTCCTGCTCGTGCAGGTGAAAGACGCCGGTGAGCATGTTCGCTTCGCCCACGTCGAGGCTGCCTCCGCTCGAGGACTCCGCGATGATCCGCTTGATCTCGTCGGGCGTGCCTCCCTCGGGCACCGCGTCGGGGTCGGTGCCGGTCAGCCGCAGGAGCGAGTAGGACGCCGAGTTGAGCACATAGATGAATGGCGTGAACAGCACCCGGCACATGTGCAACGGCCGCGCGATCCGGCGCGCCAGATCCTCGGCGTGTTGGATCGTGTACAGCTTGGGCGCGATCTCGCCGATGATGCTCTGCGCCACCGTGATCAGCAGGTAGGAGATGATCACCGAGACGACGATCGCGGCGCTGTGCCCGAGCGGGCCGCCGAGCAGCGGCTCGAACAGGTGGGCGATCGCCGGCTCGCCGAGCGCACCGATGCCGATCGAGGCCATCGTGATGCCGACCTGGCAGGCCGCGATGTAATCGCCGATGTCCTCGAGTTCGGAAAGGGCGAGGCGTGCCCCGCGCTTGCCCTCGTCGGCCATCTCCTGCAGGCGCGACTTGCGCGACCGCACGAGCGAATACTCGGCGATGACGAAAAACGCGTTGACCAGCACCAAGACGCCGGTCAGGATGATGAAGAGCGCTGTCACAGAACCCCGCGCGTCGTCCGGATCTCCGTCCGGATGGCGCCCTGCGTCAGCGCGCTGCTACTTCGGGGTCGTTCGTCGTCGTTCATTCAGCGACATGCGGAACGGTAGCAGCAGGCCCCCCGCGATCGGCGGTGTCGCGGCTTTCATCGGGTGGCACGCCTCCCGTGACGGCTACCCGTCCAACGCGTCGAAGCGCTCGGCCATCGTGAAGTCGACCTCGGTGAGGCCGCCCGCCGAGTGGTTGGTCAGCGAGAGTTTCACCTTGTTCCAGCCGTGCAGCAGAATGTCGGGATGGTGGTTGGCCTCCTCCGCAACGTCGGCGACCCGGTTGACGAAAGCGACCGCCTCCTTGAAGTCGTCAAATCGCCGCTCGCGGACGATCTCGTCGCCCTCGCGCTCCCACGGCAGACGCCGTAGCCTCACAACAACCTCTTCCTCGTTGAGCAACTCCGGCATGTCCTCTCCTTATCCGCTTTCGTTCACACTCCCACGGGCGCGCGGCGCGCAAACCTGACCCATGCGCATCGTCAGCCTCGTCCCGTCGGCCACCGAGATGCTGTTCGCGCTCGGCCTCGGCGATGACATTGTGGGGGTCACGCACGAATGCGACTATCCCCCTCCGGCGCAGGCGCTGCCCAAGATCACCCGAGACGTGCTCCCCGCGGGGCTCAGCGCCGCCGAGATCGACGCCGCGGTCAAGGAGCGCACCCTGGCCGGCGAGTCGATCTACGAGCTCGACGCCGAGGCGCTGCACGACCTGGAACCCGACCTCATCGTCACCCAGGCGCTGTGCTCTGTGTGCGCGGTTTCCTACGATGACGTGCGCGCCGTCGCGGAGGAGATCGAAACTCAGCCGATGGTGGTCTCGCTGGACCCGCACACCGTGGGCGAGGTGCTGGGTGACGCCCGCACGCTGGCGCAGGCCACCGACGCCAAGGACGCCGCGGTCGACCTCGTGCGCGAGGCCTCGGCACGGATCGACCGCGTCCGCGTCCTCACGCGCACTGCCCACCGGCGGCCGCGGGTCGTGGCCCTGGAGTGGCTCGATCCGCCGTTCGTGGCCGGCCACTGGACGCCCCAGCTCATCGAGTTCGCGGGTGGCGACGATCTCCTGGGCTCTCCCGGGGAGAATTCCGAGCAGCGCACGTGGGAGGAGGTGGCGGCCGTCGAGCCCGACATCGTGGTCGTCATGCCCTGCGGCTATGACGCGGAGATCGCTCATCGCGAGGCCGAGATGCACCGCGACGAGCTCGCGGCGCTCGGAGCCGGAGAGGTGGTCGCCGTCGACGCCGCTGCCTACTTCTCGCGGCCCGGCCCGCGGATCATCGACGGGCTGGAGCTGCTGGCCCACATCCTGCACCCTGAGCTGGTGCCCGAACCTCCCGGGGCCGCCCGGGCTCTCACGGTCGAGCTGTAGAGCTGTAGAGCTGTAGAGCGGCAGACGGTCAGATGGTGATGCCGTTGGGCGCGATGCCGGCGCCGCCGGCGACGGCGATGGCGGCGATGACGCTGATCACCGCCACCACGACGCACCCGGCGATCGCGGCCGCCGGCATGTTCCGGCGTTCGCCCACCCGCACGATCAGCCAGCCGCAGATGCCACCGCCAACGAAGCCCCCTAGATGGCCGCCGATCGAGATGCCGCTCACGCTGAGGGAGAACACGATGTTGATCAGCAGGGTGATACCGAGGCCGTTCTGCCAGATCGAGATCCCCCGGTAATGAGACACGACCATCAGCGCGCCGAGGACCCCGAACAACGCACCCGACGCGCCCACGGTGGGGATCTGAGGAGAGAACAGCAGCGCCCCGAACGACCCCGCCAGCAGTGAGGCGAAGTACACCACGACGTAGTTCACGCGCCCGATGGCGGGCTCCAGCACCGGCCCCATGAAGAACAGGAACAGCATGTTGAAGGCGATGTGCAAGATGCCGTCGTGCAGGAATCCTGAAGTGAGCAGCCGGTAGTACTCGTGCTGGTGCACGACGAGCGGGCCGTACAGGGCGCCCTTCTCATACAGCGTGCCAAGCGCGGTTCCGTTCACGCCACCCAGCGGGGTGCCGGTGGCGGTCTCCCCGATGAATACCGCCACATTGATGGCGATGAGGATCTGCGTGACGATCGGCGCCGACGGGCGGCTGCGCACGGTCTTGACCTTGGTGCGGTCGCGCGCGCACTCCGGGCAGCGCATCCCCACCGAGGTCGGCGTCATGCAGTCGGGGCAGATCGGCCGCCCACACGAGGAGCACGAAACCCCGGTCTCGCGGGATGGGTGTCGATAGCAGGTCGCCATGGATCGCTGACGGTATCAGCGGGCCTGGCGGTGCCCGCCAGGCGCCGGCGGCCCCATGGGGCCCTCGACCGCGGACGTCGGATGCTCGCTCAGCGCTCGGGCAGGACCCGCCGCGCTTCCTCGGCGAAATCCTGGAACGTGCGGCCGGCGAGCTCGCGCAGGGTGGACGACTGCTGGCGCCGCGAGCGGTGTCGGCTGCGCACGCGCAGCACCACCAGAGCGGTGCCCGCGCCGGCGCCGATGAGCACCGCCGCGGCGGGACGGACCCAGTTGCGCGGGTCGCGCATGGTCGCCAGCTCCCAGGCCTCGAGCTCGTCCTGGGCGAGCTCGGTGAGGCTGACCAGCGTCATCTCCATACGCGCGGTGAGGCCCTCGGGCGGGTCCACGGGGCTGAGCGCCTCGCGCAACAGGGCCTCGAAATCGGTGGTGCCGCTGCTCACGCGTCCTCTCCGGGGGTCGTGGTGGGCTCGCTCACCATCTCCTCGAGCTGGCGGATGGCGCGGTGCAGGAGGACTTTGGTGGCGCCGTCGGTGCGGTCGAGCGCGCGGGCGATCTCACGGTTGTCCATCCCCAGGGCGAAGCGCATGATCAGGGCGTTGCGCCGGTCGTCGGGCAACTGTGAGACTCCCTCGAGAATGCTCTTGAGCTCCTCGCGGCCCTCGACGAGCGCCTCGGTGGTGTGGGGCGCGGAGATCAAGCCGGCGTCCTCGATGGCCGACTCTGGCTTGCGCGAGCGGTCCCGGTAGAAGTTCGCCGCCAGGTTGTGGGCGATCCGGATGAGCCAGGGCCGCAGCGGGCGACCATCGGATTCGCGCAGCGCCCGCTCGAAATGGCGGTAGGCCTGCAGGAACGTCTGCTCGGTGATGTCCTCGGCGTCGTGGTGGTTGCCGATGCGGTAGTAGCTGTAGGTGTAGACGTCGCGCAGATGGCGGCGATACAGCTCGGTGAACCGGGCGTCGAGCTCTGCCTTGGATTCGGGGGCATCGGGTGGCAATTCACGTTGAGCCTACCTCCGCTCGGTGCGTTCCGGGGGATCGGCATCACGCGGCGCGCACCGGCCGGGATCGTTTCGGACGCGGCGGCTCGGTGACCGTCGCCGCCCACTGGTGGGGATCGATCCGCCCCTCGACGAGCGCAGCCAGGCCGTCGAGCGCCGGGGTGTCGAGCTGAGCCGCGCGGGCGGCACTGGCCAGCAGCGGGACCGAGTCGACCGCCTCGGTGCCCTGGCCGAGCGCGTGACCGATCTCCGAGGCCGGCATCCCCTGGGCCAGGAGCTCGCCGGCACGGTGGTTGCGCGACGCGCCGTCGACGACACTGGCGACCAGCGCGCCCGCCCCGGCGACGCCCGCGAACGTCTCGGGCCGGCCGCCACGAGCGCGGGCGAGGGCGTCGATTTCGGCAAACACCTTGCCCGCCGCCGCTCCGGCGACGTTGGCCCCCGCCTGAGAGCCGGCGGCGGCCGCGGCGAGCGCAGCGACGTTCTTGGCGGCGCCGGCGAGCTCTACGCCGGTCACGTCGTTGGTGACCAGCACGTCGAGCTTGACGGCGGAGAGGATCTCCTTGAGCTGGCGGGTGAAGCCACGATCCAGAGAGGCCACCACCACCGAGCCGCCGCGCTCGAGCATCTCGGTCGCATTGGCCGGCCCACCCAGCACGCCGACGGCGCGGGCCTTGCAGCGCTCGGCGGCAAACGCCGAGGGGAGCGTGCCCAGCGGCGGGACCACGCCCTTGGAGACGACGAGCACCCCGGCGCGGCTGGTGATCCGTCCACCGTGGGCGGCCATCACCGCGGGCAGTGCCTTGGCCGGCACCGCGAGGCAGACGATGTCCGATCCCTCCAGGCTCAACTCGGAGGCGCGCAGCACGCGCACCGCGTCGGGCAGCGGCACCCCGGGCAGGTAGCGCGCGTTCTCACGCGCCGCCTGTAGGCGTTCGGCCTGCTCCTTGGTGCGGCAGCCGAGATCCACCTCGAGGCCGGCGCGCGCCAGGCAGACGGCGAGCGTCGTGCCCCAACCCCCGGCGCCGACGATGGCCACGCGGCGCACCGGCGGCAGCCCGCCCAGCCATTCCCACTGGAGCATGACGCAGGGCCAGATGCGGTTGGTGACGGCGCCGGCCAGCTCGACGGACGGGTGCTCGACCTGCGGGAAGCGCAGTGCGCGCCCGGCGCGGATCTTGACCTTGTGGGGGCGGATGCGCCACCCCTTGCGGATCGCCTCGGTCCCCAGGACCGCAACGGGGACGACCGGCACGCCGGTCTCCAGCGCCAGGCGGCCCACCCCGCGCCTGGGCTGGCCCAGCGAGCCCGGGCGGGTGCGGGTGCCCTCAGGGAAGATCAGGACGATGTCGCCGCGCGCGAGGATGGCCTTGGCGGTGCCGATGAAGTCCGCATCACCGGCGCCGCGGTCGACCGGGAACGCGCCGAGGGCGGCCAACACCCAGGCCAGCAGGCGGTTGTAGTCAAAGATCTCCTTCTTGGCCACGTAGTACATCGGGCGCCGGGCCATGCAGGCGATGACGAACGGATCCAGGAAGCTGCGGTGGTTGGAGGCGATGATGACCGGCCCGCGCTTGGGGATGTGCTCGCGCCCGATCCGCTTGAAGCGGAAGTAGACGAGAAAGAACGCCTGGAACGTCACGCGGACGAATCCGTAGATCAGAAGGTTGGCTCGTTTCTCGCGCGCTCTCCGGTAATAACGGTCGTGCTCCATCGCACAATGCGGTACCCGCCGGGACTGCGCCCGTTACAGTTGGGACGCAGTGAGCGCGGGCCTGGATTCCACCAAGACGTTGCGTGGCGCCGTCAGCGGAGCGGTGGCCGCGGCGGTCTGGGCGCTCCAGCAGCCCCTGGACAAGGTGGTGTTCTCCAGCCGTTACGACGACGTCGAGCTGCTGGGCAAGGCCGTCACGCGCAACACCGGCTGGCTCGGAGTCGGTTTGGGCATCCACATGGCCGACGGCGCCCTGTTCGGCGCCGTGTACGCCAACGTCGCGCCGGCGATCCCGCTGCCGCCGAAGCTGCGGGGTCCCGCGGCAGCGCTGGCTGAGCACGTCGCGCTGTGGCCCCTGGTGGCCCTCACCGACCGCCTTCACCCCGCGCGGGGCGACCTGCCCAAGCTGCGTGGCAACCGGGTGGCCTTCCTGCAGGCCGCCTGGCGGCACCTCCTCTTCGGCGTCGTCCTGGGCGAACTGGAGCGGCGCATCAACGCCGAGCCCGAGGCCGAGCCCCCGGAGCCTGAGAGCCCGTACTCCTCCAACGGACACGGCTCGCTCGAGCACGCCGTGTCCGTGCACGACTCGCCCTGACGAACGCGAGCGCCGGCGCGCGATGCGGGTCCTGATCACCGGCGCGTCCGGCTTTGCGGGCTCGTGGCTGTGCCGCCAGTGCGCGGAGGCCGGCGACGAGGTGGTGGGCCTCTCCCGTCGCGGGTTGGTTC
Organism: Solirubrobacteraceae bacterium; assembly: GCA_036490435.1. Classification (GTDB taxonomy): domain Bacteria; phylum Actinomycetota; class Thermoleophilia; order Solirubrobacterales; family Solirubrobacteraceae; genus Palsa-465. Next base: position 11,675 of record DASXDW010000119.1, read on the forward strand.
CCGACGGGTGCGGTCGGGGCGTCCCCGTCGATCTGCGCGACCCCGACGCGGTGAGCATGGCAATGCGCCAGGCTGCTCCCGAGCTCGTTTACCACCTCGCCTCACTGACCTCGGTCGGGCGTTCGTGGCAGGCACCGGCGCAAACCCTGGGCGACAACGACGCGATCACCGTCGGGATGCTCGAGGCTCTGCGCCACGTCGCCGGGGGGGTGCCTGTGGTGTGGGTGAGCTCGTGCGAGGTCTACGGCAACCCAGAGCGGCTGCCGGCGACCGAGGCGCAGCCGATGCGCCCCGCCAACCCCTATGCCGTGTCCAAGGCCGCGGGCGAGATGCTCGCCGAGGTCTACGCCGAGGCTTACGGTCTGGAGTTCGTCCGCGCCCGGCCCTTCAGCCATTCGGGCCCTGGACAGCTGCCAACGTTCCTGCTGTCGTCGCTGGCCTCCCAGGCCGCCGAGGGTCGCCGTGCGGGGGTGGCGCGCCTTGAGATCGTCACTGGGAATCCCGACACGCGCCGCGACTTCACCGACGTCCGCGACGTCGTGCGGGCATATCGCCTACTCGCCCAGGCGCTGGCCTCGGGCAAGCCGGGCGTCGCTGGCGGCGTGTTCAACGTGAGCACCGGCCGCTCGGTGTCTGCGGGCGAGCAGGTCGCTCTGCTGGCAGAGCTGCTGGCGCCGATCGAGGTGGCGCACACGGTCGACCCGTCGCGCGTGCGCGCCCGTGAGGTCATGGACCTGCGCGGCGACCCGTCCGCGCTACACGAGCTGACCGGCTGGGAGCCCAGGATCCCGCTGCGCCAGACGATCGCCGACACGATCGCGTGGTGGGAGTGCGAGCAGGACCGCGCCGCCGCCTGAGCACGCGGCCCGCGCGCCCTGCCAGACTTCGCCGACGGCCGCGCCCGCCTAGCTCAATTGGTAGAGCACTTGATTTGTAATCAAAAGGTTGGGGGTTCAAGTCCCCCGGCGGGCTTGCACTGGGTTGACTTGTTGCGTGCTCAACTATAAGATAAGTGGACCATGGAGTCCGCTCCTACCCCCCACCGCCACCCGATCGCCGCCGCGGGCGCCGCGCTGCAGCGCTTCGTCCTGCGTCACTTCGGTTTTCACACCGTCGGGCGCGGACGCCCTCGCTCCTGAGGTCGGCTGACGCCGTCGGCGGGTGTGCCCAGGCCGCAGGCCCGAGCGCGCCCCTGCTGGGACGTCGGATCAGCCCGGCGCACGTCACCGGCTCAAGGCAGCGGCGCGGGGGACCTCAGTCGAGGTTGTCGACGATCTCGGTCGCTCGCGACCACTGATCGGGCGGGACGACGAGATAGATGTCTCCCCGGCCGAAACGGTCCAGCGGGTGATCGGCCACGCAGCCGGCCGCGATCCCCAGTCCGCGCAGCTGATCGCGCCAAGCCACCGCCGTCTCGCGGTCCTCGAAGGTGCTGACCGTCTCCCAGCCGTCGAACCGGGGGTCGCCGATCGACACCGGCTCCTCCTTGACGCTACGAGAGGTGAACAGTCGCCGGATGCGCACGCTCTCAGCGTAGGGACTAGGCGGGCTGCGCATGTTTGTGCCGGGCCCGGTGGCCGGATTTGTGACGGGGCTTGTGCGCCGACGGCCGGCACGCCTCGATCGCGTGCCCCAACCCCGTGAACTTCCACACTCCGCGCTCGTGCTTGAGGGTCACGTGCTTGAGCTCGGTCGCCACCGGTGTGGCGCTCGTGTCGGCGTTGGCGATCTGCCCCTTGTCGCTCAGGGTGACGTTGATGTTGGCGTAGAGCAACTGGGTCTGATCGCGCTTGAGGGCGAGCGCCTGCTTGGGCAGGCAGCGGCGGAACAGGCCCGCGCACCCCGTGCGCACGTGCTTTGCCTGCTGAAGCGCGGCAAACGCCTGGCCGTCCACCATGGCGCAGGCGGTGGCGAAGTCACCCCCACCGAGCGCGTTCAGGTAGTTCTGGACGAACGCGATCGGTGGATTGGGGGCGGTCCCACATCCGGCGAGCGCCAGCACGCCCGCCACGGCGCACGCACACGCGACACCCCGCGCCCGCCGCCCCATTGCACGCATGACGGGGCGGGGTGGGTCAACTCGGTCGCGGTGCAGCCTCACCAGCGTGGATGCTATCGGTGGTGAGAACGGCCATGCGCCGACACCCCTGGCTGCCGGTCGGCCGCCACCCGTGCTGGGAGATTTTGGGTCTGTGAGGCACCTTTCCTCCCACACCCGTCCCGCAGGCCCTTGTCGTGGGCCGTGGGCGGTAGTAGCGTTTGACACAAATCCTGACCCCTGTGCAAGGCGGGTGTCGATGTCTGATCTGAGTTCTGCTTCCAGCGCCGGTCACCCCGTCGGGAGCGGGCCGGCGCGACGTCACGTGCAGCGCGTTGCAGCGCGTGGGCGATGGTTGGTGGACACGCCGCGACCGGCCGACGGTCACGACCTGCGCTGGCACGTCGAGGCGTTCTACGTCGGAGACATCACCGCGCTCGCCGCGGCAGAGCTTCAGGAGCGGCGCCGCCCCTAGCGCCCAGATGGCCTACCCGCGCGGTGCCCCGATCGACGTCCGGTCGATGTGGACGGCGTCGAAGTCGACGGCCTTCCACTGCTCGGTCTTGCCCGTCGCGTCGGCGCTGTAGTTCCGGATGACGGCATGGCTGAAGGTGACGATCACCCAGCTGTTCTCGCCGACGATTGCCTGGACCTGGAGCGAGTCCACCTTGGTCTTCCCGTCAGCCATCTTCTTGAGCTCGCTCGAGTGCTTCCCGGTCGCCGTGGTCACAAGAAGGTCCTGAGCGCTGCTCTTGTGGGCGATCCAGTCGCCGATGTTGCTCTGGGTGATCTCGATCGGGCCGAGCTTGCCGATCTGGACGCTGTTCTCAAACGTCCCCTTGTTCGCGCCCTTGCGCGCGAGCAACTGGGCGGTCGCACGGTTGCCCAGGCTGCGCTGTAGCGCGAGGACCGGACCGTCGCCGCTGCGCCGCGAACCCGCGCGTGAGCGGCCCTGGCCGGGCTGCATTCCGCGATCGTGGTCCCGTTGAGCCATCGCCGTCGGCGCGAGGCTACAGGGCGGGCGGCCGAGCCGTCCACCCCTGCCGCAGCTCCGATACTGTCCGTACACGGATCATCCGTACACGGACCAAGGAGCGAGAGTGACGACCGAGACGGCGGACCGCCTGCTCACCGGCGAGGGCTACCTCGAGTCCCTGCGTGACGGGCGCGAGGTGTGGCTCGACGGCCAGCGCGTCGACGACGTCACCGCACACCCGGCATTTCGCAACGCCGCGCGCTCGGTGGCTGCGCTGTACGACGCCATGCACGACCCCGAGACCCGGGACACGCTGGTCAGCGAGGACAACGACGGGCTCGTGACCCACCGGTTCTTCCGCCCCTCCCACACCTCCGAAGACCTGCTGGCCTCGCGCGAGGCCATCGCGACGTGGTCGCGCATGTCCTACGGGTACATGGGGCGCACGCCGGACTACAAGGCGTCGTTCATGGCCAGCCTGGGCGCGGACCCGGACTGGTACGCGCCGTTCGGCGACAGCGCGCGGGGGTGGTACCGGCGCTACGCCGAGCAGGCGCTGTTCCTCAATCACGTCCTGATCAACCCGCCCATCGACCGGGGCAAGGCGGTCCATGAGGTCCAGGACGTCTACGTGCACGTGGTGTCCGAGCGCGACGACGGCATGGTGGTCCGCGGTGCCAAGATGCTCGCCACGGGCTCGGCGCTGACCCACGCGACCTTCGTGGCCCAGAACAGTGCCGTCGAGCTCGAAGAGGGCAAGGCCGAGGACTACGCCTTGTGCTTCATCGCCCCGATGGCCCGCCGCGGCGTCAAGCTGGTGTCCCGCGCCTCGTACGAGCTGAGCGCGCGCTCGCCGTTCGACGCGCCGCTGTCGAGCCGGTTTGACGAGAACGACGCCGTGATCGTGTTCGACGACGTGCTGATCCCTTGGGAGGACGTACTCGTCTACCGCGACGTCAAGCGCGCCACCGCGTTCTACGCCCAGTCTGGGTTCATGCCGCGCTACACGCTGCAGTCCGGCACGCGCCTGGCGGTCAAGCTCGACTTCCTGTGTGGGCTTCTGGCGGCGGGTCTTGAGACCAACGGCACCGAGGGCTTTCGCGGCGTGCAGGCGGCGATGGGCGAGCTCATGGGGTGGCGCAACCTCATCTGGGCGATCACAACCTCGCTGTGCCACGACACCCAGCCCGGTCCAGGCCAGAGCATCGTGCCCGCGATCGAGCACGCCGTGCTCATCCGCCAGTTCGGCACCCAGGCCTTCGGGCGGGCACGCCAGATCTTCACCGAGCAGCTCGGCGGAGCCCCGCTGGTCATCCCGTCGAGCTCCGAGGATCTCCGCAGCTCCGAGCTGCGCCCGACCCTTGACCGCTACTACCGCGGCTCCTCGGGCGACGCCGCTGAGCGCATCAAGCTGTTCAAGCTCATCTGGGACGCCATGGGCAGCGAGTTCGCCGGTCGCCACGCCTGGTATGAGGTCAACTACTCGGGCAATCAGGAGCAGATGCGCCTGGACATGCTGCGCTTTTCGCAGGCCCGCGGGATCGCGGCTGCGCAGCGCGAACTGGTGGACCGCTGCCTGGCCGACTACGACCTCGACGGCTGGACCCGGGGCCCGTGGATCAGCTGAGCGCGCCCGCCTTCGACCTGCTCGCCGCGCCCGGCCATCTCATCCGGCGCGCACAGCAGCAGCATCAGGCCCGCTGGGCCGAGCTCGTCGGCTCAGAGCTCACCTCGGTCCAGTTCGCGGTGCTGGCCAAGCTCGCCACCGATCCCGGCACCGACCAGAACTCGCTCGCCGGCGCGCTCTCCATCGACACCTCGACCCTGGCCGAGGTGTGCCTGCGACTCGCTGCCCGCGACCTCATCGACCGCGAGCGCTCGGAGACCGACGCGCGCCGCTACCGCCTCTTCCTCACCGCCGGTGGCCGGGCGGTGCTCGAGCGCCACATCCCCGCGGTCGACGCCGTCGGCGAGGCGCTCCTGGCGCGGCTGACCGAGCGCGAGCGCG